>JBKBMS010000002.1:0-462515 GCA_046295695.1 Pararhodobacter sp. | reverse complement strand
CGGGCAGGCCGATCATCACGAATTCGCCCGAACGAAAGCGCAGGCTGGCCGGGCGGCTGACGCGGAAGGAAAAGAGCCTGTCGGTCCAGTGCCGCACTGCCGTGACAGTCTGGGCATCGGGAAGGGTCTTGGCGGATTCGCGGCGTGCCGCCGGGGCCTGGGTCATGGTCGCTCTCGCATCTGCTTGCGCCGGGTCTGGCGCGGTGTCGGGCCGGGATATGCCTGGGGCCCCGTCGCGTGTCAGCCTGTCATATCGTGCGGATCGTACGAACAAAACCCTTGCCATCCGGGCACCATTAAGGGCCACGCCTCACCCGCCCCGGATCTCGGCACGAAGAACGGTGACGATCCTGCCGGTTGTGAAACCGCGCGACCATGACACGGATCAAACCGAACCGGGGCATGGCTCAGTTGCGGCGATCCTGAAGCATCTTCTCGGCACCGATCCAGCCCATCAGGATCGCCGGGGCGTTGGTATTGCCGCCGATCAGCGCGGGAAAGGCCGAGGCATCGCAGACCCGCAGCCCCTCAAGCCCATGCACGCGCAGCCGCGCATCCACCACCGCCTGCGCCGGGTCAGCCCCCATGCGCGCGGTGCAGGAGGGGTGAAAGACGGTACCCGCGCGCGCGCGGATGTCGTCGATGAGGGCGGCATCGCCCTGCACCGCCGGGCCGGGGCGCAACTCCTCGGCGATCAGCCCCGCCAGCGGCTGGGCGGCGGCGATGCGGCGCAGGGTCTTGACCGCGACCAGCATCTCGGTGATGTCGTGATCGGTGCTCAGCGCATTGGCGAAGATGCGCGGCGGCGCGAGAGGGTCAGGGCTGGTCAGTTCGATGCGGCCACGGCTGGTGGGCCGGCAGTTTGACAGGCCCAGCGAGAGGCCCGAAAACGGATCGGGGTTGAGCACCGGGCGCTCTCCATCGCGCTGGATCAGCGTGGAGAATGCCTGAAAGTAAAGCTGCATGTTGGGCCGCGCAAGCGCCGGATCGGTGCGGAAGAACCCCCCGGCATGGTTGATCGACACGCCCAGCGGCCCGCCCCCGGTGACAAGGTAGCGCAGCCCGACCAGCAGCTTTCCCCACCATGGGCGCAGCAGATCGTTGAGCGTGGGCACACGCATCCGGTAGGTATAGTTGATCCCTTGATGATCGGCGAGATGGGCCCCGACATTGGGCTGGTCCAGCACCACCGGCAGGCCCAGCGCCTGAAGTGCCGCGCCCGCGCCAATGCCCGAAAGCATGAGCAGTTGCGGCGTGTTGATCGCCCCGCCGGCCAGAATGACCTCGCCACCCGGCGCGGTGCGCGCGACCATATCGCGCCCGCGCCAGCGATACTGCACGCCCACCGCGCGGCGGCCCTCGAAGAGAACGCGCGTCGCATGGGCATGGCAGCGCAAGGCAACATTCGCGCGCTTCAGCGCCGGGCGCAGGAAGGCGCGCGCCGCCGAGTTGCGCCGCCGGCCATGAATGGTGAGCTGGTAGATACCCGCACCTTCCTGCTCGGCGCCATTGAAATCGCGGTTGCGGGGCAGGCCGATGCCTTCGCAGGCGGTCAGGAAAGGCTCGACCAACCGATGCGCCGGCACCCGGCTGGACCGGATGAAGAGCGGCCCGCCCTGCCCGCGCCAGTCATCCGCGCCATCCTCGCAATCCTCAATGGCGCGATAGGCGGCGCGGGCCTCCTGCCAGCCCCAGCCGGGGTTGCCGGCAGCGCGCCAGTCCTCGTAATCCGACGGGTGCCCCCGAATCCAGACCATGGCGTTGATCGAGGATGAGCCGCCCATGACCTTGCCGCGCGGCCAGTAGTCGGATTGGCCGGCAAGGCCGGGGTCGGGCTCGGCGCGGTAACACCAGTTGACCTTCGGATCATAGTAGAGCTTGCCGTAGCCCAGCGGCATCTGCACGAAGAACCGCCGGTCGCTGCCGCCTGCTTCGAGCACCAGCACGCGGGCGCGTCCATCGGCGGAGAGCCGCTCGGCCAGCACCGAACCGGACGAGCCGGCACCGACGATCACATAGTCAAACTCGCCTTCCATCGCCCCTCCGCAGGCGGCATGAGCGGCCGCGCCAGCGACGCAGGGAATACGATCTGCGCGGCAGGCGCAAGGGGGCGCGTCCGGCTTGCCGCCCTGCGCCCCGCACGCTAGACAGGCGATATTGCAGCAACAGGCCCTGACCGATGCCCGCGCACGAAATCGACGCCCTTGACCGCAAGATCCTTGCCGAGCTGCAAGAGGATGCCAGCCAGTCGCTGGACGATATCGCGCGCAAGGTGGGCAGTTCCAAGACCCCGGTCTGGAACCGCATCCGCAAGCTGCGCGAAGCCGGGGTGATCGGCCGCCAGACGGTGCTTCTGGATGCCGAGGCGCTGGGGCTGGAGGCCTGCTTCTTCGTGCTGATCCGCACCAGCGCGCATGAACCCGACTGGCAGGAGCGCTTTCTGCATTCGGTACGCTCGCGCCCCGAAGTGCTTGAGGCCCACCGGCTGGCCGGTGATATCGACTATATCCTCAAGGTGCGAGTGAAGAATGCGCGCGCCTATGACACTTTCTATCAGGCGCTGATCCGCGATGTGCGCATCCATAATGTGACGGCGCTGTTGTCGATGGAAGAGATCAAATCAACCACCATCCTGCCGGTTTGAAACGGTGACGGGAAGCGAAAAGGGGGCTGTCTGCCCCCCCTCTGGCCTGCGGCCATTCACCCCCCGAGGATATTTGCCGCACAAAGACGGCTGCGATCATTCGATCAGGGCCGCCAGTTCTGCCGGCAGCGCCGCGGGCAGGCCACCCAGCGCGGTGGTGATGGCCGAGACATTGGCGATGATCATTCCGGGGTAGGTTCCGGCGCCACTGTCCGGCTCGCCGAGCGCATCGGAATAGAGCTCGCCCCCCAGCGCGAGTTCATGGCCGCGCGCGGCGGCGGCTTCGATGAGGGCGCGCACGGCGCGCGGATTGAGCGTGGTTTCGATGAAGGCCGCCGGGATGTCACGGTCTGCGGCTTCGCGCGCGAGCGTGTCGATGGCCGCGATGGAGGGTTCCGATTCGGTGGAAATGCCCTGGATGGCGAGGTTTTCCAGCCCGTAGCGCTGCGCGAAATAGGCGAAAGCATCATGCGCCGTGAGCAGCACGCGGCGGGGTTCGGGGATGCTGGCCAGCGATTCGGCCGCCCAGGCATCGAGCGCTGCGAAGAGCGCCGCCTCGCGCGCCATGCGCGCGGCGATCGCATCGGCACAATCGGGCGCGAGCGCGGAAAGTGTATCGGCCAGCAGCGGCAGGATGCTGCCCCAAAGCACCGGGTCCATCCACAGGTGCGGATCGGGCGCGCCGCCATCGTCGAGCAGCCAGGCAGGATCGAGGGTATCGCCCAGGATAAGCGCTCCGCTGCGCGCCAGCACATCGGCCAGCCGCCCTTCGAGGCCAAGCCCAAGCGCAACAATCCTGTCCGCGCCCTGAAGGCGCTGAATGTCGGAAGGGCGTGGCTGATAGAGATGCGGGTCCAGCCCGGGGCCGATCAGCGCCTCGACCTGCACGCAATCGCCGGCCATTCGCGCCGCCGGGTCGGCGATCATGCCGATCGTGGCCAGGAGGCGTGGCGACTCGCTGGCGGCGGCCTGACCTGCCGTCAGCATCGGCAAGAACGCCACTGCGAATGCGGCAATGATTCTGGCGGGTGAGGATGCGTGGCGCGGCATTCTGGTCTCCGTTGGTTTGTTTGTTCGCCCTCTATATTGCGAATGATTATCAGTTTCAACACGAATGCGTGGCGAGGGGCGCCTTCCTGCTAATCGGCATTTCTGATTAAATCAGACCTCATCGTCGAATTGCCTTTGCGGCCATCCGGGCGCAATGATCGGCATGGAACGGACGGTTGCGGAGGACGACATGGCTGATACGGCGCGCGTGGTAATCATTGGCGGTGGCGTCGTTGGCGCATCGTGCCTCTATCATCTGGCCCTCGCCGGCTGGACCGACTGCCTGCTGCTGGAGCGCAATGAACTGACCGCCGGCTCTACCTGGCACGCCGCTGGCAATGTGCCGACCTTCTCGGCCTCGTGGTCGATCATGAACATGCAGCGTTATTCTGCCGCGCTCTACCGTGATCTGGGCGAGGCAGTCGATTACCCGATGAACTACCATGTCACCGGCTCGGTGCGGCTGGCGCACAGTAACGAGCGCCTGCGCGAGTTCAAGCGCGTGGTGGGGATGGGGCGCTATCAGGGCATGGACCTGGAAATCCTTGCCCCCGACGAGATCCGCAGCCGCTATCCGTTTCTGGAAACCCACGATCTGACCGGCGCGCTCTATGACCCCTATGACGGCGACATCGATCCCGCGCAACTGACCCAGGCACTGGCCAAGGGCGCGCGCGACATGGGCGCGAGGATCGAGCGTTTCCGCCCGGTCACGGGGGCCCGGCGCGAGGGCGGCGAATGGGTGCTGGACACCCCCAGGGGCGAGGTGCGATGTGATTATGTCGTCAACGCCGCCGGCTATTATGCCGCGCGGGTGGGGGCCATGTTCGGCCGCCGCGTGCCGATGATGGTGATGAGCCACCAATACCTGCTCTTCGACACCATCCCCGAGCTTGAGCGCTGGACGCGCGAGAGCGGCCGCAAGCTGCCGCTCCTGCGCGATGTCGACAGCTCATACTACCTGCGACAGGAGAAGATGGGCTTCAACCTCGGCCCCTATGAAAACCCCTGCCGTGCGCATTGGGCCACACCTGACGATCCGATGCCCGAGGATTTCAGCTTCCAGCTTTATCCCGACGATCTGGAACGGCTGGAATGGCATATCAACGACGCCATGGCCCGCGTGCCGTTGCTGGAGCAAGCCAAGCTGCAAAAGGTCATCAACGGCCCCATCCCCTATACGCCCGATGGCAACCCCCTGATCGGCCCCATGCCCGGCGTGCCCAATGCGTTTGAGGCCTGTGTCTTTACCTTCGGCATCTGCCAGGGCGGTGGCGCGGGCAAGGTGTTGGCGGAGTGGATCACCCAGGGTGGCACCGAGTGGGACATGTGGTCATGCGATCCGCGCCGCTTCACCGGCTTCGAGGATCACGACTATTGCGTCGCCAAGGGCATGGAGGTCTATGGCCACGAATACGCCATGCATTTCCCGCATCACAGCTGGCCCGCCGGGCGCGACCGCAAGCTTTCGGCGCTGCATGAACGGCTGAAGGCGCGCGGCGCGCAATTCGGTGCTTACAATGGCTGGGAGCGCGCCAACTGGTTCGCTCGCCCCGGCGACGACACATCCGAGGCCGCGCAACAGACCTGGCGGCGCGAAGGCCCCTGGTTTGGTGCCGTGAAGGCCGAATGCGAGGCCGTGCGCGATGGCGCGGGCGTGCTGGAAATTCCGGGCTTCTCGCGCTTCCGGCTGGTCGGCCCCGGCGCGCGCGCCCATCTCGACAGCCTGACCGCCTCGCGGCTGCCCGCGTCCGGGCGCGTGGGGCTGGCCTATTTCCCCGATGATCGTGGCCGCATCGTCACCGAAATGACGGTGATGGTTGAAAGCGACGAGGCCGTTGGCTGCATCACTGCCGCCGTGGCGCAAGGCCATGATGCCGATATCCTGCGCCGGGGCCTGCCCGAGGGCATCACCCTTGAGGACTGGACCGACGCGATCACCTGCCTGCTCGTCACCGGCCCGAAGGCGCGCGCGCTGCTGGCCCCGCTTACCGATGCCGACCTCGGCCTGCCCTGGCTGTCGACACAGGACGCCCGGCTCGCCGGCCACAAGGTCGGGCTGCTGCGGGTCTCCTTTGCCGGCGAACTGGGTTGGGAGATTCACTGCGCCACGGCCGACGCCCCGGCGATCTTCGATGCGCTTGTCGATGCAGGTGCGCAACCCTTCGGCATGTTCGCCCTCAACAGCCTGCGCGTGGAAAAGGGCTACCGTGCCTGGAAGGGCGATCTTTCGACCGACTACACGCTGTTGCAGGGCGGGCTGGAGCGGTTCATCGACTGGTCCAAGGATTTCCCCGGCAAGGCAGCACTTCTGGCCGAGAAACAGGCCGGGGTTGCAAAGCGCTTCGTCACCCTTGACGTCGAGCCGGGCGATTGCGACCCGCCCTATATGTCCACACTCTGGCACGAGGGTCAGGTCGTGGGCGAGACCACCTCGGGCTATTTCGGCCACCGGGTCAATGCCTGCCTGGCACTGGCCATGCTGCGCGCCGATCTTGCCGCACCGGGCACCGAAATCAGCGTCGAGGTCTTTGGCGAGAAGCGCCGCGCGGTGGTTCTGCCCGACGCCCCGGCCTGGGACTCGCGCAACGAAAGGCTGCGCGCATGAGCACGATCACCCTTCTTGATGGCGGCATGGGCCAGGAACTGGTCCGCCGCTCGGGTGACAGCCCCACCCCGCTCTGGGCGACGCGGGTGATGATCGACCATCCCGGCATGGTGCAGGCAATCCATGCCGATTACTTCGCTGCCGGGGCCAGCCTGGCCACGGCCAATACCTATGCCATCCACCACGACCGGCTGGAGAAATTCGGTCTTGACCATCGGTTCGCCGATCTGCACGCCGCCGCACTGGCCGAGGCCCATGCGGCACGCAAGGCCCACGGGCGGGGCATGATCGCCGGCTCGCTGGGGCCGCTCGTGGCCTCATACCGGCCAGAGCTGATGCCCGCCCATGACACCGCCGCCGCGCGCTATGCAGAGGTGGCCGAAATCCTTGCACCGCAATGCGACCTGCTGCTGGGCGAGACCGTCGCCTCTGTCGCGCATGCCCGTGCGCTGATCCGGGGCGCGCTCCCCGTCGCCGAGCGCGCCGGCATCCCGCTCTGGCTGTCGCTCACCGTCGATGACCAGGACGGCACGCGCCTGCGCTCGGGCGAGCCGATCGCCGCGCTCAAGGGTCATCTGGGCGGCGTGGCGGCACTGCTGGCCAACTGCTCCGCCCCCGAGGCCATGGATCAGGCGATGCCGCATCTGGCCGCCCATGGCCTGCCGTTTGGCGCCTATGCCAACGGCTTTCAGCAGATCACCGCGGATTTCCTCAAGGACAATGCGACCGTGGACGCGCTCAGCGCCCGCGCCGAACTGACCCCGCAGCGCTACGCCGATTTTGCGCTGGGCTGGCTGGCGGCCGGGGCCACCATCGTCGGCGGCTGCTGCGAGACCGGCCCCGCCCATATCCACGAACTCGCCTGCCGCCTGCGCGCGGCCGGCCATCACATCGCCTGAGGCCCCTCATGCCCCCTTCCGCCGTGCCCCTTCCCAGCCATGCCCGAGTGGTGATCATCGGCGGCGGTATTTCCGGCTGCTCGGTCGCCTATCACCTGGCGAAAGCCGGCTGGCGCGACGTGGTGCTGCTTGAGCGCCAGCAACTCACCTGCGGCACCACCTGGCATGCCGCCGGGCTGATCGGCCAGTTGCGCGGCTCGCTCAACATGACGCGCCTGGCCAAGTATTCTGCCGATCTCTACACGCGGCTTGAAGCCGAAACCGGCATCAGCACCGGCATGCGCCAGACCGGCTCCATCTCGGTTGCGCTGAGCGCGGCACGCCATGAGGAACTCTTGCGTTCGGCAGCGCTGGCGCGCGCCTTCGATGTCGAAGTGCATGAAATCGCGCCCGCCGAGGTGAAGGCAATGTATCCCCATCTCAATGTGGGCGATGTGGTCGGAGCGGTGCATCTGCCGCTCGATGGCCAGTGCGACCCGGCCAATATCGCCATGGCGCTGGCGCGGGGCGCACGCCAGATGGGCGCGACAATCCACGAGGGGGTCAAGGTGCGCCGCGTGCTCGATGACGGCAAGCGCGTGCGCGGCGTGGAATACGAATCCGGCGGCGAGACCGGCACCATCACCTGTGAGCATGTGGTCAATTGCGGCGGCATGTGGGGCCGGGATCTGGCCGCCGCTTCGGGCGTCACCCTGCCCCTGCATGCCGCCGAGCATTTCTACCTGGTCACCGAGCCCATCCCCGGCCTTGAGCGCCTGCCGGTGCTGCGCGTGCCCGACGAATGCGCCTACTACAAGGAAGACGCCGGCAAGATGATGCTGGGCGCCTTCGAGCCCAAGGCCAAGCCATGGGGCATGCAGGGTATTCCCGAGGATTTCTGCTTCGACAGCCTGCCCGAGGATTTCGAGCATTTCGAGCCGATCCTGGCCATGGCCATGAACCGCATGCCGATGTTTCAATCCGCCGGCATCCACACCTTCTTCAATGGCCCTGAAAGCTTCACCCCCGATGACCGCTACTATCTGGGCGAGGCGCCGGAACTGGGCAATTACTGGGTGGCGGCGGGCTATAATTCAGTGGGCATCGTCTCTTCGGGCGGGGCCGGCATGGCGTTGGCGCACTGGATGACCGAAGGCGCGCCACCCTTTGATCTGTGGGAGGTGGACATCCGCCGCGCACAGCCCTTCCAGCGCAACCGCCGCTACCTGCGCGAGCGTGTCACCGAAACGCTGGGCCTGCTCTATGCCGATCATTTTCCCTTCCGGCAGGTCGAAACCGCGCGCGGGGTGCGCCGCTCACCGCTGCATGAGCATCTCAAGGCGCGCGGCGCGGTCTTTGGCGAAGTCGCGGGGTGGGAGCGCGCCAACTGGTTCGCGCGCGAAGGCGAGGCGCGCGAATACCGCTATGCCTGGGGCCCGCAGAACTGGTTTGCCAACCAGCGCGCCGAACACCGGGCCGTGCGTCAGGCCGTGGGCCTTTTTGATATGACCTCCTTCGGCAAGATCCGGGTTGAGGGGCACGAGGCGGCTGCCTTCCTGCAACGGCTCTGCGCCAATGATGTGAATGTCACGCCGGGGCAGATCGTCTATACGCAGATGCTCAATGATCGTGGCGGCATCGAGAGCGATCTCACCGTCACCCGGCTGTCCGAGACCGCCTTCCTGCTGGTGGTGCCCGGCGCCACGCTCCAGCGCGATCTGGCCTGGCTGCGCCGCCATCTCGGCGATGATTTCGCGGTGATCACCGATGTCACCGCCGCCGAGGCCGTGCTCTGCCTGATGGGGCCGCAATCGCGCGAGGTGCTTGCGCGCGTCACGCCTGACGCCCTCGACAACGCCGCCTTCCCTTTCGGCACCGCGCGCGAGATTGAACTGGGCTACGGGATCGCGCGCGCGCATCGCATCTCCTACGTGGGCGAGCTGGGTTGGGAGCTTTATGTCAGCAGCGATCAGGCAGCGCATGTCCTTGAAACCCTGCTGGAAGCCGCGCCCGAGATCGCGCTTTGCGGGCTGCACACGCTCGATAGCTGCCGCATCGAAAAGGCGTTCCGCCACTTCGGCCATGACATCACCGACGAGGATCATGTGTTGGAGGCGGGCCTCGGCTTTGCGGTGAAAACCGGCAAGGGCGATTTCATCGGCCGCGATGCGGTGCTCAGGAAACGCGATGCGGGGCTTGAGCGGCGCATGGTCCAGTTCCTGCTGCAAGACCCCGGTGCCATGGCCTATCACAACGAGCCAATCCTGCGCGACGGGCGCATTGTCGGCACTGTCACCAGCGGCAATTACGGCCATCACCTCGGCGGATCGGTGGCCATGGGCTACGTGCCCTGCCCCGGCGAAAGCGCGGCCGAGCTTCTGGCCGCGCACTACGAGATCGACATCGCCGGGCGGCGTGTGGCGGCGCAGGCCAGCCTTGCGCCGCTCTACGATCCGAAAGCAGAACGCGTGAAAATGTGACCCCAGGCGCCGCCCCACCGGGACGGCGAAAACCGATCATTTCAATCAAGGAGTTGCGGGATGAATGACGATCTTTGTGCGCCCGCACGGGCGCGGCGCAGCGGCGGTCGGGCGGCACGGGTGGCCGAGCGCGCCGCGCCCCTGGCCGAGGCCCTGCGCCCGGTGCGTGCCGGGCTTGAAGGCGGCCAGTATCGCCCCCTGACGGATGCCAGCGTGCAGCGGATCCATCTGGCCGCGCTCGATGCGCTGGAACAGATCGGTCTGGCCAATGCCCCGGCCTCGGGGGTCGAAATCCTTACCAAGGCCGGCGCGCTGCTGGGCGATGACGGGCGCATCCGTTTCCCCCGCGCCCTGGTCGAGGACATGCTGGCCAAGGCCGCGCGCGACATCACCCTCCACGCCCGCGATCCGCGCTTCGACCTGCATCTTTCCGGATCGCGGGTGCATTTCGGCACCGCCGGGGCCGCAGTGCATGTGGTCGATCTCGAAACCGGGACCTATCGCGATTCCACCGCTCAGGACCTCTATGATGCGGCGCGGCTGACGCAGCATCTGGACAATGTGCATTTCTTTCAGCGCGCCATGGTCTGCCGTGACGTGATCGACAATTTCGACATGGATATCAACACCCTCTATGCCTGCCTCTCGGGCACGCAGAAGCATGTCGGCACCTCGTTCTCTGACCCCTCGCATGTCGCCGGCTGTTTCGACCTGCTGCATATGGTCGCCGGCAGCGAGGAGGCCTGGCGCGCACGCCCCTTTGTCAGCAATTCCAACTGCTTCGTTGTTCCACCAATGAAATTCGCCGAGGAAAGCTGCATCGCCATGGAGGCGTGTATCCGCGCCGGCATGCCGGTGCTGCTGCTCTCGGCGGGGCAGGCCGGCGCCACCGCGCCCGCGCCGATCGCGCTGGCCATCGTGCAGGCGGTGGCCGAATGTCTGGCCGGCGTTGTCTATGTCAATGCCATGGCCCCCGGTCATCCGGCGATCTTCGGCACCTGGCCCTTCGTGAGCGATCTGCGCACCGGTGCGATGTCTGGCGGCTCGGCGGAACAGGCGCTGCTCAGCGCCGGTTGCGCGCAAATGCACCGCTTCTATGGCCTGCCCGGCGGCGCGGCGGCCGGCATCGCCGACAGCAAGCTGCCCGATATGCAGGCAGGCTGGGAACAGGCCATTTCCAACACGCTGGCCGGTCTTTCGGGGCTGAACATGGTCTATGAATCGGTGGGGATGCATGCCTCGCTCCTGGGCTTCTGCCTCGAATCGCTGGTGCTGGGCGACGACATTCTGGGCCAGGTTCTGCGTTGCGTGCGCGGCATCGACGTGACCGAGGACAGCACCTCCATCGAGGCCATGAAAGCCGTCTGCCTCGACGGGCCGGGCCACTACCTCGGTTCCGACCAGACGCTGCGGCTGATGCAGACCGAATATGTCTATCCCGCTATCGGCAACCGCATGAGTCCAAAGGAATGGGCCGAGGCCGGGCGCCCCCTGCTGCTCGATGCCGCGATCCGGCGCAAGAACCGCATCCTCACCGATGCCCCCTGTCAGATCGACCCGGCGCTCGACGCCGCCATCCGCGCCCGCTTCAACATCCATTTTCGCTGACGACGCGGCGCAACAACACCCATCTTTGTGCCGAAAATATCCTCGGGGGTGAGGGCCGCAGGCCCGAGGGGGCAGACAGCCCCCTCGCTACCAGTAACCCTGGGGGCAGACAGCCCCCTCGCTACCAGTAACCTTGGGGGCAGACAGCCCCCTCGCTACCAGTAACCTTGGGGGCAGACAGCCCCCTCGCTACCAGTAACCCTGGGGGGGCAGACGCCCCCCCTCGCACGCCCCGCCAGGCGTCAGCCGATCACCGCGAAACGATCCACATCGACCATGCCGTGATCGGTGATCTTGAGGTGCGGGATCACCGGCAAGGCCAGAAAGGCCAGTTGCAGGAAAGGCTCTTCCAGTTCCACCCCCAGCGCCCGCGCCGCCGCGCGCAGCGCCACCAGCTTCGCGCGTACCGCCTCGAAAGGCTCCAGCGCCATCAGCCCGGCAACCGGCAGCGCCAGTTCGGCGCGCACTTCGCCCCCCTCGACCACCACGAAACCACCCTCGATCCGCGCCAGACGCTCGGCGGCCAGTGCCATATCGGCGTAATCCACTCCGACAACGGCAATGTTGTGATGGTCATGGCACACCGTCGAGGCGATGGCTCCACGCTTCAGCCCGAAGCCGCGCACGAAGCCATTGGCAATGTTGCCGTTCTTTCCATGGCGCTCGATCACCGAAATCCGCGCCAGATCGCGCGCCGGATCGGGGGCGCGATCGCCATCGCAAAGCGGCACCACCTCGCGGATATGCTCGGTCAATATCTTGCCCGGCCAGATGCCGATCACCGGCAACTCATCCGCCGCCCCGGCCAGCCGGAAGCTTTCGGGCGTTACCGGCGGCAGATGCACCGAGCGGCGCGCCACCGGGGCGACGATCTCACGCGCGCCGAAGGCGGCCTCATCGGCCAGCACGCCGCGGCAAAACACCATCGTCGCGCGGCAACTCGCCGGATCATCGAGCACCACGATATCGGCGCGCTTGCCGGGCGCGATCTGGCCGCGATCCTTCAGCCCGAAAGCCTCGGCCGCAGAAAGGCTGGCCGCGCGGTAAACCGCAAGCGGGTCGCAGCCCTTTTCAATCAACCGCCGGATCATGTAGTCCAGATGCCCGTGCTCGGCGATATCGAGCGGGTTGCGGTCATCGGTGCACAGGCACAGATAGGGCGCGGTCAGGGGCGTCAGCACCTCGGCCAGCGCGTCGAGATCCTTGGAAACCGATCCCTCGCGGATCAGGACCCGCAGGCCCTTTTGCAGCTTCTCGCGCGCCTCCGGCGCCGATGTGGCCTCATGTTCGGTGCGGATCCCGGCGCTGATATAGGCATTGAGGTCGCGCCCCGAAAGCAGCGGCGCGTGCCCGTCGATATGGCGGCCCTGAAAGGCGCGCAGCTTTTCCATGCAGCCCGGATCGCGGTGAATCACGCCCGGATAATTCATGAACTCCGCCAGTCCGATGACCCGTGGATGGCTGGCCAGCGGTGCCAGATCGGCGGCGGACAAGGCCGCGCCGGCGGTTTCCATATGCGTCGAGGGCACGCAGGAGGAAAGATTGACGCGAATATCCATCACCGTATGCGCCGTCGCGGACAGGAAATACCTGATCCCCGCCAGCCCGGCGACATTGGCGATCTCATGCGGATCGCAGATCGCCGTGGTCACGCCGCGCGGCGCCACGCAGCGGTCGAATTCGAAAGGCGTGATGCACGAGCTTTCGATATGCAGATGCGTGTCGATGAACCCCGGCACCAGCAACTTGCCCGCCACATCGACCACCCGCCGCCCCTTGTAATCCGCGCCGATACCGACGATCGTATCGCCACAGATCGCCACATCGCCCTCGATGCGCGCGCCGGTGACCATGCACCAGACCACGCCGCCCCTGAGCACCAGATCGGCCGGCTCGTCGCCCCGGCCCTGGGCAATGCGGCGCTCAAGCATCATTGCCCAGCCGCCGCAGCCGTTCAATCAGGCTTGATGTATCCCAGCGCCCGCCGCCCATCGACTGCACATCCTTGTAGAACTGATCGATCAGCGCGGTTGCCGGCAGCGGCGCGCCGATCTCGTCGGCGGTGGCCAGGCAGATGCCCAGATCCTTGCGCATCCAGTCCACCGCGAAGCCGAAGTCGAACCTGCCCTCCAGCATGCTCGCATGGCGGTTGACCATCTGCCACGAGCCCGCCGCGCCACCCTGAATGACCTCGATCACCGCCTTGCCGTCCATCCCGGCCTTCTCGCCGAAGCGCAGCGCCTCGGCCAGTCCCTGCATCAGCCCGGCAATGGCGATCTGGTTCATCATCTTGGCGATCTGCCCGGCGCCGCTTTCGCCCAGCCGTTTCACGCTGCGCCCATAGGCGCCCATCACCGGTTCGGCGCGGGTATAGTCGCCCTCGGCGCCGCCGCACATGATGCTCAGAACCCCGTTTTCGGCCCCTGCCTGCCCGCCCGAGACCGGCGCATCGACAAACCCCAGCCCCAGATCGCGCGCCTCATCGGCCAAGGCGCGGGTGATGCGCGCCGAAACCGTGGTGTGATCGACGAACACGGCGCCGTTGCCCATGCCGGCGAAAGCCCCGTCCGCGCCACGGCAGACCTGCCCCAGATCGTCGTCATTGCCGACACAGGCCATGACGAATTCGGCCCCCTCGGCGGCTTCGCGCGGGGTGGCGCCGATGCGCCCGCCATGCGCAACCGCCCAGGCTTCGGCCTTGGCCGGTGTGCGGTTATAGACGCTCACCTCATGACCGGCCTTCACCAGATGCCCGGCCATCGGAAAGCCCATTACCCCCAGCCCCAGAAACGCTACCCTGGCCATCCGTCCCCCTCTCTGCCCTGCGACATGCCGCGCGGCCACATCGGGCCTGCGCCAATTTGTTTGCGATTGCTTGCGCGACACCATAGGTAACGAAGCGGGGCACAAGGTCAACACGGGGGAAGAGCCGGGCCATGCTGATGCTGTTTCGCTGGCTGATGCGCATCGCCATCGCGCTGGTCGCCGTTTTTGTCATCGGTTTCGGGGGACTATACTATTTTCTCTCGCGTTCGCTGCCCGACTACGGTTCCACATGGCGGGTGCGTGGCATCGATGCGAGCGTCGAGATTGCGCGCAACACCCATAACGTGCCGCATATCTTTGGCGAAAGCGACGCGGATGTGTTCTTTGGCCTTGGCTTTGCCCATGCCCAGGACCGGCTTTGGCAGATGACGCTTTTGCGTCGCACCGCGCAGGGCCGCCTTTCCGAGGTGTTCGGCGCGCGCACGCTGCGCACCGACGAGTTGTTGCGCCGGCTCGACATCTACGGGCTGGCGCAGGCTTCGGTCGCGGCGCAAGACCCCTATGCCAGCACCGCGCTGGAAGCCTATGCGCGTGGCGTCAATGCCTGGATCGGCCAGATCAACGAGCGCGCGCTGGGGCGTGGCGCGCCGGAGTATTTCCTGTTTCCGGTCGAGATAGGACTCTGGCAACCGGCTGATTCCATCGCGCTGATCAAGCTGATGGCATTGCAGCTTTCCGGCCATCTTGACGCCGAGGTGCGCCGCGCGCGACTGTCGCTGCTGCTCGATGACGAGCGGCTGCGCGACATCCTGCCTGATGATCCCGGCACCGGGCTGGCCGCCCTGCCTGATTTCGCCAGCCTCTTTCCCGGCCTCACGCCCGGCCACGGCGCACCCGGCCAGGCCGAAACCCGGCTGGCCATGCCGCATGTCGCGCCGCGCGATCTGCCCGGCGGGATGCTTTCGCCCTTCCCGCCGCTTGAATTCGCCGGCGCCTCGAATGCCTGGGCCGCCGATCCGGCGCGCTCGGCAACCAGCGGCACGCTTCTGGCCAATGACCCGCATCTGGGCTTCACCGCCCCCGCGATCTGGTATCTGGCAAGGCTGGAACTGGAAAGCGGCGGGGTGATCGGTGGCACCATTCCGGGCATCCCGGCAGTGCTGGTGGGGCGATCGGAACGGCTGGGCTGGGGGCTGACATCAAGTTATCTCGATGATCAGGACGTCTTCCTGGAGGAACTGCACCCGGAGGATGCATCGCGTTACCGCACGCCCGATGGCTGGGCCGCGTTTGAAACCCGCCGCTCGATCCTGCAGGTCAAGGACAGCGAGCCCGTCACCATCACGCTGCGCTGGAGCGAAAACGGGCCCGTGCTGCCCGGCAGCCATTATTCGCTGGCGGCGATCACCCCGCCAGGCCATGTGGCCACCGTCAGCTGGACGGTGCTCAGCGATCAGGACACCTCGGCCTCGGCGGCACTGGCACTGATGCGCGCAGGCTCCATCGACGAGGCCCTGGCCGCCGGCGAGGCCTATGTCGCGCCGGCCCAGAACCTGATGCTGATCGACCGTGAGCGCATCGCCATGCAACTCATCGGCCATATGCCCCGCCGTGACGCCGAACACCCAACCCAGGGCCGCCTGCCCGCGCCGGGCTGGGATGCGCGCGCGCGCTGGCAGGGCGTCTTTCCCTACAGCGCCAATCCACGCTTCATCGACCCCGAAACCGGGCTTTTGGGCAATACCAACAACAAGCCGCTCGATCGCCCCTTCCCGCTGCATGTCAGTTTTGAATGGGGCGATACGCAGCGCATTCAACGCTGGGTCCGGCTGATGCGGCAGCGTGGCGTGCATACCCGCGAAAGCTTCGTCGAGGCGCAGCTCGATACCGTCAGCCAGGCGGCGCGCACCCTGCTGCCGCTGGTCGGGGCCGAGCTGTGGTTTCAGGGCGAACCGGCCGATCCCGGCACCCCCGAGGCAATGCGCCAGCAGGCCCTGCAGATGCTGGCCGACTGGAACGGCGAGATGAACGAACATCTGCCCGAGCCGCTGATCTATGCCGCATGGATGCGCGCGCTGCAAAACCGCATCATCCGTGACGAGCTGGGCCCGGTAGCAGAGATCTTTACCCATATGGAGCCGCTGTTCATTGAACGGGTGTTTCGCAATACGGCTGGCGCGGCGGTATGGTGTGATGTGATCCAGTCGGCGGTGGTGGAAACCTGCACCGATATGGCGCGCCTGTCGCTCGATGCCGCACTGCTGGAATTGCGCCAGCAATTCGGGCCGAATATCGAAAGCTGGCGCTGGGGCGACGCGCATCAGGCCACGCATGACCACCCGGTTCTGGGCGATGTGCCGATGCTGCGCCATTTCGTCAACATCCGCCAATCGACAAGCGGCGGCGATCATACGCTGCTGCGTGGGCGCACCCGTGGCGGAAGCACCGCCCCCTATGCCAATGTGCATGGCGCGGGGTATCGCGGGGTCTATGATCTGGCCGATCCCGACGCCTCGGTCTTCATCATCTCGACCGGCCAGTCCGGCCATCCGCTGAGCCGCCATTACGATGATCTGGGCGGGCTGTGGCGGCGCGGCGAATACATTCCCATGACGCTCGACCCCGAACTGGCACGCGCCGGCGGGGTGGGCATCACCCGGCTTGAACCCCGCCCCTGAGCGCGCCATAGTCGTCGACCGGAAATGCGAGCATGACGATGATCTACAAAAGCGCCCGTGAATGGCTGGATAGCCCGCACAAGCGGGTGCTGCTGTTCGGCATGTCGGGCCTGGGCAAGACACGCACATCAGCGCTGCTGCGCCAGGGCGGCTGGTTTCATTATTCGGTCGATTACCGGATCGGCACGCGCTACATGGGCGAATACATCGCCGACAGTTTCAAGCGCGAGGCAATGAAGGTGCCGTTGCTGCGCGAATTGCTGCTGTCGGATTCCGTACGTATCCGTTCCAACATCACCTTCGAGAACCTCACCCCGCTGTCGGCCTATCTGGGAAAACCCGGCGATGCGGAGAAGGGCGGGCTGGAATTTGACGAATACCGCCGCCGCCAGGCCCAGCACCATGATGCCGAGGTGGCCGCGCTGCTCGATACCGCGCATTTCATTGATCGCGCGCATGACCTTTACGGCTACCGGCATTTCGTCTGCGATTCGAGCGGCTCGATCTGCGAGGTGGTGCAGCCCGACGATCCGGACGACATGGTGCTCAGCGCATTGTCATGCCACCTGCTGCTGGTCTGGATCGAGGGCAGCGAGGCGCATACCGCCGAGCTTGTGCGCCGCTTCGACCGTGCCCCCAAGCCGATGTATTACCGCGCCGATTTCCTGCTCGATGCCTGGAATGGCTATCTGGCCGAAACCGGGCTTGCGCCCGGCGCGGTTGACCCCGATGCCTTCGTGCGCTGGACCTATGCCCGCGCTCTGGCCCAGCGCCAGCCGCTCTATGCCGCAATGGCGCGGCGCTGGGGCGTGACGGTGCCTGCCGATGCGGTGGCCACGGTGCAGCGCCCGGAGGATTTCGACACCCTGATCGCCGAGGCGCTGGAGCGTCGCGCCGCCACGGCCTGAAGGAGAGCCTGATGCCCATCACCCTGCCCGCCACCCTGCCCGCCTATGATGTGCTCACGCGCGAGGGTGTGATGGTGATGTCGGATGCGCGCGCCGCGCGTCAGGACATCCGGCCGCTCAGGATCGGGCTCTTGAACCTGATGCCGAAGAAGATCCAGACCGAGAACCAGTTCGCGCGGCTCATTGGCGCCACGCCCCTGCAGATCGACTTCCGGCTGATCCGCATGAGCGAGCATCAGACCCGCAACACCGCCGCCGAGCACATGGCCGAATTCTATCGTCCCTTTCAGGAGGTCAGGCACGAGAAGCTTGACGGGCTGATCATCACCGGCGCGCCGATCGAGCATCTGCCATTCGAAGAGGTGACTTACTGGGACGAACTGTGCGAGGTTTTCGAGTGGACGCAGAGCCATGTCCATTCCACCTTTGGCGTATGCTGGGGCGGGATGGCGATGATCCATCATTTCCATGGCGTGCAGAAACACATGCTGGAGGCCAAGGCTTTCGGCTGTTTCCGCCATCGCAATCTGGCCCCCGCTTCGCCCTATCTGCGCGGCTTTTCCGATGATGTGCTGGTCCCGGTGAGCCGCTGGACCGAGGTGCGGCAAGACGAGATCGACGCCGCGCCGGGGCTGCTGACGCTGCTGGGCTCATCGGATGTGGGCCCCTGCCTGGTCGAAGACCCGGACCACCGCGCGCTCTATATCTTCAATCACTTCGAATATGACAGCGGCACACTGAAAGAAGAATACGACCGCGACGTGAGCAGCGGCAAGACGATCAACGTGCCGGTCAACTATTACCCCGGAGACGACCCCTCGCGCCAGCCGCTCAACCGCTGGCGCAGCCATGCGCATCTGCTGTATGGCAACTGGATCAACGAGATCTACCAGAGCACCCCCTACGAGATGGAGGAAATCGGCCAGCCGTCCGGAGCCTAGGCACTGGTCAGCGGGTGCTGGATCTGCGGGTGCTGGGCCGGGGGGACGCGGCGTCAGGGGGCTTTGCCCCCTCGCCCCTGCCGGGCTCACCCCCAGGATACTTGCCGCACAAAGACGCATCCGACGCGGGCGGTTTCGCTCAGGGCATCTGGGCGCTATCGGGGGGGGCATCCGGGGCCGGAAGCCGCTGCTCGATGATCGCGCTGGCCTGGTCGGTGGCGTGATGCAGCGCCGCCACCAGCGCGTCGAGGGTCCCGGCGCCGGTGGCGCGCGACAGGAAGGCGCGCGCGCCATCGCCCAGCGCGGCGGGGTCGGGAGCATGGTCGCCCAGCAGGCGCAGCGCGCATTGCAGCCGCCAGAACAGACGGTAACTGGACAGAAGCGCGGTTTCCTCGGCGGGTTCGATCAGGCCGGCACGGCGCGCGGCAAGAAGTTGCTGTTCCACCCGCCGCGCCGGCGCGCCGCTCCTGAGTGCGCCCATCTGGGCGAGCAGTTCGATATCCTGCAACCGGCCGGCACCATCCTTGGCCTCGAGCATACCGCTGCCCGGCCGGGCGGCGCGGATACGCGCGCGCATCTCGCGGACATCATCGGCGATTGTGGTGCCGGGTGCCTTGTCGATGAGCAGTTCACGGCGAAAAGCCTCGATCTCGGCGGCAAGTTCGGGAGCACCGGCGAGCGGGCGCGCGCGCGTCAGGGCCAGATGCTCCCAGGTCCAGGCGTCATTGCGCTGATAGTTGGAAAACGCCTCGAATGAGGTGGCGACCGGCCCCTGCCGGCCCGAAGGACGCAGGCGCATATCCACCTCATAGAGCCGCCCGGCGGCCATGCGCGCCGACAGCGCAGTCACCAGCGCTTGCGTCAGACGGGCGAAATAGGGGCGGGCGGCAAGCGGGCGCGGGCCAGCGGAGCTGTCTTGTCCCGCGGCATCATAGATCACGATCAGATCAAGATCGGACGCGGCATTGAGCCGCCCGGCACCGAGCGAGCCCATGCCCAGCACCACCGCCCCGCGCCCCGGTGGCGGGCCATGCTTGCGGGAAAATTCGGCAATCACCACCGGCCAGAGCGCGGCCAGGATGGTATCGGCAAGCTGGGCATACTGGCTGGCGGCCTCGAAAGCATCGGTCAGGCCGCGCAGATGGTGCACGCCCGCACGAAAATGCCATTCGCGCAGCCAGATCCGCGCGGCAAGCAGCCTGGCCTCGTAATCGGGCGCGCCCTCAAGCCGGGTACCGAGATCGGCCTTCAGCGCTTCAGTGCCGGGCCAGGGGCTGAAGAAATCGCCACCGATGACGGCATCGAACACGCCCGCGTTGCGGGACAGATACTGCCCCAGCCGCGGCGCCGTGGTGCAGATGTCCACCAGGAGGTCGATGAGCGTGGGGTTGGCCTCGAACAGCGAGAAAAGCTGCACCCCGGCGGGCAGGCCGGCCAGAAACCGGTCGAACTGGATCAGCGCTTCATCGGTGTCACCGGCACGCTTCAGACGGGTGAGGATTTCGGGTTTCAGGCGGGTAAAGATGTCTTGCGCGCGCCCCGAGCGCAACGCCGGATAGGCACGCCAGCCATCGACTATGGTGCGCTGTGCCTCGCTCAGGTCAGGCATGGGGGCGGCCTCGGAGGGGGCGAAGAAATCCTCTGTCAGGGTGGCCACCTCTTCCAGCCGGGCAAGCAGATCGGCGCGCAGGCGCGCGGTGTCGCCCTCGCCCATGAACCGCGCGATCCGCTCGAAACCTTCGGCCGTGGTGGGCAGAAGCTGGGTCTGGGCATCATGGACCATTTGCAACCGGTGTTCGAGTTCACGATGCGCGCGGTAGTGAGCGCTCAGGGTCTGCACCGCCGCGTCCGGCAGCCAGCCCTTCGCGGCCAGCGCCACCAGTCCGCCCAGCGTGTCGCGCGCGCGCAGGTCAGGATCGCGCCCACCGGCGATGAGTTGCCGGGTCTGGGTGAAGAATTCGATCTCACGGATACCGCCCTGACCGAGCTTGATGTTATGCCCTTCGAGCGTGAGCGCGCCGCCAAGGCCCTTGTGGCTGCGGATGCGCAGGCGCATGTCATGCGCATCCTGAATGGCGGCAAAATCCAGGTGGCGGCGCCAGACGAAGGGGCGCAGGGTTTCCAGAAAGCGGCGCCCCGCTTCCAGATCACCGGCGCAGGGACGCGCCTTGATATAGGCCGCGCGTTCCCAGGTGCGCCCCAGACTTTCATAGTAGCGCTCGGCGGCCTCCATCGAGATGCAGACCGGCGTCACCGAAGGGTCCGGGCGCAGGCGCAGATCGGTGCGGAACACATAGCCCTCGCCGGTATGATCCGACAGCAGCGCCGCCGCCTTGCGGGTGACGCGCAGAAAGACCGCGCGGGCCTCGTGGTAATCGGCGGGATCGAAACGGCTTTCGTCAAAAAGGCAGATCAGGTCGATATCGGAGGAATAATTCAGCTCATGCGCACCCATCTTGCCCATCGCCAGCGCCACCATGCCGGCGCCGGTTTCGGCATCCTCGGGGCGGGCGCCGGGCAGCTTGCCGCGGCGGATCTCCTCGGCGAGGTGGCAGGAAAGGGCATGCTGCACGGCAAGATCAGCCAGGCGGGTCAGCGCGCCGGTGACGGCTTCCAGCGCCCAGACGCCGCCCAGATCGGCCAGCCCCGCCAAGAGCGCCACGCGGCGCTTGGCAATGCGCAAGGCGCTGCCGGTGGCGGCGGGGGGCGCGGGCTTGAGCGCGCCAAGCACACCATCAAGCGCGGCCTCGGGCGTCCCGGCAAGGGCAGCGCGCAGCCAGTCGGCATCGTACTGCATCAGCGCCTTCAGATAGGGGCTGCATCCGGCGGTGCCGGCAAGAAGCTCGCGCAGTTCAGGGGGCAGATCGGCAAATTGCCGGGAGGCATCGGCGCCGGCATCCGGGTCGAACGGCAAGGGCGCACGGGTGAGTCGGCTGACGAAACTGGCCATGGGGGGGGATTCTGGCCAAGCAGGGCAAAAGGTCAACGCCCGCCCGGCGCCGCAGCCGGAGGAATTTCCTGGACCCGCGCCAATTCGTGCTAGTTCATAGCCAACCAGTCATGAATCCATGGAGGACCCACATGCCGTTCAAGACCCTTCTGGCCGCATTGGCACTCAGCATGGCACCGAGCCTTGCGCTGGCAATGGGTTGTGGCGATCTCAGGCAAACCACGGCAAGCTGCGCCGAGGGCCAGGTCTGGGACAGCGCCAGCCAAAGCTGCGTGACGCCGGTCAGCAGCTGACACCGCCGCCCTGCCTTTGCCTCCGTCCCTTCCCGGACGGAGGCATTGTCCACGCGCCACCTTTCCCCTGCGTCAGCCCCGCCGGGCCTTGCAATCGGCCTGCATCGTGACACAGTTGCGCGATGACGCAATAGGGGAAGGCCATGAAACGACTGCTGAAGTTCTTTGGCTATGCACTTCTGATACTGCTGGTGGTGGCTGCCGCCCTGGGGTTCTGGAAGCGCGAGGAAATCACCCGTCTCCTAGCGGTCAACACGCTTTTCCGTGAGGATCGCATCGTCGCCAATTTCTCGAATATGGAAGCGCTGTTTCACCATCGCTACATGCGCACCGGTCCGCCCAGCCCGCTGCCGCAGGGTCGCCCCGCCACCATGCCCGACGGTTTCGAGGACTGGCTGCAATCGCGCGCCGTGACCGGGATCGTCGTGCTGCATGAAGGCGAGATCGTGCATGAAGGCTACCATCTGGGCACCGGCCCCGGCGATCTGCGGATTTCATGGTCGGTGGCGAAAAGTGCGCTGTCACTTCTGCTGGGCATGCTGCACCATGAAGGCACGATCCCCGATCTGGACGCACCGGTGAGCGAGCTTGTGCCGGCGCTGGGTGCCTCGGCCTATCGCGATGCGACAATCCGGCAGGTGGCGCAGATGGCCTCCGGCGTGGCCTTCGACGAGGACTACATGGATTTCAACTCGGACATCAACCGCATGGGGCGCGTTCTGGCGCTGGGCGGCACGATGGACGGGTTCTCCATAGGCCAGACCAACCGGCGCGGGCCGGCGGGCGCGGACTGGGAATATGTCTCCATCGATACGCATGTGCTGGGCATGGTGATCCGCGCGGCCAGCGGGCGCAGCATCGTCGAGTTGATGGAAGAACGGCTCTTCATCCCGCTGGGGTTGGAGCGCTCGCCCTATTACGTCACCGATGGCGAGGGCGTGGAGTTCGTGCTGGGCGGGCTGAACATGACAACCCGCGATTACGCCCGGCTGGGCCAGATGGTGGCGCAGGGCGGCGTCTGGCAGGGCGAAAGGCTGGTGCCGGCCGAATGGATCACCGAGTCCACCGCGCCCAGCGCCCCGGGCGGCGCGCTCTACGGCTATCAATGGTGGCTGCCCCCCGGCCCGGTGCCCGGCGAGTTCTATGGCCGGGGTGTCTATGGCCAGTTCCTGTGGATTGATCAGAATCGCAATGTGGTGATCGCTGTCAACGGTGCTGATCGTGGCTTTCGCCAGCCCGGAGCGCTGGAGGGCTCCATCACCATGTTCCGCGCCATCGCCCGCAGCCTTGACGACGAGGCCGAGCAATGAAGGAACCCTCGGTCAATGTGCTGGGCGGCGCGCTTGAGCCGTGCTCCAACGCGCCGCTGACGGGCTTTTTCCGCAACGGCTGCTGCGATACCGGACCCGAGGACCGTGGCCTGCACACGGTCTGCGCGGTCATGACCGCCGAGTTTCTGGCGATGTCGAAATACCTTGGCAACGACCTGAGCACCCCGCGCCCGGAATACGGCTTCGACGGGCTGAAGCCGGGCGAGCGCTGGTGCCTGTGCGCGGCGCGTTTCCTGCAGGCGCATGAGGAGGGCGCGGCCCCGCGCATCCATCTGGCGGCGACGCACCGGCGCACGCTCGATGTGGTGCCGCTGGAGATCCTGCGCCAATACGCCGCCGATCCCGGCTGAGCAGCGCCCGGAGCTTCAGCGCTTCAGTTGTCCATCTTCAGCGCGTTGATGAACGCCTGCTGCGGAATTTCCACCTTGCCGAACTGGCGCATCTTCTTCTTGCCGGCCTTCTGCTTTTCCAGCAGCTTCTTCTTGCGCGTCACGTCGCCGCCGTAACATTTTGCGGTCACGTCCTTGCGCAGCGCGGCGATGGTTTCGCGCGCGATCACGCGCCCCCCGATGGCGGCCTGAATGGGGATCTTGAACATGTGGCGCGGGATCAGCTCCTTGAGCTTTTCGCACATCGCCCGGCCACGCAATTCGGCGCGGTCGCGGTGCACCATCATCGACAGCGCATCCACCGGCTCCTCATTGACCAGAACCGACATCTTGACCAGCGTATCCTCGCGGTAGCCGGTGATCGCATAGTCGAAGCTCGCATAGCCCTTGGTGACCGATTTCAACCGGTCGTAGAAGTCGAACACCACCTCGTTCAGCGGCAGGTCATAGACCACCATCGCCCGGTTGCCGGCATAGGTCAGTTCCTGCTGGATACCGCGCCGGTCCTGGCAAAGCTTGAGCACATCGCCCAGATACTCATCCGGCACCATGATCGTGGCCTTGATGCGCGGCTCCTCGATATGGTCCACATGCGTCAGATCCGGCATGTCGGCGGGGTTGTGCAGCTCCTGCATGGACCCGTCGCGCATATGGATGCGATAGACCACCGAGGGCGCGGTGGTGATCAGGTCCAGATCGTATTCGCGCTCCAGCCGGTCGCGCACCACTTCCAGATGCAAAAGCCCCAGAAACCCGCAGCGGAAGCCAAAGCCCAGCGCGGCAGAGGTCTCCATCTCGTAGGTGAAGGAGGCGTCATTGAGCGCGAGTTTCTCGATCGCGTCGCGCAATGCCTCGAAATCATTGGCATCGACCGGAAAGAGGCCGCAAAACACCACCGGCTGCGCCGGCTTGAAGCCCGCCAGCGGCACCGTGCAGCCCTTGCGCTCATGCGTAATGGTATCGCCGACGCGGGTGTCACGCACCTGCTTGATCGAAGCGGTAAAAACCCCGATCTCGCCCGGCCCGAGCTCGGCGATATCGACCATCTTGGGCTTGAGCACCGCCAGCTTGTCGATCCCGTAGACCGCGCCGGTCTGCATCATCTTGATGCGCTCGCCCTTGCGGATGACGCCGTCCATCACCCGGATCAGCACCACCACCCCCAGATAGGCGTCATACCAGCTGTCAACCAGCATCGCCTTCAAGGGCGCGTCGCGCTCGCCCTTGGGTGCCGGCAGGCGCTTGACGATGGCCTCCAGAACCTCGGGGATGCCCATGCCGGATTTGGCCGAAATCGGGATCGCATCCGAGGCATCGAGACCGATCACATCCTCGATCTGTTCCTTCACGCGCTCGGGCTCGGCGGCGGGCAGGTCGATCTTGTTGAGAACCGGCACGATCTCATGGTTGGCGTCAATCGCCTGATAGACATTGGCCAGCGTCTGCGCCTCAACCCCCTGGGAGGCATCGACCACCAGGAGCGAGCCCTCCACCGCGCGCATGGAGCGTGACACCTCATAGGCGAAATCCACATGCCCCGGCGTGTCGATCAGGTTGAGGATATAGGTCTGCCCGTCGCGCGCGGGATATTCGATGCGCACGGTATTGGCCTTGATGGTGATGCCGCGCTCGCGCTCGATGTCCATGCTGTCCAGCATCTGGGCCTTCATGTCGCGCTCGGCGACAGTGCCGGTCAGCTGGATCAGCCGGTCGGCCAGCGTGGATTTGCCGTGGTCGATATGCGCCACGATGGAAAAATTGCGGATTTTGTCGAGCTCGGTCATGGCGGCATATGAGCAGGAAATGGCTCGCGGTCAATGGCATTCGCGCGGCGCCACGCCTTGACGCGGTGCGGCGTTGCGGGCCAGATGAGGCCATGAATCAACGCCCCGAGATCGTCGAGCACCTGGCCGGGCAGCTCAAGGCCGCGCGCAAGGCCCGCGGGCTGAGCCTGGATGCGGTGGCGCGGCTTTCGGGGGTCAGCCGCTCGATGGTCAGCCAGATCGAGCGCGGCGAATCGAGCCCGACGGTCGCCACGCTGTGGAACCTGACCCAGGCGCTCCAGGTGGATTTTGCCGGGCTGCTGGCGGGGCGCGCGGGTAGCGGCATCGACGTGACCCGCGCCGAAGCCGCCCCGGTGATCACCGCGCGCGGCGAGGGGCTGCGCATCCGCATCCTGTCGCCGCCCGAAAGCGTTGGCAGCCACGAGGTTTACGAACTGATCTTTGCCGTCGGCGGGGTGCTGGCCTCGGAGCCGCACAGCCCCGGCTGCCGCGAGCACCTGACGGTGATCGAAGGGCGCGTCGCGGTAACATCGGGCGATGATGAGGCCGGCCTCGCCCCCGGCGATACAGCGCGCTACGGTGCCGACCGGGCGCACCGTATCGCCGCTATCGACGGCCCGGCGCGGGCGATCCTGATCGTTCAGGGCAGTTGAGCCAACCCGCCCCGCAGGGTGCCGCCCGGCTGGCCTGCCATTGCCCCGGCCCAGCCGGCACCCGATGCCGCGTCAGGCGCTTTCGAGCGCGGCGATGATGCGGCTGAAATCGGCGGCCCGCAGCGATGCCCCGCCGACCAGCGCGCCATCGACATCGGCAATGGCGAAGATCGTGGCGGCATTGGCGGGATTGACCGAACCGCCATAGAGCAGCCGGATACCGGCATCGGGCAGGCGGGCGCGCAGATGGGCATGAACCGTGGCGATCTGTTCGGCGCTTGGCGTCAGGCCGGTGCCGATGGCCCAGACAGGTTCATAGGCAACCACCGTATTGGTGGCACTGGCGCCCTCGGGCAGCGAATGCTTCAGTTGGCGCGCCACCACATCGAGCGTCTGCCCGGCCTTGTGCTCGGCGAGGGTTTCACCGATACAGACCAGCGCCACCAGCCCCGAAGCCTGCGCCGCGCGCGCCTTGGCCGCCACCTGCGCGTCACTTTCGCCGTGATCGGCGCGGCGCTCGGAATGGCCCACAATGACATGGCTGGCACCGGCATCGGCCAGCATGGTCGCCGCGATGTCGCCAGTGTGGGCACCCGATGCGGCCGCGTGACAATCCTGCCCGCCCAGCATTATCGCGCTGCCTCGCAGCAGATCGGCCATGCGCGAAAGCAATGTGGCAGGCGGGCAGAGCAGCAGATCGACACCCGGCGCGGGATGCGCGCGCGCCAGATTGCGCGCCTCATCAAGACCGGCGGCCAGGCCGTTCATCTTCCAGTTTCCGGCGGCGAGTTTTCGGCGGTGCGGCATCGGAGGCTCCCTGTCGGCCCTGTGTGATACCGAAGCCTGGCCAAGAAATCAAATGCTTGAACGAAAGAACACGTTACTCGGCGGCGCGGGCACCGGGGGCACCGGGGGCGCCGGGGGCATCGCTCAGCTTGGCGCTGAGCGTTTCGACATCCTCGAACTTGATCGATTCACCGCAGCCGCAGGCTTCGGTGACATTGGGGTTGCGAAACTTGAAGCCGCTTTCCAGCAAGCCGGTCTGATAATCAATCTCGGTGCCGAAAAGGAACATCTGCGCCATCGGGGCGATGATCACCCGCGCCGGGCCCTGTTCCACTACCTCTTCATGCTCGCCGATCGCATCGGCGAATTCCATCGTGTATTCCATGCCCGCGCAGCCGCCCTTCTTGACGCCGATGCGCAGCCCCTGCTTGCCCTGACGCGCCATCAGCCGGGCGATATGGCGCTCGGCGGCCTCGGTCAGTGTAACCGGAGATTTGCCGGGAATGGCGAACATGCTGTTTCCTTTGTGCTGCGGCTTACATGAAGCCCAGTTCAAGCCGCGCCTCGTCGGACATCATGTCCATGCCCCATTGCGGTTCGAAGGTCATTTCCACATCGACCTGCTTCACCCCCGCGACGGCCCCCACCGCATCGGCCACCCAGCCGGGCATCTCGCCGGCCACCGGGCAACCCGGCGCGGTAAGCGTCATGGTGATGCCGACCTCGTTCTCGGACGAGATGTCGATGGTGTAGATCAACCCCAGATCGTAGATATTGACCGGGATTTCCGGGTCAAACACCGTCTTGCAAGCCTCGACAATCGGCTCGTAGAGACTGTGATCGGTGGTGGAGGGGCGGATGAGGGGGGTGCCCTCGGCTTGCTCGGTGCTCATGCGCGGCTCGTGTGACGGCGTTTCTTGAGTTTTTATATAGGAAAAAGCGGCGCGGCGTCCAGTGGGGGGCGGCTTGGCAAATGGTGCGAAATCGCGCAAAGGGGGCGCTGCAATCGCAGAGGTCAGAAATGGGTTTCGCTTTCCAGCTTCATGCCACCGACGGGCGCGCACGCACCGGCACCATCACCACCCCGCGCGGCGAGATCCGCACCCCGGCCTTCATGCCGGTCGGTACGGCAGCAACCGTAAAGGCCATGTTGCCGGACTCGGTGCGCGCCACGGGGGCCGATATCTTGCTGGGCAACACCTATCATCTGATGCTGCGCCCCACCGCCGAGCGCATCGCCGCGCTGGGCGGGCTGCATCGCTTCATGAACTGGGAGCGCCCCATCCTGACGGATTCAGGCGGTTTTCAGGTGATGTCGCTGGCCTCGCTGCGCAAACTCACCGAGGAGGGGGTGCGCTTCGCCAGCCATATCGACGGCTCCAGGCATCTGCTGACGCCCGAACGCTCCATGGAGATCCAGCGGCTTCTGGGCTCGGATATCGTGATGTGCTTTGACGAATGCCCCGCCCTGCCCGCCGATGACAAGGCGGTGGCAGCCTCGATGCAACTGTCGATGCGCTGGGCGCGGCGCTCCAGGGAAGCCTTCGGCGAGCGTCCGGGCCATGCGCTCTTTGGCATCATGCAGGGCGGCGTGACGCGCGATCTGCGCGAGGAAAGCGCCTGCGCGCTGGTCGAGATCGGCTTTGACGGCTATGCGGTCGGCGGGCTGGCGGTCGGCGAGGGACAGGAGGCGATGTTCGGCGTGCTTGATTACGCACCCGGCTTCCTGCCCGAGGACAAGCCACGCTACCTGATGGGCGTGGGCAAGCCCGATGACATCGTCGGTGCGGTCGAGCGCGGCATCGACATGATGGATTGCGTGCTGCCCTCGCGCTCAGGCCGCACCGGGCAGGCATGGACGCGGCGCGGCGCCATCAACCTGCGCAATGCCCGCCACCGCGACGATCCTCGCCCGCTGGATGAAGCCTGCACTTGCCCGGCCTGCCGCAGCTATTCGCGCGCCTATCTGCACCATGTGATCAAGTCCGACGAGATCATCGGCTCGATGCTGCTGACCTGGCACAACCTCCATTATTATCAAGAGCTCATGCAGGGGCTGCGCGACGCCATCGCCGCCGGCAAACTGGCCGCTTTCGTGGCCAGTTTCCACGCCCGGCGCGCCGAAGGCGATATCGAGCCGCTCTGAGGGGCGCGGGCCGCGCGCCCCCACGGGCCGGACTTAGGCCAGATCCGGCGGCGTGGCCTCGGCGGCCAGCGCGGGCACCAGCGCATCCAGCGTCTGCGTCTCGGTGCGGTTTTCACCCAGGCGCCGCACCGAAACCGTGCGCTCGGCCACCTCGCGCGCGCCCAGCGCCAGGATCACCGGCACCTTGGACAGGCTGTGCTCGCGCACCTTGTAGTTGATCTTCTCGTTGCGGGTATCGGCCTCGGCGCGCAGCCCGGCTTCGCGCAGCGCCGCCACCACCTCATGCACATACGCATCGGCATCAGAGACGATCGAAGCCACCACCACCTGGCGCGGCGCCAGCCACAGCGGCAGCTTGCCGGCGAAATTCTCGATCAGTATGCCGATGAACCGCTCGAACGAGCCCAGCACCGCGCGGTGCAGCATGACCGGCCGATGCTTGGCACCGTCCGCACCGATATAGCTGGCATCCAGCCGCTCGGGCAGCACGAAATCCACCTGCAAGGTGCCGCACTGCCAGTCGCGGCCAATGGCATCGGTCAGCACGAATTCGAGCTTGGGGCCATAGAACGCCCCCTCGCCCGGATTGAGCGTATAGTCGCAACCCGCCGCGCGGGTGGCATTGGCCAGCGCCGCCTCGGCCCGGTCCCAGACGTCATCGGCGCCGGCGCGCTGCTCGGGCCGGTCCGAGAACTTGATCTTGAAGCTCTCGAACCCCAGATCGCGGTAGATCGCGCGCAGGAAATTGATGAATTTCTCGGTCTCGGCCTCGATCTGCGCCTCGGTGCAAAAGATATGCGCATCATCTTGCGTGAAGCCGCGCACCCGCATGATCCCGTGCAGCGCGCCCGAAGGTTCGTAGCGGTTGCAGGCGCCGAATTCGGCCATGCGCAAGGGCAGGTCGCGATAGCTTTTCAGCCCGACATTGAAGATCTGCACATGGCAGGGACAGTTCATCGGCTTGAGCGCATTGATGGTCTTTTCGCGGGCATGGTCCTCGTCAACCTCGACGATGAACATGTTTTCCTGATAATTCGCCCAATGGCCTGACTTCTCCCACAGCACGCGGTTGACCACCTGCGGGGTGTTGACCTCGACATAGCCATCGCGCTGCTGCTGGCGGCGCATGTAGTCTTGCAGCGTGGTATAGATTGACCAGCCGTTGGGGTGCCAGAACACCTGCCCTGGCGCTTCCTCCTGCATGTGAAAGAGATCCATCTCGCGGCCCAGACGGCGATGATCGCGCCTGGCGGCCTCTTCCAGCATGGTCAGATGCGCCTTCAGATCCTCGCGGTTCTTGAAAGCCACGCCATAGATGCGCTGCAACATCGGGCGCGCACTGTCGCCGCGCCAATAGGCACCGGCAACCGACATCAGCTTGAACGCATCGGCCGGCACCTGCCCGGTATGCTGAAGATGGGGGCCCCGGCACAGGTCTTGCCAGGCTCCGTGCCAATACATCCGCAGCGGCTGATCACCGGGGATCGCCTCGACGAGCTCGACCTTATAGTTTTCACCCGATTGTTGATAATGTGCAATCGCGCGTGCACGGTCCCAGACCTCGGTTTTCACCGGATCACGCAAATTTATGATTTCTTTCATCTTTTTTTCGATTATGCCCAGATCTTCCGGCGTGAATGGTTCGGCACGGTCGAAATCGTAATACCAGCCATCCTTGATCACCGGGCCGATCGTGACCTTCACATCGGGCCAGATCTCCTGCACGGCGCGGGCCATGATATGCGCCAGATCATGGCGGATCAGCTCCAGCGCCCGGATGTCATCAGCCATGGTATGAATGGCGATTTCGGCATCGCGCTCGATGGGCCATTGCAGATCCCAGTGCGCGCCGTCCACACTTGCCGAGATCGCCTTCTTGCCCAGCGAGGTCGAGATCAAGGCCGCCACCTCGCCGGGTGTCACCCCGGCCGGGAAATCACGCTTGTTGCCATCGGGGAAGGTCAGGGAAATGCGGCTCATCGGCCTCTCCTCGTCGTTTTGGCGCCCACGGAACGCCCGGTTGCGGGTATGTCGGCGCCTCTTCTGCGCAACGGGGGTGGGCGTGTCAAGCGGCTGATGGGCGTGACGCCGCCGGCCCGTCCTGTTATGGCGTTTCCAAAGACCGCGAAGGAGCCGACATGACCCAACCGCAACGCGCGCCTGAATATCTGAGCAGCCCTCAGGGCCGGCGCATCGCCTATCACCGCACGCCGGGCAAGGGGCGGGGCACAGCGTCTGGAACGGGGCCGAGAACGGGAACGGGGCCGGGCGTGGTGTTTCTGGGCGGCTTCAAGTCGGACATGAGCGGCACCAAGGCACTGTTCTTGCAAGACTGGGCGGAGCGGCATGGCCGGGCCTTTCTGCGCTTCGACTACTCGGGCCACGGCGAAAGCAGCGGCGATTTTCTGGATGGCAGCATCGGCGACTGGGCCGAGGATGCGCTGGCAGCGATCGATGCGCTTACCGACGGCCCGCAGGTGCTGGTGGGCTCGTCCATGGGGGGCTGGATCGCGCTGCTGGTGGCGCGCGCCCGGCCGGGCCGGGTGGCGGCGCTGATCGGCATCGCCGCCGCCCCCGACTTCACCGAAGACAGCATGTGGGCCAACTTCGACACCGCGCAGCGTCAGGCCCTGAAGGAAACCGGGCAGGTGGCGCTGCCCTCGGACTATTCCGATGACCCCTATATCGTCACCCGCCGGCTGATCGAGGACGGACGCAATCATCTGGTGCTGCGCGCACCGCTCGATCTGCCTTTTCCGGTGCGGCTGCTGCAGGGCTCTGCCGATACCGATGTGCCCCCCGCGGTGGCGCTGCGGCTTTTCGAGCACGCGCAAAGCCCCGATCTGCGCCTGACGCTGGTGAAGGGCGCCGATCACCGCTTTTCAGAGGCCGAATGTCTGGAACTTGTGGCGCGCACCCTGGCCGAATTGCCCTGAACCGGCCGGGCTGCAACGCGCGGGCTGCAACGGCTCGCCGATCCTTGCCCCCGCGCCGCATTTGCGGTTCCGCACGTGGGGGTGATTTGCTAATCAGGCGCAAAACACAAAATGGAGCAAGGCATGGCACAGGCACAGCCGCATGAGCGCATTCAGTATATCGTCGAGGGCGGACATCGGCTGAAAGGCGCGATCGAACCCAGCGGCAACAAGAATGCCGCGCTGCCGATCGTGGCCGCGGCGCTGCTGACCGATCAGACCGTGACGCTGACCAATGTGCCGCGCATCCGCGATATCGAGGCGCTGGTGGAGTTGATCCAGTCGGTCGGTGCCGAGGCCCGCTGGCTGGGCCGCAACGAACTGGAAATCACCGCCCGCGACCTGCGCCCCGCCGACCTGGACCCCGACCTTTGCGCCCGCATCCGCGCCTCGATCCTGCTGGCCGGGCCGATGCTGGCACGTTGCGGCGAGGTGCGCCTGCCACCGCCGGGCGGCGATGTGATCGGCCGACGGCGGGTGGATACGCATTTTCTGGCGCTGCAACAGCTTGGTGCCGAGATCAGCGTCAACGACGCCTATCATTTCAAGGCCGAGAGGCTGATCGGCGCCGATGTGTTCCTGGATGAACCCTCGGTCACCGCAACCGAGAACGCGCTTTGCGCCGCGGTCTGCGCCGAGGGCACGACGATCCTGCGCAACTGTGCCTCGGAGCCGCATGTGCAGGATCTGGCGCGCCTGCTGAGCGCCATGGGCGCGAAGATCGAAGGGGTCGGCACCAATACCATGACCATCCACGGCGGCAGGCCGCTGGGCGGCTGCACGCATCGTATCGGCCCCGACCATATCGAGATCGGCTCGCTGATCGGGCTGGCGGCGGTGACGCGCTCGGAACTGACGATCCTCAACGCCGGCGTGGAGCATCTGCGCTCGACGCTGATGAATTTCGAACGCCTCGGCATCAAATGTCGGATCGAGGGCGACAATCTGGTGATCCCGGCCGAACAGGAACTGAAGATCCAGCCCGATTTCGGGGGTCATATCCCCAAGATCGAGGATCAGCCCTGGCCCGCCTTCCCCGCCGACACGATGTCGATCGCCATTGTCACCGCGACGCAATGCGACGGCGTGGTGATGATGTTCGAAAAGATGTTCGAATCGCGGATGTTCTTTGTCGACAAGTTGATCGCCATGGGCGCGCGCATCGTGCTGTGCGATCCGCATCGCGCCATTGTCGCCGGCCCGTCGAAACTGCGCGGCGCGCGGCTTGAAAGCCCCGATATCCGCGCCGGCATGGCCATGTTGATCGCCGCAATGTGCGCCGAAGGCACCTCGACGATCAACAACGCCCAGCAGATCGAGCGCGGCTATGAGCGCATCGACGAGCGCCTCAACGCGCTGGGGGCAAGGATCACCCGCGTCCCGCCGCGTGGCTGAAACCGCTCTGCGCCCCCGGACCGGCCCGCCAGGCCACAGCCAGTCGCGTCAGCCCAGCGCGGTCATCCAGAGCCAGGCGGTGAACACACAAGCCCCCGTGCCGATCAGCACCGACGAGGCCGCGACGCGCCGGGCACGGCCATACATGTTGGCAAAGACATAGGCATTGACCCCTGGCGCCATGGCCGCCGTCACTACAGCCGAGCGGAACTGTGCCTCATTCAGTGCGAGGCCGCTTCCCAACACCCAGACAATGGCCGGATGCACCAGCAACGAGATCGCGCAGGCGCACAGGATCAGCCGCAGATCGCCTTCCGGGCGATACTGATAGAGCACGCCCCCCAGTCCGAAAAGTGCCGCCGGCAGACCCGCCCGGGCGATGAGTTCCAGCGCCTGCCACAACGCCCCGGGCAGCGGCACGCCAGCCAGATTGACCGCCACCCCCAACGTGATTCCAATGACCAGCGCATTGCGCATCACACCGCCCAGCACCTGAAGCAGCGTGGCACCGATCCCCCGGCCACGGGCGCGCACGCCCTCCATCGCGGTGATCCCCACCAGATAGCAGATCGGCGAATGCACGGCGATGATGGCGTAGTTGGCGGCCAGCGCCTCGGGCCCATAGGCGCGTTCGGTGATCGGCAGGCCCAGCAGCAGCGAGTTGGAGAAAAGGCAGATGAAGCCGACGGCGATCGCATCCTCCCAGTCGCGTGCGAAAAGGTAGCGCGCCGCCAGCAAGCCCAGCGCAAAGCCGCTCAACGCGCCGGCATAGAAACTCGCCAGCAGCCGCCAGTCGAACTCCTGCCCCAGATCAAGCCGGGCGATAGCCAGAAACAGCAGACAGGGAATGGCGAAGTTCTGCGTGAACTTCATCAACGCATCGACGGTATCGGCCCCCATCCAGCCACGCCAGACCACGCCATAGCCGAAGGCCACGACCAGAAACACCGGCAGGATGACATCGACCAGCGCCTGCATTCTAGCGTGTCCTGCTGAACGGAAGCGCGCCGCTCACACCGCGAACTCCAGCACCATGCCGTCATGGGCGGGCTCGACATGGGCGGGGGTTTCAGCCGCCAGCGTGGCATAGTCGAGATCGACATGCATGTTGGTCAGCACCGCGCGGCGCGGCCGGGCGCGGGCGATCCATTCGAGCGTCATCGCCAGATGGGCATGGGTGGGGTGCGGTCGGCGGCGCAGGGCATCGACGATCCAGCATTCCAGCCCGTCGAGATATGGCCAGCTTTCCTCGGGGATTTGCACCGCATCGGGCAGATAGGCCAGATCGCCGATGCGAAAGCCCAGCGCGTCCGTCGCGCCGTGATTGACCCGGAAGGGCTGAAAGGTGATCGCACCGCCCGCCCCCTCGATGGCGAAAGCCCGCTCGATGGTGCGCATCGTCAGGATCGGCGGATAGGGCGAGCCGGCGGGCTGCACGAAAGCATAACCGAAGCGCGACATCAGCGCCTCCTGCGTGGGGCCATCGGCCCAGACGGTCAGCCGCTTGCGTGTATTGTAGACAATCATGCGCAGGTCATCGATACCATGCACATGATCGGCATGGCTGTGGGTATAGACCACCGCATCGAGCACCCCCACCCCGGCGTCGAGCAACTGCTCGCGCAGGTCTGGCGCGGTGTCGATCAGAACCCGCGTAACACCATCGGGGCCGATACGCTCCAGCAGGAGCGAGCAGCGCCGGCGACGGTTGCGCGGCTCGACCGGGTCGCATTCGCCCCATTCACCGCCCAGACGCGGCACCCCGCCCGATGAGCCGCAACCAAGGATCGTCGCGCGCAACCGGGCCATCAGGCGGCTCGGGCCCAGGCGGCAGCCTTGGCGAACAGGCAATCGAAATTGGCCGTGGTCTGACGCGCGAAAGCCTCATAGCTCATGCCCCAGAGCGGGGCGATGGCGCGGGCGGTCAGCGCGGTATAGGCGGGCTCGTTGCGCCTGCCGCGATGGGGCGGCGGCGCCAGATAGGGCGCATCGGTTTCCACCAGTATGCGCTCAACTGGGGCGGCGGCAAGGATGTCGCGCAACGCCTGACTGCGCGGAAAGGCCGCGATCCCTGATGCCGAAAGATAGAAGCCCAGGTCCAGCGCCCGGCGGGCCAGTTCGGCGCCCGAGGAATAGCAATGCATCACCGCCCCATAGGCACCGCGCGCGTGCTCCTCGCTCAGGATGCGGGCCATGTCCTCGTCGGCGGCGCGGGCATGCACGATCAGCGGCAGCCCGGTGCGCCGCGCGGCCTCGATATGCAGCCGCAGGCTTTGCTGCTGCTCGGCGGCGCTTTCAGCGGTGTAATGGTAATCCAGCCCGCTCTCGCCGATGCCCACACATTTGGGATGCGCCGAGAGTGCGAGCAGTTCATCCAGCGTGGCCATCGGCTCCTCGGCCACGCTCATCGGATGGGTTCCCACCGAAAAGAACACCCCCTCATGAGCTTCGGCAATGGCGCGGATGCGCGGCACATTGCGCAGCCGGGTGCCGATGGTGATCATGCGCGCCACCCCGGCATCGCGGGCGCGCGCGATGACCGCGTCGCGCTCATCGTCGAAATCGGGGAAATCGAGATGGGTGTGGCTGTCAACGATTTGCGGCAAGGTCATGTCAAGCCTCATCGGGCCTCAGCGGGGCGGCGTTCGGGGGGCCAGCGTTCTGGCGGCGGCTTCGATTCGCAGGAACATATCCAGCACCAGCGCGGCAGGGTCAAGGTTGACCGCCCGGCCCTGACGCGCCCGCACGCCCAGTTCCATCGCCAGTTCCGCCCAGAGCCGCGCGGCGGCGGGATCGGGTGCAAGCCGACCGAGCAGCGCGGCTTCGCCGGGCGCGGCCTCGGGCGGGGACAGGCCGCTGGCCCCGGCGCGCGCCAGCCGCGACATCGCCAGATCGACCAGCCGCACTGTCAGATCGAAGCGCGCCTCGGCGCCGCGCGCGGCAAGCCCGTCGGCAAGCGCCTGAAGGGCGTTGCGGTCCATCGCCGGCAGGCCCGACATCAGTGCGATGAGCTGCGCATAGAGCGCCAGCCCGTCCTGCCCCAGAATGCGCACCGCTTCGCCCACCGAGCCGCCCGACAGTTCGGCCAGCGCCACGGCCTGCGCGGGGTCAAGGGGGTCTTCCGCGCCAGCCTCGCCCTGCGCCTGCGAAAGCGCCGCCGCCATGTCCTGCGCCCCCAGAGGCGCCAGCCGCAACGCGCGGCAACGCGAGCGGATCGTCGGCAAGAGCCTTGAGGGTTGATGCGCCACCAGCAGCAGCACTGCGCCGGCGGGCGGTTCTTCCAGCAGTTTCAGCAGCGCGTTGGCGGCATTGGGGTTCATCTCGTCGGCGGCATCGACGATCACCACCCGCCACCCGCCGTCTGCCGCCGAGAGGCCAAAGAAGCTGCGCAACTCACGCACATCCTCGACGGCGATGATCTGGCGAAGCACGCCGCGCTCGTTCAGACTGCGCCGGATCAGCTTCAACCCCGGCTCGGACAGCGCCGCGACACGGCGCGCCACCGGGTGATCGGCGGGCACCGACAGATCGGCGGGCGGCGGGGGTGCGCCGAAAAGACCGTCATCCGCTGCGGGGCTGGCCAGCAAGAATCGCGCGATGCGCCAGGCCAGCGTCGCCTTGCCCACACCGCGCGGCCCGGTGATCAGCCAGCCATGATGCATGCGTCCGCTTCTGAACGCCTCAAGAAAGGCGGCCTCGGCGGGGGCCTGCCCGAAAAGCTGCGCCGTTTCGCGCGGATGCGGTGCGCCTTGCACGCGGTCGGGCTCGAAGGCGGCCTGAGCCTCAGCCATGGCCACGCCCCTTCAGAAACCCTCGCGCGATGCCCGCAACCTCGGCGGCAACGGCCGCGACCGGGCGGTTGCCGTCGATCAGGCGCACCCGCGCCGGATACTCGCGCGCAAGCGCCAGAAAGCCCGCGCGCAAGCGATGCTGGAAATCCGCGCCGAGCGATTCGAAACGGTCCTCGCCCGAACGCCGGGCCAGCCCGCGCCGCAGCGCCTCATCGGGGTCCATGTCGATGACGAAGGTCAGATCAGGCTCGCGGCCAATCATCGCCGCGTGCAGCAGATCAACCTTTTCCCGCAGCGCCGCGCGCGCCGCGCCCTGATAAACGCGGGTGGAATCGGCAAAGCGGTCGCACACCACCACCGCCCCTTCGGCCAGCGCCGGCAGGATGGTCTTTTCCAGATGATCGCGCCGTGCGGCGGTGAAGAGCAGGATCTCGGTTTCCGGCGACCAGCGCCCGGCATCGCCCGCCACCAGCAGACTGCGGATTTCCTCGGCGCCGGGGGAGCCGCCGGGTTCGCGCGTCAGCCGCGCGCCAAGCGCCGTGGCCAGCAGCCGCGCCTGGGTGGATTTGCCCGAACCGTCGATCCCTTCCAGCGTGATGAAGATGCCCACTGCCTGCCCCCGCTCCTGTCGCGCTGCGGTTTCTTATCCGCTTGTCAGCGCGCGACAAGCCCGAGATGCCCGGCCAGCACCACGGCCGCACTGCGCATGCGCGGCATGAAGCCGCCCTCGGCAACGTCGTGGCCGGCCACCAGCGGCAGCGACAGTTCCGCCATTCCCGGCGTGCTGATCACCAGCCGCGCCAGTTCCTGCCCCTCGGCAATCGGTGCCGCGACAGGCCCGTCATACTCGACCCGCGCGGTGGTTTCGCCCTCGGCGAAAACCGGCACCACCACGGTATAATCGCGCGGCGCGACCAGCGTCACGCGCGCCGACGCGCCCATCCATACCTCGGCCTCGGCAAGGGCCTGGCCCTCGCTGGCGACGCCAAGCTCCGAAAACTGACGAAACGCCCAGTTGATGATGCGCTCGGCCTCTTCGGCGCGCTCGCGTTCGCTGCTGAGGCCGGAGAACACAAAGATCACCCGCCGCTCACCCTGCACCGCCGAGCCGGTCAGGGCGTAGCCTGCCTCGCTGGTATGCCCGGTCTTGAGCCCGTCAAGCCCCAGCCCGGCGCCCAGGAGCGGCACGCGGTTGGGTTGGGTGATGTTGTTCCAGGTGAATTCGCGCTCGGCCAGATAGGGGTAATATTCCCCATGTTCCTCCAACATGTGCCGCGCCAGGATCGCCAGGTCGCGCAGGCTCATGCGGTGCTCCGGGTGCGGCCAGCCCGAGGCATTCATCAGCGTGGTGTTCTCCATGCCGAGCTGGCGCGCGCGTGCGGTCGCCAGGCGGGCAAAGTTATCCTCCGTGCCGGCCAGCCCTTCGGCAACGACAACCGTGGCGTCATTGCCCGACAGCACGGCAATGCCGCGAATCAGATCCTCGACGGTGGGGCGGTGGCGCAGCTCCAGGAACATCCTTGAGCCACCCATCGCATGCGCGCGCTGCGATACGCTGAAGGTCGTGTCCATCTGCACCCGGCCGTCGACCAGCGCCTCGAACAGCATGTTGAGGGTCATCAGCTTCGACATCGAGGCCGGCGGCAGGGGCACGTCGGCGTTGCGCTCGACGAGGATCTGGCCGCTGGCGTAATCCATCACCAGCACATTGGGCGCGCGACCATCATAATCGAGCTGGGCCAGGCCCGGTGACGCCAGCACAGGCGACAATGCGAAAAGGGCGCCACAGATCAGCGCGCGAATACGGGTCATGGGCATCGACAGCTCCGTTCCTGGGCCGAGGGCGCCGCCGGCCAGCCGGGGACGCCACGATTGCTGCCAATGTGCCCCAGTGCCGGGCGGATTTCAAACCCGCTCAGCGCACAACCGCGTAAGCATCGGCGAAGCCAAGCCCGCGCACCTGACGCAGGATCGCGCCGCGTGCATCCTGCGTTGCCGCCGGGCCGACGACGACGCGCCAGAAATCACGCTCATTGGCACGGCCGCGACGAATTTCCGCGTTCAGCCCCGCCGCCTGCATCTGCCGGCGCGCATTGTCGGCGTTGCTTTCGACACTGAAGATACCGATCTGCACGAAGGGCCGGTCAAGCGCCGAAGCCACGCCAGAGGCAGAGGCGGAGGCGGAAGCTGGTTGCACGCTGCCCTGAACCGCGGGTTGCGGGGCGATCTGCGGCGCAGGCTGCGCCATGGCGGTTTCGGGCAGCGGAATGGTTGCCGGTTCCGGCTCGGGCTGGCGACGGCTGAAGAGCCCGCCAAGCAAGCCACGGTTTTCGCGCGCTTGTGTTTGCGCTCCGGTGCTCGTTCCGGTGCTCGTCGGTTGCGCGGCTGGCACCACGACCGGGTCGGCGGGTGCGACGCCCGCACCTGTCGGGGCCGCCAGCGCCGTCTCGGCGATGGCTTCGGGCGCGCGCGCTGGCGCGTCAGCGGAACGACGCTGGAAAACGCCACCAAAGAGCCCGCGACGCGGAGCCTCGTCCGCCTGCGTGATCTCGACGCTTGCGACCGCGCCACTCTCGGCATCCGCCGCCGATGCGGCGGTCGATGCGGTCTGCGCGGCGGGGGCTTCGACCTCAAGGGTCTGCAACCGCAAGGCCGTGACCCGCAGGGTGGTCGGCTGGCCCGGCAGGATGCCCAGCGCATTCGCCGCTTCGGATGAAATCTGAAACCGCGGGCCGGGGTTCTCGCGTTCGCGCCGGAAAAGCGCACCGATCACCGTTTCGCCGTTCTGGCCGTTGCGGATGACCACCCGCTCGGGATCGCGCACATCGGGATGCGCCACCCAGACCCCGCCCAGCGACGGGCGACCATCCCACAGGCCCGGCTCTTCAAGGCTGAAGACATCCGGCGCCTCGACATCGCGCTCGACGGTGCGCGCCGCTCCGCCCAGCAGGTCAAGCCCGCCGCCGGCGCGGCTGGCATCGCTGCCGCCGTTCATTGCACAACCGCCCAACACCAGACCCAGTGCCAGCCCACAGGCCAGCGCCAACCCCGCCCGTTTGGGAATTTCCCTGTTCGCTGCTCGTGCCATACTGCCCTCGTATCCGCGCCTGCGAGAGTGCCGAGCCTGACGCCCGAGCTTGCGACCCGCATACGGCATTGCCCCTGATGGGGTTCGTATTTGTGTCAGAATAGCGGTTTGCGTGCTGCAAGGAAAGCCCCGCCTGCACCGGCCCGGCAGGGTGTTGCCCGAGCGCACCCGTCGGGCTTGCATCCGGCGGCGGCCGGCGTGCGATCAGCCCGGATCGCGCCAGTGATTGACCAGCGGGTAGCGCCGGTCCAGCCCGAAATCGCGCTGCGTCAGTCGCACGCCCGGCGCGGCCTGAAAGCGCTTCCATTCCGAAATCATCAACAGGTGCTCGACGCGCTTGATCGTGGCGCGGTCATACCCCTCGGCCAGCAGTTCGGCCACCGAGGCGTCGCGCTCCACCAGCCCTTCAAGGATCGCATCGAGCACCGGATAGGGCGGCAGGCTGTCATCGTCGCGCTGGTTTTCGCGCAATTCCGCCGAGGGCGGTTTTTCGATCACCCGCTCGGCGATCACCGGGCCGACGGGGCCTTGCATCCAGGGGCGGTGATTGGCGTTGCGCCAGTGGCAGGCGGCGAAAACCCGCGTCTTGTAGAGATCCTTGATCGGGTTGAAGCCACCGTTCATGTCGCCATAGATCGTGGCGTAACCCACCGCCATTTCGGATTTATTGCCGGTGGTCAGCAAGAGCGCCCCGGTCTTGTTCGACAGCGCCATCAGCAAGAGCCCGCGCAAGCGCGACTGGATGTTCTCTTCGGTGACATCGGGGGCAAGGCCGGCGAACAGCGGCGCCAGCGCCCCGGTCACGGCGTCTTGCGGGCCGGTGATCGGCACCTCGTCCAGCCGGCAGCCCAGCGCCTGCGCCACGGCGGCCGCGTCTTCGAGCGACTCGCGCGCGGTGAAGCGCGACGGCAGCATCACGCAATGCACCGCCTGCGGACCGATCGCATCGGTGGCGATCGCCGCCACCAGCGCCGAATCCACCCCGCCCGAAAGCCCCAGCACCACCCGTTCGAATCCCGATTTGAGCAGATAATCGCGCGTACCGGTGACCATGGCCTGATAATCGCGCTCGATGGCATCGGGCATGGGCGCGCGCTCGCCCGGCATGGCGCGCCAGCCTTCCGGGGTTTCGTGGAAATCGACATGCGCCAGATGCTCGTCAAAACCCGGCAGCAGGGTGGCCAGCGCGCCGCCGGGATTGAGCACGAAGCTGGCGCCGTCGAAGACCTGGTCATCCTGCCCGCCAACCATGTTCAGATAGACCAGCGGCAGCCCGGTTTCGACGACCCGCGCCACCATCTGCCCCATGCGCACGTCGAAACGCTCGCGCGAATAGGGCGAGCCGTTGGGCACCAGCAGGATCTGCGCGCCCGATTCAGCCTGCGCCTCAGGCACATCCTCGTGCCAGGCATCCTCGCAGATCGGCGTGCCGATGCGCAGTGGCCCCACGCGATAGGGGCCGGAAACATCGCCCGGTGTGAAGACGCGTCTTTCGTCGAACACCGTGTCATTGGGCAGGTGGTGCTTCTTGATCACCGCGCTCACGCGCCCGCGCTCAAACACATGCCAGGCATTATGGATCTGCCCACCCTCGGAATGCGGCGCGCCGATGCCCAGCGCCGGCCCCTCGGCGCAGCGCAGCGCCAGCGCGTGCAGCACCGCCTCGACATCGGCCAGAAACGCCGGTTTCATCACCAGATCCTGCGTCTGGTAGCCGGTGAGGAACATCTCGGGGAGGGCCACCATATCGGCCCCCGCCGCACGGCCCGCCACCCATGCGGCATGGGCCTTGTCGGCATTGGAGCGCAACGCGCCCAGCGTGGGGTTGAACTGGGCGAGGGTCAGACGGAAGCGCGCGGCCATGGGCTGCCTTTGGCAAAAAACGACCGGCCTTAAATAGCAGGTTGCACGCCAAGGGAAAGGGTGGCCGGACGGGTCAGCGCAAGCCGCTCATCCCAGTCGGCGCCGGATGGCGCGCACCGCCAGCCACACCAGCCCGATCACCAGCGGGGTCAGCATGGCCAGCATGGCGGTTCGGCCCAGCCCGGCATGCTCGGCCAGCGGCAGCACCATGTTGCCCGCCAGCCCCACCGCGTAATAGCTGATCGCCACCACCGAAAGCCCCTCGACAGTATGTTGCAGGCGCAACTGAAGCGCCGCGCGCCGGTCCATGCTTTGCAAGAGCGCCTGATTCTGCGCCGAGCGCGCCACCTCAACCTGGGTGCTCAGCAGCCGCCCGGCGCGCATGGCGCGTTCCGAAAGCGTGGCCAGCCTGCCCTCGGCGGCCTTGACGGTGCGCATGGCCGGATCAAACCGGCGCTGCATGAATTCGCCCAGCGACTGGCGGCCCTGGAAACGCGCCTCGCGCAGCACCTGGATGCGCGAATGCACCAGCGCCTCATAGGCGCGCGTTGCGCCAAAGCGGAACGAGGCCGCCACCTCCATGCGCTCCAGCTCGGCCGAAACGCCCATCAACGCGCCCAGCGCCTCCTCGGCTCGCGGCAGCCCGGCAGCCATATCGCCCACCAGCTCGGTCAGCCGCCGGTCCAGCCCGGCAATGGCGTCGGAAACCTTGCGCGCGCGCGCCAGCCCCAGCATCGACATGCTCTTGTAGGTTTCGATCTCGCACAGCCGCTGCACGATCCGTCCCACCCGCTGCGGCCCGGTATCAGGATGCACGAAAACCGCCATGCGCACATGCCCCGCCGGATCGATACGGAAATCCGAGGCCACGATCGCCGCGCCATCGAGCACCCATGCGCAGGCCAGGCTTTCGGCCACGAACCATGCGCCCAGCCGTTGCGCGACACCCGCCGCGTCAACGCTGTCGGCGTCCTGCATTGGCAGATGTTCGACATGCAGATGAATCGAGGTGATTCGCACGCCGGGCGCCGCCGCCAGCCAGTCGGCGGGAAAGACGCCAAAGGCCGCTGGATCGAAAGGATGCGCAGGAAGCCCCTCGGCAAAGGCGGTGTAGGTGGTGAACTCGGTGTGGTTTTCCCATTTCAGACCGTGCCGGCCCAGCGCGCAACCGTGATGTGTGGCACCGGGCGGCGGGTGCACGGCGCCATGGCGCTCCAGCAGCGCCAGCAGATGCGCCCGGTCGGTGCCACGCTCGCGCGCGGCGGCATCATCGACGGGCTTGAGTGCCACGAAAACCGCTGTCCCCGGCACCGCGATGACCGGCGCGGGGCGGGCGTGCAATTCATTGGCAAGCGCGTAGCGCAGCGGATGATCGGCAAGCGATGGATTGGCAGCCTTGGTGGCAGAGGGTGTGGCAGGCGGTGTGGCAGGCGGCATGGCGGATGCTTCGCTGAGGGGCTGGGATCAGATCATGCGCCCTTGCTTAGCGCCGCAAGGGAGCGGCTGGAAAGCCTTGCGCCAGCTTTCGGCACCCGGCGAGGCGGTGCGCCATTGTGTACTTGTATTTCTGCAACGCTTCGCCCCTGTCGCCCGCACCCCCATCACGCTCCCATCACGCCCCAGCGCGCCCGGATGCCGGCCCGGTGCCCTAGTGCCGGGGGCGCATTCATTGCGGGTCGCGGACAAACGCACCGCGCAGCGCCCGCCCGACAACCGCGCTCAGCGCCGGGCGCTGGCCCAGCACGAAGGGCAGCGGGCGGCAGATCTCGAGCGCGGCAAGCCCCACGCGCGCGGTCAGCGCACCATTGAGCACCCCCTCGCCAAACCGGCGCGACACCCTGGAAAGCACCCCGCCGCCGGCCAGCGTGCCCAGCATGTCATCACCCACCGCCAGCGCGCCGGTGGCCAGCAGATGCCCCACCACCGCCCGCGCCAGCCGCCAGTTGCCGATCATCCCGGCGCGCACGCCATAGAGCGTGGCAATGCGGCGGATCATGCGCAGGTTGCAGATCAGCGCCGCCGCCACATCGGCCAGCGCCAGCGGCACCAGCGCGGTGATCATCGCCACCTGCCGGGCGCTGGCTTCGACCTCGGCGCGCGCCTGGCCATCCAGCACCAGCAGAAGGCGTGCCTCGGCGCCCTCGATCAGCGCCCGGACATCCAGCGCCTCGGCCAGGGCGACCTCGGTCGCGGGGCCGGGCTCGCCATAGAGCCGCCCCAGCGTGCGCATCACGGCGCGCGCGCCCTCCAGATCCTGCGCTTGCAGGGCAGCATCGGCGCGCTGACGCAGCCAGTCCAGCCGGCGCAGGCGGCGATAGCCGGCCAGTTCACGCAGCACGGCCAGACTTAGCCCCGCCGCCAGCACCCCGGCCAGCCCCGCCGCCAGCCAACCCAGCGCCGGGAACCGCGCCAGCAAACCCTGCACCAGATCCCAGGCCGCCAGCCCCAGCGCCATCAGCACCAGCCCCGCCGCCGCACCCCAGAAAAGTGCCGCCAACCCCGAGGGGCCGCCGCGCACAAGGCCCGTCATCGCCATGTGCATCGCGCGGCCCTGCGGCGGCGCGACCGCGTCGATCGGATCGGCGGCACCGACATCGGGGGGCGGAGCGCCGGCCTCAAGCTCAATGAACACCGGCCCCGCCGGTTTGCGGCCATTGCCGCCGGCTTTGCTTTCGGGTTCGCTATCGGGTTCGCTCATGGCCCTGCCCCTCGTTACCCCTCGTTACCCCTTGCTGCACCATCGTCAGACCAGCCGGTCGCCCAGCAGAAATTCGGCCGCGCGGTCCAGCCGGATATGCGGCAACCCCTGGCCCGGCACGCGCTCCAGCAGCGGCGGGGCAAAGTGCATGGCGGCAAAATCCTGCTGCATCCAGCGCTCGCCCCCGTCGCGGGCCGGCTCAAGCAGACGTAGCGGATCAAGCGGCAGATCGCCGGGATGAAAGGCGGCCTGCCGGCCCTCGGCGGTGGTGCCGCGCACCAGATCGTGCTCGATGCCCTGATGCAGGCGCCGCTCCTCGGTGGTGGCACGCAAGGCCGCCAGCGACACCGCCGCCGTTTCCGCACCGCGAAAGCGTGCCCTGTCGTGCGCATCGCGCAACAATGCCTCGGTCAGCGCGGTGAGCCGCGCATGCTGGCTGTGGTGCAGATGATCGGCCTTGGTGGCGGCAAACAGGATCCGCTCTACCCGCCGACCACGCAGCAAGGTGTTGAGAAACCGGTTGTCACCGGGACGAAAGGCCCCCAGCACCTCGGCCATGACGCGGCGCAGATCCTCTAGCGCGGCCGGACCGCGATGCACCGCATCGAGCACATCGACCAGCACCACCTGCCGGTCAATCCGGGCGAAATGGGTCTCGAAGAAGGGCCGCACCACACGGGCCTTGTAGCCCTCATAACGGCGCTGCATCTGCCACCAGAGGCTGGCGCGGCGGGGCCGATCAGGCACTGGCAGCGGCGCGAAGGTCAGAACCGGCGAGCCCTCAAGATCGCCGGGCAACAAAAAGCGCCCCGGCGTGCAATCCGACCAGCCCGCCGCACGCGCCTGCGCCAGACAGGCGGTAAAGGCCGTCGCCATGCGCCGGGCGATGCCCTCGTCATGCGCTGCGCCCGGATCAACGGCACCCAGCGCGGCCATGAAGGCGCGCGCCTCGGGGCGGGTGTGCAGGCGTGCCAGGGTCTCGCGCGACCAGTCGGCATAGGATTTCCGCATCAGCGCCAGATCGAGCAGCCATTCGCCGGGGTAATCGACGATATCCAGATGCAACCGTCGCGGCGCGCCCAGCAAGCCCAAGACCCCCGAGGGCGCCAGCCGGAACGACAGCCGCAGTTCCGAGAGCGCGCGGGTGCTTTGCGGCCATTGCGGCGGGCGGGCGCCCAGCGCCGCCAGATGGGCCTCGTAATCGAAGCGCGGCAGCGTCAGATCCGGCTGGGGTTGCAGCCACGCGCCCTGCACGCGGCCCTGCGCGAAGGCCCGCATGCCCTGCATCCGCCCCGGCTCGGTCAGGTTGTGCACCAGTGCGGTGATGAAAACCGTCTTGCCCGCCCGGCTCAGACCGGTCACGCCCAAACGCAGGACCGGCTCGAAGAATGCCTCGGAAACCGTGGCATTGACGGCCTCGACGGTCTGGCTGATGCGATCGGTCAGGGCCCCGACGGGCATGGGCGCTCCTGCGCTGCGGCTGTCTGGGGGACAATAGGCTGCACGGCGACAGGTGGAAAGCCCTTGCCCGCGCCCGCGACACGGGCATATTTGCGCCATGCAACCTGTCCTTTTGAGCATCGGCCACGGCTACAGCGCAGCGGCGGCGGCGAGCGCGCTGCCACAGGGCTGGCGCGTGCTGGCCACCACCCGCAACCCCGAGAAGGCGCGCGACCTTGCCAGCGCCGGGCTGGAGGCAGTGCTCTGGCAAGGTGACGCCGGGGGCAAGGCGCTTGGCGCGGCACTGGCGCAGGCCACGCATCTGATCAGTTCGGTGCCACCGCGCGGCAAGGGCGGTGCGCATCAAGGCGATCCGGTTCTGGCCGCTCTGGACGGGCTGGCCGCGCCGCATCTGCGCTGGATCGGCTATCTTTCGGCCTCCAGCGTCTATGGCGATGCCGGCGGCGACTGGCTGGACGAGACCGCGCCGCTTGAACCCGGCACCGAGCGCGGCAAGGCACGGCTGGCGGCCGAACACGGCTGGCAGGCGCTGGGTGCGGCGCATGGCGCTGGCGTGGCGCTGTTTCGCATTGCCGGCATCTATGGCCCCGGGCGCTCGGCAATAACCGCGCTGCGCGAGGGGCGGGCGCACCGCGTGGTCAAGCCGGGGCAGGTGTTCAACCGCATCCATGTCGCCGATCTGGGCCGCATCATTGCCGCTGCCGCCCTGGCCCGCGCCACCGGCCCCTTCAACCTGTGCGACGCCGAGCCCGCGCCCCCACAGGATGTCATCGCTCATGCTGCCGATCTTCTGCGCATCGCCCGCCCGCCCGAAGAGCCCTTTGACGGCGCGGCACTCAGTCCCATGGCGCGTTCGTTCTATGCCGAAAGCAAACGGCTGCGCTCGGTGCGCGTGGTGCGCGAACTGGGGGTGCAACTGGCCTATCCCGATTACCGCGCCGGACTGGCCGCCATCCTTCAGGACGAAGCCTGAACGCCCCACCCATCGACACGCCCCATTGCCGCACCCGCGACCAGCCGTTAGAGCCGCCCCATGCCCCGCTATGCCTTTCGCATCGAATATCACGGCGCGCCGTTTTGTGGCTGGCAGCGCCAGAGCAGTCAGCCCTCGGTGCAGGGCGCGCTCGAAGCGGCGCTGGCCCGGCTTGACCCCGCCGCTCCCACCCTTGCCGCCGCCGGGCGCACCGATACCGGCGTGCATGCCACCGGGCAGGTCGCGCATGCTTATATGAGCCGCGCCTGGCCCGCCGGGCGGCTACAGGAGGCGCTCAACCACCACCTGCGCCCGCACCCCGTCGCGATTACCGCCTGCGCGCAAGTGCCCGATACCTTCCATGCCCGCTTCAGCGCAACCGAGCGGCGCTATCTGTTCAGGCTGGTCAGTCGCCGCGCGCCGCTGGTGCATGAGGCCGGGCTGGTCTGGCAGGTGCGCCATGCGCTGCAACTGGAACCGATGCGCGAAGCCGCTCGCGCGCTTGTCGGCCATCATGACTTCACCACCTTTCGCGCCAGCCTCTGTCAGGCGAAAAGCCCGCTCAAGACGCTTGACGAACTCAGCATCCACGAGATGCAGACCGGCACGGGGCGGGAGTTCCGCTTCACGCTGCGGGCACGTTCCTTCCTGCACAATCAGGTGCGTTCCATGGTCGGCACGCTCGAACGCGTCGGCGCCGGTGCCTGGCCGCACGAGCGCGTCGCCGAGGCCCTGGCGGCGCGCGACCGCAACGCCTGCGGCCCAGTCAGCCCGCCGCACGGGCTCTATCTGACCGGCGTAGGCTATCCTGATGATCCATTCGCCGGCGCATAGCGCGGTGACGGCTGGCCTATATGACCCGCCGCGCCGAACGCGCTACTGACGGGCACCGCAGACGCGCGCCGCATGCCCGCGCAGGCCGATGCACCGCGGCGTCTCGCGCCCGGCCGGCGCCAAGGAAAAACTGTTGTAACATTCAACCAGTATGGCAAGCATTGCCACGGAAGGCGAATGCCGCCGCGATCAGGGCGCCAGCAGCCTCCACACCAACAGGCACCAGGGAGGATACCATGATCACCAGAACAGTCCTGTCGGCGGCGCTGGCCGGCTGCGTGGCGCTCGGCGCCCTGCTCACCCCAATCGTCGCCAAGGCGCAGGAAATCACCCTCAGGGTGCATCAGTTCCTGCCCCCCGGCGGAACCGTGCCCGCCGATTTCATCATCCCCTGGGCCGAAAAGGTAACACAGGAATCGGGCGGGCGGCTCAATGTGGAGGTCTATTCCGCCATGGCGCTCGGCGGCACGCCGGCCGCGCTCTATGATCAGGCGCGCGAGGGCATCGTCGATATCGTCTGGACGGTGGCTGGCTACACGCCGGGTCGCTTCCCGGCGTCCGAAACCTTCGAGTTGCCCTTCATGATGTCGAACGCCGAGGCCACCTCGCGCGCGGCCTGGCGGTTCCATGAAGCGCATATGCAGCAGGAAACCGCCGATGTGCACATGCTCGCCGTGCATGTCCACGGGCCGGGCATCTTCCACATGAATGCCCCCGCCATCGAGCGCATCGAGGATGTGCAGGGCCGTACCGTGCGCGGCCCCACTCGCATCGCCACCCGTCTGCTGGAGACCCTCGGCGCCACCGCCGTCGGCATGCCGGTGCCGCAGGTGCCCGAAGCCCTGTCGCGCAATGTCATCGAGGGCGCGGTGATCCCATGGGAAGTGACGCAGGTGCTGCGTGTGCCCGAACTCGTGGACACGCACACCGAATTCGGCGGCGACCGCGGGCTTTACACCACCTTCTTCTTCTTCGCCATGAACCGCGATGCCTATGACGACCTGCCCGAGGACCTGCGCGCCATCATCGACGCCAATTCCGGCATCGAGGCCTCGGCCTGGGCCGGGCGCATTCAGGAAGCGGGCGATGCGCCGGGCCGTGCCGCCGCCGTCCAGCGTGGCAATACGATCATCACCATCGAGGGCGAGGAACTGGAGCGCTGGCGCGCCGCAGCCCGGCAGGTGCGCGAAGCCTGGGTTGAGGAACTGGCCGGGCGCGGCATCGACGGCGCGGCTCTCATTGCCGCCGCCGAGGCGCTGATCGACGAAGAAACCAACCGCTGAGCCCCCTGCCGCGGCCGTCACGGGCCGCGCCGACCAGGACACGGAATTCACCGGGCCGGCTGCATGATGCGCCGGCCCGGTTTCCTGTCCATACTGTCTTTGTGCCGCAAATATCCCGGGGGTGAACTGGCCTCTGGCCAGGAGGGGGCAGCGCCCCCTTTCCGTTCGCCCGGCACGGCGTCAGTGCACCATCTTCATGCGCGGCGCGCCCTCGTCGGCGGCATGCGTGCGCCCGGCAATGATCAGCCCCTCGGAGCCGGCGCTGACCGGCACGCTCGCCCCGTCCAGCACCTCGCCGGCCAGCAGCATCTGTGCGAGCGGGTCCTGCAGATGGCGCTGGATCACACGCTTGAGCGGGCGGGCGCCATAAACCGGGTCATAGCCCTTGTCAGCCAGCCACTTGCGCGCCGCAACGTCGGGCTCCAGCACGATCCGCCGCCCCTCCAGGCGCTTGATCAGGCGCTGAAGCTGGATCGTCACGATCCCGTCCATATCCTCACGGCCAAGCCGGTCAAAGATCACTGTCTCGTCCAGCCGGTTCAGGAACTCGGGGCGGAAATGGGCGCGCACCGCCTCCATCACCTGCGCATGTGCGGCGGCTGCGTCGGCACCATCCGGCAACTGGCTCAACGCCTGGCTCCCCAGGTTCGAGGTCAGCACGATCAGCGTCTGCTTGAAATCGACCCGGCGGCCATGGCTGTCGGTCAGCACCCCGTCATCCAGCACCTGCAACAGCACGTTGAAGACATCCGGATGGGCCTTTTCGACCTCGTCGAACAGCACCACCTGATAGGGCCGGCGGCGCACTGCCTCGGTCAGCACGCCCCCCTCTTCATAGCCCACATAACCCGGCGGCGCACCGATCAGCCGGGCGACAGCGTGCTTTTCCATGAATTCCGACATGTCGATGCGCACCATCGCGTTGTCATCGTCAAAGAGGAACTCGGCCACCGCCTTGGTCAGCTCGGTCTTGCCAACCCCGGTTGGCCCAAGAAACAGGAAGCTGCCCAGCGGGCGGCCTTCGTCGTTCAACCCGGCGCGCGCCCGGCGCACGGCATTGGCCACCGCGCGCACCGCCCGGTCCTGGCCGATGACGCGCTTGTGCAGCCCGTCCTCCATGCGCAGGAGCTTCTCGCGCTCGCCCTCCAGCATCTTGGTGGTGGGAATGCCGGTCCAGCGTTCGACGACCTCGGCGATCTGCTCGGGGCGCACGGCATCGGCCACCAGCTTCTCGGCCTCGCGGGCCTCGGCCTCGGCCAGGTTGCGCTCAAGCGCGGGGATGCGGCCATACTGCAATTCACCGGCGCGGCCGAAATTGCCCTCGCGCTTGGCCGATTCCAGCTCGGCGCGGGCACGGTCAAGCTGCTCCTTGATCTCGCGCGCGGCTTCCAGCCGGTCGCGCTCGGCCTGCCACTGGGCGGTCATCTCGCCCGAACGCTCCTGCAATTCGGCCAGTTCCCTTTCCAGCCGTTCCAGACGATCGCGGCTGGCGGCATCGTCTTCGGTCTTCAGCGCCTCGGCCTCGATCTGCAACTGGAGGATCTGCCGATCCAGCGCATCCAGTTCCTCGGGTTTGCTGTCGATCTGCATGCGCAAACGGCTGGCGGCCTCGTCCACCAGATCGATCGCCTTGTCGGGCAGGAAACGGTCGGTGATGTAGCGGTTCGACAATGTCGCCGCCGCCACCAGTGCGCTGTCGCTGATGCGCACGCCGTGGTGCAGCTCGTACTTTTCCTTGATGCCGCGCAGGATGCTGATGGTATCCTCAACCGTCGGCTCGCTGATGAACACCGGCTGGAAGCGCCGCGCGAGTGCTGCGTCCTTTTCCACATGCTTGCGGTATTCATCGAGCGTCGTGGCACCGATGCAATGCAACTCGCCACGCGCCAGCGCCGGCTTGATCAGGTTGGCGGCATCCATCGCGCCCTCGGATTTGCCGGCACCCACCAGGGTGTGCATCTCGTCGATGAAGAGAATGATCTCGCCCGCCGCCGCCGTCACCTCGTTGAGCACGCCCTTGAGACGCTCCTCGAATTCGCCGCGATACTTCGCCCCGGCGATCAGCGAACCCATATCCAGCGCCATCAGCGTCTTGTCGCGCAGGGATTCGGGCACATCGCCATTGACGATGCGCAGCGCCAGCCCCTCGGCGATGGCGGTCTTGCCCACGCCCGGCTCGCCGATCAGCACCGGGTTGTTCTTGGTGCGGCGCGAAAGCACCTGCATGGCGCGGCGGATTTCCTCGTCGCGGCCGATGATCGGGTCGATCTTGCCCTCGCGCGCCGCAGCGGTCAGATCGCGGGCATATTTCTTCAATGCCTCATAGCTGTCCTCCGCCGAGGCGCTGTCGGCGGTGCGGCCCTTGCGCACATCGTTGATCGCGGCGTTGAGCGCCTGGGCATTCACCGCGCCGGCCTCCAGCGCCTCGCGCGCGGGGCTTTTCACCAGCGCCAGCGCTGTCAGGATGCGCTCGACCGGGACAAAGCTGTCACCTGCCTTCCTGGCCAGTTTCTGCGCCTCGTCCAGCACACGCACCAGCGAAGGATCGGCAAAGGGCTGGCCGGTATCACCCGAGACCTGCGGCAATTTGCCCAGCGCCAGATCGACCGCCTGCGCCACCCGCTCGGGCGTGCCGCCGGCACGGCGGATCAGATTGGCAGCCATGCCCTGCTCGTCATCGAGCAGCGCCTTGAGCAGATGCTCGGCCCCCAGCCGCTGATGGCTTTCGCGCATGGCAATGGTTTGCGCCGCCTGCAGGAAGCCACGGGCCCGTTCGGTGAATTTTTCCAGGTTCATTGACTGTCTCCTTGATAAGCGCCCCTGTTGCAGCCTGCCTGACCATCAGCGCAGTCGCTATCGGGCCTTGCTGCCTATGTGGGGCGCGGCGGCGAGCGCTGCAAGAGTGACTGCGTTATATTTGCAACACTGACGCGTGCCACGGCCACCCGCCCGCCCGCCCGCCCGCCCGGATATCGGCACGGGCATTAACAGGACCGCAACTCTTCTGCATGATTCTGGGTGGCATCCGACGAAATCAGAGCGGAGAGGTGTGCTCATGCGTTACCGCGACCATCGCTGGCCCTGCGACTATCCCGCCGTGCTGCGGCTCGCCGACGGGTTGCTGCGCACCCAGATCATCAACATCAGCGCCACCGGGGCGCGGCTCAAGCCGGTGGACTGGCTGGCGCCGGGCGACACCGTCGAACTGGAGATCGCCGGCAAGCTGCGCCATGCCGAAGTGCGCTGGCGCCGGGCCGACATCTGCGGGCTGCGCTTCGAGACCCCGTTGGAGGCCCGTGACCTGGCGCAAGTCCGGCGCAGCGACATCCGCCTTGATAGCGCGACGCGCAAGAGCGGCTGGAACCTGCATCTGCGCGAATTGCGCTGACCGCCCGCCGGGCGCAGCGCCGGTATCGCCACATCCCCGGAGCACAGGCTGGCGTGCTGCAACTTGACTCGCCCATCCCCCGGTCGCATATCCGTTGCAAACGGAGGCTGCGCCATGTTCATCCAGACTGAATCCACCCCCAATCCCGCAACGCTGAAATTTCTGCCCGGCCAGACGGTGCTGGGCCAGGGCACCGCCGATTTCCCCGCCGCCGAGGCCGCCGGCCCCTCGCCGCTGGCGCGGGCGATCTTTGCCGCCGAAGGGGTGACGGGGGTGTTCCTGGGCTCGGATTTCATAACCGTCACCAAGGCCGAGGCGGTTGACTGGGCGCATATCAAGCCAGCCATTCTGGGCGCCATCATGGAGCATTACCAGTCCGGCCGCCCGGTGATGGAGGGTGCGGCCGAGGCCGCCCATGCCGAACAGGATGGCCCCGATGCCGAGATCGTCGAGCAGATCAAGGAATTGCTCGATACCCGCGTGCGCCCGGCGGTGGCACAGGACGGCGGCGACATCACCTTTCACGGCTTCGAGCGCGGGGTGGTCTATCTGCACATGAAAGGCGCCTGCGCCGGCTGCCCGTCATCGACGCTGACGCTGAAGATGGGCATCGAGAACCTGCTGCGCCATTATATCCCCGAAGTGACCGAGGTGCGCCCGGTTGCCGTCTGAGACCGGATCGGGGCAAACCCGGCGGGGCACCGACGCGGTGGTTTTGGGCTTTGACACATCCGGGAACTGGTGCTGCGCGGCGCTGGTTCAAGGCGATGCCGTGCTGGCCGCGCGCACCGAAGCCATGGGGCGCGGCCAGGGCGAGCGGCTCGTGGTGCTGCTTGAAGAGCTGCTGGCAGAGGCCGGATTGCGCTGGGGCGATCTGGGCGCGCTGGGTGTCGGGGTCGGGCCAGGCAACTTTACCGGCATCCGCATCAGCGTCTCTGCTGCACGCGGGCTGGCGCTGGGGCTGGGCATCCCTGCTGTTGGCGTCAATCGGTTCGATGCGCTGGCGCTGGAGGGCGCGGCGCTGCCGGTGCTGGTGCCGGCCCCGCGCGGGCAGGGCTGGCTGCACCGGGACGGCATGGCGCCGATGCTGTGCGATCCCGCGCAACTCACTGGCCCCGTGATCGCCGAGGCCGGGGCCTTTGGCGTGCTCGACGCCCATGCGCCGCGCTGGCCGATCGGCACCGCCATCGCGCGCATTGCCGCCCGGCGCCGGCATCAACCCCAGCCGCGCCCCGCCCCGCTCTATCTGCGCGAACCCGACGCCGCCGCGCCGGCCGAGGGGCCGCCAGCCCTGCTGCCATGACCCCCCCCACCACAGGCCCGGCACCGCAACCCGCCATGCCCCCGCAGGCCCTTGCCCATCTGCATGCGCGCTGCTTCACCTCGCCCCCGCCCTGGAGCGTGGCAAGCTTCGCCCAACTGCTGCAAGACCCCGGCGTGGTGCTGCTGGCCGCTCCTGACGACACGGCCTTCGCGCTTTTCCGCATCGTTGCCGACGAGGCGGAATTGCTGACCATCGCCACCGATCCCGTTGCCCGCAGGCGCGGGCAGGCGCGCAGGCTCATCGCCCGGTTTGAGCCGCTTGCGCGTGCACACGGCGTTGCGAAAATGTTTCTGGAGGTCGCCGAGGACAATCTGGCCGCCCTGCGGCTTTATGAGGAATGCGGCTTTTCCCGCACCGGACGGCGGCCAAACTACTATTCGCGCGCCAATGCTCCGGCTGTGGCCGCATTGATGCTTTGCAAGTCGCTCGATGCAGAATTAACCTGAGCCGACCAGACGATTCTCAAGAAACTCATGGCTTTCCCGTTTGGTAAAAAAACACTTGACTGCCGAAGGCGGCATGCACCTAGATCGAGCCTGTTCCAGCCTGTTTGCGCTGACAGCAAGCCGATATCTGGCGTGCTGGCGCAGAGGCCCCAACTGGGAGACACATGATGAAACTGACGCGAAAACTGCTTGGCGCAACGGCTGTAACGGCCCTGCTTGCCGGAACTGCGTTTGCCGACCCGGCGATGATCTACGACATGGGCGGCAAGTTCGACAAATCCTTCAACGAGGCCGCCTATAACGGTGCCGAGCGCTGGGCACAGGAAACCGGTGGCACCTACCGCGACATCGAGATGCAGTCCGAAGCCCAGCGCGAGCAGGCGCTGCGCCGCCTGGCCGAGAGCGGCTCCAACCCGATCGTGATGACCGGCTTCGCCTTCATGTCGGTGCTGGAAGAGGTCGCCACCGACTACCCCGACACCACCTTCACCATCATCGACGGCGTGGTCGATCAGCCGAATGTGCGCTCGGTGGTCTTTACCGAGCATGAAGGCTCGTTCCTGGTGGGCATGCTGGCCGGCATGGCCTCGGAAAGCGGCACGGTGGGCTTTGTCGGCGGCATGGACATTCCGCTGATCCGCCGCTTTGCCTGCGGTTATGTGCAAGGCGTCGTCGCGGCCAATCCCGATGCAACGGTGATCGTGAACTATACGGGCACCACCCCGGCAGCCTGGAACGACCCGGTGCGCGGCGGCGAGATCACCTCGGCGCAGATCAGCCAGGGCGCGGATGTGGTCTATGCCGCGGCCGGCGGCACCGGCGTCGGCGTGCTGCAGACGGCGGCCGATTCGGGCATCCTGTCGATCGGCGTGGACAGCAACCAGAACCACCTGCACCCCGGCCAGGTGCTGACCTCGATGCTCAAGCGCGTGGACAACGCCGTCTATTCGGCGATGAGCGAGGGGCCGGGTATGGAAACCGGCATCCATGTGATGGATCTGGCCGCCGGTGGCGTGGGCTGGGCGCTTGACGAGAACAACGAGGCGCTGATCAGCGATGCGATGCGCGAGGCCGTCGCCACCGCCGAAGCCGCGATCATCAGCGGCGAGATGGCGGTGCACGACTACATGTCGGACAACTCCTGCCCGATTTCGGTGAACTAAGGCCCCCGGCCCATGGAAACCGGCGCAACAGAGGGGCGGCAGGCTACTGCCGCCCCAGCCATTGAGCTTCGCGGGATTTCGAAGGCATTCGGCCCGGTCCAGGCGAACAAGGACATCAACATCCGGGTGCGAAAGGGCACCATTCACGGCATCATCGGCGAGAATGGCGCAGGGAAATCGACCCTCATGTCGATCCTCTACGGCTTCTATCGCGCCGATGCGGGCGAGGTGCTCATCGACGGTGCGCCGGTGCAGATCACCGACAGTCTGGCGGCGATCCGCGCGGGCATCGGCATGGTGTTTCAGCATTTCAAGCTGGTGGAAAATTTCACCGTGCTGGAAAACGTGATCCTTGGCGCCGAGGGGCACGCGCGGCTTGGTCCCTCGCTGGCGAAGGCACGCAAGCTGCTGGCCGATCTGGCGCGTGAATACGAATTGCAGGTCGATCCCGATGCGCTGATCGAAAACCTCTCGGTGGGCCATCAGCAGCGCGTCGAGATCCTCAAGGCGCTCTACCGCGAGGCCGGTATCCTGATCCTCGATGAGCCGACCGGCGTGCTGACCCCGGCCGAGGCCGACCATCTGTTCCGCATTCTCAAGGGGCTGAAGGAACAGGGCAAGACGATCATCCTGATCACCCACAAGCTGCGCGAGATCATGGATGTCACCGACGAGGTTTCGGTGATGCGCCGCGGCGAGATGGTGGCAACGCTCACCACCGCGCAGACCAGCCCCACCGAACTGGCCGAGCTGATGGTCGGGCGCAAGGTCTTGCTGCGTGTGGACAAGACCCCGGCCAAACCCGGCGCGGTGGTGCTGGAGGCGCGCGATCTGCGCGTGATCGACCGGCAGGGCGTGGAACGGCTGCGCGGGTTGAACTTCGACATCCACGCCGGCGAGATCCTGGGCATCGCCGGGGTGGCCGGCAACGGGCAATCGGAACTGCTGGAAGTGCTGGCCGGCATGATCCCCGGCACCGGCAGCCTGGTGATGAACGGCGCGGCGCTCGACCTGAGCTGCCGCAAGGACGATGCACTTGCCCGGCGCGACGCGGGGATCGGCCATGTCCATGAGGACCGCCACCGCTGCGGACTGGTGCTGAACTTCATGGCCTGGGAAAATGTCGCCTTCGGCTATCACCACAGGCCCGAATACAACCGCAACCGCCTGCTGATGGACAATGAAGCCATCCGTCGCGATGCGCGCGGCAAGATCGAACGCTTCGATGTGCGTCCGGACAATTGCTGGCTGCCGGCGGAAAGTTTCTCGGGCGGGAACCAGCAGAAGATCGTTCTGGCACGCGAGATCGAGCGCAACCCCGACCTGCTGCTGGTTGGCCAGCCAACGCGCGGCGTCGATATCGGCGCCATCGAGTTCATCCACCAGCGGCTGATCGCGCTGCGCGACGAAGGCAAGGCGATCCTGCTGGTCTCGGTCGAGCTGGACGAGATCCTGTCGCTGTCGGATCGCATCCTGGTGATGTTCGACGGGCGCATCATGGGCGAGCGCCTGCCCGATCAGACCAATGCGCGCGAACTGGGCCTGCTGATGGCCGGTGTCACGGGAGAGGCCGCATGAGCGCGCGACGCATACCGCAATGGGCCGATGTGACGCTGGTGCCGCTGATCTCGCTGCTGATTGCCTTTGCGCTTTCGGCGCTGGTGATCCTGGCCATCGGCGAAGACCCGATGCGCGCAACCCGACTGATGGTCAACGGCGCGCTGGGTTCGACCTATGGCTGGGGCTACACGCTCTATTACGCCACCAATTTCCTGTTCACCGGGCTGGCGGTTTCCATCGCCTTTCAGGCGCGGCTGTTCAATATCGGCGGCGAGGGTCAGGCGATGCTGGGGGGGCTGGGCGTGGCACTCGTATGCCTGTTCATCCCCTGGCCAAACTGGTGGACGGCGGTCATTGCCGCGATGGCCTCGGCAGCGCTTTTCGGGGCGCTATGGGCGATGATCCCGGCCTGGCTTCAGGCCAGGCGTGGCAGTCATATCGTGATCACCACGATCATGTTCAACTTCATTGCCTTTTCGCTGATGAACTACCTGCTGAGCCATGTGCTGCGCCCACCGACCTCGATGGACCCGGCCACCGCGCGCTTTCCGGCGCAACTGCGCCTGCCGCGCCTGCATGACATCCTTGAGCCGCTGGGGATCGAGTTTTCACGCTCGGGGCCGGCGAATGTGATGCTGTTCGTGGCGCTCGTGGCCTGCGTTCTGGCCTGGGCGATGCTGTGGCGCACGCGGCTGGGCTTCGAGATCCGGGCCTTCGGCCAGTCGGAACCGGCGGCGCATTACGCCGGCATCTCAAGCGTGAAGATCATCATGGTGGTGATGCTGATCTCGGGCGCGCTGGCGGGCATGATGGCGGTCAATTCGGTGATGGGCGGCCCGCAGCGGCTGGTGATGAACGCCGTCGAGGGCGCCGGTTTCATCGGCATCGCGGTGGCGCTGATGGGGCGCTCGCATCCCTTCGGCATCATTCCGGCGGCGCTGCTTTTTGGCTTTCTGTTTCAGGGAGGGTCTGAACTGGCCATCGAAACCTCCATCCCGCGCGAGATGATCGTCATCATTCAGGCGCTGGTGATCCTGTTCACCGGAGCGCTCGACAATATGGTGCGCAGGCCGCTGGAAGCGGTATTCGTGATGCTGCGGGGGCGCGCGTGATGGATATTGGAACGATCGTTCAGATCCTCGATTCGACGCTGCGCCTGGCCACGCCGCTGCTGTTTGCCTGTCTGGCGGGGTTGGTCTCCGAGCGGGCGGGCATCTTCGACATCGGGCTGGAGGGCAAGCTGCTGATCGCAGCCTTCTTCTCGGCGGCTTACGCGCATTATTCGGGCTCGGCCTGGGTGGGGCTGGGGGTGGGCGTGCTGGCTTCGGTGATCTTCGGGCTGCTGCATGGCGTGGCCTCCATCACCTTCCGCGGCAACCAGCTGATTTCCGGCGTGGCAATCAACTTCCTGGCCGCCGGCATGACGGTGGTGGTGGCGCAAAGCTGGTTCGCGCAGGGCGGGCGCACGCCCTCGCTGACGGGCGATGCGCGTTTCCAGCGGCTCGATCTGCCCTTCGCCGAGGCGCTGCGCGAGGTGCCGCTTCTGGGGCAGGTCTACAGCCAGATCCTGTCTGGCCATTCGATCCTGGTCTATCTGGGGCTGGCCTGCGTGCCGCTGACCTGGTGGGGGCTTTACCGCACGCGCTTCGGGCTGCGGCTGCGCGCGGTGGGTGAAAACCCCGCCGCCGTCGATACCGCGGGCGTTTCGGTGGTACGGCTGCGCTACATGGCGGTGATCATCGCCGGCGTTCTGTGCGGCATCGGCGGTGCCTATCTGGCGACTTCGCTTTCGGCCGGTTTTGTCAAGGACATGTCGGCCGGTCGCGGCTTCATCGCGCTGGCGGCGATGATTTTTGCCAAATGGCGGCCCTGGCATGCGTTGGGCGCGGTCTTGCTGTTCGGCATGCTGGAAGCCATCGCCAACCGCTTTCCCAGCCTGGATCTGGGCTTCATCACCCTGCCCGGGCAGTTCATGTCGGCGCTGCCCTATATCCTGACAGTGGTGATCCTGGCGGGGTTCGTGGGCCGGGCGATCCCGCCGCGTGCCGGGGGCGAACCTTATGTGAAGGAGCGCTGATACCGGCCTTTTTCGCGCTGAAACCTGACCAAAGCCCCTGTGCAGAACGGGGGCTTTGGCCTATCAGGGGATATGCAGATCTACTTGCCCATCGCCGAGGTTTCCGCCAATGCCCTGACACTTCTGGGCATCGGTGGCGGTGTGGGGCTCTTGTCCGGGATGTTCGGCGTCGGCGGGGGGTTCCTGATCACGCCGCTGCTATTCTTCATCGGCATTCCGCCAGCGGTGGCAGTGGCGACCGGCGTCAATCAGGTGGTGGCCTCGTCGATCTCGGGCGTGCTTGCGCATCTGCGTCGCCGCACGGTCGATCTGCGTATGGGCACGGTGTTGCTGGCCGGCGGGCTTGTGGGGTCGTCGCTGGGGATTGCCTTGTTTCGCTATCTCAGCGCGCAGGGCCAGATCGATCTGGCGGTGCAACTGGCCTATGTGGTGTTTCTGGGCATCATCGGCCTGCTGATGCTGCAAGAAGGGCTGCGCGCCTGGTATCGCACGAGCCGCCCCAATGCACCGCGGCGCAAGCTGCACACGCATATCTGGTTGCACAACCTGCCCCTGAAAATGAAATTCCGTGTCTCGGGGCTCTATATCAGTGTCATCCCGCCGCTTATGGTGGGCATGCTGGTGGGCATCCTGGCGGCGCTGATGGGCGTGGGCGGCGGCTTCATCATGGTACCGGCGATGATCTATCTGCTGGGCATGCCGACCAAGGTGGTGGTGGGCACCTCGCTTTTTCAGATCATCTTCGTTGCAGCCTTCACCACCGTCATGCATGCCGTCACCAGCCATTCGGTCGATATCCTTCTGGCGGTGTTTCTGATCATCGGCGGCGTGGTGGGGGCGCAAATCGGCACTCAACTGGGGCTGAAACTCAGGGCCGAGCAGTTGCGCATCCTGCTGGCGCTTCTGGTGCTGGCGGTCAGCGCCAAGATCGCGCTCGATCTGCTGCTGCGCCCGGACGAGCTTTATTCCATCACCATTCCGGGGCGGCACTGATGCGCGCGCGCATCCCCCCCCTGCCCCGCTTCACGGCAGCACTTGCCGGGCTTTGCCTGCTGCTGGCGGCGCTGTTGCCAGCTGGCGCGCGCGCGGGCGAGATCGTCGGCGCACTGAGCCAGAACCGGGTCTCGCTGACGGCGAATTTTTCCGGCTCGGAGATCCTGATTTTCGGCGCGATCCGCCATGATGCCAGCGACAACGAGGCCCTGGCCCCCTATGAGATCATCATCGTCATCGAGGGGCCGCGCCAGCCGGTGATGATCTGGCGCAAGGAGCAACGGCTGGGGATCTGGGTCAATGTCGATGCGATCGGCATGGCCTCGGTGCCCAGTTTCCATGCCGTCGCCACCACAGGGCCGTTGAGCCAGATCCTGAGCCCCGAGGAAGACGAGCAATACCGCATTTCCGCCCATCATGCGATCCGGGCCACGCAGGCGGTGGGCGCCGCGGCCGATCCGTCATCCTATACCGAGGCGCTGCTGCGCATCCGCGAGCGCAGCGAGCAGTATCTGACGCTCGATCGCTGGGTGTATCTGGACCGTGACATCCTGTTTCGCGCCAATGTGCGGCTGCCGGCGAACCTGACCGAGGGCGCCTATACCACGCGGATGTATCTGGTGCGCGATGGCGCGGTGGTGCACCAGTTCCGCACCGCGATCTTCGTGCGCAAGGAAGGGCTTGAGCGCTGGCTGCACCAGTTGGCCTATGACCAGCCGCTGCTCTACGGGCTTCTGGCGCTGGCGCTGGCGCTGCTGGCCGGCTGGGGGGCCTCGGCGGCATTTCGTTTCATCCGGCAATAGCACGCCGTCGCGGGCCAGCGCGTCAGCCGCGCCCCAGCCAGGGCATACCCGCCGCCATGATCGTGAGAAAGGGAATCGTTGCCTCGGACGGCAGGCTGGCCATGTGCAGCACGGCATCGGCGACATGGCGCACATCCATGCCCGCCTCAGGGCGCAGCGCGCCATCGGGCTGACGCACCCCGGCGGTGATTCCCTCGGTCATCGGGGTGCGGGCATTGCCGATATCGATCTGCCCGCATGTGATGCCAAAGGGTCTGCCATCCAGTTCAAGCGATTTGGTCAACCCGGTAACGGCGTGCTTGGTCGTGGTGTAGCCAACCGAGCCGGGGCGCGGTGCATGCGCGGCGATCGAGCCATTGTTGATGATGCGCCCGCCCTGCGGGGCTTGCCGGCGCATCTGCCCGAAAGCGGCACGCGCGCACAGGAACATGCCGGTCAGATTGACCTCGATCAGCCTTTGCCAATCGGCCAGCGACACCTCGTCGATCAGTGCGGCAGCGGGCATGAAACCTGCATTGTTGAACAGCACATCGATCCGCCCGAAAAGCGCGACCGCAGCCTCAAAGGCGCTGTCCACGCCCGCCTCGTCGCTCACGTCACAGGGCAGCGCGAGCGCACCGGGCCAGTCCCCAGCCAGCGCCTCCAGCCTGTCGGCGCTCCGGGCAAGCAGCGCGACCTGCCAGCCGGCCTCAAGGAAGCGCCGCGCACAGGCCAGTCCAATGCCCGAGCTGGCGCCGGTGATCACCGCCACCGGCATCAGAAAGCCTTGAAGGTCATGGTGGTGAGCGTGCGCGAGATGCCCGGCACGTCGAACAGGGTCTCGGTCAGGTAATGCCCGACATCCTGCCCCTCGGGAATATAGACCTTGGCGATCAGATCATATTCGCCACTGGTGGAATAAAGCTCGGAGACAACCTCGCGGTCATAGACGGCGGCGGCGACCTCATAGGTCTTGCCGGGGTGACAGCGGAACTGGACGAAAACGCAGATCATGGGGCCCTCGAATTGCTTTGGCGCAGACTATGCCAGCAGCGCGCGGCGCGGCGCAAGGGCAGCGATCAGCCGCGCAGCGGATAGCGGACGAGTTCGTCATAGGCCGGGCCTTGCGGGCGCAGGCGTGAGCGCACCAGGCTGAAGTGATCGACGGCGAACCGTGGCAGCGGCAGGGACGGGGCAATGGCACCGATGGCACGCGCCAGTTCTACTGCGCTGCCCTCGCCGGGTGCGTAGCGGCGCAGGGTCACATGCGGCGTGAAGCGACGATGGGCAAGGCGCACACCGCAACCGGCCACCGCGCGCACCACCTTCGCCTGCAGGCGCTCCAGAAGCGGCTCGGGTGCCAGCGCGGCATGAACCGAGCGCGGCTTGTCGCCGCCAAACACCCCCAGGCCACCCAGCTCCAGGGTAAAGGCCGGCACGCTGATCAGTGCCAGTGCCGCATCGACATCGGCCAGGCGATCCTCGGGCTGCTCGCCCAGAAATGCCAGCGTGACATGGAAGCACTCGGGCGCAACGGGCCTGCCGCCGGGCAGCAGGTATTGCGTCACGGCAAGCTGGCTGCGCAGGCTTTCGGGCAGGCTGAGGGCGATGAAGGCGCGGATCATGCCCTCAGGCTAAGTGCCCCGGCGCGGCCATGCAATACCCGCCGGGGCGCGTTTCTTGTGCTCAGCGAGCGCTCCTCTCAGCGCGGCTCGTCGAGCAGGCCCTTGACCAGCGCATAGCAGGCCAGCACCAGCACGATGGCGAACGGAAAGCCCGTGGAGACCGCCATCGCCTGCAAGGCACCCAGCCCGCCGCCGATCAGCAGTGCCGCCGCGACCAGCCCCTCGAAGCTGACCCAGAACACCCGCTGCGACACCGGCGCGTCGATCTTGCCGCCGGCGGTGATGGTGTCGATCACCAGCGAGCCGGAATCCGACGAGGTGACGAAGAACACGATCACCAGCACGATCGCCACGAAGGAGGTGATCGTGGCAAGCGGCAACTGCGTGAGCATCTCGAACAGCTTCAGTTCAAGCGCCGCGTCCTGCACGCCGGTAAAACCGCCGTCGATCAACTGGCTGAGCGCGGTGCCGCCCATCGTCGTCATCCACAGCACCGAAACCAGCGTGGGGATGATCAGCACGCAGGTCAGAAACTCGCGCACGGTGCGGCCACGGCTGACGCGGGCGATGAACATGCCGACAAAGGGCGACCAGCTGATCCACCAGGCCCAGTAGAAGGCCGTCCAGCCCTGGCGGAAATTGTCATCCTCGCGCCCGACGGGGTTGGAAAGCGCCACCACCTCGCGCCCGTAGGCCCAGAGGTTTTCGAAGAAGCCGGTCACGATCGCCAGCGTCGGGCCGACAAGGATGATGAACAGCAGCAGGATCGCCGCCAGCACCATGTTGATCTCGGAAAGCCGCTTGACGCCGCCCTCCAGCCCGCGCAGCACCGACGCCAGCGCCGCCACGGTGATCACCATGATCAGCACCACCTGCGCGGTGGTCGAGACCTCGATGCCAAAGAGGTAGCTCAAGCCGGCATTGGCCTGCTGGGCACCGATCCCCAGCGATGTTGCCAGCCCGAAGAGCGTGGCAAAGACCGCCAGCGTATCGATCACATGGCCCGGCCAGCCCCAGATCCTCTCGCCGAAGATCGGATAGAAGATCGACCGCACGGTCAGCGGCAAGCCCTTGTTATAGGCAAAGAGCGCCAGCGACAGTGCGACGATGGCATAGATCGCCCAGGGGTGCAGCCCCCAGTGAAAGATCGTCGCCGCCATACCCAGCGCACGCGCCGCGCCCTCGTCGCCTGCCGCAGCGCCCAGCGGCGCCCAGTCGGTGCGCACGCCGCCTTCAATCGACGTTCCGCCGACCGCGGTGGAGTAATGCGACATCGGCTCGGAGACGCCAAAGAACATCAGCCCGATCCCCATGCCGGCGGCGAAGAGCATCGCGAACCAGCCCAGATAGCCGTAATCGGGTGTGGCGTCGCGCCCGCCGATCCGCACCCGGCCCAGCGGCGATACGATCAGCGCCAGACAGACCAGCACGAACAGATTGCCCGCCGACAGGAAAAACCAGTCCAGGTTTGCGGTCAGGAAATCGCGCAGCGCCAGATACATCGGCCCTACGCTGTTCTGAAAGGCCAGGGTGAACAGCACGAAGCCCACCACCGCAAGCCCCGAGATCGCGAAAACCGGGTTGTGGATGTCCAGCCCGAAGGGGCCGATGCGCGGTGTGATGTTGTTCTGGCCGACCTCGTATTCGGTCTCGATTATGTTGGCCGGACCTTCGGGGGCCGGTATCGGCTCCGGGACGTTGGTTTCTGACATGATCGTTCTCCCTCGATTGTTGCTCCCGCCTGCTGGCGGGCTTCGTGCAGCCGCTATGGGAGGCAGCGCTGCGACTGCCCTTTTTTTGGCAGTCAGTCCGAATCGTAGCAGCCTTGACCCCGATGGGCAAACCGCGCGCGGCGGTTGATCGTCCGAATACGACCTCTCGCGGGCGGACGCGGGCTTGATACAAGTCAAGGCGTGGCCCGGACAAGGCTGCTAGCCTTTGCGCATCAGTGAGGAGGGGACCATGTTCAACCGGATCCGTCGTTTCTTTGAACTGGCGCGCGACGCCGATGCCGTCGCTTCGCTGAGCGAGCGCGAGCTCGCCGACCTCGGGGTGAGCCGCGATCAGGCGCTCAATCTTGTCAGCCTGACCCATGACGTTCCCGGCCGGGTGGCGGCAATGGGCCGGATCTTCGGGCTGAGCGAAATGGAACTGACCCGCGACCGGGTGGTATGGCGCGAGTTGCTGGAAACCTGCCATCACTGCCGCGCCCTGCCTGCCTGTCGGCGGTTGCTGGGCCGGCATCCCGGCGGCGAGGATGCCCGCCGCGAGGCCGCAGGCTTTTGCCCCAACCGCCCCGGTTTCGAGCAGTCCCTGCCCACTGCCTGAAGCGCCCCGCACTAGGGGTTCAATCCGGGCCGGGCGCGGCCTCAAGGGTCAGCGGTGCGGCAATTTTCACCAGATCATCGGTGCGCAGTGCCCCCGAGGGCCGCGCCAGCCGGTTGCGCACCACCCACAAAAGCCGGTGTTCGGCGCGCGTGATGGCGACATAGGCCAGCCGTTTCCACAGCGGTATCCCGGCCTCTGAACGCCCGGCGCGCGCGGCGGCATAAAGATCGGGGGCAAAGACCTGCACCTGCGGCCATTGCGAGCCCTGCGCCTTGTGGATCGTCACCGCCGCGCCATGCAGGAAGGCCGCCCCCATATGCGCGGCGAAGGGAATGAAGGGCTCCTCCTCGCCCTCGCGCTCGATCTTGATGATCGAGGCGGCGGAAACCTGCGGCTCTTCGGCGCCGATGACGTGCAGCCGCGAAAACCCCGCGCGCTTGCCCGGCCCCAGGTAGATCACCTGCGCGCCCTTGATCAGCCCGCGAGCCTCAAGGTCGATGCGCTTCTTGCGGTGTTTCAGCGGCAGTTCCAGCCCGTCACAGATCAGGGGTTCGCCGGGCAGGAGTTCGGTTTCGGGGGCGCCGAAAGCGGCACGGAAGGCGTGGATCAGCCGGATACGGGTGACATTGCGCCACACCAGCACCGGCGAGCGGGCCATCAGATCGCTTTCCACCCGCTGCGCCCAGACCACCCGGTCATCGCGCCGCGAGGCCGCCTCGATCATCGCCTCGAACGCCTCGAAGGTGAGCGCCGGATCGGCCAGCGCATGCGCCAGATCAAGGATCGGATTGCCCGCGGCCTGACGATGGATGCGGCTGAGGGTGATGCGGCTGGCGGCGGGCATGGTGTCAAAGACCATCTCGCCCGACTGCCCCACCGGTGCAAGCTGCGCCGGATCACCGAACAGAACCAGTGTCTGGAAGATCGCGCGCAGATCCTCGAACTGGCGAGCATCCAGCATCGAGCTCTCATCGATGAACCCGATGTCCAAAGGCTCTTCGCGCCGCTTCCAGCCCTTGATGAAATCGCTGCCCCGCAGCCCTGCGGCTGCCAGCGCGCCGGGGATGGATTTCACCTGATCATAAAAGGCTTTGGCGCGCTCCAGCGCGGCCTCGCCCAGTTCTGGCATTTCGGGCCGGGGCCCGTTGCCGGCCAGCCATTCGGCGATACGCTCGTATTCGGGGTCATAGACCGGGGTGTAGAGGATGCGGTGAATGGTGGTGGCAGGCACGCCACGGTTGCGCAGCACCGAGGCCGCCTTGTTCGTTGGCGCGAGAATGGCCAGCGTGCGCCGTTCCTTGCGTCGCCGCCCCTCGTAATCGCCCGAAACCGTCTCCACCCCGGCGGCGATCAGCGCCCGCGTCAGTTCGGCCAGCAGCATCGTCTTGCCAGAACCGGCCTTGCCCAGAATGGCCAGCATCGCATCGGGCGCATCGGGGTCGGGCGGGTCGGTCTCTTCGTCGAGCAGGCGGATACCGGCACGGCGCAGAAGTTCGGCAAGCTGGTCCCATGCCTGGGCCTGATCCTCGGAGAAGGCCACCGCCGGCGGGGTCTGGGCGGGATCGGCGGGAAGATCGGCAGGGGGCATGGGCGTTGCGGGCACGGCTGGGCTTGCATTCAGGGCGACGCGGCAAGGGCGACCATGGTGCGGGGCACCAGCCGACGCCGCACGGCGGGTTCGACGGCCACGCTAGCCGGTTTCCGGCCGGGGCTGAATCCCTAAATGCGACCGGCGGGTGAAAACCCCTCAATCGCGCTTGTCGCGCCCCGCCTCGGGCAGGTTGGCAATTTCCAGCAGCGCCAGCAGGCGCGCCTGTTCCAGATGCTCGGCAAGCGCTGCCATTCCGTGCCGGCGCGCATAGCGTTGCAGGTCTTCGAGCGTGCTGATCATCCAGTCGTGCGGCATGAGCGGGCCTCCGGCTCGGAAGCCTGCCGCAACATGCTTTCCAAGACGCTAACGCGTACCTCAGCCGCGGCGGCCGGCCTCCAACGCATCCTCAAAGGTGCGCAGACCCGTCGTCGGCGCCTGCACCAACACCGCCATATTGCCCGGTTTATGCTGGTTGCGCATCATCTTCATATGCGCGGCGGGAATGTCCTGCCACAGGAACACCTCGGACATGCAGGGATCAAGCCGGCGCTCGACCATCAGCTTGTTGGCCGCCGAAGCCTGTGCCAGATGGGCAAAATGGCTGCCCTGCAAGCGCTTCTGGTGCATCCACATATAGCGCACATCGAAGGTGCAGTTGAACCCAGAGGTGCCCGCGCAGATCACCACCATGCCGCCCTTCTTGACCACCAGCGCCGAGACCGGGAAGGTCGCCTCGCCGGGGTGTTCAAAGACCATGTCGACATTGACGCCCTTGCCGGTGATGTCCCAGATCGCCTTGCCGAATTTCCGGGCTTCCTTCAGCCATTCCATGTATTCGGGGCTGTTGACCTTGGGCAACTGGCCCCAGCATTTGAAGTCGTTGCGGTTGATCACGCCCTTGGCACCCAGGCCGAGGACGAAATCGCGCTTCGATTCGTCGCTGATCACCCCGATGGCATTGGCACCGGCGGTGTTCGCCAACTGGATCGCGTAGGACCCGAGCCCGCCCGAGGCCCCCCAGACCAGCACGTTCTGCCCCGGTTGCAGGTCATGCGGGGCATGACCGAACAGCATCCGGTAGGCAGTGGCCAGCGTCAGCGTGTAGCAGGCGGCCTCTTCCCAGGTCAGATGGCGCGGACGCGGCATGAGTTGCTGCGCCTGAACACGGGTGAACTGCGCAAACGAGCCGTCAGGTGTCTCGTAGCCCCAGATCCGCTGGCTGGGCGAATACATCGGATCGCCGCCGTTGCAATGCTCGTCGTCGCCGTCGTCCTGGTTGCAATGGATGACGACCTCGTCGCCGACCTTCCAGCGCTTGACCTTGTCGCCGACCGCCCAGACGATCCCCGAAGCATCCGAACCCGCGATGTGATAAGGCTGCTTGTGCCCGTCAAAGGGGCTGATCGGCTCGCCCAAGCTGGCCCAGACACCATTATAGTTGACGCCCGCCGCCATCACCAGAACCAGCACTTCGTTGCTGTCGAGCTGCCAGGTATCGACCACCTCGATCTGCATCGCGGTATCGGGCTCGCCATGGCGCTCGCGGCGGATGGTCCAAGCATACATCTTCTTCGGCACATAACCCAGCGGCGGCATCTCACCGAGTTCGTAGAGATCCTTTTGCGGCGCCTCATAGGGGGCGATGCCGGGGTTCAGATCAAGGGCCATGGGTCACTCCTGCGTCAACCGTGGATCGGAAATGCCGCAATGCAGAATTGATGCGGCGCTTGCAGCATCAATAAAATCGGCCGCGCAACAATGCAACCCATTTCGGCGCAGATTTTGAAATTTTATGACCCTTCGGCCTCCGGCAACTCAAAGACCGGGTTGTCCGGTCGCGCCGCGGTCTCGGACTCGCTCAACCGCTGAAGGATGGCGGCGGCGTAGAAGCTCAGCGCCGGCTCCTGCCCGGCATGAATGCTCAACATGCCATCGTGTTCTTGCAAGATGCCCCGCAGGCAGAGCGCTTCCAGTCCTTCGGCGAGCGCGGCGTCGGGGTTGCCGCCCGGCAGATGTTGCAGGGCGCCGCGCGCCGCAAGCCGCGCCACCATATCGTGCACACGCCCGGGCAGCTCGGCGCGCGGCAGGGCGCCGCCGGCCTGCGCCACGGCTGCGGCCACCAATGGCACGGGCAGCACCGGCACCGCGGCGCGGATGCGCGCCATCAGCACATCGGCCAGGGCCTCGGTGCTGGCATCAGGCCGGGTTTCGAGGAACTCGCGCAAGGAAACCGGCTTGCCGTAGCACACCGCCGCATAGCCGAAATGCTTGAACCGCCCGCGCAGCTTCTGCCACAGCACCTTGAGCGCGAAGCCCAGCGCCACGCCCAGCCGCACCCGGAAACGCCGCGCTCCGTCGTGCCCGGCCTTGATCAGCACCCGGTCCTCAAGAACGCGGTCATAGTTCAGTGCCACCGGCACGAAAACCACATCGCGCCCCGTGGTCATGTTGAAATCGCGCACGATGTAATGCAGCAGGCCCTTCTTTGCCGGCCCTACCGCGCCGTTGAGGCTCAAGCCCCCCTCAGGGAACATTGCCTGCGTCACACCTTGCTGGATCGACATCTGGACATAGCGCGCCAGCACCGCGCGGTAGAGCGTCGATGAATACCGCCGGCGGATGAAATATGCCCCCATTGCCCGGATCAGCGATTTCAGCGGCCAGACCTGCGCCCATTCGCCCACCGCATAGCTCAGCGCCGAGCGGTCGGCGGCCAGCCATGTCACCAGGACATAATCCATGTTCGAGCGATGGTTCATCACGAACACAACCGCCGAACGCTCGTCTATGGCGCGCAGCGTCTGCGCATCGCCACGCCCCAGCCGCACCTTGTAGAACCCACGGCTGAGCCGGCGCGCCACCTTGATGGCAAAACCGAAATAGGTGGCGGTGGAAAAGCCGGGCACGATCTCGCGCGCGTAGGAGCGCGCCCGGTCAAAGGCGACGTTGTGCGGCACGCCTTCGGTGCGGGCGTATTCGTCCACCGCCTCCATGACATGCGGATCATGGATCAGCCGGATCACCTGATCCTGGCGGCGCATCAGCTTGAACGGCCGGATCGGGCGCTCCAGCCGCTTGTTGAGCTCCTCGACGGCGCGTTCCATGCGTCGCCGCAGGAACCAGCGCAGGCCGGGGCCGATGATTCGGTCCAGCGTGGCAACGGCTGCCAAGCCAAGCACCACCACCATCAGCCAGATCGGGATTTCCACACTCGCCGTCATGCTCAGAAGGCTTAGTTTCCCCTAACCGCTTCGGCAATGCGCAATCGCACCGAGGGCGCGAAATCTGCTGCTGCAGCGCAGCGATTGACAGGGACACATTATTTCCAATATCACCTGCAAAACGGCAAGGAAGTTGCCAGAACTGAATCGGGAGCCGTCTCCATGACCGCCAGCAACCGCGACGAACCCTGGCTGTTCCGCACCTATGCGGGCCATTCCACCGCTGCCGCCTCCAACGCGCTCTACCGCAACAACCTGTCGAAAGGGCAGACCGGGCTTTCGGTGGCTTTCGATCTGCCCACCCAGACCGGCTACGACAGCGATCATGAACTGGCGCGCGGCGAGGTCGGCAAGGTGGGTGTGCCGGTCTGCCATCTGGGCGACATGCGCCTGCTGTTCGATGCCATCCCGCTGGAGCAGATGAACACCTCGATGACCATCAACGCCACCGCCCCCTGGTTGTTGGCGCTCTATATCGCCGTCGCCGAGGAACAGGGCGCCGATGTATCGAGGCTTCAGGGCACGGTGCAAAACGACATCATCAAGGAATATCTCAGCCGCGGCACCTATATCTGCCCGCCCGCACCAAGCCTGCGCATGATCACCGATGTCGCGGCCTATACCCGCGCGCATCTGCCCAAATGGAACCCGATGAACGTGTGCTCCTACCATCTGCAGGAGGCCGGCGCCACGCCCGAGCAGGAACTGGCCTTTGCCCTGGCCACCGCCTGCGCCGTGCTCGATGATCTGAAGACCAAGGTCGCACCGGCGCATTTTCCCGAAATGGTGGGGCGCATCAGCTTCTTCGTGAATGCCGGCATCCGCTTCGTCACCGAGATGTGCAAGATGCGCGCCTTCGTCGATCTGTGGGATGAGATCTGCCATGACCGCTACGGCGTCACCGATGCCCGCTATCGCCGCTTCCGCTACGGCGTGCAGGTCAACAGCCTTGGCCTGACCGAACAGCAGCCTGAAAACAACGTCTATCGCATCCTGCTGGAGGCGCTGGCGGTGACGCTTTCAAGGAAGGCCCGCGCGCGCGCCGTGCAACTGCCGGCCTGGAACGAAGCCCTTGGCCTGCCCCGCCCCTGGGATCAGCAATGGTCGCTCAGGATGCAGCAGATCCTCGCCTATGAAACCGATCTGCTGGAATATGACGATCTTTTCGACGGCAACCCGGCGGTCGAGCGCAAGGTCGCGGCACTCAAGGAGGGCGCGCGCGCCGAACTGGCGCTGATCGATGGCATGGGCGGGGCGGTCAGGGCGATCGAATACATGAAGGGACGGCTGGTCGAGGCCAATGCCGAGCGCATCGCCCGCATCGAGGCCGGCGAAACCGTGGCGGTTGGCGTCAATCGCTTCACCACCACCGAACCCTCGCCGCTGACCACCGGCGACGGCGCGATCATGGTGGTCGATGCCGCTGCCGAGGCCGATCAGATCTCCCGGCTCCAGGCCTGGCGCGCGGCGCGCGATGAAGCCGCCGTGCAAGCCGCCCTGGCAGAACTGCGCAACGCCGCGCGCAGCGGTGCCAATGTCATGCCGCCTTCGGTCAAGGCCGCGCGCGCCGGCGCCACAACCGGCGAATGGGGCGCGGTGGTGCGCGAGGCATTCGGCGAATACCGCGCCCCCACCGGTGTCAGCCGCAACCCGTCAAACCGCACCGAAGGGCTTGAAGAGATCCGCGCCGCGGTCGATGCCACCAGCAGGCGGCTGGGCAGACGACTGAAATTCGTGGTCGGCAAACCGGGGCTCGACGGCCATTCCAACGGCGCCGAACAGATCGCCGCGCGGGCACGCGACTGCGGCATGGACATTCATTATGAAGGCATCCGCCTGACCCCGGCCGAGATCGTGCGCGCCGCGCGCGACGAGGCGGCGCATGTCGTCGGGTTGTCGATCCTTTCGGGCAGCCACCTGCCGCTGATGGAGGAACTGATGGAGCGCATGCGCGCCGAGGGGCTGGGCGATGTGCCGGTGGTGGTTGGCGGCATCATCCCCGAGGCCGATGCCGAACGGCTGCGCGCCCTGGGCGTGGCCGCCGTCTATACGCCCAAGGATTTCGAACTCAACCGCATCATGATGGACATCGTGGGTCTGGTGCAGGCGCGCCCCGTCGCCGCCGAATAGCTCCATTGCGTCTTTGTGCGGCAAATATCCCGGGGGGTGAATGGCCGGCACGGCCAGAGGGGGGCGGCGCCCCCTTCAACTGATCACCCGCGCGGCCTCGGCCACCACCGCGGCGATGGCCCCCTCAACATCCCCGTCCCGGCTGCGATGATTGGTGATCGCCGCGCGCAGGCAGGTCACGCCCTCCACCAGCGTTGTTGAAAAGACCGCCTGCCCGGACAGTTGCAGCGCCTGCGCGATGGCTGTGTTCGCCGCGCCGCGCTGGTCTGCCGGGGCCCCGGCAAGCGCCGTGAAGACGCAGACATTCGACACCACGGGCGCCGCCAGGGCCAGCCCCGGCGCCACCTCGACCAGCCCGCCCATCAGCGCCGCAAGCTCGCAGTTGCGGCTGATCGCCGCCCCCATCCTGCCAGCCCCGTAAAGCTCGAGCGCGGTCCAGACCTTGAGCGCTCGGTTGCCGCGCGACAGGTCGATCCCGTAGTCGCAAAACCACGGATCGCCCCCGCCCAGCCCCATCGCCTGCCCCGCCAGATAGGCCGGGCGCGCAGCAAAGGCGGCGCGGTGTGCCGCTTCATCGCGCATCAGCACCAGCCCGCAATCATACGGCACATACATCCATTTGTGAAAATCGCAGGCGATGGAATCGGCCCGCTCGATACCGGCGCTCAGGCCCCGCCAGGGATCGGCGGCAAGCCGCGTCCAGGCACCGAACGCCCCGTCAACATGCAGCCATAGCCCTTCCTGCGCCGCCAGATCGGCCAGCATATGCAGATCGTCGAACCGCCCCAGATCAACCGAGCCGGCGGTGGCGATCAGCGCGAAGGGCCGCGCCCCCTCGGCGCGATCGCGGGCGATGGCGGCGCGCAGCGCAGCCAGGTCCGGGCCGCGCGCGCCGCCCTCCACCAGCCGCAGCGCCTCGCGCCCCATGCCCAGCAGTTCCATCGCCTTTGCCGCCGCCTGATGCACACCCGCACCGCCATACGCCACCAGGCGCGCCCCGCCCTGCCCCACGCGCCGCAGATCCGGCACCAGCCGCAAGCGCGCGGCCTGCAAGGCGATCACGGTGGCCTGCGAAGTGCCCGTCACCAGAACCCCGCTGGCGCCTTCGGGCAGGCCCATAACCTTCCGCGCCCAGTCGATCACCGCGCGCTCCATACAGACCGCGCCATGCGCCCGCCCGCCGCAATTGGCATTGATCGTCGCCTCGACCATGGCGCTCAACACGCCTGAGGCCAGCCCGGAGCCATGCACCCAGCCCCAGAAGGCCGGATGAGTGTTGCCGGTTCCGTGGGGCAGCACATCACGCACCAGCCGCTCGACGATGGCGGCCTCGTTGCTTCCCTCGGCGCTGATGGCATAGCCCTGCCGCACGGCATCGGGCACCGGCTGCCAGGGATGCGCACGCGCGCCTTCCAGACGGTCGATACAGGCATCAAGCAGCCGGTGCGCGGCGGCACGAAAGTCCGGCCAGGACTGCGGGTCAAGATCGGCCGGGTCAAGGCCAGTCTGGCCGGGGCCTGCCAGGGGATCGGGCATCTGGTCTCCGTTGGTATGATCGTTGCCGCAACAGCCTTGCGCGGGGGCGCGGTGATTGCAAGTCGTCGCTCAGCACCGGCCCGTCGTTGGTGCCGCCCGCCGCGCCGCAGGGCGTGCAGCCGGGGCCATGCCCAGCATCGGATGCAGCTTTCCCGCGACCAGATACATCGCCAGCATCCCCGCTCCGACCACGCCAAAGATCGCCTGCACCGGCGCGACCCACAGCACCAGGGCACCGACCCCCGGCGTCATGATCCCGGAAACATCGCGGAAGCTCGAATAGACCGCGGCCATTTCCGTGCGCTCCGAGGGTTTGACCGCCATGAGAAACGGCAAGCCCCCGGCAATATCCAGCACCACCAGCCAGACCGAGCCGGCAAAGAGCAGCGCCACCGCCAGCACCGGATACGGCACCAGTGCGGCCGCCACGAACACCAGCCCCGAGCACAGAAAGCCCATGCGCACCGCCACACGAACCGAGGCAACCTGCACCGCGCGCAGCATCAGCGGCGTCAGGAACAGCAGCGCATTGGTGCTCGACACCAGCGAGCCGCCCAGGCTTTCCGGCAGACCCGATTCGATGGCGAAGATCGGCAGATAGACAATATAGACCCACCAGCCACAACTGCGCAGAACCGCAAAGAGCCAACCGGCGATAAGGCGGGGCTGGGCAAAGAAGCGGCCCAGAAACGCCAGCGGATTGGGTGCGGGCCCGCGCGCGCGCGTGATCAGCTTGCCATTGCCCAGACGCAGCGCCCAGAACACCGCGACCAGCACCAGCGCAAAGAACGCCCCCAGCAGAAACGGCAGCGGGGCCCAGAGGTTCATCAGCAACACACCACTCACCGGCCCCAGCGTCCAGGCCAGGGCGCTGTAGAACATGCGCAGGGTCTCGGTGCGGCCCAGATCGGCCTTGGCGATATAGTCGAGGACATAGGCATTGAGGCAGATGAAGGCCGTCACCGTGGCCAGCGTGCAGCACAGCAGCGCCGGCACGATCCACAACCCGCCCCAAAGCCCGCCCAGAACCCCGAAGCCGCAGCCCAGCACATAAAGCCCGGCACCGCAGGTATAGAGCCAGCGGCGCGGAATGCGCCGGTTCACCCAGGGCAGCATCAGCCCCACCAGGAGCGAAATCACGCCAGTGGCAAGATAGATCGCCGAAACCGTGCGCGCATCGCCCACCTCCGCATAGATGGCCAGCGGAAAGACCGACAGCAGGGTGCCGCGAATCAGTGCCTCGATCGCTGACAGCACCGCGAATGCACGAGCGCCGGGCGCGCGGGCAGCGGCTGCGGGCGGGTGGCGCAGCCATTCGGGGACGGCACGTTCAAGCATCGGGGCCTCTCTGGTGCCATTGCACCGCAGATCGGCGGCGCTGTCGCCTCTGTCAGCGACAGGGCGATGTCGAAATTGAACAGATGAAATATCAACCGCGCGGCCGTTCAGCCAAAACGGGCTTCCAGCCGGGCGCGGGCCTCGGGCAGCGGGCGCTCGCCCAGCGAGGGTGCCAGAACCCGCGCCAGAAAGAACCCCGTCGTCGCCAGCCCGTCGCGCATCTGCGCGCGGTCATCGGGCAGCGCGGGATCGGCCAGCAGCGGCGGCAGTGGCAGCAGTTTCGAGGCCCATTCGCCCGCCGCCTGCGCCGTCACCGCGCAGCCCGTGCGCGGCGAGACATAGGCCAGCCCCTCGGTGGCGCCGCTGACCGCGCAACTGCCCAGGTCCAGCCCGTAGCCGCATTCCTCCAGCAGCACCCGCTCCCAGTGCAGATAGCCCGCCTGCCAGTCGCGCCCCGCGGCGAGACGGTCCAGAAAGGCATGACTGGCACCATAGAGGCGCGGCTGCGGATCGCGCTCGGGCAGGGAAAAGCGCAACAGCGCGCACAGCGCATTGAGCGCCGCCAGCCGGTCGGCATCGTGCAGGATGGCGGCGGCGCGGGCGCGGATCGGCTCGATGGTGAACTGCCCCAGATGCGCCTCAAGCCGGGCGCGCCAGGTCAGATGAAGCTGCGCGCCGGGCTGCAACAGCGGCGCCATGCGTCGCCCCGCGCCACCGCGCACGATGCCGGCATGCAGGCCCTGACCCTCGGCCAGAACCTCGATCAGCGCCGCACTTTCGCCATGTGGGCGGGCGGACAGCAGGATGCCCTCGCCCGTCCATTCCATCGCTCAGAGCGCCCGCCAGCCGATGTCACGCCGGCAAAACCCCTCGGACCAGTCGATCGCATCGACCATCCTGTAGGCGCGCGCCTGTGCTTCGGCGAGGGTATCACCGCGCGCCGTCACATTGAGCACCCGCCCGCCCTGCGCCACCAGCCGCGCCTCGCGGCGCGCCGTTCCGGCATGAAAGACCATGTTGCGCGAATCCGCGGGCAAGCCATCAATTCCCTTGATTTCGCTACCATTTTCATAGGTGCCAGGATAACCCTTCGCGGCCATGACGACAGTGATGGCATGGTCATCCGCCCAGTTCGCGGACACGTCCTGAAGCCGCCCCTCGGCGCAGGCCAGCATCAGATCAAGCGCCTGCGCGCCCAGCCGCATCATCAGCACCTGGGCCTCGGGATCGCCGAACCGCACATTGTATTCCACCAGCCGCGCCTGACCGTCCTTGATCATCAGGCCCGCGTAAAGCACGCCCTGATAGGGCATGCCGCGGCGTGCCATCTCGGCCATGGTGGGGCGGATGATCTGCGCCAGTGCCTGCTCTTGCAGCGCGAGCGTCAGCACCGGGGCAGGCGAATAGGCGCCCATGCCGCCGGTATTGGGGCCGCTGTCACCCTCGCCGACGCGCTTGTGGTCCTGCGCGGTGCCGATGGGCAGGCAAGCCTCGCCGTCGACCAGCACGAAGAAGCTGGCCTCCTCGCCCTCCATGAACTCCTCGATCACCATCGAGGCGCCCGCATCGCCATAGGTGCCGTCGAACATCGCCTTTGCCACATCGAGCGCCTCATCGAGCGTCTCGGGGATGACCACGCCCTTGCCGGCGGCCAGACCATCAGCCTTGATGACCAGCGGCAGGCCCTTTTCCGTGATATAGCTGCGCGCCGCCGCCGCATCGTCGAAGCGAGCCCAGGCGGCGGTGGGGGCGCCGACAGCGTCGCAGATTTCCTTGGTGAAGGCTTTCGATGCCTCCAGCCGTGCCGCCGCCGCCGAGGGACCGAAACACACGATCCCGGCGGCGCGCAGGGCATCGGCCACGCCGGCGGCCAGCGGGGCTTCGGGGCCGATCACCACGAAGTCGATGGCGTTTTCCTCGCAAAAGCGCACCACCAGCGCGCCCTTCTCGATGTTGAGATCGGCACATTCGGCAATCTGCACCATTCCGGCATTGCCGGGCGCCACGATCAGCCGGTCACATTTGGGGTTTTGCTTGATCGCCCAGGCCAGCGCATGTTCGCGCCCGCCGCCGCCCAGAACAAGAATGTTCATCCGCCTGCCCTCTTGGCCCCATCTGCCGCGCGTTCTAAGGTCAAGCGCGCGCCAAGACAAGCGAGGCTCCATGTCGCTCATTGAAGAACCCGGCCCTTCCGGTGCTCCCTCCAATGCCCACGAGTTCACCGTATCGGAAATCTCCGGCGCGGTGAAACGGGTGATCGAGGGCGAATTTGGCCGCGTGCGGGTGCGCGGCGAGGTCGGGCGCGTGGTGGTGGCGCGCACCGGGCACATGTATTTCGATCTGAAGGATGAGCGTTCGGTGATCGCCGCCGTAAGCTGGAAGGGGCAGGTTGCGCGCATGGCCGTGCGCCCTGAAGAGGGCATGGAGGTCATCGCCACCGGGCGGCTGACGACCTTTGCGCCGCAGTCCAAATACCAGCTTCAGGTCGAAAACGTGGAACCGGCGGGGGCCGGCGCATTGATGGCGATGCTGGAGGCGCGGCGCATCAAGCTGGCCGGGGAGGGGCTGTTCGATGCCGGGCGCAAGAAACCCCTGCCCTATCTGCCGCAGGTGATCGGGGTGATCACCTCACCCACGGGAGCGGTGATCCGCGACATCCTGCACCGGCTGGCAGACCGTTTTCCGCGCCGGGTGATCGTCTGGCCGGTGGCGGTCCAGGGCGAGCGTTGTGCCCCCGATGTGGTGCGCGCCATCGAAGGCTTCAACGCCCTGCCGGCGCAGGGGAAGGTGCCGCGCCCGGACCTGCTGATCGTGGCGCGCGGTGGCGGCTCGATCGAGGATCTGTGGGGTTTCAACGACGAGGCCGTGGTGCGCGCCGCCGCCGCCAGCACGATCCCGCTGATCTCGGCGGTCGGGCATGAGACCGACACAACGCTGATTGACCATGCCGCCGACCGCCGCGCCCCCACCCCCACTGCCGCCGCCGAAATGGCAGTGCCGGTGCGCGCCGATCTGCTGGCGCAGGTGGCGACGCTGGGCGCCCGGCTGGAGCGCGGCGCCAAGGGCGCGGTGCAGTCCCGTGACCAGCGGCTGCGCGATCTGTCGCGCGCGCTGCCCCGGCTGGAGGCGCTGCTGGCCGCGCCGGCGCAACGTTTCGACATCATCGCCGGGCGCTTTGGCGGCTCGTTGCGTGCACTGGCCGATCGCAAGGCGCTGGCGCTTGGCCGTGCCGGCGCCGGGCTGCGGCCGGGCCTGCTGGCGCACCGGCTGCAAGCCGGTGCCGCGGCACTCGACCGGCCGACATCGCGGCTGGGCCAGACGCTGGCGCGCGGGCTGGAGCAGCGCCGCGAAAGGCTGGCCGCCCTGCGCGCCGGCGCCGCGCCGCTGCGCCGCGAGATTGCCCGCGCCGCGCCTGAAATCGCCCGCCTTGGTGCGCGCGCGCATCAATCGATGCAGGCGCGCATCGAGCGGCTGCGCGACCGGCTGGCGGCGCTGGACCGCACCCGCCAGACGCTGGGCTACCGCGAAACGCTGGCGCGCGGTTTTGCGGTGCTGCGCGCCCCCGACGGCACGCCGCTGACCAGCGCGGCGCGTGCCAGCCGCGCGCCGCGCCTGACCCTGGAGATGCACGACGGCACATTCGAGGCAACCCCGCTCGATCCCGCGCCCGGCAAAGGTACCGCCACCGCGCCCGCCGCCGCCGCTGACGTCGCCCCTGACGCCACCCGTGAGGCCCCGCCCGATACTGGCACCTCCGTTTCCACCGCACGCGGAGGGCGCCGCAAGCCCCCCTCCGCACCGCCTGACCAGGGCAGCCTTTTCTGAAGACATGCACCATGACATCACGCAGCGCGGCACCCCGTGATGCGGCGCGCCTCCATTCGGTTGCAATGCGCCGCAAGGATGGGCATATAGGCCCCCGACCTGCACGGAGTCTGCCATGAACTATCTCGAATTCGAAAAGCCTCTGGCCGAGATTGAAGGCAAGGCGGCCGAATTGCGCGCCATGGCGCGCGCCAACCCCGAGATGGACGTGGAAAAGGAGGCCGAGGCGCTCGACCGCAAGGCCGATCAGATCTTGAACGAGCTTTACCGCAGCCTCACGCCGTGGCGCAAATGCCAGGTCGCGCGCCACCCCGAGCGGCCGCATTGCAAGGATTACATCGACGCGCTCTTTTCCGAATACACCCCCCTGGCGGGCGATCGCAATTTTGCCGACGATCACGCGATCATGGGCGGATTGGCGCGGCTGAACGACCGCGCGGTGGTGGTGATCGGGCAGGAGAAGGGCTCGGACACGAAATCGCGTATCGCCCGCAATTTCGGCATGGCCCGCCCCGAGGGATACCGCAAGGCGATCCGGTTGATGGATCTGGCGCATCGTTTCAAGCTGCCCGTAATCACGCTTGTCGATACGCCTGGCGCCTATCCCGGCAAGGGCGCCGAGGAGCGCGGCCAGGCCGAGGCGATCGCCCGCTCAACGCAGAAATGCCTGGAAATCGGCGTGCCGGTCGTGTCGGTGGTGATCGGCGAGGGGGGCTCGGGCGGCGCGGTGGCGCTGGCCACGGCCGACCGCATCCTGATGCTGGAACATTCCGTCTATTCGGTGATCTCGCCCGAGGGCTGCGCTTCGATCCTGTGGAAGGATGCCGAGAAAATGCGCGAGGCCGCCGAGGCGTTGCGCCTGACCGCACAGGATCTGCACCGGCTCGGGGTGATCGACGTCATCATCGCCGAGCCGCGCGGCGGTGCCCAGCGCGGCCGTGAAGCCGCCATCAAGGCGGTGGGTGCGGCGCTGGAACAATCGCTGGAGGCATTGGCCGGACAGGACAGTGCCGCCCTGATCGCCGGGCGGCGGCGCAAGTTTCTGGAGATGGGCCGCAAGGGGCTGGCGGGCTGAGCCACAACCCCGCCCTGCCCGACTGCTCCACCTAGTCCATCGCCTTATTCCATCGCCGCTGACAACGCATCCGCCGCCAGGCCTTCACGGCCCAGTACCCGCGCCACGGCCGGCCGCGCCTCGATCCCGCGGGCCAGCGCCATGAGCGCCGGATAGGTGGCAGTCATGATGCGATGCTCGGGATAGGGAGGAAAGAGCCGCAGCCAGCGCAACAGCATCACCAGCCAGAGCGACACCACCGAGACATCCTGCGCCGAAAGCCAGAGCGGGGCGCGCGCGGCCTCGGCCTCGGCGGCATCAAGCAGCGTGAGCAGCGCGCCATGTGCGAGATCGGCCACCGGGCGCTGGGCATCGGCACCGCCGGCCCGGTCCGGGTGCAGCAGCGTCAGGCAGCCCGGATGCACCTGATTGCTCAGCAGCGCGAACCACAGCAGGAAGCGCGCCCGCTCTGGCGTGCCCGGCACCGGCATCAGCGCACCGTGTCGCTCGGCGAGATAGAGCAGGATCGCTGCGGTTTCATGCAATGTGCCATCCGGGGTGTGCAGCACCGGCACCTTGCCGAAGGGGTTGAGCGCGCGAAAGGCCGGTGCGTCCAGCCCGCCCCCCTCGACGGCGATGCGCTCGAAGGTGAAGGGCGCGCCGATCTCTTCGAGGGCCATATGCACCACCAGCGAGCCCCAATCCTCTACGCCGTAAAGACGATACATTCCGCTCCTCCTGCGCCGGCTACCCTTCTGGAGGGCAGGCTACCACATTGTGCCTTTCGCGCGCGCCGGCCATTCGCGGTCATAGGCCGCACCGTCGATGCGCCCCTCGCTCATCTCACTCAACATCTGCCCAACGCTGGGCAAGCCCGCCGACTGGTCGCCATCGCGCCAGAGCCGTGAGCGCAGCAGCGCGCGGGCGCACTGGCTGTAGATCTCGGCAATGGCGATCACCACCACCAGCCGAGGCAGTTTGCCAGCCCGCGCAAAACGCTCCAGCAACGCTGCCTCGGTGGAAAGCCGCGCCCGGCCGTTCACGCGCAGCACATTGTCCGATCCGGCGACCATGAAACTCAGCGACACCCGGCCATCGCGCACGATGTTGCGCAGGCTGTCGATGCGGTTGTTGCCGTGCCAGTCGGGCAGCAAGAGCGTGCCCGGATCAAGCTCCTGCACCACCGCGCCATCATCGCCGCGCGGGCTGCAATCGGTGCCCTCGGGGCCGATGGTGGCCAGAAAGCAGAACCGGCTGCGCGCGATCCAGGCGCGATAGGCCGGCGTCATGCGCCGCGCCACCTTGATCAGCGCAGCCTCGGGCGGGGAGGCGAACAGCGCGGCAAGCTCGCCCTCGGAGGTGATCCAGCTCATGCCCCAGTCTTTCGAAACCCGGAGTCCTTTCGAAACCCGGCTTCGGCCATGAGCGCATCGGAACGCGTCTCGATGCTCGCCTCCAGCCTTTCCATGAACCCACGCAACGGCTCGCCGGGCGGGATCGGTGGCAGAAACTCGACCACCGCCAGCCCCGGCGCGCGGTAGATGCGCCGCCGCGGCCAGAACAGGCCGACATTGCACGCCACCGGCACGCAGGGCGTGCCCATCTCCTGATACAGAACGCCGGTGCCCACCTTGTAGTCACGCGACGCGCCGGGCGCGACCCGCGTGCCCTGCGGGTAGATGATCAACTGGCCCGGCTCCTGCTGCCCCGAAGCCACTCGCGCCAGCATGGCCTTGATCGCCGCGCCACGCCGCCCGCGATCAACCGGGACGCAGCCGATGCGCTTGGCGTACCAGCCCAGGATCGGCGCCCAGACAAGTTCCTTCTTCATGATGAACTTGGGGCGCGGTAACTCGCTGACCAGAATGATGATGTCAAAGAACGACTGGTGTTTGGCCGCGATCATCACCTCGCCGGTGGGGATCTCACCGCGCACTTCCGAGCGCAGGCCGATCATCCATCGCGCCGTCCAGCGCACCCAGCGACACCACGTATGCACGGCGGCGAAGGCCCCGCGCCGGTCGAAGATCGCCCAGGGCGTGAAGAACACCGCCATCAGGGCCATCATCGCATAGGCTTGCCCGGCAAAAAGCAGCGAGCGCAGCCACTGAAACGCATAGGCCATCAGCCCTCTCTCCTCAGCACGCGAAACGCGGTGGCACGGGTGGCGGCCCAGGCCACCAGCACCGCCAGCGGCGGGATGATCAGCGGCAACAGCCAGTCCGCGCCGCGAAAGCCCAGATCGGATAGCACGCCGTCCTGTCCGGCTTCGATGGGCAGCAGCGCCAGCACCGCCATGCCCGATGCCGTGCCCGCCACGGCCCCCAGAAAGCCGCGCAGGGTAAAGCGGCGCACGAAGGCGCGGGCGATGAAGGCGTCGCGCGCGCCGACCAGCCGCAACACCCGGATCACCTGCGCATTTGCCGCCAGCGAGAAGCTTGCCGCCAGCGTCACCATTGCCGCCAGCGCAGCGGCGATCAGCCCGATGGACACCAGCGCCAGCATCCGCAACGCATCGGCGGCCTGCACCAGCGGGCGGCGCCAGCGGGTGTGATCGTCAAGCACCGCGCCCGGAGCCTCGGCAGCAAGGCGCATGCGCAATCCCACCGGATCGAACCCCTCGGGAGCCTCGATGATCTCGATCAGCCGTGGCAGGGCCAGCGCCTCGATGGGCAGGTCAGGGCCAAACCAGGGCTCCAGCAGGGCGCGCTGCTCGTCGCTTTCCAGCACCCGCACCGAGGCCACGCCGGGCGTGATGCGCAGGATTTCAAGCACGACGGCGGTTTGCGCGGCCATCTGGCTTGGCGGTGCGGAAATGCGCAGCGTGGCGGTTTGCGCCAGCGTCTGCGACCAACGATCAGCCAGCCGCCCCGAAGCCAGCGACAGGGCCAGCGCAAAGACCGCCAGAAAGGCCATGGCGGCGGCGGTCGCGCCGGTCAGCAAGGCCGTGTAGCCCGAGGCCGGCACCACCTGCGCGGCATCCGCGCCCTGGGCACGGCGGCCATGGCTGGCGGGGCGGCTCATAGATCCGCCCCCGCAGCCTGCAAGCGGCGCTCGGAAATGCGCAGCACCCGCGCGCCCACCTGCGCCTTCGCGGCACGGATCAGGCTCAGATCATGGGTGGCGATCAGCACCGCCGTGCCCATGCGGTTGAGCTCCAGCAGCAAGGACAAAAGCCGCATCGACATCTCCCAATCGACATTGCCCGTGGGTTCGTCGGCCAGCACCACCTCGGGCGACATGATCACCGCGCGCGCCAGCGCCGCGCGCTGGCGCTCACCACCCGAAAGCGTGGGCGGCAGGGCATCGGCGCGGTCCTCCAGCCCGACCCAGTTGAGCAATTCGCGCAGATCATCGCCCGGCACCGGGCGTCCGGCGGCCAGAAACGGCAGCGCAACATTCTCGGCCAGACCCAGATGATCAAGAAACTGGCAATCCTGATGGATCACGCCGATGCGCCGCCTGGTATCGGCCAGACCGTCGCGGCCCAGCCGGCGCATATCCTGGCCAAAGAGCTCCACCCGGCCCGCCGTTGGCTGCAACTCACCGTAGCACAGCTTGAGCAGCGTCGACTTGCCGGCCCCCGATGGACCGGTCAGAAACAGGAACGCGCCGGAGCCGATCTCCAGATCCACCCCGGTCAGAAGCTCGCGGCCCCCGTAGCTGTGGGCTACATCTGCCAGCTTTATCACTCGACCCCCATCCCCCGCGCCAAACCGGCGCAAAGCGCGGCTGCGGACTTGGAACTTGACTGAGTGCTTGCTACAACAGCCGGGCACCGTAGCCAATGGCCGAGGCAGGTCACGGAATAAAAACGGCGAAAACTGGGGGTAGGATGCGGCTGACCTGTCCGAACTGCAAGGCGCAGTATGAGGTGGATGACGCAGTCATCCCCGACAACGGCCGCGATGTGCAATGCTCGGCCTGCGGGCATACCTGGTATCAATACCCGGTCGGCATGGCGCGCACCCCACCCCCCGCAGAATCCGCCGCCACGAACGCCGCCCCGGACGAAACCGATGCCGACGCGCACGACGATGCAGCCGCATCCCAAGCTGGGCCCCGCCCCGGCCCCGCCGCGCCGCGCATCGAAAAATCGGTTCTCGATGTGCTGCGCGAAGAGGCCGCGCGCGAGATCGGCGAGCGGCGCAAGACCGGCGCGCCGCTGGAGACGCAGGGCGATCTGGGGCTTGTCACCCGCCCGCGCCCGCAGCGCGCGCAGCCCCGCGATGCCGCCGATACGCCGCGCCCGCAGGAAGATGAGCCACCCTCGCCCGCCGCGACCGATCGCTCAGCACCACGCACCGCGAGCCGGCGCAACCTGCTGCCCGACATCGAGGAACTCAGCTCCACGCTGGAACCCGGCCGCGAGCCGCGCCGCAAGGGCACAGCCGAATCCACCCTGCCGCCGACCGATGACGAAGAGCGCCGCGGCTTTCGCAAGGGCTTTACCCTGGTGCTGCTGATCGCGATTGTCCTTGGCGGGCTTTACAGTCTGGCACCACTGATCGCCGGGCGCGTGCCGGCGCTGGCCGGGGGGCTGGATGGCTACGTGGCGCTGGTGGACAGCCTGCACGCCGCGCTGCGCGACGCCATCACCAGCCTGATCGAGCGCATGCGCGGGGCATCCTGACGGGCTTGCCGGGCCCTGTGGCGCAGCGTGCCCCCGCCCGCCCGCATGGCGGCGAGATACCGCCCGGCACAAATACGCCTGCGACCATTTTATCGAAAAACCGGCGCGAGATTCATGTGACATTCGCATGAAGATGTGATGCAATCAGCCTGTGAAACACGCCCAGAGGAGGACATCCATGTCGCTGACTTCGCATCTTCACGAACTGCGCCGCAAGCACGAAGCTCTCTCCGAAAAGGTGTTGGAAGCGCAGAGATCGCCCGGTTTCGACGATCTGGCGATTGCCGAGATGAAGAAGCAGAAGCTCCGCCTCAAGGAAGAAATCAACCGCCTGTCGACCGGTTGAGCACCGCATTACGCCCGGCGCGCGCGGCAAGTGCCGCGCCGCCGGCAATCAACCCGGCAGCCAGCGCGAGCGTCAGGTTCGCCACCGCCATGCCGGCACCGACCAACACCAGCGTTGACAGCAGCGGCGCCGCGTAGGATGCCGTGCCCAGCAGTTGGATATCGCCACGCTTGACGCCGATATCCCAGGTAAAGAACGCCAGCCCCACCGGCCCCAGGCCCAGCGCCAGCACCGCGCCCCAGCCGGCCACGCCGCGTGGCCAGGCCGGTGTTTCCAGCGCCAGATGCGCCAGCAGCGCCAGAAGGCTCGCCCCCAGGCAGAACACGGTTACCGCAGCCGTCGGCACATGCCCCAGCCGGCGCGAGATCAGCGAGTATCCCGCCCAGGTCAGCGCCGCCAGAAAGGCCAGCGCATAGCCCGACGGCATGCCTTCGACCCCACCCGCCGAGCCGGCAACGATCAGTGCCGCGCCACCGAAGGCGCAAAGCGCGCCCGCCACATGCCCGACGCGAAGCCGCTCGCCCGGCAGCAACCCGGAAAACAGCACGATCAGCAGCGGCCAGAGATAGGCGATCAGCCCGGCCTCGGCAGGTGGTGCGAGCCGCAAAGCGCTGAAATAGAGGAAGTGGTAGACAAAAAGACCTGCAATGCCAAACGCATAGACAGATGCCGGCACGCCGCGCAATTGCCCCAACCCACCTCTGAACGCGAGCCATACAAGCCCAACGCCGCCACCGATGGCAAAGCACATCCCGTTGAGCAGAAGCGGCGGCACCGGCGCCGAGGCCACGGTAAAGAAGGCCAGCAGCGCCCAAAGCGCGACAGCCGAAAAGCCGGTCAGGGTGGCAGCGGTGCGTGTCATCGGGCCCCTCTTTGCACCCGATTGCCTTGCGACGGCGGCATTTGCAAGACGCTGTTCACACAAGGCAAAGGCCCGGAGCGCAACATCAGCGCCCCGGACCCTCAAACCCCGAAGGACCCTCGAACCCCGGATCAACTCCGGCTATTGTTAAGCCGCTCACGGCAACGGATCAGACGAAGAACTGCCCGCCATTGGCGCTGATCGTCGATCCGGTGATGAAGCCGGCCTCATCCGAGGCCAGGAAAACCACGCAGCGCGCGATTTCCTCGGGCTCACCCAGACGGCCCACCGGGATCTGGCCGATGATCGCCTCGCGCACCTTTTCGGGCACCGCCATCACCATGTCGGTGGCAATGTAGCCCGGACAGATCGCATTGACGGTGATGCCGGCGCGCGCGCCCTCCTGCGCCAGCGCCTTGGTGAAGCCCAGATCCCCCGCCTTGGCCGCCGAGTAGTTGGCCTGGCCGAACTGCCCCTTCTGCCCGTTGATCGACGAAATGTTGACGATACGGCCGAACTTGCGCTCGCGCATTCCCGGCCAGAGCGGGTGGCTCATGTTGAAAACGCCCGTCAGGTTGGTATCGATCACTTCCTTCCACTGCTGCGGCGACATCTTGTGAAACGGCGCATCGCGGGTGATGCCGGCATTGTTGACCAGCACATCCACCGGCCCCAGATCGGCCTCGACGCGGGCGATACCGGCGGCGCAGGCATCGTAGTCGGCAACCGACCATTTGTAGGTGGGAATGCCGGTATCGGCCGTGAATTTCGTCGCCGCCTCGTCGTTGCCAGCATAGTTGGCAGCGACGGTGTAGCCGGCGTTCTTCAGTGCGATCGCGATGGCCGCGCCAATGCCGCGCGATCCGCCAGTGACCAGTGCAACCCGTGCCATGATTCCTCCTTATGGCTTGATCTCTTAAAGCCTTGGTATCGAATGAAAAGCACGGACGCAACATTGTTGCGCCCGTGCCTCTGTTTCATGCACAAAATTACCGAAAACGGCGTTGCTCAGCGCTCCAGGCACATTGCCACGCCCATGCCGCCTCCGATGCACAGCGTCGCCAGCCCCTTGCGGGCACCGCGACGGCGCATTTCGAACAACAGCGTGTTGAGGATGCGCGCGCCGGAAGCGCCGATCGGGTGGCCGATGGCAATGGCGCCGCCGTTGACATTGACGATTGACGGGTCCCAGCCCATGTCCTTGTTGACGGCGCAGGCCTGGGCGGCGAAAGCCTCGTTGGCTTCCACCAGATCCAGATCCTCGGGCCGCCATCCGGCCTTGGCCAGCGCCTTGCGGCTGGCATGAATCGGACCCACCCCCATGATCGCGGGGTCAAGCCCGGCGGTGGCATGGGAGGCGATGCGCGCCAGCGGCTCCAGACCGCGCCGCGCGGCTTCTTCCGCCGACATCAGCATCACCGCCGCCGCACCATCATTGAGCCCCGAGGCATTGGCCGCAGTCACCGAGCCGTCCTTGGCGAAGGCCGGCCTGAGCTTGGTCATGCCCTCCATCGTGGCACCGTGGCGGATGTATTCGTCGGCCTCCACGACGATGTCGCCCTTGCGGGCCTTGATCGTGAAGGCCGCGATCTCGTCCTTGAACTTGCCGGCCTTCTGCGCCGCCTCGGCCTTGTTCTGGCTGGAAAGGGCAAATTCGTCCTGCATCTCACGGCTGATCTGCCACTTCTCGGCGACATTTTCGGCCGTCTGGCCCATGTGATAGCCGTTGAACGCGTCCCACAACCCGTCCTTGATCATCGAATCAATGAACCTGGCATCGCCCATCTTGTGACCGGCACGCAGATGCGCCACATGCGGGCTCAGCGACATGTTCTCCTGCCCGCCGGCGATGACGATGGCTGCATCCCCCAGCTGCACATGCTGCGCGCCGATGGCCACCGCCCGCAACCCCGAGCCGCAAACCTGATTGATCCCCCAGGCGGAAGCCTCGATCGGCAGGCCAGCCAGCACATGCGCCTGGCGCGCCGGGTTCTGCCCCTGGCCTGCCGTCAGCACCTGGCCCAGGATGGTTTCCGACACCTCGGCCTTGTCAACACCGGCCCGCGACACCACCGCCTCCAGAACGCTGGCACCCAGTTCGTGGGCCGGCGTGTTGGCGAAGGCCCCGTTGAAGGAACCGACTGCGGTGCGGGCAGCGGAAACGATCACGACATTGGTCATTGGTGCTCCTCTCGAAAGCGTGGCGCCTGGCGGGCGGTGTGCAATTCCGTGCATTTCTTACTTGCCTTGGCGCGGCAAAGCAATGCTGCGCCACAGCGAGCGAGGCCGAAGCAAGAATATTGCCTCAGCCCGCTCAAGGGGTGCCGTGAACTTGCCGAGGCATGCCTGCCCCTTGCATCGCCTCGCCATGACAGAGCGCGCGCCGGGCCTGCGCCCCTCGGCCGCGTCAGGCGCGTTTGGTAAGTTTCGATGCCCGCCAGGGCGCATCGGTCGAGGGCACGCCGAAATAGTACCCCTGCAGGCAATCCACACCGATATCAACGAGGTAGCGCGCATCTTCGGCGCTTTCCACCGACTCGGCGACGGTGAACATGTCGAAATGGCGCGCGATGGAGACCAGCGCCTGGGCCAGCACCTGATTGTCGGGGCTGTTCGAGATGCCGCGAATGAACTGCCCGTCGATCTTGATGATGTCGAAATAGAAATCCTTCAAATACCGGAAGGCGGTATAGCCGGCGCCGAAATCATCGAGCGCGAAACAGATGCCACGGGTCTGCATATCGGCCATGAAGACCGTCACCAGATCGGGCATCAGCATGGCCGAGGATTCCGTGATCTCGAGAATCAGGCGCTCGGCGATGCTGGGGTCGACGCGCAGGCCGCGCTCCAGCGCCGCCAGCCAGGCCGGATAGCCAATGGAGCGCGCCGACATGTTGACCGACAGGCGCAGCCCTGGTTCCTGCGCCAGCGCGGCAAGGCTGAGTTCCAGCGACAGGCAGTCGATGCGCCGCCCGATCTCGGTGGTTTCAACGGCATGCATGAAATCGCGCGCTGGCAGCACGCGACCCTGTTCGTCCAGAATGCGGATATAGCCCTCATAGAAGGCGGTCCGATGCGTCATGCGCGCCTGCACCACCGGCTGATAGGCCAGCAACGCGCGCCGCTCGTCAAGCGCGGTGCGCACCATGGCGATGGTTTCCTGCGTGCGCAGGTCGGAAGCCACGGCGAAGGGGCTTTCGAACCCCTCGGGCGGGGGAAAATCGGGGCGTTCGGGGGCGGTCATCATCACTCTCCGCGTCTCGTTGCCTTGACTGTGCCCGGCAAGAGTTAATGTCAGGTGAAGCATTGCGCATTTTCTTGCCCCGCGCCGCTGCGCTTCCCCAAGGCATCGCAGACGCTGCCCCGCGCACCCCGCGCCGTGCGCCGTGCGCCGATTGCGTGGCAAGAACCAAGCGCGTATATCGGCCCGAGACCGCCGCATGAGGCGCAGGCAAGAAAAACGAGGGCCAGCAATGACGGACAGCAGCGCGAACAGCATGTGGGGCGGGCGCTTCGAGGGCGGGGTGGATGCGATCATGGAGGCGATCAACGCCTCCATCGAGTTTGACCGCCGGCTCTATGCGCAAGACATCGCAGGCTCGCGCGCCCATGCCGCCATGCTGGCCGCCACCGGGATCATCGCGCCGGCCGATGCGCAGGCCATCGACGCGGGCCTGGCGCAGATCGAGGCCGAGATCAAGGCCGGGGATTTTCCGTTCCGCACCGCGCTTGAAGATATTCACATGAATATCGAGGCCCGGCTGAAGGAGATCGTCGGCGAGCCGGCCGGGCGGCTGCATACCGCTCGCTCGCGCAATGACCAGGTCGCGGTCGATTTCCGGCTCTGGGTGCGCGAACAATGCGATGCCGCGATTGCCGGGATCGAGGCGCTGATGCGCGCCTTCCTGGCGCAAGCCGAAGCCGGCGCCGACTGGCCGATGCCCGGCTTCACCCATCTTCAGACCGCCCAGCCGGTCACCTGGGGGCATCACATGCTGGCCTATGTGGAGATGCTGGCGCGCGACCGTTCGCGCTTTGCCGATGCCCGCGCGCGGATGAACGAATGCCCGCTGGGCGCGGCGGCGCTGGCCGGCACCTCGTTTCCCATCGACCGGGAAATGACCGCCGCGGCGCTGGGGTTCGCGCGGCCCACCGCCAACAGCCTCGACAGCGTCTCGGACCGTGATTTCGCGCTGGAGTTCCTGGGCACGGCCTCGATCTGCGCCATGCACCTGAGCCGGTTTGCCGAAGAACTGGTGATCTGGTCCTCGGCGCAGTTCCGCTTCGTGCGGCTGTCGGATGCCTTCACCACCGGCTCGTCGATCATGCCGCAAAAGAAAAACCCCGATGCCGCCGAGCTGCTGCGCGCCAAACTGGGGCGCATCCTGGGGGCGAATGTGGCGCTGTTCACCGTGATGAAGGGGCTGGCGCTGACCTATTCCAAGGACATGCAGGAAGACAAGGAACAGACATTCGACGCCGCCGACACCCTGATGCTGGGCCTGGCCGCGATGGAGGGCATGGTGCGCGACATGACCGCGAACCGCGAGGCTCTGGCCGCCGCGGCGGGATCGGGCTTTGCCACCGCCACCGACCTGGCCGACTGGCTGGTGCGCGAACTGGGCCTGCCCTTCCGCGAGGCGCATCACGTCACCGGATCACTGGTCAAGCTCGCCGAGGACGCCGGCATCGACCTGCCGGATCTGACGCTGGCGCAGATGCAGGCGGTGCATCCGGGCATCACCCAGGGGGTGTTCGGGGTGCTGGGGGTGGAAAATTCGCTGCGCTCGCGCATCTCTTACGGTGGGACCGCGCCGGAGCGCGTGCGCGAACAGGCAGCGCGCTGGAAGGAGGCATTGGGATGAAGCACTTCTGGACCATGACGACGCTCTGCGGGCTGGTCCTTCTGGCCGCCTGCGGCGCAGCCGATCCCCCCGCCGTCGAGGGCGGGATCGACCTTTCCACCTTCTGGGAAGGCTGAGCATGGTGCCGCTGCGCTGGCTCTTTCTGGCGCTGGCCGTCTGGGGCGCGGTGCATCCGATGTACTGGTTCGTCAGCTGGTTCATGGCGCATGGCTGGTCGCTCATGGCGATGGTCGATGCCTGGCATGCGAATGCCGCCACCTCGGGGCTGGTCTGGGATCTGACCATCGCGGCACTGGCGCTGACGCTCTGGGTGTTTGCCGAAACCCTGCGCACCCGGCACTGGCGCGGGCTCTGGGCCATTCCGGCGACCTTCTGCATCGGCGTGAGCTGCGGCTTGCCGCTTTATCTGTTCTTGCGGCAAAAACCGCCTGAAAGTTGAATTATTGCAAGCGCAGTTGCGCCGCTGGAGATGGGCTTGGATCACTTTCTATATAAAAACGGTCAGTTGCACGCTGAAGATGTGGCCCTGCGCGAAATCGCGGAATCTGTCGGAACGCCGTTTTATTGCTATTCATCATCCACGCTGGAACGCCATTACAGGCTCTTTGCCGAAGCGCTGGAGCCACTGCCGCATCTGGTCTGCTATGCGGTCAAGGCCAATTCCAACGTTGCGGTGCTGCGGCTTCTGGGGCAACTCGGCGCCGGTATGGATGTGGTGTCGGCGGGGGAATATCTGCGCGCCCGCGCCGCCGGAGTGCCCGGCGAGCGCATTGTCTTTTCCGGCGTCGGCAAGACGCGCGAGGAAATGCGCATCGCGCTGGGAGGGGGCATCCGGCAGTTCAATGTCGAATCCGAGCCCGAACTGGAAGCCTTGTCCGAGATGGCCACCACCATGGGCATCGAGGCGCCTGTCGCGCTGCGCGTCAACCCTGATGTCGATGCCCGCACCCATGAGAAAATCGCCACCGGCCGAAAGGAAGACAAGTTCGGCGTACCGATCGCGCGGGCCAGTGCCATCTATGCCCGCGCCGCCGCGCTGCCGGGGCTGCGCGTGGTGGGGATCGACATGCATATCGGCAGCCAGTTGACCGAGCTTGCCCCTTTCGAGGCGGCCTATACCAAGATGGCCGCGCTGACGCGCCAGTTGCGCGCCGAGGGCCATACGATCGAGCGGCTGGATCTGGGCGGGGGGCTGGGCATTCCCTACACCCGCTCGAACGAGGCCCCGCCCCTGCCCACCGATTTCGGCGCCATGGTCAAGCGCGTGCTTGGCGATCTGCAATGCGAGATCGAGATCGAACCGGGGCGGCTGATCGCCGGCAATGCCGGCGTGCTGGTGTCCCAGGTGATCTATCGCAAGGCCGGCGATGAGCGGGAATTCCTGATCATCGACGCGGCGATGAACGATCTGATGCGCCCGGCGATGTATGCCGCGCATCACGACATCATCCCGGTGGCCGAGCCGTTGCCCGGCGCACCGGTCGCACCTGTTGATATCGTAGGGCCGGTCTGCGAATCAGGCGATACCTTCGCCCGCCAGCGCGATCTGCCGCTGCTGGGCGCGGGCGATCTGGTCGCCTTCCGCTCGGCCGGGGCCTATGGTGCGGTCATGGCCTCGGAATACAATTCCCGCCCGCTGGTGCCCGAGGTTCTCGTCAAGGATGATCACTTCGCGGTTATCCGCCGCCGCCCAAGCTTTGACGAAATGATCGCCCGCGATATCATCCCGGACTGGTTGCAACCGGATCCTTGATGCCTCAAAGTTCAGCCCCTCGCTCGTCGCTGCCCCGTGCCCTTGTGCTGACGCGGGCCGGAATGGTGGCTGAACGCGGGCTGCGTGCCTTCTGGCTTGCCTTCTCGCTGATCCTGACCGGTGCGGCGGCCCTTGCCTTCGATGCGCTGGAGCCGCTTTCAGGCGGCTGGGCCCGGGGCGTGGCGGCCAGCTATGCGCTTGTCACGCTGGCAACGCTGGTCCTTGGCGTTCGGCGCATGCGCTGGCCCAGCCGGGCAGACGCCGTGGCGCGGCTGGATCGCACATTGCCGGGCCGCCCGCTGGCCGCACTGGCCGATGCCCAGGCAATCAATGCCACGGATCCCGCCTCGGCGGCGCTCTGGGCGGCGCATCGCACCCGCATGGCGACGCTTGCCGCCAGCGCCCGCCCCGTGCGCCCCGATCTCTATCTGGCGCGCCATGACCCGTTCGGCCTGCGCCTGATGGCGCTGACCGCCGCCGCTGTCGCGCTGCTCTTCGCCGCCCCGCAGCCGATCAGCCCGATCAGCGCATTGGGCACGCCCGCCGGTGCCGCCATCGGCCCGGCCTGGGAGGGCTGGATTACCCCACCGGCCTACACCGGGCGCCCGGGCCTTTATCTGAACGAAATCACCCGCGAAACCATCGAGGTGCCGCAGGGCGCGCAGGTGATGCTGCGCTTCTATGGCGGGCCCGGCACGCATGGCTTCACCCAGGCGCTGGGCGGCACCCCCCAGACCGATGACGACGGGCTGGCGGCACAGTTTCCGGTGCTTGACTCGGGCCAGTTGGCCATCGGCGGGCCGGGCGGGCGAAGCTGGTATGTGGTTGTGCTGCCGGACGAAACACCCGAGGTTGCCTTTGACGGGCCGATGCGGCGCGCGCGCGGCGGCATCATGGAGCAACCCTTCCGCGCCGCCGACGATCACGGCATCATCCGCGGCGAGGCGCAGATCATGCTGGATCTGGCCGCCGTCGAACGCGTGCACGGGCTGGCGATCCCCCCCGAACCGCGCGAGGCGCTGCGCCTTGACCTGCCCTTGCCGATGGCCGGCAACCGGACCGATTTCACCGAGTTGCTGCGCGACGATCTTTCGCAGCACCCGTGGGCGCATCTGCCGGTGCAGGTGGTGCTGCGCGTCACCGATGCCGCCGGCCAGAGCGGCGAAAGCACCAGCGCTGCGGCCGTGCTGCCGGGGCGGCGCTTCTTTGAGCCGGCAGCGCTGGCGGTGACGGAACTGCGCCGCGAACTGCTGTGGAACATGGAAAACGGGCGGCGCGCGGCGCAACTGATGCGCGCCATGCTGCACCGCTCCGAAGGGGCCTTTCGCGCCGAAGCCGCGCCGCCGGGCCTGCGCCAGGCGGTGGGGTTGATCGAGGCGCGGCTCGATGCCGGCACATGGGACAGCGGCGCGCGCGACGAGGTTGCGACAAAGCTGTGGGAACTGGCGCTGCTGATCGAGGAGGGCGAACTGGCCAATGCCCGCGAACGGCTGCGCCGAATCCAGGACCAGCTCGACGAGGCGATGCGCAACGGTGCCACGCCCGAAGAGATCGAAGAGCTGATGGACGAGCTGCGCGAGGCGATGCGCGACTACATGCGCATGCTCGCCGAACAGCCCCGCGAACGCGGCGAACGCCAGCCCGGCGAGCAGATGGAGATCACCGGCGGCCAGATCCAGGAGCTGATGGACCGGATTCAGGAGCTGATGGAAGAGGGCCGCATGGACGAGGCCGCCGAATTGATGGCGCGGCTGAACGAATTGCTTGAAAACCTTCAGGTTTCGCAGGGCGAAGGCGGCGAGCCGCTACCCGGCTCCGAGGCGATGGAGGGGCTTGGCGACACGCTGGGCGAGCAACAATCTCTGGCCGACGACACCTTTCGCGAATTGCAGGACCAGTTCAACCGCGGTCAGGGTGAGGGGCAAGGCGAGGGGCAGGACGAAGGCACCGATCCGGGCGAAGGCCGGGGTGAGGGGCTTGACGGGCTGGCCCAGCGCCAGCAGGCGCTGCGCGACCGGTTGCGCGAGCAGCAGTTGCAGCCCCTGCCCGGCGATGGCACGCCTGAGGGCGATGCGGCCCTTGATGCGCTCGAAGAGGCCCAGCGCGCCATGGACGAAGCCGCCGAAGCCCTGCGCGACGGCGATGCGCGCCAGGCGCTGGAGCGGCAGGCCGAGGCCATGGATGCCCTGCGCGAAGGGCTGCGCCAATTCAACGACGCAATGCGCCAGGACCGCCGCGAACGCGCCGAGGATGGCTCAGGCGAGGATGCCCAGGGCCGCGGCGGCGAGCGTGACCCGCTGGGGCGGGACCGGCGCGGCGATGCCACCGCCGGCGGCGATCCGGGCACCACGCTGCCCGGTGCCGATCCGCGCGAACGCGCCCGCGACCTGATGGACGAAATCCGCCGCCGCTCGGCCGAGCGTGAGCGCCCCGAGGCCGAACGCGATTATCTCAACCGGTTGATCGAACGCTTCTGAAGCCGCGCCCGCGCCACCGGCCAACCGTCACGCCCTCACCCCCAGTCGAGCGCTGCACCCTCGCGCAGGATCACCTGCGCGGCCCTGGTGAAATCATCGCCATCGCCGTCATGCGCGGGGCCATCATGCAGCACCAGCGGCGCCAGCAGCCGGAACGGGCCGCGCGCACCCTTGCGCGCCCGCACCAGCACGCGCCCGGCTTCGCGCCCCGCGCGCCCGGCAAGCGGGCGCACCGCCACATCGCCGGCGCGCCCCTCCAGCCCGGCCAGAATCGCCGGCAGGCGCTCGGCACGGTGGATCATCGTCAGATACCCGCCATCGACAAGCCGGCGCAGCCCGGCCTCGATCCATGATGCCAGCGGCGTCTGCTCGCGCAGCGCCGCCGCGCGACCGGGGTCACGCGCGGCGGGCGCGCGTGGCGGATAATAGGGCGGATTGGCCAGCACATGATCGAATCGCTGCGCGCGCAGTGCCGCCGGCATCGCGGCCAGATCGGCGGTGGCGATCCCGGCCGCGATGCGGTTCTCGGCAGCATTGCGGCGCGCCAGGGCAGCATAATCGGCTTGGCGCTCGATGCCGTGAAGCGTCAGACCCGCCACCCGCCGGCCCAGCGCCAGCAGCGCCACGCCCGCCCCGCAGCCCAGTTCCAGCACCGACTGGCCCGGCCGGGCAGTCACCGCCGCCGCCAGCAGCACCGGATCCGTTGCCGCCCGATAGCCATGCAGCGGCTGCCAGACTGCCAGTTTTCCACCCAGAAAGACATCGTGGCTCAGCAGAGCGTCGGCAAAACCCGTCGCATGCGCCTCGCCACCTTCGCCTGGCATGCTCAACCCGCCAGTTCGATGCCGTTATCGCGCAAGATCGCGCTGGCCATGAAGAAATCCTCGCGTCGCACCATCAAACGCTGCGGCACAATGCCCAGCGCGCTCATATGGACGTCCAGCACAAAGACCTCTATACCCTCGCCCTCAAGGAGCGCTGTGACGAAGGGAATGACCGTTGGGTCCGATGTGCGCAGCAGTTCTTTCATTGCTTCACTAAACGGCAAGCCCGCGCGCTTGTCGAGACCATGCGGGATCCGGCACCAATGCCTCTGGCCACCCAACCCACCAACCGCCCCCACGAACAGCTTGCCGACTGGCTGGAAAAGGATATGGCACGGGTGAATGCGCTGATCCGGGCGCGCATGGCATCGCAGCACGCGCCGCGCATTCCCGAGGTGACGGCGCATCTGGTCGAGGCCGGCGGCAAGCGCATCCGGCCAATGCTGACGCTCGCGGCGGCGCGGCTGTGCGGCTACGAGGGCGACAATCACATCCGCCTGGCCGCTACGGTGGAGTTCATCCATACCGCCACGCTCCTGCACGACGATGTGGTCGATGAAAGCCGCCAGCGGCGCGGCCGCCCCACCGCGAACCTGCTGTGGGACAACAAATCCAGCGTTCTGGTGGGTGATTATCTGTTCGCGCGCGCCTTCCAGCTGATGGTGGAGACCGGATCGCTGCGGGTGCTCGATATTCTCTCGAACGCCGCCGCCACCATTGCCGAGGGCGAGGTGCTGCAACTCACCGCGGCGCAGAATCTGGCCACCACGGAAGCCACCTACATGACGGTGATCCGCGGCAAGACGGCGGCGCTGTTCTCGGCGGCGACGGAAAGCGGCGCGGTAATCGCCGGGGTGTCCGAGCGCCAGACCCGCGCATTGTTCGAATTTGGCGATGCGCTGGGGATCTGTTTTCAGATCGTCGATGACTTTCTGGATTACGGCGGCGCCGGTGATGCCATCGGCAAGAACCTCGGCGATGATTTCCGCGAGCGCAAGCTGACGCTGCCGGTGATCCGCGCGGTGGCCGCCGCCGATACCACCGAACGCGCCTTCTGGGAGCGCGTCATCACGCGCGGCCGGCAGGAACCCGGTGATCTGGAGCAGGCTATCGCCATCCTGACGCGCCACGGCACGCTGGAAAGCACCCGCGCCACCGCGCTAGACTGGGCCGGGCGCGCCCGCAACGCGCTGACCCAGTTGCCCGAGCATCCGCTGCGCGACATGCTCGATGATCTGGCCGGCTATGTGGTGGAACGGGTGAACTGATCGCCCGACGATCGCGTGCGCGGCGCGAGCGCTCAGGCGCGGCGATGCGCGGTTGCACTCGCCATCACGAACCAGCCTCGCCCGCTCGCGTCCAGCCCGGTCTTTGCCGCAGCCAGCGTGGCGGCGCTGTCAAAGAGGCCAAAGCAGGTGGCGCCCGAACCCGTCATGCGCGCCAGCAGGCAGCCCGGCTGCGCCGCCAGCACCCTGATAACGTCGGTAACTTCCGGCATCAGCAGGCGCGCGGGCGCTTCCAGATCGTTGCGCATGCCAGCCAGCCAATGCGCCAGCTCGGCGCCATCGGCCCAGCGCGGCAGGACTTCGGGCATGGGCGCATTGCGGCGTTGGCCGAGGGCCGCAAATACCGCCGGCGTCGCCAGTGGCCTGCCGGGATTGGCCAGCAGCAGATGCAGCCCCGGAACATCCTCCAGCACCTCTATCTGCTCGCCAAGCCCGCGCATGCGGCAGGGCCGGGGCGCCTGCATGCAGACCGGAAGATCAGCGCCAAGCGCCATCAGCGCGGCGGTATCGGGCAGCGCCAGCCCCTGTTCGTGCGCCAGCAGGCGCAGCGCAGCGGCAGCATCCGATGAACCACCGCCCATGCCCGAAGCCGGCGGCAGGTGTTTGTCCAGCCGCAGCCTTGCCGGCCTGGCCCCCGCCAGCCGGGCCGCGCGCAGCACCAGATTGTCGGCGCCCGGCGGCACCCCGGCAGCCTGCGGGCCGCTGAGTTCAAGCGTCAGCGCATCAGCGCCGGCTTCAAGCGCCAGCCGGTCGCCGAAATCAGCGAACACCACCAGCGAATCGAGCAGGTGGTAGCCATCGGCGCGCTGGCCCGTGACATGCAGTGTCAGATTGATCTTGGCTGGGGCCAGCATTCCGGGTGCGCCCTAGCGATCCCTGCGCAGGGGGGGGGCGCCTTCCTCTTGCAGCACCTGATCCAGCCCGACCTCAAGCTTGCGGCGCACGCGGTCGAGATCAAGGTCATCATGCGGACCATAGGACAGCGCGCGCCGCCACTGGAACTGCGCCTCGCGCTGGCGTCCGACGGCCCAATAGACATCGCCCAGATGGTCGTTGAGGATCGGATCGGTGGGCAGCAGTTCGACCGCGCGCTCCATATGCGGCAGCGCCTCGTCATAGCGCCCCAGCCGGTAGAGCGCCCAGGCCAGGCTATCGACGATATAGCCGCTGTCAGGCTCACCGGCGACTGCACGCTCGATCATCTCCAGCGCCTCTTCGAGTTTCTCCTGCCGTTCCACCAGCGAATAGCCCAGATAGTTCAGCACCGTCGGCTGGTCAGGCTCGATGGCCAGCGCGCTGCGGAAATCGGCCTCGGCCTCGGGCCACTGCCCCAGCCGTTCATGCGACACCGCGCGCGAAAAATAGGCGCGCCAGTCGCCTGCAAGGCCGCTTTGCTCCATCAGTTCGAAGCTGCGATCATAGGCGGCAATGGCCTGATCATGGCGGCCATCGCGGCGCAGGAAATCGCCCAGAACCTGTGTTGCAACAACGGATTGCGGGTTTTGCGCCACCAGCCGCTCCAGCACCGCGATCGCCCCGTCCAGATCGCCCAGCGCCTCCAGCGTCTGTGCCTGGCCCATCGCCGCCGCCAGGCCAAAGACATCGTCCTCGGGGATCTCGGCATAGACGGCGGCAGCCTGCCGAGGCTGCTCCATTTCCTCGAAAAGCTGGCCGATCAGCAATCTGGTGTCATAAAGCGCCGGATTCACCCATTCAGCCGCGCGGGCATAGAGCAGCGCATCATGGGTGTTCTGGGCTGAACGCATGGCCGAGGCCATTACCGCGAAGACCTCGGCCATGCCCTGCGCCGGATCGCTGATAAGATCGAAGGGCAGCGCGCGCCCCTCGGCATAGGCCGCGCGCATCCGCGCGACCTGGCCATCGGTGGTGACGGGACCAAAGACCTCGTCGATCAGGGCCAGCGCATCATCGAAACGCTCCAGTTGGCCCAACACCTGCGCATAGGCGATCAGTCCGCGCCGGCTGAGCGATCCCAGAACATTGCTGGCCTCATCCTCCATCGCCGCGGCGGCCCCTTCGGCATCGCCGACCAGCGCCAGCGCCAGCGCGCGGCAATATTGCGCGAAGGCCAGCATACCATCCTGCGCCGCAACCGCATCGAGCGCGGCAAGCGCCTCGGTCATGCGCCCCTGCCCCAGATGCGCCCAGGCCACCGCCAGCCCGTCAACCAACGGATGCGTGCGCCCCTCGCCCTGCGCCAGCACCAGCGCGCGGGAAAAATCCTGCCGGGCAAAAGCATCGGCCAGCAGCGCGAGCGAGGCGGCGTAATTCTCCGGCATATCGGCGAGCAGGCGCGCGCCATGGCTGGCGGCCTGCTCGTGCCGACCAAGCGCCAGTGAGGCAATGGTCACGCTTTCCAGCAGATGAAGGCTGTCCGGCTCGATGGCCAGCATGCGCTCCAGATAGGGCAGCGATCCGGCAAAATCATTGTTGGCGCCGGCCTCACGCGCGGCCAGCAAGGCCCCGGCAAAGCCGCCTGCCGGCAGGGTTTGCGCCTGCAGCGGTGGTGCCAGCACCAGCAGGCCAGCCAGAACCAGCGCCCCGGCGCGCAGCCGGCGGCCAGAGCGTCGAGAGGAAACGAGATACGAACGGGGCAAGGCAGACTCCCGGTTGAACTTGCGCAAGCCCCCCAGCCGGTGGGCACAGGATCGAAACATCATCCAGATGTAGCCCCGCAACCGGGCAAGGGCAATGCGCCCCACCCCCGATGACGCGCGCTGCCAGGCGGGGACAATCACATATTCGGGTAGTTCGGCCCGTCGCCGCCCTGCGGCGTGGTCCAGTTGATGTTCTGGCTCGGATCCTTGATGTCGCAGGTCTTGCAATGAACACAGTTCTGGAAATTGATCACGAAACGCGGATCCTTGCCATCTTCGGCGACCACCTCATAGACGCCGGCCGGGCAGTAGCGCTGCGCCGGCTCGGCATATTTGGGCAGATTGACCACAATCGGCACCGAGGCATCCCCGAGCGTCAGGTGGCAGGGCTGGCTTTCCTCGTGGTTGGTGAAGGAAAACGCCACATTGGTCAGCCGGTCGAAAGACAACACGCCATCGGGCCTGGGATAGTCGATGGGCTTGTGCTTGGCTGCCTCGCCGGTGGCTGCGGCATCGGTCTTGCCATGCCTGAGCGTGCCGAACAGCGAAAAGCCCAGCGTATTGGTCCACATGTCCAGCCCGCCCAGGCCCAGCCCGGCGACCAGCCCCCATTTGGACCACATCGGCTTGACGTTGCGCACCTTTTTCAGATCGCGCCCCACCGGCCCGTCACGCAGCGCGGCCTCGTATTCGGCCAGTTCGTCCCCCTCGCGCCCGGCCTTGATGGCGCCGAAGGCCGCCTCGGCCGCCTCGATGCCGGAATGCATGGCGTTATGGTTGCCCTTGATGCGCGGCACATTGACCAGACCGGCCGAACAACCCAGCAGAACACCGCCCGGAAAGGCCACCTGCGGGATCGACTGCAAGCCACCCTCGCTGATCGCCCGCGCACCGTAAGCCACCCGCTTGCCGCCCTTCAGAAGCTCGGCCACCATCGGGTGATGCTTGAAGCGCTGGAACTCCATATAGGGGTAGAGATGCGGGTTTTCGTAATTCAGATGAACCACAAAGCCGATGTAAACCTGATTGTTGTCAATATGATAGATGAATGACCCGCCCCCGGCATTGGAGCCCAGCGGCCAACCCATCGTATGCGTGACCGTGCCTTCGCGGTGTTTCTCGGGGTCGATTTCCCAGATTTCCTTCATGCCAAGGCCGAATTTCTGCGGCTCCTTGCCATCGGCGAGGCTGAACTTCTCCATCACCTGCTTGGCGAGCGAACCGCGCACACCCTCGGACAGAAAGACATATTTGCCGTGCAGTTCCATCCCCGGCTCGTAGCCGTCGCCGATCGTGCCGTCGGGGTTCTTGCCGAACTCGCCGGCAACCACGCCCTTCACCCGCCCGTCGTCCCCATAGACCATCTCGGACGCCGCCATGCCGGGGAAGACCTCGACACCAAGGGCCTCGGCCTGCTCGGCCAGCCAGCGGCAGACATTGGCCATCGAGACGATGTAGCAGCCGTGGTTGTTCATCAGCGGCGGCATCGGCCAGTTGGGCACACGGATCTGCCCGGCCTGGCCCAGAACATAGAAATTGTCATGCTTGACCGGCACGCTGATCGGCGCGCCACGCTCTTTCCAGTCCGGCATCAGCCGGTCCAGCCCGCTCGGGTCAAGCACCGCACCCGAAAGGATATGCGCGCCGACCTCCGAGCCCTTTTCGAGCACCACGACATTGATGTCGGCATCAAGCTGCTTGAGCCGGATCGCCGCCGACAGCCCTGCCGGCCCCGCGCCGACGATGACAACGTCATATTCCATGGATTCGCGTTCGATCTCGGGCATGGGCTCGGGCATGGGGTTTCCTTGTCTGGCGTATGCTGGTTCGGGCTGAAACGTGGACCTTCGCGGCAACATTGTTGCGCGCAAAGCGATAGCGCAGGCAGGGCGGCGGGGTCAATCGCTACGGGGCGGAAACGTTGCCGGCGTGCAAGCGACGGTGCGGCAAACGGTGCGGCAATCCGGCTTGCATTTGTTTCGCGGCTGGTATCAGGTAGAGGTCAAGCAGACGTAGCCCCGGCCTTGGCCGAGGGCGTTTTTATTGATGGTGATGCCTGATGGAAAAGATCCCGATGACCCGTCGCGGCTTCGAAGCCCTGGACGAGGAGCTCAAGCAACTCAAGAGCGTCGAGCGTCCGGCGGTGATCCGTGCGATCGCCGAAGCGCGCGAGCATGGCGATCTTTCGGAAAACGCCGAATATCATGCCGCGCGTGAAAAGCAGAGCTTCATCGAGGGCCGCATCAAGGAGATCGAATCGCTGCTGGGGCGCGCCGAGGTGATCGACCCGTCACGGCTTTCGGGGGCTATCAAGTTCGGCGCCACGGTCACACTGATCGACGAGGATACCGAAGAGCAGCGCACCTATCAGATCGTCGGCGAGGCCGAGGCCGATATCGAGCGCGGGCTGCTCAACATCCGCTCGCCGCTGGCGCGCGCGCTGATCGGCAAGGAACCCGGCGATTCGGTCGAGGTGCGCAGCCCCGGCGGCGAGCGCAGCTATGAAGTGGTTACTGTCGAATACCGTTAACCCCGGAGGCCAGCACCCCATGGCCGAAGAGCCGCCCCCTGAAACCTTCCCAGCCCCGCGTCCGGCGCGGGTGCCGGGCGAGGTTCTGGCCTTCGTGCTGTCGCTGGTGTGGTTTTCCTTTTTGGTCGCGGCGTTCTATGTGCTTGGCGGGCGCGGCATGGCCATCGCCGACACGCTGGGGCTGGTGGTGGTGGCGCTGGCGGTGTTCCTGCCGGTCGCATTGATCTGGCTGGCGGTGCTGGTGCTGCGTGCCGCGCGGCAGATGCGCGACGAATCGGCCCGCCTGCATGCTTCGGTCGAGGCCATGCGGCGCGGCTGGATCCGCCAGCAGCAGGCCGCCGGCATGGCGCTCAAACCCACCGTCGAGGCCAAGCTCGACGCCATCGCCGAGGCACAGCGCAAGACCGAAACCGCGCTGACGATGTTCTCCACCCGCCGAGGCCCGGCGCTTGAACTGACATCCGGCCCGCCCAGCGGCAATGCCGGCGCGCCACGGCACGACGGCGCGCAGCCAGACCGGGCCGCAGAGGCAGTAGCGGGGGCGGCGGCGGGCGCGGATCATGCGCAGCCGGTTCTGGCACTGGAAAACCCGCTGCACGCCACCGCCCCGATCGAATCGGCTGATTTCATCCGTGCGCTGAACTTCCCCGACAACGAGGATGACACCGAGGGCTTTGCCGCGCTGCGCCGCGCGCTGGCCGATCACCCCACGGCGGAACTGCTGCGCGCCGCGCAAGGCGTGCTTGCGACGCTGGCCGAGGAGGGCATCTTCATGGATGATCTGCGCCCCGACCGTGCGCGCCCTGAAACGTGGCGCGCTTTCGCGCAGGGCATGCGCGGCCCCACCGTCGCGGCGCTGGGGGGCGTGCGCGACCGCTCCTGCCTGGCCCTCACCAGCGGCAGGATGCGCGGCGATCCGGCCTTCAGGGACACCGCGCACCGTTTCCTGCGCGCCTTTGACCGACGTTTTGCCGCTTTCGAGGCCAGTGCCTCGGATAGCGAGATCGTGCAATTCGCCGATACCCGCAGCGCCCGCGCCTTCATGCTGCTGGGCCGGGTAAGCGGTGTTTTCGGGTAGCCAGATGCCTGAAAGGGAAACCTCGCCTTCATCCGCAGGGGCCTTCCGACAGGGGCTTTCAGCCGGCGCGCCGTTCATTCTGGTGGTCACGCCCTTTGGCATGGTGTTTGGTGTTGTCGCCACCGATGCCGGGCTGAACATCCTGGAGACATTGAGCTTTTCGGTGCTGGTGATCGCCGGGGCAGCACAGCTTGCGGCAATCCAGCTGATGAGCGAAAACGCGCCCGTTCTGGTGGTGCTGATCACCGCGCTGGCAGTCAATCTGCGCATGGCGATGTATTCGGCCTCACTGGCACCGCATCTGGGCGCGGCGCCCTTGTGGAAACGCGCCGTGGTCGCCTATCTGATGGTCGATCAGGCCTATGCCGTGGCTTTCACCCGCTACGAACTGGAGCCGCAGATGTCGGTGGCGGCCAAGACCGCCTATTACATCGGCGCCGTCACTCCGATCTTTCCGCTATGGTATCTGGCCACGCTGGTTGGCGCGCTGATCGGCAATGCGGTGCCGCCCGGCCTGCCGATCGACTTTGCCGTGCCAATCACCTTTCTGGCGATCCTTGCACCGCTCCTGCGCACGCTGGCGCATGCCTCGGCGGCGCTGGTCTCGGTGGTGGCCACGCTGGCGCTGGCCTTTCTGCCCTATAACCTTGGCCTGTTGGTTGCAGCGGTGCTGGCAATGATCGTCGGCGCGCGTGTCGAACGCTGGCGCGCCCGGCAGGCGCAAGTGCACTGATGGATTACACCCAGGCACAGATATGGCTGATCATCGTGCTCATCGGGCTGGGCACCTTCGCGCTGCGGTTCTCGTTTCTGGGGCTGGTGGGGCGGCGCAAACTGCCGGACTGGGCATTGCGGCATCTGCGCTACACGCCGGTTGCGGTAATCCCCGGCTTGATGGCGCCACAGATCTTCTTTCCGGCAGCCAACAATGGTGACACCGATCCCGGCCGCCTGCTGGCGGCCGCCGCGACGCTGGGCGTGGGGCTTTATGTCAGGAATCCGATCTGGGCAATTCTGGCCGGGGTGGCGGTGCTGAGCCTGTGGATGGTTCTGACGGGCTGAAGCGCGCGCCGATCCCGCCCTATTGCGTGTAGCGCTGCCGTTCGGTGGGTTCTGCATCGCTGAAGATGCGTTCCTCGCGCACGCCGGGAAGGGCGGCGAAAGCATCCGACAGCGTGTTGGGGTAATAGGTGACCGGCAGATCCTCGAACCCCGGAAACTGGCGCAGGATCAACGCGATCGAGCGCGCGCATTGGGCGTCGGGCACGGGGCCGGCCTGTTCGGCGAGCGTGATGATGCGCTCGGCCATTCCGGGGCTTACCTCTAGGCGCTGGAGGCGCACGTGATGGGTGCGGCGAGCATGGTAATAGGTATACATGAAGACCATTCGGTCGGTCATGCCGTAGTGCACGTCATGGCGCTCGGGCGCCTGCGGGTGCTGCCAGCTTCCCGCCGGATCAAAAAGCACCCGCTGCGAGCCGTTGACCAGCAGCGCCGCATGTTCGCCGCGCCCGCTCTCATTGGACACCACGTTGTAAAGCCAGATCTCGGTTGGACCGGGGTGGCTGTAGCGTGCGGCCAAAACGGCCTCGTCCGGGGCCCAGACGGCGGGTTTCGTGCAGGCGGCCAGAAGCACCAGGGTGACGAGCGCCAGCAGGCGGGAAACGGATTGAAGCATGACCACCCAACATCACACGCCGGCAAACCGGAGGCGACGATCCGCCCCCGGCGCGCGGCAGTTCAGGAATTTACCAGCGCAAGAAAGAGCAGAATGCCGATCGAGATGCCCACCGTCCAGGCGGTGAGCCGCAGGAAACCGGCAAAGGTCTTTTCCTGGGTCGTGGTATCCATCGAACCGTGTTCATGTTTGGCCATGTTTGTCTCCCGAAAGAATATTTCCGTCGTTCCTTAGCCGATGCCGGCAACCGTGTCACCCGTTTCAACGCGCCATCAGCCGAACTCCGGCTGCAAATATCGCAGATCGTTGCGCGCCTGCAATTGTCGCAGCAGATCCTCGGGCAGAAGCGAGGGTAGGATGTCCTCGTAGCCGGGCAGGTCCTGCAACACGGCCGAGACATTCCAGGCACAGGCGCCAAACACCGCCGGCGCGCGCTCCTGGGCCAGTTCCACGGCCTGACGCGCCACCTCGGCCGGCACCTCGGTTTCAAAAAGATGCACGCGCCATTGATCGGCGGATAGCCCGGACGAGGCGCGGCTGAGGTAATCCTGCTCCAGCTCGGGCGTCAGCCCGTGCGAAACATCGTCGATCCTTGGCGCGCGCGGATCGTGCCAGAAGCCGGCCGGATCATAGAGCACATGGCCATCGGGCGCATGAATGATGAGGCCGGTATGAAACGGCAGTTCCAGTGGTTCGATCTCGAAAACCGCGATCCGCAAACGCGTTGTCCCAGCCCCGCGATACGGGGTGCCGGGTGTTGCGGCGCGCCCGTGGAACGCGCCGGCGCAGCCTGACACCAGCACCGAGACCCCGCTCAAGGCCGCCAGGGCAAGAAAAGATCGCCGGTCAATACGCATCAGGGTCGCTGCTGCAGAAACGTCGCGCACAGTTGAGCACGCAGCCACAAGCCGCGCAACCCCGAGATCGACGATCCGGCCGCCGCCCTGGCATTATGCCGCCTGCCAGATCCAGGCACCATCCGCGCCGCGCCAGCGCCGGATCCGGCCGAGCCGCAGCAGATGATTGAGATGCGCCACCGCCTCGACCAGCGCCAGCCCATAGGTGCCCTCGCCGATCTCGCGCTTGAAGAGCGGCGCGAAACATTCGGTCGCGCGGCGGGGCTGGTCAAGATGGGCGCGCAGGCGGGCAAGCGCGCCATGGTGGTTGTCGATCATTTGCCGCAGCCTCAACGGCAGGCCGGTGAAGGGCAGCTTGTGGCCGGGCAGCACCAGATGCCCGGATCGGGCAAGAGGCTCGAATCGCTCGCAGGCTTCCAGCCATTCGCCAACCGGGTCGGCGTCCGGCTCGGTGGCATAGACCCCGAGGTTGGCCGAAATCCCCGGCAAGAGTTGGTCGCCGCCGATGATCAACTCGTCATCGAGGCTCCACAGCGTGGCGTGTTCGGGTGCATGGCCATTGCCCATACGCACCACCCAGCGCCGCCCGGCCAACGCCAGAACCTCGCCCTCGATGATGCGGCGATAGCCCAGCGGCATCGCCGCCACGACATCGGCAAAATTGAACGGCCGTTCGCTGGCGCGCCGCTCCAGCATCTCTGGCGCCATTCCCGCCCCGCGCCAGAATTCCACCAGTTCGGGCACCGCCTGCACCTGCACATCGAGCGTGAGCATGCGCGCGAACAGCCATGCGGTTCGGGTGGTCAGCAACTCGGCCCCATGCTCGTTCTGAAACCATCCGGCCAGGCCAATGTGATCGGGGTGATGATGCGTGGCCAGCACCCGGCGCACCGGCTTGCCGGCCAGGGGCCCGTCAAGGCAGCTCTGCCAGATCGCCCGTGTCCTGACCGTATCAAAGCCGGTGTCGATGATCGTCCAGCCGTCATCGTCGTCAAGCGCATAGACATTGACATGATCAAGCGCCATCGGCAGCGGCATGCGCAGCCACAGCACGCCCGGCGCCAATTCATGTGCCTCGCCGGGGGCGGGCGGGGACTCGACGGGGTAGCGAATGCCGCCGTCGGACGTGCGCGCGGCCGCGTCAACGCGCGGCGCGGATTGTCGATCAGCCTGGCTCATGCGCATTCCAGATCTTCGGGCGCAAGGGCATAGAGCCCCTTTGCCCCGGCGCGCGCCTGCACCAGCAGCGCCTCATGTTCAGGCAGGATGCGGGCCACGAAAACCTGCGCCAGCCGCTCGCGGGCGCTGCCCGGCTCGGCCAGGGCCGCGCGCAGATGGTAATGCGCACCCAGAACCCGCGCGAAGGCGCGCAGATAGGGCACCGCCCCGGCCGAACGCTCGGTCATCTCCTGCGCAACCATCCATTCGGTGGCCTCGCGCAGGGTCTCCGCCGCCGCCCAGACCTGCTCGGCAAGCGCGGGCTGCGTGGTGCGCGCGGCCTCGGCGGCATCCTCGATTTCCTGCAACATCCGGAAGGCTTCCTCGCCGCCATCCATCAGCTTGCGCCCCACCAGATCCATTGCCTGGATGCCGTTGGTGCCCTCATAGATCGGCGTGATGCGCGCATCCCGCAGGAACTGCGCCGCGCCGGTTTCCTCGATGAAACCCATGCCGCCGTGGATCTGCACCCCAAGGCTGGCCACCTCGCAGCCGATATCGGTGCCATGCGCCTTGGCGATCGGCGTCAGCAGTGCCGCGCGCGCCTTCCATTGCGCATCCCCGGTGGCGCGGGCCATGTCGATGGCCAGCCCGCACGAAAGCGCAATGGCGCGCGCGGCAAAAATCTCGGCGCGCATCTGCGCCAGCATGCGGCGCACATCGGCATGATCGATGATCGCCCCCTCGCCCAGCGGCGTGCGGCCCTGCTTGCGCTCACGGGCATAGGCCAGCGCATGCTGATAGGCGGCCTCGGCAATGCCGATGCCCTGCGCGCCAACCCCCAGCCGGGCGTTGTTCATCATGGTGAACATCGCCGCCATGCCGCCATGCGGCTTGCCCACCATCCAGCCGGTGGCACCGTCAAATTCCATCACCGCCGTCGGCGAGCCATGGATACCCAGCTTGTGCTCCAGCGAGACCACGCGCAGCCCGTTGCGCTCACCGGGATTGCCCTGCGCGTCGGGGATCAGCTTGGGCACCATGAAGAGGCTGATGCCGCGCGTGCCGGGCGCGCCATCGGGCAGGCGGGCCAGCACCAGATGGCAGACGTTTTCGGCCACGTCATGATCGCCCCAGGTGATGAAGATCTTCTGCCCGGTGATGGCATAGGTTCCATCCCCCCGCGGCTCGGCGCGCGAGCGCAGCGCGCCCACATCCGAACCCGCCTGCGGCTCTGTCAGGTTCATCGTGCCGGTCCACTCGCCGGAAATGAGCTTGGGCAGGTAGAGCGCCTTCAACGCGTCGCTGGCGTGATGCTCCAGCGCCTCGATCTGCCCCTGGCTCAGCATCGGGCACAGTTCCAGCGCCAGACAGGCGCCGCTCATCATCTCGTTGACGGCGGTATTGAGCGCCTGCGGCAGGCCCATGCCGCCATGTTCGGGGCTGGCTGAAAGCCCCACCCAGCCGCCTTCGGCCAGAGCGCGATAACCCTCGGCAAAGCCCGGCGAGGTGCGCACGATGCCGTTTTCCAGCCGCGCGGGGTGCAGATCGCCGGCGCGGTTGAGGGGTGCCAGAACCTCGTCGCACAACCGCCCCACCTCGCCCAGAATGGCCTCGGTGACATCGGCGCCGGCCTCGGCGAAAAGCTCGGTCCCGGACAGCCGGGAATAGCCGATGACATGCTCGAACAGGAAACGAAAGTCGCTGACGGGGGCCTTGAAGCTCATGGCGGATCTCCGGTCGGATGGCGGCTCGGATGGTGGCGGGCACAAACTGCACCCGTGCCGGGTGCTTGGCAAGCCCGCACGAGGGCGCTATGGGGCAACAATACGCGCAGCCCACCTGCCCTGAAACCGGAACGCCACGTAACGACCCGCACGGAACGCCCTCTCGGTGGTGCCCTGCCCCGCCCTTGCAAGCCCGCGCCCCGCACACCCGGAACCACCATGCCCGGAACCACCACCCAGATCCTGCCCGCCAACGACAGCGGCATCGCGCGTGCCGCCGACCTATTGCGCGACGGCGCGCTGGTCGCCATGCCGACCGAGACGGTCTATGGCCTTGCCGGCGACGCCCGCAACGACCGTGCAGTGGCGGAAATCTTCGCGGCCAAGGGGCGGCCGCGTTTCAACCCGCTGATCGTGCATCTGGCACGGCTTGAGCAGGTGGAGGGCATCGCGCATCTGACGCCCCTGGCCGAGACCCTGGCACGCGCCTTCTGGCCGGGACCGCTGACGCTGGTGCTGCCGTTGCGCGACGGTGCGGGACTGTCGCCCCTGCTCAGCGCCGGGCTTGAAAGCGTGGCCGTCCGGCTGCCCGCCCATCCGCTGGCGCGTGCTCTGCTGGCCCGGTTCGACGGACCGCTGGCCGCGCCTTCGGCCAATCCTTCGGGGCGGATCAGCCCGGTCAGTGCCGCGCATGTGCTGGCGGGGCTTGAGGGGCGCATTGCCGCCGTTCTCGATGGCGGCGATTGCGTGGTGGGGCTGGAGTCGACGATCCTTGATGCCACCGGCACCGCGCCGCGCCTGCTGCGCGAAGGCGGCCTGTCGCGCGAGGCGATCGAAACCGCGCTGGGCAGAGCACTTGACGGGGCCACGCCCGGCGCTTCCGCCCGCCCCAGCGCACCCGGTCAGCTTGCCTCGCATTACGCCCCGCGCGGTGAAATGCGGCTCGCGGCCGGCCGCGCGGAAAACGGCGAAGTCTGGATCGGCTTTGGCCCGGAAAGCAGCGGCGATGCGGGGCTGAACCTGTCCGTCACAGGCAATCTGACCGAGGCCGCGGCGCGGCTTTTCCACCTGTTGCACGAAGCCGATCGGCGCGCCGGGCCGCAGGGGCGCATCGCCGTGGCCCCGGTGCCCGAAACCGGGCTGGGCCGCGCCATCAACGACCGGCTGCGCCGCGCCGCCGCGCCGCGGCCCTAGGGCCGGCGCAGCGCAACGCTCAGCGCAGCCCCTCGACCCCGTTCAGCATCAGCCGGGTGGCCAGTTCGGCGTATTCATCGCGGCTGATTGCACCGCCCTCGCGAAACCACAGATAGACCCAGTTCAGCATGCCGAAAAGCGACATCGTCACCGGCATCAGCAGCGCGCGCGGCCCGTCGAGGGCCGGGTTGACCTGACACAGCACCGCAGCAAAGCGGCGCACGATGCGCCGCTCGATGGCGTGGAGCTCGGCACGCTCGGCTTCAGGCAGGCCCGGCGTGCCATTGAGCTGCACCTTGTGCGCGTCATCGGCATCGCGGTAGGTCTCCAGCACCGCACCGACCATCTGGCGCAGTCGCGCGCGTGGTTTGAGCGCCGGCGCGTCAGCCTCGAAAACGGCTTCTTCAAGGCGCTGCAAATGACTGTGCACGATATCGAAGATCAGTGCATCCTTGCCCGGATAATAGTGATAAAGCAGTGCCTTGGAGACCTGCGCCTGCGCGGCGACCTGCGCCATCGACGCCTTGTCCATGCCGGCTTCGGCGAAAACCGCCGCCGCGCTGGCCAGAATGGCGCGCTGCTTGTCGGCGAAATCGGTGGCACGGGTGCGGGCCATCACGCCTCTCGCGGGCGGTTGTCAACCACACGGCGCGCCTTGCCCTCCGAGCGCGGCGCGCCGCCGGGGGGATGCACCTGCACACGCGCGCTCACCCCCAGCGTGGATTTGATATGCTGGCGCAATTCATCCGCTGATGCCGCGCGCGCCGTGTCGCCGGCGGCCGCGGGCGTGGCCTCGGCATGCACGGTCATCTCGTCCAGCCTGCCGCTGCGCAAAAGCTCGATCTGGAAATGCGGCGCCAATCCCGCGCATTTGAGGATCTGCTCCTCGATCTGGGTGGGAAATATGTTGACCCCGCGCAGGATGATCATGTCATCCGAGCGCCCGGTGATCTTTTCCATCCGCCGCATCGTGCGCGCGCTGCCCGGCAAGAGCCGCGTCAGATCGCGGGTGCGGTAGCGGATGATCGGCAAGCCCTCCTTGGTCAGCGTGGTGAAGACCAGTTCGCCCATCTCGCCATCGGGCAGCACCGTGCCGGTTTCAGGATCGATGACCTCGGGGTAGAAGTGATCTTCCCACAGGTGCAGCCCGTCCTTGGTTTCCACGCATTCATTGGCCACGCCCGGCCCCATCACCTCGGACAGGCCATAGATGTCGACCGCATGCATGTCGAAGGACTCCTCGATCTCGCGGCGCATGGCATTGGTCCAGGGTTCGGCACCGAAGATGCCCACCGCCAGCGAGGTATCGCGCGGGTCGATGCCTCTGCGGTTGAACTCGTCGAGGATCGACAGCATGTAGCTGGGCGTGACCATGATCACCCGCGGGCGGAAATCCTGGATCAGCGTCACCTGCCGCTCGGTCATCCCGCCCGAAACCGGCACCACCGTGCAGCCCAGCCGCTCGGCGCCGTAATGCGCGCCCAGCCCCCCGGTAAACAGCCCGTAGCCATAGGCCACATGCACGATGTCGCCGGCGCGCCCGCCCGAGGCACGGATCGAGCGCGCCACCAGATGCGCCCAGTTGTCGATGTCGTTCTGGGTATAGCCTACCACCGTTGGCTTGCCCGTCGTGCCGGAAGACGCATGCAACCGCACCAGTTTCTCGCGCGGCACGGCGAACATGCCGAACGGGTAGGTGTCGCGCAGATCGGTCTTCACGGTGAAGGGAAACTTCGCCAGATCGGCAAGGCTTTGCAGATCATCGGGATGCACGCCATGGGCATCGAAACGCGCGCGGTAGAAGGACGAATTGGCATAGGCATGGCCCAGCGACCACTTCAGCCGCGCCAGTTGCAACGCGGCGATTTCATCGCGCGAGGCGGTTTCGATGGGTTCCAGATCGCCGGGGCGGGGGCTGAGGTCTTCCATGGGTTACTCCGGATCGAGGGGCAGATGCGTGCCCTTGACGGTGCGCGAATGGCCGCGAAACTCGGCAATGGTGGTGCTGCTCTGGTTGACAACGCGGATATCGTAGATGCCGCTGCGCCCGGCGCGGGCCACCTCATGCGCCTCGGCGCGCAGATAATCACCGGCGAAGGCCGGGGCCAGAAAGCTGATCGAGGCCATCTGCGCCACGGCGCGCTGGTTGTAGCTGTTGCAGGCAAAGGCAAAGGCGCTGTCGGCCAGCGTGAAGATGAAGCCGCCATGGCAGGTCTTGTGACCATTGGTCATGGTGTCGGTGACGCGCATCGACACCACAGACCGGCCCGGCGCGACGGCTTCGAGCACCATGCCCAACCCCTGCGAAGCCCCATCGGCGGCCCACATCGCCGCGGTGCTGGCCTCGGCGAGTTGCTGCGGGGTCATGTCGGCAACCGCAATGTCTGAAATCCGTTTCATCAGCGCCCCCGAAACCTTGGCGCTCGCTTTTCCTTGAAGGCCGTGACCCCCTCGGCGTAATCCTCGCTGAACCCGGCCTGGCGCTGAAACGCCAGTTCCAGATCAAGCTGTTCGTCAAGGCTGTTGGTGGCTGCTGCCTGCAGGGCGCGTTTGGTCAGACCCAGGCCCAGCGTCGGCCCGGCGGCCAGCGAAAGCGCCAGAGCTTCAGCCTCGGACATCAGTTGCGCGTCGGGCAGGGCCTTCCAGATCAGCCCCCAGTCGGCGGCGGTGGCGGCATCGAGCGGCTCGGCGGTCATGGCCAGCGCCTTGGCGCGCGCCTCGCCGATGAGTCGCGCAACGGCCCAGCTGCCACCGGCATCGGGCACCAGACCCAGCTTGGCAAAGGCCAGCACGAACCGCGCCGAACGTGCCGCGAGCACGATATCGCAGGCCAGCGCCAGGCTGACGCCGGCCCCCGCCGCCACGCCGTTCACCGCGCAGACCACCGGCTTGTCGAGCCCCCGGATCTGGCGGATCAGCGGATTGTACCAGGTGCCGATCGTCTCGCCCAGATCGACCGGTCCGGCGGCTGGGTCGCGCGCGCCCAGATCCTGCCCGGCGCAAAAGCCGCGCCCGGCCCCGCTCAGCAGGACGGCGCGGATCTCGGCATCCGCTGCGGCACGCTCAAGCGCGCCGCGCAGGGCGGTGCTCATCTCGGGGATGAAGGCGTTGAGCCGCTCCGGCCGGTTCAGGGTGATCCGCATCAAGCCGTCAGCCACGGCCACGCGCAAGGTGTCGGTTTCAGTCATCATGCCTCCCCGCCAGCACGCAGGCCCGGCAAGGATGCGGGGCAGGCCGGCCAATAGCCGAAGGGTTACATGGACCGGCCGGTCAGTCAAATATTATCCCGGCATACGCCTTTCTTGCCGGTGGCGGGGTCGGGGGGCATGGACGGGATGCAGGACCGAACCCTTGCCCCGACCGTTGCGCGGCGCGCGGGCCGAAAGGGCGCTGGTGTCGCCGGGGCATGCGTGGCATGCAGGTGGGACCGCCCGCGCTCAACCACCATACCCAGCCAGCCCGTTCGCCATGCCTCGTCCTGATCCGTCATTTCAGCCCCCCTGCCCCCCCGGTCTGCTCGTCACCGGCGCCAGCGGCAGGGTGGGGCAGCGGATCGCGCCGTTCTGGCGTGATGCGCCGGTCGCCTTGCAATGGCGCCCGGAAAGCCCGCTTCCCATGGGCACCGCGGGGCCGTGCTGGACACTTCTGGACGGCCCGGATGCATTGCTCGACTGGCTCCGCACGCATGAACGACCTGCGGCATTGCTGGTGCTTTCGGGTGTGACGCCCGGCGGTGGCGATCTGGCATTGAATACCGCGTTGGCCGAGGCCGCGCTGGAAGCCGCGCATGCCGCCGGCATTGCGCGGGTGCTTCTGGCCTCAAGCGCTGCGGTCTATGGCGAGGGCCGGACCGGGCCCTGGCACGAAGCCGAGCGCCCGCAGCCCGCCAATGCCTATGGCCAGGCCAAGCTGGCAATGGAGCGCGCCGCCGATCCCTGGCGTGAGCGCGGGCTTGATGTGTGCTGCCTGCGGCTTGGCAATGTCGCCGGGGCCGATGCCTTGCTGTCACAAGCCCTTGGCAACACGCCCCTGACAATCGACCAGTTCGCCGATGGCATGAGCCCGATGCGCTCGTATATCGGACCGCAAAGTCTGGCGCGGGTGCTGCGCGCGCTCGCCGATCCGGCGCTGGCGCTGCCGCCGGCGCTCAATGTCGCGGCTCCGATGCCGGTGACGATGGGCGATCTTGCCAGCGCCGCCGGACTGGACTGGCAGCCCCGCCCTGCCCCGCCGACGGCAATTGCACGGCTGACCCTGGATTGCGGCATGGTGTCAGGGCTGGCGGGTTTCGACCCGGTCGAAAGCCTGCCGGAAACCATTGTGCGGCAATGGCGGGCCAGCCTCGCCATGCCGAAAGCCCGGGCCGCGCCCAAAACCGTGGTCAGGCCGAAAACCGGGGGCAAGCCATGACCCCCGCCAAACGTCTCTTCGACATCCTTGCAGCGCTGGTGTTGCTTGCTCTGCTGGCGCCGTTGATGGGTGCGATCGCGTTGGCGATCCTGCTGCGCGACGGGGCGCCGGTGCTCTATGTCAGCGAACGCATGCGCGGCCCGGCAGAGGGCTTTCGCTTCTACAAGTTTCGTACCATGCGCCCCGACCCCGCCGACAGCGGCGTCTCGGGTGCGGACAAATCCACCCGCATCACACCGACTGGCGCTTTTTTGCGCCGCACGCGCCTGGATGAGTTGCCGCAATTATGGAACCTGTTGCGCGGCGATATCTCGCTGGTCGGTCCGCGCCCGCCACTGCGCGAATATGTCGAGCGTTTCCCCGACGTCTACGCGCGGGTGCTGCGCTCGCGCCCCGGCATAACCGGGCTGGCAACGGTCCATTTTCACGCCCATGAACAGCGCCTGCTGGCGCGCAGCCGTTCGCGCGCCGAGACCGACGCCATCTATTGCCGCGCCTGCATACCGCGCAAGGCACGGCTTGACCTGATCTATCAGCGCCGGAACACCCTGTGCTTCGATGTGGTGATACTCCTGCGCACCGTACTGCCCGGCCTACGCCGACGGCGGCGCTGACGGCGGCGCTGACGGCGGCGCTGAAGCGAAGCGGGGCGGCACGCAAAACGTAGGGCCTTGACTCGTCTTTGACGGCGGCTACTGTTGCGCATGCAACGAATGCCCCTGCGAAAGCGCCCATCCGCCGGATGTCAGCCCCTTCGCGGGCGGCAGGAGAACCGGTTGCAGACAACCATTCCTGGGGAGGAAAGACATGTTCAACAGATTTGCCAAGGCCGCGGGGCTGGCGGGCGCATTGGCGCTGTCAGCCATGGCAACCAGCGCATTGGCGCAGGAGGTGACGCTGCGCGTGCACCATTTCCTGCCGGGTCAGGCGACGGTGCCGGCCAACTTCATCACGCCCTGGGCGGAAAAGGTCATGGAGGAATCCGGTGGCCGGATCAATGTCGAGGTCTATCACGCGATGCAACTGGGTGGTGCACCCGGTGCGCTGATCGATCAGGCGCGCGAAGGCATCGTCGATATCGTCTGGGTGTTGCCGGGCTGGACGCCGGGGCGCTTTCCGCGTGCCGAAGTGTTCGACCTGCCCTTCATCGCCTCGGATGCCGAAACCACCTCACGCGCGGCCTGGCGCTTCTATGAAGAACATCTCGCCGAGGAAATGGCCGATGTGCACATGATCGCGGTCAATGTGCATGGTCCCGGCATGTTCCACATGCGCGCGCCGGTCATCGAAACCCCCGACGACATGAGCGGGCGCACCGTGCGCGGCCCCACGCGCATGATCACCCGGCTGATCGAGACGCTGGGTGGCGCGGCGGTTGGCATGCCGGTGGGCCAGGTGCCGGAATCGCTTCAGCGCAACGTCATTGACGGCACGGTGATCCCCTGGGAGGTAACCACTGCGCTGCGCGTTTCCGAACTGGTTGACACGCATACCGAATTCGCCGGCGACCGGTCGTTCTACACCACCTTCTTCGTCTTCGCGATGAACCGCGACGCCTATGAGGACATGCCCGAGGACCTGCGCGCGGTGATCGACGCCAATTCGGGTATCGAAACCTCGGCCTGGATCGGCCGGGTGATGGAGGCAGGCGACGCCCCGGCGCGCGCGGTGGCGGTCGAGCGCGGCAATACGATCGTCACCATTGATGGCGAGGCGCTGGAGGCCTGGCGCGAGGCGGCGATGCCGGTGCATGACATCTGGATCGCCGAAATGGCCGAGCGCGGCATCGACGGGGCAATGCTGATCGCCGAAGTCGAGCGCCTGATCGACGAGGAAGCGGCGCGCTGAAGCCACCCGGCCCGGCCCGTGCGGCGCAAGGATGCTTGCGTCTTGCGGGCCGGCATGCTTTGAGCGCCATGCCGGCCTGAAGCGGCCGGGCACCTTCCAACAGGGAGCATTCGGATGAGCGCCACGGGCACCGCGCCAAACCGGCCTGAAGGCCCTCGCAGCCGGGCCATCCTGCCCGAGACCGAGGCTTTCGTTGGCCTGTGGATCGGCCGTCTGGCCAACCTTCTGGCCATCCTGGGCGGCATCGCATTGAGCGCGGTGATGATCGTGGCGGTGGTGTCGATCACCGGGCGGGCACTGCTGCGCAGCGGCATGCCGATGTTCTCGTCACTGGGGCCGATCCCCGGCGATTTCGAGATTGTCTCCATCGGCGCCGGGGTGGCGATCTTCGGTTTTCTGGCCTGGGCACAGTTCAACCGTGGCCATGTGACGGTCGATATCTTCGTCTCACGGCTCAGCCCGCGCGGGCTGGCGGTGCTGGCGATGATCACCAATCTTGTGATGACGGTCACCGTCGTGGTGCTGGCACGCCAGCTTGGCCTGGGACTGGAGGACAAGCGGCGCTTCGGGGAAACCTCGTTGATCCTGCAAATTCCGCTGTGGTGGAGCTATGCCGCCGGGCTGGTGGGGTTGTGGAGCTTTGCGCTGGTCAGCGCCTATACCGTCTGGCGCAGCCTCAACGAGACGCTCGGCACCGGCGAACCCGCAGGGGGAAGTGAATGATCTGGCTTGTGCTGATCGCCGGCTGGGTGCTGGCCTTTGCCGTGGTAACGCGCGTCGAACGCCTGCCGGCCGCGCGCGCCGCCCTGGCCGCGACCGCCCTGATCGGCGTGCCGACGATGCTGTGGTTCGCGCTCGATCTGGGGATCGTGCAACTGGGCGCGGGGTTGCGTGCGCTGTTTGCCGGCATGGGCGGGTTACAGGTGGCGACGGCTTTTTTCGGGCTGCTGCTGGTGTTGATCTTTCTGCGCATGCCAATCGGGCTGGCCATGCTGATCTGCGGCGTGCTGGGGCTGTTCGTGGTGCGCGGTCGCTGGCCGCCAGTGCTCAACCAGCTCAAGCATGTGACGGTCGAAACCTTTGCCAGCTATTCGCTCTCGGTCGTGCCGCTGTTTCTGCTGATGGGCGCCTTCGCGATGAAGGGCGGGCTGTCGGACGCGCTGTTTCGGGCCGCCTCGGCCTGGCTGGGGCATCTGCGCGGCGGGGTGGCGATGGCCGGCATTGGGGCATCGGCGGGGTTCGGGGCGATCTGCGGCTCGTCGCTGGCCACCGCCGCGACCATGGGGCGCGTGGCCCTGCCGGAGCTGCGCAAGCACGGCTATTCAGGCGGGCTTGCCACCGGCTCGCTGGCCGCGGGCGGCACGCTGGGCATTCTGATCCCGCCGTCGATCGTGCTGGTCATCTATGCCATTCTGGCCGAGCAGAACATCGCCAAGCTCTTTGTCGCGGCAATGGTTCCGGGGCTTCTGGCGGCGCTGGGCTATATGCTGACGGTGGCGGTGATGGTGCGCATCAACCCCGCCGACGGGGTGCGCAGGCCACGCCTGCGGCTGCTTGAACGCATCAGGGCGCTGAGCGAGATCTGGCCGGTTGTGCTGATCTTCGTGCTGATGATCGGCGGCATGAACACCGGCATCTTCACCCCGACCGAAGGGGCTGCCGTGGGGGCTGCGGGCACCGGGTTGGTGGCCTTCCTGCGCGGGCGGCTTGGCTGGGCCGAACTGCTCGATTGCTTCCGCTCGACGGCGGTGGCGACCGGCATGATCTTTTTCATCGTGCTCGGCGCGACGGTATTCAACGCCTTCCTGGGCTTCACCCGCCTGCCCTTCTTCGCCGCCGAATGGGTGGAGGGGCTGAGCACCTCGCCCTATGTGGTGCTGCTGGCGATCCTGCTGATCTATCTGGTCTTTGGCTGCGTGATGGACTCGCTGTCCATGATCCTGCTGACCATCCCGATCTTCTTTCCGATCATCATGCGGCTCGATTTCGGCCTGACACCCGAGGAGACCGCGCTGTGGTTCGGTGTGATGGTACTGATCGTCGTCGAGGTGGGGCTGATCACGCCGCCGGTGGGGATGAACCTGTTCATCATCAATTCGATGGCGCGCGGGGTAAGCATGATGGAAACCTATCGCGGCGTCATCCCCTTTGTCGCCTCAGATCTGATTCGCACGTTGATCCTGGTGGCCGCGCCGCCGATCACGCTGGGGCTGGTCTGGTTGCTGTTCTGAGCGGGCGGCGGGGGCGCTGCCCCCGTCCCCTGCGGGAACTCCCCCGGAATATTTTCGGCACAAAGACGGGCAGGACAGTCTTGCGCCCAGGGAGCCGGGTTCACGGCTCGGCGGCAAAGGCGCTGTCAGGCAGGGCATCGAGGGCATCGAGCAGCCGGGAAACCGGCACGCGCGCGGCGCGCTCGGCTTCGTCAGGGCGCGCGCTGCGCACGGCCTCGATGAGGGTGCTGCGTTCCCCGGCGGTGCGGGGGCGCGCGTCACGCAACTGGCCGCGGATCAGATGCACCTGGAGCATGGGCAGCAGGCGCGCCAGTTCGGCATTGCCGCCCAGCGTGATCAAGGCGCGGTAGTAGCGCGCGCGGGCGCGCGAGCGCGCATCGGCATCGGTGCGGGTGTAGTGAGCGGCGGCCTCGATCAACGGCGCGGGATCAGCGCCACGCGCGACGGCCTCGGCGGCCTGGCGCGCCGCCAGGCCCAGCAGATACTCGGTCACGCGCAGCACGTCGCGCGCCGCACGCCGGCTGAGCAGCCGGATCTGTGCGCCCTTGTGCGGGGTCTGTACCACCACCCCGCCCGCCGCCAGCCGGCCCAGCGCCTCGCGCACCGTCGAGCGCCCCACCCCGTAGCGCGCCATCAGATCGGGCTCGGCCAGGCGCTGGCCGGGCACGTAGCGCCCTTCCGAAAGCCCGTGCAGGATGTCGCGCACCACGGCATCGGGGCCCGAAAGCTGCGCCCGTTCCAGCGCTGGTGCGGCCATCCGGTTCATTGCGCCTTGACCATGTCCCAGGCGATTTCGGCCAGGGGGCCGGCGACGCGGCCCATCTCGGCGGCGCGGGGGTCGGCGGCGGTGCCATCAAGAGCGCGCCGCGCGATGCCCTGGACGATGGCGGCAATGCGGAACAGGCTGAGGATGACGTAGAAATCGAAATTCTCCGGCCGCTCGCGTCCGGTGCGGCGACACCACAGGTCGATGTATTCATCCTCGGAAGGAATGCCGCTGCCGCGCAGATCAACGCCGCCGAGGCCGCGAAACACCCCCGGCACGATGCGCCAGACCATGACATTATAGGCGAAATCGGCATAGGGGCAGCCCAGGGTGGACAACTCCCAATCCACCACCGCCAGCACCCGCGGCTCGCCGGGATGCAGGATCAGGTTATCCAGCCGGAAGTCGCCATGCGCCAGACGCACCTCCTCGGGGGCGGTGGGCAGGTTTTGCGGCAACCAGTCGATCAGCGCTTCCATCGCCTTGATCTCATGGGTCTCGCTGGCGCGATACTGCTTTGACCAACGCACCACCTGACGCTCGACATAGCCGCCCTGGCGCCCGTAATCGCCCAGCCCCACCTTCAGCGGATCGACAAGGCTGAGCGCGGCAATCGTGGCATTCATCGCATCGAAGATGGCGGCGCGCTCACCGGCGGTCATGTCCGGCAGGCGGGGATCGAACAGCGTGCGCCCGGGCAGGTATTCCATGGCAAAGAACATCGAACCCATGATGCTTTCATCGCCGCACAGCGCATGGACCCGAGGCACCGGCACATCGGTTTCGGCCAGCGCCTGCATGACCCGAAACTCGCGGTCCACCTGATGCGCCGAGGGCAGCACATTGCCCACCGGCTTCTGGCGCAGGACATATTGCCCGCTTGCGGCATCGACGCGCCAGGTCGGGTTGGATTGCCCCCCCGCCAGACGGTGCAGCGTGAGCGGGCCCTGAAACCCCGGCACATGTCGCTCCATCCATTCCGTCAGCCGGGCTTCCCTGGTCTCGCTCATCACGCTCTCCCGCCAGCCGGGCAGCCGTTGCAACCGCCCTGCGCGACAGAATGAACCGCTGGGCGAAGCCTGGTCAAGAAAAATCGTCAGACGATCTTGTCAGATGAAATTTCTGCCGCTAGGCTGCCCCAAACAGGAGGAAGCCATGATCCCCGACAAATCCGCCCGCGTTCTGGACCTAGAAGCCCGGCTCAAGGCTTTCATGGATGAGCATATCTATCCCAACGAGGCGCGCTATTTCCGCGAGGCCGAGGAACTGGGACCGTTCCAGGTGTATCCGGTGATCGGCGATTTGAAGCCGCTCGCCCGCGCCGCCGGGCTGTGGAACCTCTTTCTGCCCGAGAGCGAGCGCGGCGCGGGGCTGAGCAATCTGGAATACGGCCATCTGTGCGAGATCATGGGCCGCTCGCTGCTGGCGCCGGAGGTTTTCAACTGTAACGCCCCCGATACCGGCAACATGGAGGTCATCGAGCGCTACGGCACGTCAGAGCACAAGGAGCGCTGGCTCAAGCCCCTGCTGGCGGGCGAGATCCGCTCGTGTTTTGCCATGACCGAGCCGGATGTGGCCTCTTCGGATGCCACCAACATTCAGGCCGAGATCCGGCGCGAGGGCGACGAATACGTCATCAATGCACGCAAATGGTATACCACCGGCGCCTCCAACCCGGCGTGCAAGATCTGCATCTTCATGGGCAAAACCGACCCTGCCAACCCCGATCGCCACAAGCAGCAGAGCATGATTCTGGTGCCGATGGATGCGCCGGGCGTCACGGTAACACGCTCGCTGCCGGTGTTCGGCTATTACGGCGTGCCTGATCGCGCCTCGGAGGTGCTGTTTGAGAACGTGCGTGTGCCGGCCGCCAACATCCTGCTGGGCGAGGGGCGCGGCTTCGAGATCGCCCAGGGCCGGCTGGGGCCGGGGCGCATCCATCACTGCATGCGGCTGATCGGGCTGGCCGAGCGCACGCTGGAGAACATGATCGACCGCGCAATGCAGCGCGTGGCCTTCGGCAAGCCGGTGGCCGATCAGTCGGTGACACGCGAGCGCATCGCCGAGGCACGCATCATGATCGATCAATGCCGCCTGCTGACGCTCCATGCCGCGCACAAGATGGACACGGTGGGCAACAAGGAAGCCCGCACCGAGATCGCCATGATCAAGATCGCCGTGCCCAACATGGCCTGCCAGGTGACCGACTGGGCGATCCAGATCTTTGGCGGCGGCGGCACCGGCAATGATTTCGGCACCGCGATTTCCTATGCCATCGCGCGCGTGCTGCGGCTCGCCGACGGGCCGGACGAGGTGCACCGCGACCAGCTTGCACGCCTGGAGATCAAGAAACGCAAGGGGCTCAACCATCCCGGCTGGACGCCGATGATCACCGCGCGCGGCCTGCCGCAATGACGGCGACGGGTCTTGCCGGCAAGGTGGCGATCGTCACCGGCGCGGCGGGCGGGATCGGGCGGGCAACGGCGCGGCTGCTGGCCGAGTCGGGCGCGGCGGTGCTGGTGGCCGACCTTCAGGACGGGGTGCATCAAACCGCCGATCTGATCATCGAGGACGGGGGCCGGGCAGTGGCCTTTCAGGCCGATTGCGCCACCCAGGAGGCCGCGCAGGCGATGGTGGCGCGCGCGGTCGCGGCCTTCGGGCGGCTCGACATCCTGCATGCCAATGCCGGGGTTTCAGGCCCTGCCCTGCCCAGCCTGACCACCGAGGCCACCGAGTTTGCCGAGATCCTGCGCATCAACCTGATCGGTGCCTGGGTGGCGATCCGCGCGGCGCTGCCCCATATGGAGGCGGGCGCCTCGATCATCTGCACCGCCTCGGTCGCCGGACTGCGCGCCGGGGCCGGGGCGATCCCCTATTCGGCCTCGAAAGCGGCGGTCATCAGCATGGTCCAGACCACGGCCAGCGCGCTCGTGGGCAGCGGTATTCGCATCAATGCCGTGGCACCCGGTTTGATCGAGACGCCGATGACCGCGCCGATCTACGCCGATGCCCGCGCCCGTGGCCGCGAGGATCGCATCGGCCAGCTCAACCCGCTCAAACGCGGTGGCGCGCCCGAGGAGATCGCTGCCGTGGTGGCCTTTCTGGCATCGGATGCGGCGTCCTATGTCAATGGTCAGGTGATCATAGCCGATGGCGGGCTTTCCGCCAGCCTGCCCTTCGCGCCACGCCCCGCAGGCGGGCCGCCAGCCGGCTAGACGGCTGAAACCGGTGACGAAACTTGCACAAAAGCGATGATGAACTGCCACTATCAGGGCAATCTTCTGGCCAGAGTAGCAGTTTCTTGCTATAGGGGCGAAAATCAGAAGATCAGGCGGAAGCCGGGCAGGGCATGGGCAGGAAACCGGGATTTCGCGGCGTTTATGCCGTCGAGTGGTGTCAGACCGCCGCTGACGACGTGCCGGCGCTGCCGCTGGCCGAACTGAGCATCGGCATGAGCTGGTGCTGGCGGGGTCATGCGCAACGCCTTGATCCCGGCGCGCAAAGCCTGTGGCTGGAAAACCCGCTGAGCCGCGACAACCCGCGTGGCCGCGCGCGCAGCCGGATGCGCCGCATCGCACTGGCGCCGCACCGGGCCGCCCAGCCTGAACCGACCCCTGCGGCAAGCCCTGACACTCGGCTCGCCGATGCCTGCCTTGACACCCCGCCCGCCGACAGCCTCGTGCTGACCGATGGCCACCGGCTGTATCCGGCTCGCCTGCTGCGGGACGGGCCGAACCGCGTGCTGGCGGTCTTTGACCCGCTCCTGCCGCCCCCCGACGAGATGCTGTGGATCAGCGCGCTCGATCTGCGCCCCACCCGCCCCCGCCGCCCCGCCGGGGTGATCTGCTTCACCCCCGGCACGCTGATCGACACGGCCAGGGGTGCGCGCGCCGTCGAGGATCTGGGGCCGGGCGATCTGCTGAGGACGCGCGACAACGGCTTTCAGCCGCTGCTGTGGCGCGGCGAGACATGCCTGAGCGGCGCCGAGCTTTACCTGCACCCCGATCTGCGACCGGTCCGCATCAAGGCCGGTGCGCTCGGTGCGCTCCGGCTGCACACGGCCCGCGCGCGCGCGTTGCCGGAGCGCGATCTGCTGGTCTCGCCCGGACACCGGATCCTGCTGCCCGCACCCGCCGGCATCTTCGGCACCGACGAAGCGCTGGTGCGCGCGTGCGATCTGCTTGACGGATGCCAGATCAGGCGCGACTTTGCGCAAGGCAGCGTGGTCTATCTCCACCTCATGCTGGCCCGCCACGAGATCCTGCTGGCCGAGGGACTGCCCTGCGAGAGCTTCCACCCCGGACTGGCCGGTGCCGAGGTGCTGAAATGGCATGCCCGCGCCCTGGAGCGCAGCCTGCCGGGCCTGGTGGGCGACCCGCAGCGCTACGGCCCGCCGGCCCGCCCCTGCCTTGAGGCCGGCCACGCCGCCTTGCTGCGCCACGCACTGGCCTGAGTGGCCCATCCTGCCGGCAGCACGATTGTTGGCCAAGGGCGTGTCGGGGGCATTGACACTGCATCCCGGCGCGGTATAAGCCGCCCGTCCCGGGATCTGCGCCCGGGGTTTTTCATTGGTGTTGGTGGCCCCCGCAAGGGGATGCCTGTCGCCCTTCGGGGAAAGGACAACGCCCTTTACGTATCCTGGCCATGATGGCCGGGCAGGCACGAAAAGGAGATCAGCGATGACCAAACGCACCGCTGCCAAATACAAGATCGACCGCCGCATGGGCGAAAACATCTGGGGCCGCGCGAAATCGCCGGTCAACAAGCGCGAATACGGCCCCGGCCAGCACGGCCAGCGCCGCAAGAACAAGCTTTCGGATTTCGGCACCCAGCTGCGCGCCAAGCAGAAGCTGAAGGGCTATTATGGCGATCTGACCGAAAAGCAGTTCAAGCGCATCTATGCCGAAGCCGCCCGCGTGAAGGGTGATACCGGCGAGAACCTGGTGGGCCTGCTGGAGCGCCGGCTGGACGCGGTGATCTACCGCGCGAAATTCGTGCCGACCATCTTTGCCGCGCGCCAGTTCGTCAACCACGGCCATATCACCGTGAACGGCAAGCGCGTGAACATCGCCTCGTATCGCGTCAAGGAAGGCGATGTGATCGCCGTGCGCGAGCGCTCGAAGCAACTGGCAATCGTGCTGGAATCGGTCGCGCTGACCGAGCGTGACGTGCCCGACTACCTTGAGGTTGACCATTCCAAGTTGACCGCGACCTTCGTGCGCACGCCTTCGTTGGGCGATGTGCCCTACGCGGTGCAGATGGAGCCCAACCTCGTCGTCGAATATTACGCGAAGAACTGATCCGGCCCTGGCCAGAAGGTTCCGCATGCATTCAGGGGCCGCGCCGGGGAAACCGGCGCGGCCCTTTCCCGTTTCCGGCATGACGGCACGCGCCGCGGCCAAACCCGTTCCGGCGCCCGCGCCAAGGAGGATCTGATGAGCGACGCCATCCGCCCGCAACCGGGCATCATGGACATTGCCCTTTACGAGGGCGGCAAGGCCAAGCTTGACGGCCATGCGGAGGTGCTCAAGCTGTCCTCGAACGAAAACCCGCTCGGCCCCGGCCCCGCAGCGCTGGCAGCGCTGCGCCAGGTGGCGCTGGGCAATGCCGGAGGCGAGTTGCACCGCTACCCATCGACGGATCACGCCGCGTTGCGCGAAGCCATCGCCGGGGTGCATGGCGTGGATGCCGCGCGGGTGATCTGCGGCGTCGGCTCGGACGAGATCATCGCCTTTCTGTGCCAGGCCTATGCCGGACCGGGCGATGAGGTGCTCTACAGCCAGTATGGCTTTCTGATGTATCGCATCTCTGCGCAGGCGGCCGGTGCCACGCCCGTCACGGCGCCCGAGCGCGCGCGCCACACCGATGTCGATGCGCTGCTGGCAGCCACCACCGAGCGCACAAGGCTGGTGTTCGTGGCCAATCCCAACAACCCCACCGGCACGATGATCCCGCTGTCAGAGCTGGAACGGCTGGCCGATGGGCTGCCCGAACAGGTGCTTCTGGTGCTCGATGGCGCCTATGTCGAATATGTCGAGGGTTACGACGGCGGACTGGCGCTTCTGGAGGCGCGCAGCAACGTGATGATGACGCGCACGCTTTCCAAGATCTACGGGCTGGGCGGGCTGCGCGTGGGCTGGGGGTATGGGCCGAAGGCGGTGATCGACGTGCTCAACCGGGTGCGCGGTCCGTTCAATCTGGCGCAGTTCCAGCAGGATATTGCCGTGGCCGCGCTGCATGATCAGGGCCATGTCGAACGCTCGCGGCGCGAGAATGCCGAAGCGCGCGACCTGCTGACCCGCGCCCTGCGCGCCGCCGGCGTGGCCGTTGACGAGAGTTTCGGCAATTTCGTGCTGGCCCGGTTTGACAGCCCGGCACGGGCCGATACCGTAGATGGCGCCTTGCAGGCCGCCGGCATCGTGGTGCGAAAGATGGGTGGCTATGGCCTGCCCGAGGCATTGCGCATCACCGTCGGTTCCGCGCAGGATTGCAACCGCATCGCGCATATCGTCGCGCGTGCGCTGGAGGGAGATGGATGAGCCGCATCTATCAGAGGGTGGCACTGGTCGGACTGGGGTTGATTGCCTCGTCGATGGGCCGCGCCATGAAGCGGCACGGGCTGGCGGGGCACATCGCCGGCCATGCCCGCAGCGCCGAGACCCGTGCCGCCGCGCTTGATCTGGGTTTCGTGGACAGCGTGCATGACAGTGCCGCCGAAGCCGTCGCGGGCGCCGATCTGGTGGTGCTGGCGGTGCCGGTAGGCGCGATGGAGAGCATCGCCGCCGAGATCGGCCCGCATCTGGCGGCGGGCGCGACGCTGACGGATGTCGGCTCGGTCAAGCAGGCGGTGATCGAGGCCGTGGCCCCGCATCTGCCCGAAGGCGTGCAGTTCATCCCCGGTCACCCGCTGGCAGGCACCGAACATTCCGGGCCCCATTCGGGGTTTTCCACGCTTTTTGAAAACCGCTGGTGGTTGCTGACGCCGCAGCCCGACACCGATGCGCAGGCCATCGCCCGGCTGCGCACCTTGTGCGAGGGCATGGGCGCCAATGTTGATGAGATGGACCCCGCGCATCATGATCTGGTGTTGGCGGTGGTCAGCCATACGCCGCATCTGATCGCCTATACCATGGTTGGCGTCGCCGATCATCTGCGCCGGGTGTCGAAATCCGAGGTGATCAAGTACTCGGCCTCGGGCTTTCGCGATTTCACCCGCATCGCGGCATCCGATCCGACGATGTGGCGCGATGTCTTTCTGACCAACAAGGAGGCCACGCTCGATATTCTGGGCCGCTTCACCGAGGAGCTTTTCGTGCTGCAACGCGCGATCCGCATGGGCGACGGGCAGCAGTTGTTCGACTATTTCACCCGCACCCGCGCAATCCGCCGTGGCATCATCGAGGCTGGTCAGGATACCGATGCGCCCGATTTCGGCCGCGCCAAGGCCGATTGACATGCTTGAGGGGCGCAACGACAGGGGCATGGCGGGACCGGAACGCGGATGGGTTGCGGCCGGGCTGGCGGCTCTGGTGCTGCTGCTGGCCCTTGCCAGCGTGGCAGCAGCCCAGGCCCCCCAGCGTTCACCCCAGCCGCTGGCGCGCCCCGCCGGGCTGGGCACGCTGGCCGGGATCAGCGCTGATCCGGCGGGGACGCTCCGGCGCACACCCGCCGATGCCCCGCCGACTGCGACCGACACGCATCTGCCCCAAAGCATGCAACCGCATCGCCCGGACCTTGTGGTGACGGGCCCGACCTCGGTGCCCGTGACCGCCCTGCGCCCGCCACCCGCGCGCCCCATGGCACCTTCCCCGGCGCCGGATGCCATTGCCGCCGCGCTGGCCCTCGCCGCCGCATTGCCTGCCGCAACGCCGCCAGTCTCCGTCTCGCCCCCGGCCTCCGTCTCGCCGCTGGCGCCGGCACGCAGCCTGCGCCCGCCCTCGCGCAGCACCGATGCCCTGCGCCGCTTCGCCCGGCTGCAAGGCCAGGCCCAGGCACACGCGCAGGCCGGTGCCGCGCAGCCCACACCGGCTGCGGCTGGCGGCACCAGCCGCGCCGATACGCGCAGCCGTGGCGGGCTTTGCGGCGTGGCTGCCATCGAGGGCCGGCAATTGGCGCCGATCACCTCGTCGGTGAGCGGCTGCGGCATCGCCGAACCGGTGAGCGTGACGGCCATCGGCGGCATCCGCCTGTCGCAGCCGGCAACACTGGATTGCGACACGGCGCGCGCTTTCGAGCGCTGGGTGCGCCAGTCGATGCTGCCCGCTTTCGGGCGCCGTGGCGGTGGGGTGGCGCAGATCCGCATCGCCGCGCATTACTCCTGCCGCCCCCGCAACAACCGCGCCGGTGCCCGGATTTCCGAACACGGGCGCGGACGCGCGATTGATGTATCGGGGTTTCGCATGGCCAATGGCGACAGCGTGAGCATCTTGCAGGATTGGCGGCGCGGCCCCTACCGGCAAGCCCTGCGACAGATGCACCGCGCGGCTTGCGGCACCTTCCGCACCACGCTTGGCCCCGGCTCGGACGGCTTTCACGAGGACCATTTCCACTACGATCTTGCCCGTCACCGCAGCGGCACCTATTGCCGCTGAACCCGCCGCCTAGGCGCCATGCCACTGCCCGCGCCGCTCCAGCACCCGGCGCAACAGGCCCGGCCGGTCGGTCATGATGCCGTCCACCCCCAGATCCAGCAGCCATTCCATTTCGGCGGCGTCGTTCACCGTCCAGACCTGAACCTTGATGTCGCGCGCCTGCGCCGCACGCACGAAACGCGGTGTCACGACCGGCACGCCGCGAAACCGCACCGGCACCTGCACCACGGCGAAATCGTCCATTGGCAGGAGCGGCAGCCCCCAACCGCGCAGCCACAGCCCCAGCACACCGCCATGCGCAGGCGACCAGCACAGCCCCGGCCCCAGCGCGCGCCGCAACCGCCGCGTGCGCGCGGCATTGAACGACCCCACGCAAACCCGGTCCAGCGCACCGGCACGGCGGACCACCTCGGCCAGGGGGGCGACCACGGCATCTGATTTCGCCTCGATGGTGATACGCATGGCCGGGAAGCGCTCCAACACGGTATCGAGCCGCGGGATCGGATTGCCACCCCGCGTGCGGATCTCGCGCAACTCGGCCCAGTCCAGCGCGGCAACCGGGCGCGCATCACCGCTCATCCGCAGGAGCGTTGCATCGTGATGGACCACCACCACACCATCGCGCGTGGCATGCACATCAAGCTCGATATCGCGATAGCCCAGCGCCAGCGCATGGGCAAAGGCGGGCAGCGTGTTTTCCTCAGCTTCACGTGCGCCGCCACGGTGCGCGATCGGCACCGGCGAGGATGGGGCAAGAAAGGGGTAGCGCTTGCTCATGCCCCATCATGCGCAATTGAGCATGTCTGTCGAGAGGGCGCGCAGGCTCGGCCCTGCCGCCACTAGGCCGCCGGCAGGGCCCGCGCCAGGCGGCGCATCACCGCCCACAGGATCAGCCGATGCGCCGGCGCCACCGGCAGCATGTAGAGCCGCCCGAAGGCGTTGTGCGTCTTGACCGATGTGGTGATGCCCGCCATGCCGCCGCCGGTAGTGATGCAGACCATCACATCCAGATGCCGGTCGCGGGCGGTGAGGGTCATCACCTGCGCCTCCAGCCGTTCGATGAGAAAGAAGTCGAGCCGGTCACCGGGCTGGGGGGCACCACGTCGCCGACCCGAGAACCCGCCGATCCGCGCCACGCCAAATCGCGCGGAGATGAAATCGCGCAACCAGAAGGCCTGTTTCATCAGTGGCAGCGGCTGCGCCATGATCAGATCCCAGAGTGCGATCGGCGCCATGGGCACCGGCAACGGCAGGGCTGCGCAATGCCGGAAGGCCAGTTCCTCGGGGCGGGCAAGAAGTTCGGCACCCTGCGGCAACGGCGCGCTCATTGCCCTGCCCCCGCGCGCGCCGCGCCGGGGCGCTGCCACTGGCCAAGCCGGGTCAGGGCCGGCAGCAGCAGAAAGATGATCCATTGCGGCATTGGCACCAGCGAGCCAAGCTGCACCGCCCCATACCACAGAAACAATGCGGCAAAGCCGATCTGGATGCCGCTGATCACCGCCTCTAGCGCGGGATCGGGGCGGTGTGCCAGCCACACAAGCCCCGCCGCGAGAACCGCCAGCACCACCGTCACCGCATGCCACAGCACCGCCGCCATGGCGCGCAAGAGCGGGTCTTCAAGCTCCCTCTGGTAGGGCAGGTGATATTCCGGCCCTCCCAGGAACACATGTACCAGAACCGTCAACGCCATGAGCAGCGCGACGCCCTGGGTGATCAATGGGCGGTGGGTATGCATCGTGATGGCTCCATACGATTGCGTATGGCGATGGGTAGCGCAGCCTCTTGCACCAGTCAATACGCTACCGTATGGTTGCGGCATGACACCGCAGCCCACGCAGAAAACCTTGCATGCGAAGGCGCCCCGGCCCTCGCGCGCGCCGCTTGGCCCCGAGGACTGGCTCATGGCGGGCTTTCGCGCGCTGGTCAGTGCCGGGCCAAACGCGCTGCGCGCCGAGCCGCTGGCGCGCGCCATGGGCACCACCAAGGGCTCGTTCTACTGGCATTTCAAGGATGTCGCCGATTATCACGCGCGCCTGCTTGCTCATTGGCAAACCCGCGCCTTCGACGATGTGATGGCCGCGCTCGCGCCGCACTCCTCGTCCGCCGCGCGCCTGCGCCATCTGTGCCGGCTGGCGGTGAGCTTCGCGCACCCCGCCTATGGCGGCGCCGAACTGGAACCCGCGCTGCGCGCCTGGGCGCGTGGCGATGCACGCGTTGCTACCTGCGTGCAGCACATGGATGCCCGCCGCATCGCCTATCTCGAAGGGCTTTGCCAAGAGGCCGGCATCACCGAGCCGCACGCGGCGCGGCTGCTCTATGCGGCGACGACCGGGCTTGAACTGCTGGATGCGCCAAGCCCGGAGCAGAAGCTGGCAACCATCGACCTGCTGCTCGACACCCTGTTGCCGGGCAGTGCGACGGCATCAACGCGCTGAACCTGCCGCCGGGTGTTGCGCATGGGCCCGGGCTGCGGCAGGCTGTGCCGATATCCCGGGATGCGCCGCTGGCCCCCGAAATGGCTGCGAAGGAGGAAGCCCATGCCCCGCCTCTTGCCCTTTGCCGCGCTCGCGGCGCTGCTCGTTTCAGGCTGCATGAGCGATCCCGATACCATGGCGGCACAGCGAAGCGCGCTGGCCAATGCCTTGTTGCAACGCGCCGACATGAGCACCGAAGCGGTGGAAATCGTGTTGAGCGATGGCAGCAGTTGCACACTGCCCCATCGCGGCGCGCTGCGCCCCGGCACCTCATGGCATGACACAATCGCCGACTGCCCCTTTACACGCTACCAGATCAGCATCGCCGCCGAGCCACCCGAAAGCGTGGTGCTGATCGCGCCGACCGGCACCGCGCCGCTTTACCCTGATCTCGGGCTGCCCTTTGGCTGGGCCAGCCTGTGGCTCTATACCGACGATGACGGACCCTGGATCCTGGAAGGCCCGCCGATGATGCTGCATTCGGATGGCGGGCCGGGCTGACATCGCCGCGGGCGCATGCCGCTTCCCTTCGCGGCCACGGCGCGCTAGCTAGAAGCGAAGGAGGGCCAAGCCCATGTCGTCCACCCCAACGATTCTTGAACGAATCAAGGCCTACAAGCTTGAAGAGATCGCCACCGGCAAGGCCGCGCGCCCGCTTGCCGAACTGGAGGTCGATGCCCGCGCCGCCTCGGCACCGCGCGGTTTTCATGACGCATTGCACAAGGCCAGCCGCACCGGCTACGGGCTGATCGCCGAAATCAAGAAGGCCAGCCCTTCAAAGGGTCTGATCCGCGCCGATTTCGACCCGCCCGCCCTGGCACGCGCCTATGGCGAGGGTGGCGCCACCTGCCTTTCGGTGCTCACCGATACGCCCAGCTTCCAGGGCGCCGATCACTACCTCACCGAAGCCCGTGCCGCCACCAGCCTGCCGGCGTTGCGCAAGGATTTCCTCTATGATCCCTGGCAGGTGGTGCAGGCCCGCGCGCTTGGCGCCGACTGCATCCTGATCATCATGGCCTCGGTCTCGGATGCTCAGGCAATGGAACTGGAGGCGGCCGCCCGCGAATGGGGAATGGATGCCCTGATCGAGGTACACGACGCCAGGGAACTGGAGCGCGCGATGGCACTGAAATCGCCCATGATCGGCATCAACAACCGCAATCTGAACACGTTCGAGGTGAGCCTCGACACCACCCGCAAGCTGGCACGTCTGTTGCCCGATGATCGCATGATCGTCTGCGAAAGCGGGCTCAACACCCCCGATGACCTGGCCGAAATGGCGCGTTTCGGCGTGCGCGTGTTCCTGATCGGCGAGAGCCTGATGCGCCAGAGCGATGTCGCCGCCGCCACCCGCGCACTGCTGGCCAATCCGCTCAACGCCGACGGAGCCTGACCGATGCCCGAACTGACCCATTTCGACGCCGAGGGCCGCGCGCATATGGTCGATGTCGGCGCCAAGGCGGTCACGCAGCGCAGCGCCGTTGCCGCCGGCCATGTGCGGATGCGCCCGGAAACCCTGGCCCATGTCACCGAGCGGCGTGCGAAGAAGGGCGATGTGCTCGGCGTGGCGCGGCTGGCGGGCATCATGGCGGCCAAGAAATGCGCCGATCTGATCCCGCTCTGCCATCCCCTGCCGATCACCCATGTCGCGCTTGACCTGGCGCCCGACCCCGGCCTGCCCGGCATCCGCATCACCGCCGAGGTGCGCACCACCGGCCAGACCGGCGTCGAGATGGAGGCCCTGACCGCGGCCTCGGTGGCGGCGCTGACGGTCTATGACATGCTCAAGGCGGTGGAAAAATCCATGACCATCGGTGGCATCGAGGTGCTGCGCAAGGAGGGCGGGAAATCCGGTCTCTACACGCGCGCGGACGGCGGTAGCGGCGGCAGCGGCAGAAGCGGAAGGGACGACGACGAGGACTGGGCATGATCCCCGTCGAGGAAGCACTGGCGCGGGTCTTCGCGCTGTGCCGGCCACTGCCGGCGCAAACGGTGCCGCTGGCGCATGCCGTAGGGCGCGTGCTGGCCGAGCCGGTGCGCGCCGCGCGTGACCAGCCGCCCTTCGCGGCATCGGCAATGGACGGCTATGCGCTGCTAGGGCCGGGGCAGCCGGGCCAGCAGTTCCGTGTCATCGGCGAGGCCGGCGCAGGGCATGCCTTTGCCGGCCGTCTGGCGCCCGGCGAGGCGTTGCGCATCTTCACCGGTGCCCCGGTGCCCGAGGGGGCTGATCGCGTGATCATCCAGGAGGATGTCATCCGCGACGGCGATATCATCACCCTCTCGGAGCCGCTTGACACCGCCGCGCATATCCGCCCCGCTGGCGGCGACTTCCGCGCCGGCGACACGGTCTCGGCGCCACGCCGGCTGCGCCCGGTCGATCTGGCGCTGCTGGCGGCGATGAACCATGGCGAGCTGCGCGTCACCCGCCGCCCGGTCGTGGCCATCATTCCCACCGGCGACGAGCTGGTGATGCCCGGCGAAACCCCGCGCGCCGATCAGATCACCGCCTCGAACGGCTTTGCGATCAAGGCGATGATCGAGGCCGAGGGGGGCGAGGCACGGATCCTGCCGATCGCCCGCGACAGCGAGGCACAGCTGCGCGCGGTGCTGGAGATGGCGCGTGGGGTGGACATGATCATCACCATCGGCGGTGCCTCGGTCGGCGATCACGATCTGGTCGCGCCGGTAACGCGCGCCCTGGGCGCCGAACCGGCCTTCTACCGCATCGCCATGCGACCGGGCAAACCGCTGATGGCCGGGCAGCTTTTCGATGCGCTGCTGCTGGGCCTGCCGGGCAACCCGGTTTCATCGATCGTCTGTGCGCAGCTTTTCGTGCTGCCGGCGCTGCGGGCCATGCTGGGACTGGGTGCCTGGCCCGCGCCCACCCGCAGCGCGCTTCTGGCCGAGGATCTGCCCGCCAACGGCCCACGCGCCCATTACATGCGCGCGCGCCTTGAACCCGATGGTCAGATCCGCCCCTTCGCCCGCCAGGACAGCGCGCTGCTGGGCGTGCTGGCCGAGGCCGATGCGTTGCTGATCCGTCCGGTACATGACGGCACGCGGCGCGCCGGCGAAAGCGTGCGGTATATAGCGTTGTGAACAATTGACTTGCCAAAGGAACAGGGATAGAACTTAGGGTGAACTTTTCCAGCCCTGCCGCAGGGCTGGCGGCGCAACCGCTGGGAGAGACGCCCGATGCTGACCCGCAAGCAGTTGGAACTACTGGAACTGATCAATGCAAGGATGCAGCGCGACGGGGTGCCCCCCTCGTTCGACGAGATGAAGGATGCGCTCAACCTGCGCTCCAAATCGGGCATTCACCGGCTGATCACCGCATTGGAAGAGCGTGGCTTTATCCGCAGGCTGGCGCACCGAGCGCGCGCCATCGAGGTGGTGCGCATGCCCGAGGCGCTGGAAAACCGCGCCCGACCGCAGGTGATCGAGGGGGGCGCGCGCCCGGCGGCACGCGCGCCGGCCAGCGCCATGGCGGTCGAGGCCGTGCATGCGCTGGAACTGCCGGTGATGGGGCGCATCGCCGCCGGCACGCCGATCGAGGCAATCTCGCAGGTGTCGCATACCGTGGCGGTGCCCGGTTCAATGCTGGCCGGTCAGGGTCAGCATTACGCGCTGGAGGTGCGCGGCGATTCGATGATCGAGGCCGGGATCAATGATGGCGATATCGTCGTCATCCGCGAGCAGACCACGGCCGATAACGGCGATATCGTCGTCGCTCTCGTCGAAGGGCAGGAGGCCACGCTGAAGCGCTTCCGCCGGGTGCGCGGGATGATCGCGCTTGAGGCGGCCAACAGCGCCTATGAAACCCGCCTGCTGCGCGACGATCAGGTGCAGGTGCAGGGCCGTCTGGTGGGGTTGATCCGCAGCTATTGAAGGTGGTGCGGGCAGCGGGCAAACCACCCCTGCCCTGCCGGAAGAATGGGCCGCCTTGGTACGCCGGGCCACCTTGGCCAGCAGGTGCTTCAGAAATCGCGGGTCAGATCGTCCAGTGCGGCCTTGCACCTGAGCGCGATGAAATCCGAAAACAGCCTGATCTTGGGGTCGCGCAGACGCCGGTGCGGGGTAAGGATGCTCAGCGCCACCGGCAGGGGCGGGGTTTTCTGCGCCACCGCCACCAGCGCGCCGCTGCGCAGATGCTCGGCCACCTCGAAGAGCGGCTTGAGCACAACGCCATGCCCGTCGAGCGCCCATTGCGTGAGCACATCGCCGTCATCGGATTCGAAGGGGCCGGTGATCTCGAATTTCTGCAACCCTTGCGGCGTTTGCAGCGTCCAGCGGTATTCCTTGGCACCCGGAAAGCGCAGATTGAGGCAATCGTGGCGCGCGCCTACCAGTTCCGCCCCATCGACCGGCCTGCCGCGCCGCTCAATATAGGCCGGGGCGGCGCAGATGACCCGCGGGCATTCTGCGATGACGCGCATCTTCAATCCGCTGTCATCCAGCCGCCCCAGATGCAGCGCCACATCCAGCCCCTCGCCGGTGATGTCTATGATGCGATCCGAAAGCCGCAAGCGCAGTTCGATCTGCGGATACTGCGCCTTGAAGACGGGCACATGCGGCGCAATGAAGCGCCGCCCCACGCCCAGCGGCGCACCCACGAACAACACCCCGCGCGGGTTTTGCGTGGCATCGGCCACCGCCGCCTCGGCATCGTCGATCGCCTGCAACACCTTCAGCGCCCCGTCATAAAAGAGCCGCCCGTTCTCGGTCGGTTGCAGGGTGCGCGTGGTGCGGTTGAACAGACGCACGCCAAGGTGTTTCTCCAGTTCCGCCACCCGCCCCGAAGCCACCGCCGGCGAGGTGCGCTGATCGCGCGCTGCCGCCGACATGCTGCCCAATTCATAGACCCGCACGAACATCTTGAGGTTGTTCACATAGGACATGGCGATTATCAGGCCCTGATTGAAAGTCCTCAGTCATTTGACGGATTAACAGAAAGGCCCGCGCCGGTATAGCCTGCGCGAACCGTCCCCGCCCCAGACCGGAGTGAAGCCATGTTCGAACTTGCCGTCATCGGCGCCTGGGCCGAATTCGCCCTGCGCTGGCTGCATGTGATCACCGCGATCGCCTGGATCGGGTCAAGCTTCTATTTCATCGCGCTGGATCTGGGCCTGCGCAAGGCCGCGGACCTGCCGGCGGGTGCACATGGCGAGGAGTGGCAGGTGCATGGCGGCGGCTTCTACCACATCCGCAAGTATCTGGTTGCCCCGGCGCAGATGCCCGAGCATCTGACCTGGTTCAAATGGGAAAGCTACGCCACCTGGCTTTCGGGCTTCGCGCTGATGGCGATGATCTATTACCTCGGCGCCGAGTTCTATCTGATCGACCCGAATGTGATGGATCTGGCCGTCTGGCAGGCGGTGAGCATCTCCATCGGATCGCTGGTGGTGGGTTGGCTGGCCTATGACGCCATCTGCAAATCGCGCTTCGGCGATGACAATACGCGGCTGATGATCGCGCTTTATGTGATCCTTGTCGGGATTGCCTGGTTCTACACGCAGGTCTTCTCGGGGCGGGCGGCGCTGCTGCATCTGGGTGCCTTCACCGCCACGATCATGTCGGCCAATGTGTTCATGATCATCATTCCCAACCAGAAGATCGTGGTGGCCGATCTGATTGCCGGGCGCAGCCCCGATCCGAAATATGGCAAGATCGCCAAGCAGCGTTCGACGCATAACAACTACCTGACGCTGCCGGTAATCTTTCTGATGCTGTCAAACCATTATCCGCTCGCCTTTGCCAGCGACTGGAACTGGGTCATCGCCAGCCTGGTGTTCCTGATGGGGGTGACGATCCGTCACTGGTTCAACAGCCGCCATGCCCGCACCGGCAATCCGCACTGGACCTGGGCCATCACCGTGCTGATCTTCATTGTCATCATGTGGCTCTCGGTCGCGCCGATGCGCCAGGCGGACGAGGATGTCGCCAGCTTGCCGCCCTCTGCGGCGCGCTTCGTCGAGGTGGCGGAGTTTGCGCAGGTGCATGACATCGTCATCGGCCGCTGTTCGATGTGCCATGCCGCCGATCCGGTCTGGCCGGGGCTGCGCTGGGCGCCCAAGGGTGTGGTGCTGGAAACCGAGGCCCAGATCGCCCGCGCGGCCCAGACAATCTATCTGCAATCGGCGATGAGCCACGCCATGCCACCTGCCAATCTCGTTGCCATGACCGAGGATGAGCGCGCCCTGATCCGCGCCTGGTATCGCGTCGCCACCGGCCAGCCTGGCTGAGTGCGGCGCCGGCCAAAGGCCGTAGCCCACCATCGCCATTGACCACACCTGCGGCTTGAGGCATCACGCCGCCATGCTGATCTACAAGATCTTTCGTCGCCCCGAATGGGATGCCTTGCGCACCGCCGGCCGCTCGCTGGGCGCCCCGGTCGATCTGATCGACGGCTATATTCATTTCTCCACCGCCGCCCAGGTCACAGAAACCGCGGCAAAGCACTTCGCCGGCGAGAGTGATCTGGTCCTGGTTGCCTGCGACGCCACGGCACTGGGTTCGGCGCTGAAATGGGAGCCCTCGCGGGGCGGGCAGTTGTTCCCGCATCTCTATCGCCCGCTCTTTACCGTCGATGTGGTCTGGGACAAATCGCTGCCGCTGGGCGCGGCTGGGCATATATTCCCCGAGGGGCTGGTGTGATGCGCGAGCGGCTGGGCCTGGCACTGATGCACCGGCTCGACCCCGAGCGCGCCCATGCGCTGGCACTGATGGCACTCCGCGCCGGCATTGCGCCCCTGCCGGCCCCGTTCAGCACCGCGCGCCTGCGTCAGACGCTTGCCGGGCTTGACCTGCCAAATCCCGTGGGGCTTGCGGCGGGTTTCGACAAGAACGCAACCGCCCTCAAGCCGCTGTTGACAAGCGCCTTCGGCTTCATCGAGGTGGGCGCCGCCACACCGCGTGCCCAGCCTGGCAACCCGCGCCCGCGGCTCTTCCGGCTGAATGAGGACCGCGCAGTGATCAACCGCTTCGGCTTCAACAACGATGGCGCCGCAGCCATCGCCGCGCGCCTGACTGCGCGTCCGCGCGCGGGCGTGCTGGGGCTCAATCTGGGCGCCAACAAGGACAGCGACGACCGCGCCGGCGATTTCGCCCGCGTGCTACGGGATTGCGGGGCACATATCGACTTCGCCACCGTCAATGTGTCCTCGCCCAATACCGAGAAACTGCGCGAATTGCAGGGGCCGGCGGCCTTGCGCGCACTTCTGGCCGGCGTGATGGAGGCCCGCGCCACGCTGGCCCATCCGCTGCCGGTGTTTCTGAAAATCGCGCCCGATCTGGACGGGGATGAGCTGGCCGACCTGGCCCGCGTGGCCATCGAGGCGGGCGTCGATGCACTCATCGCCACCAATACCACGCTGGCGCGCGATGGACTGGCCAGCGTCCATCGGTCCGAGGCCGGCGGGCTTTCCGGCAGGCCGCTGTTCGAGCGTTCCACCCGCGTTCTTGCCCGTCTTTCACAACTGACCGAGGGGCGCCTGCCGCTGATCGGCGTTGGCGGGATCGACAGCGCCGAGGCCGCCTATGCCAAGATCCGCGCCGGGGCCAGCGCCGTACAGCTCTATTCGGCGCTGGTTTATCAGGGGTTCTCGCTGGTCTCGGAAATCGCGCGCGGCCTTGATGCCCTGCTGGCCCGCGACGGGTTTGACACCATCGCCCAGGCTGTTGGCACCGGACGCGGAGACTGGCTGTGAGCGGCGCAAAGGCCGTGGATTGCGAGATCTGGCATAACCCGCGCTGCTCGAAGTCGCGCGCGGCGCTGGCTTGGCTTGAAACCCGCGGCCTCGTCCCGCAGGTGCGCCGCTACCTGGAAACCCCGCCCGACCGTGCGACACTCACCGCCATGCTGAGCGCGCTTTCCCTGCCCCCTTCGGGGCTTTTGCGCCCGCGCGAGGGGGCCGGGCTGCGCAGCCAGCCGGAAGCCGCAATCCTTGAGGCCCTGCTGGCCGATCCCTCGCTGATCGAACGGCCGGTGGTGCGCTTGGGTGCGCGCGCCGTGATCGCGCGTCCGGCCGAGGCGATCATACCCCTGCTGGGCTGATCAGCCGTCCCCGGCATCCGCCACTGACAGATCACGCGCCACGGCAAAGACGCAGCCATCGGTGGGCAGTTCGGGCTGGGTGGTGCAAAGGCCGCGCGCGACATTCCAGGCCGCCAGCACCAGCGGCACGTAATCGCGCGTCTCGGCATAGGGTGGCACGCCGCCGGCGCGCCGCACCGCGCCCTCGCCGGCGTTGTATCCGGCCAGGGCCAGCACGATGTCACGGTCAAATTCATTGAGAAGCCAGTCCAGATAGCGCACGCCACCGGCAATGTTCTGCGCCGGATCAAGAGGATCGCTGACGCCAAAGCGCTCTGCCGTGGCCGGAATGAGCTGCATCAACCCCTGCGCCCCCGCGCGGCTCACGGCATCGGTCCGGCCGGCCGATTCCACCGTGATCACCGCCAGAACCAGCGCGGGCGACACCTGGGTGCCAATCGTCGCGCGCAGGATATGGGCACCCTGGCTGCGGGCAATCTGCTGGAGCTGTTGCACCCGCGGTTCGGGCACCGCGCCCCCTTCGGGCGGGGCGCGCAGCGCCTGCATCGCCAGCAGAAAACGCCCGGCACCAGCATCGCGGGCATGCGGCACGCGGGTCCAGAACCAGCCAAAGCGCGTGCTCGGCGGCATGGCGTCCGGCGCGGGCATTGCTGTGCGAACCACCGATGGCGCGCCTTCGGGCAACGCCAGACGGCGTGCTTGTTCTTCCGGGTCGATCTGCACGGTGATGCGCGGCCCATCACCCGATTGTGGCACGGCAATGCGCCGAAAGCTGAAGTCCTCGGCACGCAGCGGGGCAGCAGCGCATACCGGCACAAGCGACATCAGCGCGCCCAGGAGGGCCGCTTGTCGCGGTCCGAATCGGTGGAAACTGCTGCTCGACATGGCCTTCTCTTGAGGCTCTATTTACCAATTGATGCCAGAAACCGGGGCGAATCGCAATTGCATTGCACAGGCCGGCGTTTCCCGCACCAGAACCGAACCCCAACCTTCAGGCCATTGTTTCCGGTCGTCACAATTGTTTCTATTTTGCTGCCGACAAGCCACAGAATTGCCCTGATTGGCCCAATTCCGGCCACCGTTTGCCACCAGAAAAAGAGGGCCAGGCGGGGCAACGGGATCAAACCCATCCAAACCTCCGGAACCTTGCTCGGCAAACCTTGAGTGCAAGTTAACCTGGAGATGAAGCATGAAATTTTTTGACCTGATCAAGCACTTCCACAACGACGAATCCGGCGCCGTGACCGTTGACTGGGTGGTTCTGACCGCCGCCGTCGTGGGCTTGGGCATCGCCGTCGTGGCCACTGTGCGCACCGGTGTCGGCACGCTTGGCACCAACATCAGCACTGCGCTGACCACCGGCACCGTGACCGGCATCGGCACCGTGAACGAGTGATCCGACTTTCGGCGCCGCCAGGCGCCCGGACGCCAGCGCCGGCCGCATCCCATGGGTGCGGCCGCTCGCGCAATTTGGCCGTGGAGCAGGCGGGCGGAAATGCGCACAATCCCCCGCATGCCCTGATTTTGTCCCATTTCCATGGCAGAATCGTCGACCAAGCCGGATCCTTGCCGCCCTGCGGCAGCCCATTCGGCACAAGGCAAGAACGTTCACACTGTGACGAAGGGTTTGACCATGCGTGGCACGCAAATAGCAGTTCTTGGCATCGGGCTCGTGCTGGCCGGCTTTGGCGTCTATATGGCACAAAGCTATGTCAGCCAGACCGAACAGGCGATCGCCGCCGTGCAGGCGCAAAACTCCGCCCGACCGACATTCGAAACCGTTGAGGTTCTGGTGGCCGCGCGCGCGCTGCGCTACGGCGAACCGATCCGCACCGAGGACGTGCGCGCCGTCGCCTGGCCGGCCAGCGCGGTGCCCGAAGGGGTTTTTGGCAGTATCGAGGCATTGGTCACGGATCCCGCGCGCCCGCGGATCGCGCTGCGTGCCATGGAACCGATGGAGCCAGTGCTGGAGGTCAAGGTCAGCCAGCCGGGCCAGCCGGCCGGCATCGCCGCTCAGCTCTCGCCCGGCATGCGCGCCTTTACCATCCGCGTCGATTCCAACAGCGGCATCTCCGGCACGTTGCGGCCCTCGGATCTGGTGGATATCTACTGGACCGGGCGCGGCAACGACGGCGAGGTGACGCGACTGCTCAGCAGCGGCGTGCGCATCATCGCGCTGGATGAAAACGCCGATCAGGACCGCAGCTTCAGCGGCATTCCGCGCTCAGTCACCGTCGAGGCCGCCCCCGAACTGGTGGCAACCATGGCGCAGGGCCAATCGACGGGGCGGCTGTCGCTTTCGGTGATCGGGCTCGATGACGCAACCCAGATCAGCACCTTCGAGGTCGATCGGCGCAGCCTGCTGGGCGTACAGGCCGTAGCCCAGGAACCCGTTGTCGAGCGCTGCACCGTGCGTACGCGCCGGGGCAACGAAGTGGTGATGATCGAAATTCCCTGCACCAACTGATCGCTGCATGGGCGACAGGCGGCTCTCGGCCGGCCCGGCAATATTGCCACAGTTGCGCCCCCGGATCTGGGGGCACAATGCTGAAAAACTACTATTTGTGGCTCTCAGCGTGTTGATTCCCGGTCAATTCCAGCAAGCAAACATTTGATTCTTGCAATAAAATGCCGTTTCAAGCATTCTGTCTCGGCACCGGGCCGCCAGATGCCCGGGTAAATTCGTGATCAACGAGGCAGGATCACATGACAGTGAGAAGAGTTTTCGCGTCCGCGCTGACGCTGAGTGTTCTTGGCTTGGGCTTTGCGCCGCTCGCCATCCCTCCCGCCATGGCAGATACCTTGCGCGTGGTCCGTGGTACGGTGGGCGAAACGCTGGTTGTGGCCATGAACCGCGCGGTTGTGGTGGAAAGCGATACGCCTTTCGCCGAGCTGTCCATCGCCAACCCCGGCATCGCCGATATCTCCACCCTTTCGGACCGCTCGATCTACGTGCTCGGCAAGGCCCCCGGACGCACCACGCTGACCATTCTGGGCGTCAACGGCAGCCTGATCGCCAATGTCGAGGTGCATGTCGCCCCCGATGTCGCCGAATTCCGCGAACGCCTGCGCCAGATCCTGCCCAACGAGCCCATCGAGGTGCGCACCGCCAATGACGGCATCGTAATGTCGGGCACGGTTTCCTCGATCAACCGGCTGGATGCCGCACTGCAACTGGCCGAACGCTACGCGCCGGGGCGGGTTTCCAACCTGATGAGCGTGGGCGGCACGCATCAGGTGATGCTACGGGTGCGCTTCTCGGAGGTGCAGCGCTCGGTGGCACAGGATCTTTCGGCCAGCCTGGCCGTTGGCTCGCTCAGCAGCCCCACGAATCCGCTGCTGGGTTCGGGTGGATTTTCCACCGCCACCACCGCGCGCGACGCGCTCAGCGGGACCGTCGGGCCCTCGACGCAATCGCGCATGGGCATGCTGACCGGCGGCTTCGGGATCGGCAGCGTGCAGTTCCAGGTGATGCTGGAAGCGCTGGAAACCAACGGGCTGGCGCGCACCCTGTCGGAGCCCAGCCTGACCGCGCTTTCGGGGCAGGAAGCCTATTTCCTGGCCGGTGGCGATTTTCCGGTGCCGGTGGCCGGTCCCAATGGCCAGATCACCATCGAATACCGCCCCTTCGGCGTGGAACTGACCTTCACACCCTATGTGCTTGAGGGCGATGTCATCAACCTGATGCTCAACGCCTCGGTCAGCAGCCTCGACAACAGCAATACCGTCACCACCGCCGGGGTTTCGGTGCCCGCGTTCCGGCGCCGCCAGACCTCGACAACGGTGGAGCTGCGCGACGGCGAGAGCTTTGCCATCGCCGGGCTCTTGCAGGACGATTTCCGCGGCAGCACCCGTCAGGTGCCCTGGCTGGCCGATATTCCGATCCTGGGCGCATTGTTCCGCTCGGCCAATTACCAGCGCGAACAGAGCGAACTGGTGATCTTCGTCACCGCGCATCTGGTCTCGCCCACGCGCGGCGAGGCGCTGATGCTGCCCACCGACCGTGTGCGGCTGCCCAATGAGGCGGATCTCTTCCTGCATGGGCGGTTGCAGGGCTCGAACACGCCCGCAGCCGAGGTCGCGCGGCAGGATTTCCGCGGCGGCTACGGCTACATCATGGACTGAGCCCAGGAGCGCGACGATGCAGATTTCCCGCCGGTTTCTTCTGCTTGGCACGGGTGCCGCGATCCTGGCCGCCTGCGACGGGCCGCGCGCCACGCGCGAGCTGGGCGCCCATATCGACGAGGGTGGCTTTGGCAACGCGACCGCCCACAACCACCTGGTGCAGACCGGGCAGATGCCCTATGTGATCAACCTCGCCGAGCGCTTCGCCGCGGAAGTGCCGACAACGGTCAACTTTGCCTTCGACAGCGCGCGGCTAGATGCCGAGGCACAGGCGATCCTGCGCCGTCAGGCGCACTGGATCCGCCAGTTTCCAGAGGTCACGTTCCGCGTCTTTGGCCACACCGACCTGGTTGGCTCGGCGCAGTACAACCACCAGCTTGGCCTGCGCCGCGCGCGCGCCGTGGTAAATTTTCTGGTGCGCAGCGGGGTCAGCCGCAGCCGCCTGGAAGCACTGGTTTCCTATGGCGACACGCGACCGCTGATCGTCACGCCCGAGCGCGAGCGCCAGAACCGGCGCACCATCACCGAGGTTTCGGGCTTCGTGCAGCGTCATCCGACGGTGCTCAACGGTGAGTATGCCGCGATCATCTATCGCGAATATGTCGAAAGCGCTACCCGCGTGCGCCCGGCCGGCTACTTCTGATCCCTCCACAATACGGCCATCAGAAGGCCCGAGACCCGGCGTCGCGGGCCGTTTGGCCTGCCTGGAAACATCCCGTCTCCAGAAGCCAAACAATTACGTTTTTTTAGCCTAATTATGGCCAAGATTGTTGCCGAGATTTGCTGCAAGCCCTCCGCCCGTCGGAGGTGTTGGCAAATGCATGAGTGGTTTACCGCCGCCAGGCCCTGCCCTGTGCCATAGCGGGAAGGATTGATTGATGTCGAGCAACACAGCCGCCGTGAAGCACCTGGCCCAGATCCGTGCCTGCACCGTCTCGCGCGATGTGCAGAATTTCGATCTGCTGATCGAGGACATGGAACTGGAACTGGGTGAAAACTGGGGCGATCTGACCTTCCAGAACGCGCTGAAATACCTTGACCAGCCCGAAGCGCGCAGCCTGGAGTTCATCGCCGTCGCGCTTGACGATGACGATGAGCCGAACATGGGCCAGGTTCAGGCCATCATCCAGCGCGCGCGCGGCCTGGATATCCAGGTGATTCTCATTGCCGAGGAACTGGGGCCGATCATCCTGCATCGCCTGCTGCGGCTCGGCGCGGCCGATTTTGTGCCTTATCCGCTGCCCGAAGGTGCGCTGCATGAGGCGATCGAGCGGCTGCGTCAGCCGGCGCCGGTGCTCAACATCGGGCCTTCCGGCGCCGCTCAACCCGCTGCGCGTGGCACCAAGAACGGCACGGTCATTGCCGTGCACCCGCTGGCTGGCGGCTCGGGTGCGACGACGCTGGCGGTCAATCTGGCCTGGGAGCTGGCCAATATCGGCGGGCGCGAGGCATCGAGTGTGTGCATTCTCGATTTCGACCTGCAAACCGGCTCGGTTTCGACCTATCTGGACCTCGCGCGCACCGAAAAGGTGTTCGAACTGCTGTCGAACACCGCGATGATGGATCGTGATTTCTTTTTCAGCACGCTTCAGACCTTCAATGAAAAGCTCAAGGTTCTGACCGCCGCCGCCGACATGCTGCCGCTCGACCTGATCACCACCGATGACATCGGCCGCGTGATCGACATGGCACGCGCCAATTTTGATTTTGTCGTCATCGACATGCCCGGAACGGTCGTGCAATGGACAGAAACCGTGCTCAACGCCGCCGACAGCTATTTCGCCATGCTGGAACTGGACATGCGCTCGGCGCAAAACGCCCTGCGGTTGATCCGTGCCCTCAAGGCCGAGGAACTGCCGCTCTCGAAGCTGCGCTATGTGCTCAACCGGGCGCCGCGCTTCACCGATCTTTCGGGCAAGTCGCGCGCCAAGCGCATGGCCGAGAGCCTGGACATCACCATCGAGGTGATGCTGCCCGACGGCACCGCGCAAGTCACCCATGCCAATGACCATGGCCTGCCATTGGCCGAAATCGCGCCAAAGAACGTGCTGCTCAAGGAAATCCGCAAGCTCGCGCAGACGCTGCACGAAAGCCAGAAAACCGCGGCCGAAGCCGCCTGAGGATCGCATCATGTTTTCGCGCTTCAAGAAGGACCAACCCGACGCCGCGCCCCCGCCCGCCGCGTCGAAAGCCGCGCCGCGCCCGGCCGAAGCACCAGTGACCCCGGCAGCAAGCACGCCACCGCCGCGCCCCATGGCTGCCCCGCGCGCAACCCCCAAGACCCCTGCCGCACCGCCGCCGGCCGACAAGGAGCGCCGCCGCAAGCAACGCATCCTGGAGCTGAAATCCGAGCTTCACCAGAGGCTTCTGGACAATCTCAACCTTGCCGCGCTGGACAGCGCCAGCGAGGCCGAGCTGCGCTCCGAGATCGCCTCCATCACTGCCGAGGCGCTGAGCGAAATCAACTTCGTGCTCACCAGCGACGAGCGGCTGCAACTCAATCAGGATCTGTTCTTCGAGGTTCGCGGCCTTGGGCCGCTGGAGCCGCTGCTGAAGGATGACACGGTCAACGACATTCTGGTCAACGGACCGCAGAAGGTATTCATCGAGCGCGACGGCAAGCTGCAACTGACCGACATCACCTTCAAGGATGAACGCCATCTGCTGCGGATCATCGACAAGATCGTCTCGGCGGTGGGGCGGCGGGTGGACGAATCCAACCCCTATGTCGATGCCCGGCTTGCCGATGGCTCACGCTTCAACGCCATGGTGCCGCCCGTCGCGGTGGATGGCTCGCTGGTGTCGATCCGCAAGTTCAAGAAGGAAAAGCTCGCCATCGACGATCTGGTGCGCTTTGGCGCCTTCTCCGAGGAAATGGCGATGTATCTGGAGGCCGCGGTGGCAACCCGGCTCAACATCATTGTCTCCGGGGGCACCGGTTCGGGCAAGACGACAACGCTGAACGCGCTGTCCAGCTTCATCGACAATTCCGAGCGCATCCTGACCATCGAGGACACCGCCGAACTGCAATTGCAGCAGGTTCATGTGGGCCGCATGGAAAGCCGGCCTGCCAATGTCGAAGGCAAGGGCGCGGTGACCCAGCGTGACTGTCTGCGCAACGCCCTGCGGATGCGCCCTGACCGCATCATCGTCGGCGAGACGCGCGGCGAAGAGGTCATCGACATGCTGCAGGCCATGAATACCGGCCATGACGGCTCGATGACCACGATCCACGCAAACTCGGCGCGCGATGGCGTGTCGCGGCTGGAAAACATGGTGGCCATGGCCGGGATCGAAATGCCGCTCAAGGCCGTGCGCAGCCAGATCGCCAGCGCCGTCAATCTGATCGTGCAGGTGACGCGCCTGCAGGACGGCTCGCGGCGCATGATCTCGATCACCGAAGTAACCGGCATGGAGGGCGAGATCATCACCATGCAGGAGGTGTTCCGGTTCGAACGCACCGGCATCGAGCCCAACGGCAAGATCATCGGCCATTTCACGGGCGCCGGGCTGCGCTCGCATTACTCCGAACGCTTCAAGCGCTGGGGCTATGACCTGCCCGCGGCCATCTATGATCTCATCCCGGCAAGGTAACGCCATGCAGATTGATCCAACCCTGATCATCTACCTGCTGATCTTCGGCGGCATCCTGCTGCTGGTGGAAGCGGTTTATCTTCTGGTCTTCGGCCGTTCGATCCGCCTTGGCAGCCGCATGAACCGCCGGCTGGAAATGCTGGATGAAAGCACCACCCGGGCCGAGGCCATCGAACGGTTGCGCAAGGAGATCAACCAGCACGGCAAGAGCCGCGGCATCCCCTTCTACGCGCTGCTGGCCGACAAGGCCGCCAAGGGCAAGATCGCCTTCGCGCCGCTGACGCTGGTCGCACTGATGGGCGTTCTGGGCCTGGTGGTCTTTGCGCTGTTGTCCGTGCTGACCGAGGCCCCGGCGCTTCTGCGCGCAGTCCTTGCGGCGACAATGGGGATCGGGGCGATCTGGTTCTGGGTCTCGGGCAAGGCCAAGAAACGCACCGGCCTCATCGAGGAGCAACTGCCCGATGCGATCGACATGATCGTGCGCGGGCTGCGCGTGGGCCATCCGTTCGTGCAGGCTCTGGCCGGCGCGGCCAAGGAAATCCCCGATCCGCTGGGCTCCGAGCTTGGCTTCATCGCCGACGAGGCCGCCTATGGTCGTGACATGGGCGAGGCGCTCCTGTCCTTCGCCGAACGCATGGACATGCAGGATCTGCGCTTTCTGGCCGTTGCCGTGACGATCCAGCAGCAATCGGGCGGCAACCTTGCCGATATTCTGGACGGGCTGTCGAAAGTGGTGCGTGCAAGGTTCAAGCTTTTTCGCAAGGTGCGCGCCATCACCGCCGAGGCAAAGTGGTCAGGCATGTTTCTTTCCGGCTTTCCGATCGCCGCAATGATCATGATCAGCCTGATCAAGCCCGACTATTACGACGAGGTGAAGGAAACCGCGCTGTTCATCCCGGTCGCCATCGTGGTTTTCGCCTTCCTCGTGATCAACGTGCTCTACATGCGCAAGATGGTCGCCATCAAGGTCTGAACCAAGGTCAGAACAAGGAACCCGCCGAATGGAACAACTGATTTCCGGCCTGACATCGCCACTGGGTATCCTGGTGCTGCTGATCGCCGGCGGGGTGACGCTGGTGATGTTCGTGCTGACCGGCGACAAGCGCAAGGCCGTCGACCCTCTGGCCAAGCTGCGCGATCAGGCACGCGGCGCCCCGGACGATGACGCCAACCGCCTGTCGCGGCGCGAGAAGAGCAACGAGTTGCAAAAGCAGCTTGAGCGCTACAAATCCTTTCTTGAACCCGCCAGCGAGGCCGACAAGGATGCCGCGCGCCTGGAGATGATCCAGGCAGGCTATCACGGCCGCAACGCGGTGCGCGACTTCCACGCCGCCAAGCTGATCATGGCGATGGGCGGGCTCTTGCTGGGGCTGGGCTTCACGCTGCTTCAACCCGCCGATTCCGAACCTTCGGTGCTGATGCTGGCACTGCCGGTCCTGCTGCCCACGCTGATCGGATATTACATCCCGATCTACTGGGTGAACAAGCGCCGCGCCGAACGTCAGGACCAGATCGCCAGCGGCTTTCCCGATGCGCTCGACCTGCTGCTGATCTGCACCGAAGCCGGTCAATCGCTCGATCAGTCCATCGTGCGTGTCGCGCGCGAGCTGCGCGCGGGCTATCCCGCCCTCGCCGAGGAGTTCGAGACCGTCTCGCATGAGGTCAAGGCCGGCAAGGACCGCCTTGAGGTGCTCAAGGACATGGGCGAGCGCTGCGGCAATGTCGATATCCGCTCCTTCGTGACCGTGCTGATCCAGTCGGCCACCTACGGCACCTCGGTTTCGGAGGCGCTGCGAGTCTATGCCGCCGAAATGCGCGACAAACGCATCATGCAGGCCGAAGAGAAGGCAAATGTCTTGCCCACCAAGCTGACCTTGGGCACAATGATGTTTACCGTGCCGCCGCTGCTGATCATCCTGATCGGACCCTCGGTGCATGGCATGATCGAACTCTTTGCCACGGCCAGCGCAGGCCCCTGAAGGCGCGGACAGAAACGCGAATATGATAAGACGCATCGGCTTGGCGCTGGGGCTGGCAGCCCTGCTCGCCGCCTGCCAGACGACGACGGATTTCACCCCTGACCGTCTTGGCGGTTCAGGCAATGCCGTGGCCGAGGCGGCTGACGGTCTGGCGGTCGGGCACCGGCTCATGGCGGCGGGCGAATACGATCTGGCATTGCGCGCCTATTACCGTGCCGCCGCCCAGCGCGGCCCCGGCGCCGATGTGCTTTCGGCAATCGGGTCGGCCAATCTGCGGCTGGGGCGACTGGGGCAGGCCGAGCAGATGCTGCGCCGCTCGCTGGATCTTGATCCGGCCTTCGTTCCGGCGCTGAACAATCTGGGGGTGGTCAAGGTCGAACAGCGCCGATGGGGCGAGGCACGCCATCTGTTCCAGAGCGCCTTCGCGCTCGATAGTGGCCGATCACCGGAAATACGGGAAAATCTGCGCCTTGCTATCGCAAATCTCGAAAATTCAGGCTATACTGCCGAAAACAACTATAATTTCGCTTTGGTGCGGCGAGGGAACGGGCGCTTCCTGCTTCTTTCGACGCCCTGAGCATCGAGCAGTGAAAGGCAGATCATGCGCAAGGCGTTGATCCTACCGCTGTGCCTCGGTGGCACGGTGTTTTTGGCCGCTTGCGGCGAAAGCCGCTTCGCCCAGACCTCGCGGGCGATCGACAGCATTGCCGCGATCGATCAGGAAAACATGGCGGAACTGATGATGACCGCCGCCGACCCGCGCGAGGCCGTGACCTATTTCACCCAGGCCAGCGAACGCGAGCCTGATCGCGTGATCTTCCGGCGCGGGCTGGCGCGCTCGCTGGCGCGCTCGGGCCAGGCCGAGGCCGCAATTCCGGTCTGGCAACAGGTCATCGCCCATGCGGACACCGTGCTCGATGACCGGGTGGAACTGGCCGATGCCTATATCCGCACCAACAACTGGGACGCCGCCCAAAGCACGCTCGCGGCCATCCCCCCCACGCATGAGACCTTCCAGCGCTATCGGCTTGAGGCAATGGTCGCCGATTCCCGCCGCCAGTGGGACCGCGCCGACAGTTTCTACGAAATCGCCGTCGGCCTGACGCCACGACCCGCCGGGGTGCTCAACAACTGGGGCTATTCCAAGCTCACGCGGGGCGATCACCGCGGCGCCGAGCGGCTCTTTGCCGATGCATTGCGCCACGATCCCAGCCTGTTCACCGCCAAGAACAACCTCGTTCTGGCCCGTGCCGCACAGCGGCGCTATGAGTTGCCGCTCATCGAGATGACCCAGATCGAACGCGCCGAACTGCTGCACACAATGGCACTGGCAGCAATCCGGCAGGGCGATGTCGCCGTCGGGCGCACGCTGCTGCAAGACGCCGTCGCCACCCATCCGCAGCATTTCGAAGCCGCGGTGGTGGCACTGCGTTCGCTGCAATAGAGCCTGCCATGCTGATGCAGTCCTCCACCGCCGCGCTCTGGTTCGCGCTCTTCGCCGCACCGATCGCGGCCTGGGTGGTGTGGAGCGATCTGAAATCCATGCGCATCCCCAACAAGGCGGTGGTGGCGCTGGTCGGCGTCTATGCGGTCGTCGGGGTGCTGGCCTTGCCGCTGCCGGTCTGGGGCTGGGGCTGGCTGCATCTGGCGGTGGCGCTGGTCATCGGCTTTGTGCTGACACTCAGTGGTGGTTTCGGGGCGGGTGACGCCAAATTTGCCGCCGCCATGGCCCCTTTCGTGGCGCTCGGTGATCTGCGGCTCTTCCTGGTCCGGCGGGCACCGGTGGTTCTCCCCAGCTACCTTGCCCACGGGATCGCGCGGCGCACCCCCCAATGGCCCCCCGCGACACCCGGCTGGGAAAGCTGGGAGCGCTCCGAATTTCCGATGGGCCTGGCTTTGGGCCCCACCTTGATCTTTTATCTGGTTCTGGCCGCCATTCATGGCAGTTGACCCGCCCGCCCCGGGCGCTTTGCACGGTGATACCCGATGAATGCCATAACCGAGGACAACCGCATCGCCCCGCCGCCGCCGCCGGCCTCGCTGGCGGATACCGGGCTGTCGATGACGCTGATGCGCGACATCCTGCTCAAGACCATGTTCCGCATGTCGCTCAATCTGGCCTCTGATATTGCGCGCGTGGTCTGCTTGCCCTTCGCGCAGGTCCAGCAACTCATCGACGATGCTCGTGGCGAGCGCCTGCTGGAAGCCATGGGCACCATGCATGCCGGCGCCACCAGCAGCGAAATGGGCTATCAGATGACCGATGCCGGCCGGCAGGCTGCGCAACGTGCCCTGGCGCTTTCGGAATATTATGGTGCCATGCCGGTCCCGCTTGATGCCTATGCCGAACAGGTCAAGCGCCAGTCGATCCGCAAGCTGAAGATCACCCGCGAGGCGCTGCACCGCGCGATGGGCGATCTGATCCTGCCAGAGGGGCTTTTGTCCACGCTTGGCCCGGCCGTGACATCGGGGCGATCGATCCTGTTCTATGGCCCGCCCGGCAACGGCAAATCCTCGATCTCGAACGGTATCCGCGACGCGCTGGGCGATCATGTCTATGTGCCGCGCGCAGTGGTGCACTCGGGGCAGGTGATCTCGGTCTATGATCCGATCGTGCATGTTGCCGTACAGCCCGCCGGAGGCGGCGGCAGCCAGTTGCGGCTGGCCTCATCGCGCCATGATCCGCGCTATGTCTTGTGCGAACGCCCGACGGTGATTACCGGAGGTGAACTGACGCTGGACATGCTGGAGCTGAAATTCAACGCCACCGCGCGCACCTATCAGGCGCCGTTGCAGTTCAAGGCCACCGGGGGTGTGTTCATCGTCGATGACCTTGGCCGCCAGGAAGAACCGCCGCAGGCGCTGATCAACCGCTGGATCGTGCCGCTTGAGATGAACTATGACATCCTCTCGCTGCAATCGGGTGAGAAGTTCATCGTGCCTTTCGATACGCTGGTGATCTTCTCCACCAACTTCCACCCCAACGAGATCTTCGATCAGGCGGCGCTGCGGCGGATTTTTTACAAGATCAAGATCGACGGGCCGGAACAGGCGGATTTCCTGAAGATCTTTGCCCTGGTGGCGCGCAAGCGGAACGTACCGCTCAACGAGGATGCCTTGCTGCACCTGCTGCAAAACAAGTATCCGACCATCGGCAACATCTATGCCAATTACCAGCCGGTATTCCTGATCGACCAGATGATCGCCATCTGCGAGTTCGAGGGCAAACCCTATCACATGACGCCAGAGTTGATCGACCGTGCCTGGAGCAACATGTTCGTGCACGACGAAACGATCACGCGCTAGCCACCAAGGGCGCTTTTCCATCGTGTGGCACGAGGGTAAGCTGGTTGCCCAAACCCTGCAGGAGCGCCCCTTGAGCAAGCCGGAACCCGCCATCTGCCCGCGTGTGCGCGCGAGTTTTCTCAAACAGACCATGATGCAGACGCTGGGCGCGGCGCTGGTGCAGGCGGGCGAGGGGGTCTGCGTGATCCGCGCGCCGATCCTGCCGGGCGTGCGACAGCAGCACGGCGCGGCGCATGCCGGGCTTGCCTTCACACTGGGCGATTCCGCAGCCGGCTACGCCGCCCTCTCGCTGCTGCCTGTCGACCAAGAGGTGATGACCGTGGAGATGAAGGTCAATCTTCTGGCCCCCGCCATCGGCGATGCTGTCGAGGCGCGCGGCGAAGTGGTGCGTGCCGGTCGCCGGCTCAGCATCGTGCGCGCCGAAGTCTGGGCGATCACCGGCGACGAACGCAAGAGCATCGCGCTGATGCAGGGCACCATGATCCCCGTGGGCCTTCCCGGCTAGGCCGGGATCAGGCGGTCAGGCCCTGCGGCTCGGGCAGGCCACTGGCACGGCACGCGGCGGTGAGCGTATTGGCTAGCAGGCAGGCAATGGTCATCGGACCCACGCCGCCCGGCACCGGGGTTATTGCACCCGCCACCTGAGCAGCACTGTCGAAATGCACATCCCCCACCAGCACCCCCTTGCCGTCGCGCTCGATACGGTTGATGCCGACATCGATCACCACCGCGCCGGGCTTGACCCAATCGCCAGGAATCATTTCAGGCCGGCCAACAGCAGCAACCAGAATATCCGCCGCCCGGCAGACGGCGGGCAGATCACGGGTGCGGCTATGCGCGACGGTCACCGTGCAGCTGTCGCCCAGCAGCAGTTGCGCCATCGGCTTGCCAACGATATTCGAGCGCCCCACCACCACAGCGCTCCTGCCCGACAGGCTGCCAAGATGCTCACGCAGCATCATCAGGCACCCCAGCGGCGTGCAGGGCACCATGGCCTTCTGGCCGGTTCCCAGCAGCCCGACATTGGAAATGTGAAAGCCATCCACATCCTTGGCCGGGTCAATGGCATTGATCACCAGATCCGCGTTCATATGCGCCGGCAGCGGTAACTGCACCAGAATCCCGTGAACTTTCGGATCGGCATTGAGCGCGGCGACCAGTTCCAGCAGTTCGGCCTCGCCGGTCTCGGCGGACAGGCGATGTTCGAAAGAGTTCATGCCCACTTCGAGCGTCTGCTTGCCCTTCGAGCGCACATAGACCTGGCTGGCGGGATCTTCGCCCACCAGAACGACCGCCAGCCCCGGCACCAGATCATGCTCACCCTTCAGCCGGCCGACATGCTCTGCCACCTCGGCGCGCACCCGCGCGGCAATGGCCTTTCCGTCAATGATCGTCGCACTCATGCAGTTTCTCCTTTGTGGCGGCCGCCCCGGCACTGCCCCGGTGCCACCCCGCTGCAAGCCCTGCAACGGGGGGCTGGGCAACCAGGTGGCCGCAATGGCTTCATGGCCCGCTCAGAAAAGCCCCTCGACATGGCCCGCATCATTGATGCGGATGGTCTCGGCGGCGGGTTTGCGCGGCAGGCCGGGCATGGTCATGATCTCGCCGCAGATCACCACGATGAACCCTGCCCCGGCGCTCAGGCGGACCTCGCGCACCGGCACCGAATGGCCCACCGGCGCGCCACGCAGGTTGGGATCGGTCGAGAAGCTGTATTGCGTCTTGGCCATGCAGATCGGCAGATGGCCATGGCCGGCAAGCTCCCAGGCGCGCAGCTGATCGCGGATCGACTTGTCGGCCAGCACCTCATCGGCGTGATAGATACGCTTGGCGATGGTCTCGATCTTCTGAAACAGCGGCATGTCATCAGGATAGAGCGGCGCGAAGGTGGAGACATCGGCATCGGCGATCTCGGCGACGCGGGTGGCCAGTTCGCGCACCCCGGCCGACCCTTCGGCCCAGTGGCGGCACAGGATCGCCTCGGCGCCCTGAGCGGCGCAATAGGCCTTGACCGCGGCGATCTCGGCCTCGGTATCGGAATGGAAATGGTTGATCGCCACCACCACCGGCACGCCGAAACCCTTCACATTGCCGATGTGGCGGCCCAGGTTGGGGCAGCCCTTCTGCACGGCATCGACATTCTCGGCGCCCAGATCGGCCTTGGCCACGCCGCCGTTCATCTTCATTGCGCGCACCGTGGCAACGATCACCGCGACCGAGGGCTTCAGCCCCGCCTTGCGGCACTTGATATCAAAGAATTTCTCGGCCCCCAGATCTGCGCCGAAACCGGCCTCGGTGACCACGTAATCCGCCAGTTTCAGCGCCGTGCGCGTGGCGATCACCGAGTTGCAGCCATGGGCGATATTGGCAAACGGGCCGCCATGCACGAAGGCGGGGTTGTTCTCCAGCGTCTGCACCAGGTTGGGCTGCATGGCATCGCGCAAGAGCACGGTCATGGCGCCATCGGCACCGATATCACGGCAATGGATCGGCGTCTTGTCGCGACGATAGGCCACGACGATATCACCCAGGCGCTTTTGCAGATCCTCCAGATCCCTCGCCAGACACAGGATTGCCATGACTTCTGAGGCGACAGTGATATCAAAGCCCGTCTGGCGCGAAAAGCCGTTGGACACCCCGCCCAAACCGACGACGATATCGCGCAGCGCGCGGTCGTTCATGTCCATCACGCGGCGCCAGGTGATGCGGCGCTCGTCGATCTCCAGCGAATTGCCCCAATAGATATGGTTGTCGATCATCGCCGAAAGCAGGTTATGTGCCGAGGTGATGGCATGGAAATCACCGGTGAAATGGAGGTTCATCTCCTCCATCGGCACGACCTGGGCATAGCCGCCCCCGGCGGCCCCGCCCTTCATCCCGAAGTTCGGGCCAAGGCTGGCCTCGCGGATACAGACAGCGGCTTTCTTGCCAATCGCATTGAGCCCGTCGCCAAGGCCCACGGTAGTGGTGGTCTTGCCCTCGCCCGCCGGAGTGGGGTTGATGGCGGTGACCAGGATCAGCTTGCCGTCCGGGCGGCCGGCCAGGCTGGAGATGAACGCCTGACCGATCTTGGCCTTGTCATGGCCATAGGGCAGCAGATGCTCCTGCGGGATGCCCAGCTTGTCACCAATCACCTGGATTGGCTGCTTCTTTGCCTCGCGGGCGATCTCGATATCGGTCTTGAAGGCCATCAAATGCTCCCTGTCCGTTTGCGGCTTCCGGTTGCCTCTTGCATAGAGCGCGCTCCCGCCTGTGGTGAAGTCGTTTGCGACCCATCACTGCCGGTTTTCGCCAAGCCGGGTTTCCGGTTGGCAGCCCGTGCCGTGTTTGGCGCGCGTGGCTTCCAGTAGTGCCCATGGCCGCTGATCGGGGACAAACAGCCGCAGCCGCGTGCCAAGACGCACCTCGCCCTCGGCCTCGACCCAGGCGGTCACGCCGCGCCGCCCGCCGGCGGCGGGTTTGAAGCGGCGACCATGGCCCGGATGGGCATTCTCTATGGCGCGCGCGGGAAGCTGGCAGGGACGGTTTTGCATATCGACCACCAGCGCCGCGCCGTTTTCCGCCAGCAGACGCGACGAGGGTGGCAGATTGCTGAAATCGGGCAGGCCGGACACCACCATGCTTGCCCCCAGGAGTGCGGGGTCCAGCATCGCCAGACCCATGTCCGCGGCGATCGCCTCTAGCTCCTCGGCGGCGAGAATGCTCAACTGGCGCACATTGCGGATCGGCGTGTCGCGCGCATGAAGCGCGGCCACCCGCGAACAGGCGGGGCGCAGGTTGCCGCCATGCGCCTCACCCTCGGGGCCGTCGAAACCCAGCCGCAACATGGCGCGCGGGCACGACTGCAAGGTGGTGTTTCGCTCGGCGACAACGCCAAGCCAGAGGACAGTGGCAGCAAGGTCGGTCGCGATCAGGGCAGGCATCAGGGGATCTGCAACAGGAAAAAGACACGGCGAAACGGAAACAGCACGGCGCCATCCTCGGCGCGTGGATAGGCAAGGTCAAGACCCGCCTCATAGGCGCGCGTGAAAGCCCGTGCCTCGGTTGCGGACAGGGCCGCCAGAAAGGGCCGCATGGCCGTGCTCGCGGTGAAGGCGCGCACCGGGTGGGCGCCATCCGCCAGCGGCGCCAGGCGCTGCACATATTCGGTTTCCCAGCCCTCGGCCTGGCCGAGCGGTGCCAGCAACGCCAGATAATCGCGCGCGGTGCTGACCGGCGGCACATAGGGCTCGGCCTCGAAGCGGCCAGCAAAGAGCTGCGCCGCCACAGCGCGCAACAGCGCATGCGACGGGGCCAGGAAATTGCCCGGCATCTGCACCGCCAGCACCCCGCCGGGCGCCAGCAGGCCGGCCAGATGAGGCATCAGTGTCGCGTGATCGCCAAGCCAGTGCAGCGCCGCATTGGAAAATATCAGCGCCGGCGGTGCGTCTGGCCGCCAGGTCGCGATATCGGCCTCGGCGAGGTGATGGTAGCAGCCCGTCTCGCTGGCGCGTGCCAGCATCGCCGGCGACATGTCGATGCCCAGAAGCGGATGATCGGGAAAGCGCGCTCGCAACAGCGGCCCCGCCGCGCCGCTGCCGCAGCCCAGATCCACCACCGCGCCCGGAGGCAGGTCATCGGGCACCTGCGCCAGCAGATCGGCCGCCGGGCGTAAACGCAAGCCCCGGAACCTGTCATAGGCTCCGGGGTTCCAGTCGCTATCGAGCGTTGCACTCATGCGCTCGGTTCGGGCTCCATGCCGCTGTCATCTGCCGAGGGCTTGCGCGGCTTGGTCTTGGGGATCGTCGCGACCGAGGGCAAACCGCCGGAGGGCGAGTCGTCTTCGTCGCGCCCGATCGGTTCGCCGCGCATGACTCGGGTGATCTCGGGGCCGGTCAGGGTTTCATACTCCAACAGCCCCTGCGCCAGCCGCTCAAGCTCGTCGCGGTGTTCGGTGAGGATGCGCTTGGCGGTCTCGAACCCTTCATCAACGATCCGCTTCACCTCTTCGTCGATCTTCTTCTGCGTCTCGGGCGAGACATTGGAGCCGCCCGAATAGGTGCCGAGGTAGCTTTGCTGCTCGTTGGCATAGTCGATGTGGCCCAGTTGATCGGAGAAGCCGAACTGCGTGACCATCGCACGCGCAATGCGGCTGACCTGCTGGATATCCGAAGCCGCGCCCGAGGTGACATTCTCCTTGCCGAAGACCAGTTCCTCGGCAACCTTGCCGCCCATCGCCATGGCGATCTTGGATGTATATTTGGTATAGGTCACCGAAAGCTGGTCGCGCTCGGGCAGGCTGAGCACCAGGCCCAGCGCCCGGCCCCGCGGAATGATCGTGGCCTTGTGGATCGGATCATGCTGCGGCACGTTCAGCCCGACAACGGCATGGCCGGCCTCATGATAGGCGGTGAGCTTCTTTTCCTCCTCGGACATGACCATCGAGCGCCGCTCGGCCCCCATCATCACCTTGTCCTTGGCATTTTCGAAATCGTCCATCGTCACGAAGCGGCGGTTCTTGCGCGCCGCCGTCAGTGCCGCCTCGTTGACCAGATTGGCCAGATCGGCGCCCGAAAAGCCCGGCGTGCCGCGCGCGATGATGCGCAGGTCCACATTCGGCCCCAGCGGCACCTTGCGCGCATGAACGCCCAGAATGCGCTCGCGGCCCTTGATGTCGGGGTTGGGCACCTGCACCTGCCGGTCGAAACGGCCAGGGCGCAGCAGCGCCGGGTCCAGCACATCGGGGCGGTTGGTGGCGGCGATGATGATGATGCCCTCGTTGGCCTCAAACCCGTCCATCTCCACCAGAAGCTGGTTCAGGGTCTGCTCGCGCTCGTCATTGCCACCACCGTAGCCCACACCGCGCGAACGGCCCACGGCGTCGATTTCGTCGATGAAGACGATACAGGGTGCGTTCTTCTTGGCCTGCTCGAACATGTCGCGCACGCGGCTGGCACCGACGCCCACGAACATCTCCACGAAATCCGACCCCGAGATGGTGAAGAACGGAACCCCCGCCTCACCGGCGATGGCGCGCGCCAGAAGCGTCTTGCCGGTGCCCGGCGGGCCCACCAGGAGCGCGCCCTTGGGGATCTTGCCGCCCAGACGGCTGAACTTCTGCGGGGTGCGCAGAAACTCGACGATCTCTTCCAGTTCTTCCTTGGCCTCGTCGATGCCGGCGACATCGTCAAAGGTGACACGGCCCTGCTTTTCGGTCAGAAGCTTCGCCTTGGATTTTCCAAAGCCCATCGCACCGCCGCGCCCGCCGCCCTGCATGCGGTTCATGAAGAAGATCCACACACCGATCAGCAGCAGAAACGGCAGCCAGACCGAAAGCGCCGACATCAGCCCCGAACGCTCCTGCGCGCGCGCCTCGATCGAGACGTTCTGCGCCAGCAACCGCTCGGTGGGGTTTTCGCCGGCAGGGCGAATGGTCGTGTAGACCTGCCCGGAGCGGTCAGTCACGCGCAATTGTTCGCCATCAATAACCACCCGGCTGACATCGCCCGCCTCAACCCGTTGCAGGAAGTCGGAATAGCCGATCGTGCGGCCTGAATTGGCGCTCTGCCCGTTGTTGAACAGGCTGAAAAGCACGATCATCAGGAAGAACAGAACGATCCAGAAAGCGAAATTACGTGCGTTGCCCACCAAGGCTCTCCCAGTTCGGGCCGCGCGCGGCCGGTTGTGTCTAAAATAGTGATCCCCGGGGCGTATTCAATGCGATAATGCTCTGGCCCTCTTCCACGCTTCGCCCGCGCCCTTCCTCTGCGGCCGAGCACATCGTCAATGTCGATGCTTCCACCGGAAGGATCGGCTGCGCGGCGATCTGCCATCCATTCGGCCAGAGTGCAAGCGGCGCGGCAATCAGCCGCGCGCCCTGCCAGAGCGCGGGCATCGCCGCAAGCGCCGCGCGCGGCAGGCCGGTGCTGCGCCAATGCGGATGCAACCCGTCGCGCGACTGCTCGCTCAGACGGTGCAACCCCGGCTCGCCAAGCGCACGCAACTGCAACCCATCGGGCGCCGCACCTGGCGGCATCATCGTCACGCGCCAGCGCCCGTCCCAAAGCCCGGTTGCCGGTGCGCTCAGGCTGCCGACGGCATTTGCCTCGCGAAACAGCCGAAAACCAGCCCCTTCAGGGCGCAGCAGGCAGCCCATGAAAGGTCCACCCCGGCCGCTGGCGCTGGCAATCCAGCGCTGCAAGCCTTGCAGCCGCGGGCGATGTTCGGCACCAGCCAGCCCTAGCGCCAGCCGGGCGAAGACCCGGTCGCGGATTTCCGGCATCAGCGCCAGCGCATCGCGCGCCAACAGCACCGTGCCACGATCTTCCTGCGCGAGGTCGCGCAGCGCGGCATCGGTCTGCGCCTCAAGCGCCCGACGCGCACGGCCCAGCCTGACGGCGGTCCTTGCCAGCCCCTCGGGAGTGATCCCCAGACCGGCAAGCATCGTGAGCGCCTGGCGGGTCCGCACGCGCTGAAAGCGGCGATCAGCATTGGATGGATCTTCGCACCAATGCAAGCCGCGCACGCGCAGCACATCGCGCAGAACGGCCCGACGCAGGCCCAGCAGGGGCCGCAACCAGCGCTGGCCATCGCGCGTGATCCCTTCGGTCATGCCGGAAAGCCCGTCCACGCCGGAACCCCGCGCCAGCCGCATGAGCACGGTTTCCGCCTGATCATCGAGCGTGTGCCCCAAAAGCACCGCATCGAGCCCGCGCGACCACTCGGCAATCAGGGCATAGCGCGCGCGCCGCGCCGCCGCTTGCAGGTTCCCTCCGGCGCTCGCCCCGTCCCAGCGCAGCACCGTATGCTCGATGCCGAGCGCCGCGCAAAGCCGTGCCACTGCCGCGGCCTCGTCGGCGGCCTCGGGGCGCAACCCGTGATCGACCGTCACGGCGCGCAGCACAACACCGGGGATTTCCGCCGCAAGGACCAGCAGCGCCATCGAATCGCCGCCACCAGAAACCGCAACCCCCAGCCGGCGCGGCGCCCCGTGGCGCGCCAGAAACGCGGCCAGCGCGCGCGCCGGTTCAACGGGCCCGCTCACGCCCGAAGCCCGGCCGGCAGCACATGCAGGCCGGGCACCATCCTCTGGCCGGACAGACACACAGGCGATGCCCCGCACGCCGCCGAGGGGGGCGCCAAGCCCCCCTGCCCGCGCGTCACTCGCGGCATTACGCTCAGCGCGAGACCGCCGTCACCGCGCGGCGGTTCAGATCCCAGCAGCGCTGCGCCGCACAGGCTTCCACGGGGCGCTCCTTGCCGTAGCTGACGGTGCGGATACGCCCGGCGCTCACACCTTGCTGGATCAGATACTGCTCGACCGAATTGGCCCGGCGCGCACCCAGGGCGACGTTGTATTCGCGCGTGCCGCGCTCATCGGCATGGCCTTCGACAAGGATCGCATATTGCGGGTTCTGGTTCAGCCAGACGGCCTGCTGGCGCAGCGTGGCCATGCCCTCGGGCGAGAGAGTCGACTGATCGACCGTAAAGAAGACCCGATCGCCGATTGTCTGGTTGAAATAGGCAATCGAGCTGGGATCGCTGGGATCGCCCAGGCCGGTCGAGCCAATGCCGCTGCCGCCCCAGCCGTCGCCATCCATCGCGCCACCGCGCGGATTGTTGCACGCCGCAAGTGCCAGCACCGCTGTTACCAGCACCGCCTTCATAAAGAGATTCATGGATCTGTCCTTCGTGTGTGTGTTCTTGGTTTCGATCTTGCCGGCAGCTTACCAGATGCCGGGGACACAGGGAATCGCCTGCCTTGCCGCTCGCCCGCCGCTCGCCGGAGTGTGATCTGCACGCCACCTCGCCGGCCCGGCGCGAGCCGGCGCGCCATGGCTCAGGGCAACAACGGCGACCAGGCCGGGTCCGACGCCGCGCCCGGTGCCGGGATGCGCCGCAGGTTGCGCCCGGATATATCGACCGAATAGAGCGCCGGGTCGCCGCCGGCCTGCTCCCGGGTGAACATGATCACCCGCCCGTTCGGTGCCCATGTCGGCCCCTCATCCAGGAATGACGAGGTCAGCAACCGCTCGTTCGAGCCATCCACCCGCATTACCCCGATATGAAAGCGCCCGGCATGCGATTTTGTGAAGGCGATCATGTCGCCACGCGGCGACCAGACCGGCGTCGAATAGCGCCCCTGGCCATGGCTGATGCGCCGCGCCTCGCCGCCCTGTGCGGGCATCACATAGAGCTGCGAGGTGCCCGAGCGGTCGCTTTCAAAGACCACCCATTGCCCATCGGGCGAGAAGCTCGGCGCGGTGTCGATGGCGGGGGTATTGGTCAACTGGAAGCGCTGCCCCGACGCCACATTGAGCAGATAAAGGTTGGTGCGCCCCTCGACGGACAGCGAATAGACCACCGACTGTCCATCGGGCGAGAAGCGCGGCGCGAAGGTCATGGTGCCCGGCTGATCGCCGATCATCTGCCGCCGGCGCGAGGCAAGATCCATCAGATAGATGCGCGGAAACCCCGATTCATACGAGGTGAACAGGATGCGGTCGCCCGTGGGCGAGAAGCGCGGCGCAAAGGACAGTGCCGTGCCATCGGTCAGAAACTGCACATTCTCGCCGTCCTGATCCATGATCGCCACCTGCTTGCGGCGGTTCTCGCGCGAGCCGGATTCGGCGATGAACACCACCCGGCTGTCGAAATAGCCGCTCTCGCCGGTCAACCGCGAATAGACCGCATCAGACACCCGGTGCGCCATGCGCCGCCAGTTGTCGGTGCGCCCGTCCAGTTGCAGCCCGTCGCCAAGCTGCTGGCCGGAAACCACATCGAAGAGCCGGAACTTGACGGTGATGCGCTGACCATCCACGCGCACCGCGCCGGTGATCAACGCCTGGGCATTGATCGCGCGCCAGTCACCAAACTGCACCGGCGCCTCGAAATTGGCGATCCGTGCGATATGGGCGCTGGCGGGGATCTCGCGCAACAGCCCGGTGCCGGTCAGGTTGCTGGCCACCACACGGGCGATGGCGGCCGCATATTGCCCGCCGGCGGCGTTTTCGGCCACGAAATCGGGCACCGCATAGGGCACCGGTTCGATCACCCCTTCGGTGATCTCGATGCGCAGCGGCCCGCTTTGCGCCAGCGACGGGGCCGGCACCAGGCTCACGGCCATTGCCGCCAGCATGAGAAACGCGGCAAAGGGACTTTTCAGGCTCAAGGTGGTCATCGGATGCTCATCCTTGCAGGGTTGAAGGTGATTTCGACCTGTCGCCAAAGGTCATAGAGTTCGCCGGGCAAGCCATAGCCGTTGATACCACATTCCATCACGGCACGACGACCGGCATCGAATGCGGCCATCTGCCCGGCCTGGCCACCGCCCTGTGCATCGACAAGCCGGATGGTGTGTTCGAGCGGGCGGGCTTCAGGTGTCATCTCGAAACCGATGGTCACCACCGCCTGCAATGCATCGCTCGACAGCAGCCCTACGTTCCAACATTCCTCGACCCGCAGGCGCAGCCCGTCCACGTCGGCCTGCGACAGCGCGGCCGGCCCGGTATCGGCCCCGCCGGAAAGATCGAGCGATTCCGACAGTGCCTGAGCCAGCGCATCGGCCAACGCATCGGAGCTTGGCCCGGCAGGGGCGGGTTGGGCAGGTTGCACGGGCGCGGGCGCGGGCTGCGCCGGCTGGGCAGGTGCGGGCGGCGTGGGGCGCGCGGCGGTCTGCACCGGGGCCTCGGCGGGCGGGGTCGCGGGGCGCTCAGGGCGCGGCCTCGGGCGCAGGCTGACCTCGGGCGCGGTGGCGGTGCGGCGCACCGGCTCGGTCTCGCTGATCTCGGTGGCCTCGGTCACGGTTTCGGTGGCGGCCGCCTCGCGGGCGGTTTCCTCCTGGGCGGGCGGGGCCTCGGCGGGGTCGGCGGCGGTATCGGGCTCGGCGGCGGCCTGATCGCGCCGATCGATGCTGACATCGGGGGTGGGCGCGGGCACGGCCTCGGGGGCGACGCGCTCGGCAGGGCGCTGGATCGGGCGCAGGCTGGCATCGGGCGGCGTGGGGCCGGGTGCGATGACCGCCGCCTGCGGGCGCTCGGATGTCGCGTCAGGCTGCGGGTCTGGCTGCGGTGCCGGCTGTGGTGCCGGCTGCGGTGCGGGGGCGGGCTCCGGCTGCAGTTGCGGCTGGGGAACAACCGGCTCGGGCGCGGTGATCGGCTGCGGCGCGGGTTCGGGCGCGGGCGCAGGCTCGGGCACCGGGACAGGCTCGGGGGCAGGCTGTGGGGCAGGCTGTGGGGCTGGGGCGCGCGGCGCGCTGAGCGCGGCGAATTCCGCCGCCGATACCAGCGACACATCGGTCACCGGCGCGCGCAGATTACGCTCGGGCGCGGAAAACAGGTCGAACAGCATGACCCACAGGATCAGCCCGACATGCAGCACTGCCGAAACCTTGTGGCCGGTATGCATCGTGCCCCGCTCTGCCATCATCCGCCCGCCCGGCCCTACTGGCCGCGATCGGCGCCAAAGCCCGGACCGCCGCTTTCGGTCACCAGACCGATGTTGCGAAAGCCCCCGGCATTGAGCGCCCCCATCACCTGCACCACCCGCTCATAAGGAATGGCACCATCGGCGCGCAGGAAAACCTTGTCATCGCGCCGCTCGGCGGCGATGGCGCGCAGGCGCGGGATCAGATCGTCGCCAGCCACCTCGGTCGTTTGCACCAACAGTTGCCCGTCCACGGTAAGCGTGACGGTCAAGGGCTCCTCCTGCTCGGCCGGCAGGGCCGCAGCCGCAGTGCGCGGCAGTTCGATCGGCACACCGACGGTCAGCATCGGCGCCGCCACCATGAAGATGATCAGCAGCACCAGCATCACGTCAACAAAAGGCGTGACGTTGATTTCTGACATTCTGGCGCCAGCCTTTGCACGGCGGCGCCGCGCGCCTGAGCCGCCCTGCCGCTTGATCAGTTGCGCTCCCATGGTTCAGCTATCCAGGTTGCGCGACAGCAGCGTGCCGAATTCATCGGCGAACTGCTCGTATCCGCTGGAGATTTCGTCGCTGTCATCGGAGAGCTTGTTATAGAAGATCGTCGCCGGAATTGCCGCCAGAAGGCCAAGCCCGGTGGCCAGCAGCGCCTCGGCGATACCCGGTGCGACCACCGCCAGGTTGGTCGATTGCGCCAGGGCGATTTCCTCGAAGGCATGCTTGATGCCCCAGACCGTGCCGAAAAGCCCGATGAAGGGCGAGGCCGAACCCACCGAGGCCAGGAAGGTCAGCCCCTGATTGAGGTCACGGGTCTCGCGGCCGATCGCCACATCCATCGAACGGTCAATGCGCTGCGCGGCACCGGGAATGAGCGCCCCGTCCTGACGATGCGAGCGCTGCCATTCAGCCATGCCGGCAGCAAACACCCGCTCCGGCGCGCTGCCCGGATTGGGGCCGATGCGCGCATAAAGCTCATCAAGCGGCTCGCCCGACCAGAAGGCGGCATCGAAGCCCGCCGCCTGGGTGCGGGCGCGGCGAAACACCAGATGCTTCTGGATGATGATTGCCCAGGACCAGAACGAGGCGAGGATCAGAATGATCATCACCAGCTTCACGGTCGGCGTGGCGCGCGCAAACAGCGCCAGCAGCGAAAAATCAATCTCGCTGGCGGCGGCGAGGGTCGAGGTGTCCATGGGCCTTGCGTCCTGCTCGTTGGTCGGGGCGTGTGATTTGGAAAACGCCTCCATTTGCGGCGATTCTAGCCGCAATCCAAGGGAAACACCAATGGAACAACGTAAATGTTACGGTTTCCCGCCAATTGTAGCAGCGATGTGAGCCAGCGCCGCCGGCAAGCGCCGCGCGCGCCCCGCCGCATCAAGGCAGACAAGCGTTACAAGCGCCGAAAAAAGCAGGGTTTCACCACGAAAGACCTGCTGTTCCATGACCAGCCGCGCGGCGCTGACGGCAACCGGCGCGCTGCGCACCTCGATCACATCATCGAAACATGCCGGGCTCAGATAGTCGGCCTCGACGCGGCGCACGGCAAAGACCAGCCCGGCCTCGCGCTTGAGCGCGCCCTGGTCGATCCCCGCGTCCCGCACCCATTCCGAACGCGCCCGCTCGATGAACTTGAGGTAATTGGCGTAATAGACGATCCCCGCCAGATCGGTGTCCTCGTAGTAGACGCGGGCGTGAAAGCGATGCGTCATGCCGGCAGCCTCGCCGCGAGCCGCAGCGCATGGCTGGCATCATGCGCCACCGCCGGCATCACCGGATCATAGGCGGCGCGGATCACCGGGGCCAGATCGGGGCGCAGCACCGTCACCGTACCGGCGCGCGCCAGCGGTGAGCGGGTTGCGAATGCCGCATCCGACCACAGCACGATCACCTGCACGGCCTGCGCCAGCGCCAGATCCTCGGCGGGCAGCGCGGCAAGCGCCGCATCCATGCGTACAAAGACGAAGGCCGCCTTGATCGCCCCATCGGCATCGAAGCGAAAGGCGCGGTACTGGTTGGCCCCCTGCGCCTGAAGCCGGCCCACCAGCGGCGCCAACCCCTCGATCAGGCGATCCAGATCAGGCACGGCCAGCAACTCGTCCCAGTCGCGCAGGAAGAACAGCATAAGGTTGGCGCCCAGTTCGGGGTCGGTTTCGGCCATCCGGTGCCCGGCCAGCGCCACCACCGCCTCCACCGCGCCCTTGATCACCGGCAGCGTGGCATCATCGACGCCAAACACCACCGGCACGATGGGCCGCCCCCAGCGTGCAAACAGATAAGCGCCATCGGCGCGGGTGAAGAGCGGGGCAATCGTGGCAGGATCGGTCATCAGGGCCTCAGGCTGGCAGGGATACGCGGATAGTATAGCGCCATGCTCAGCCCGCGCATCAGGTTGAGCACCATCAGCGCCGCCCAGAGGCCGTGGTTGTCCCAACCGGCGAGGGCCCAGAGCGCCAGCAGATAGGCTGCAACCGAAATCGCCATGCATTCGAGCATCTCGCGCGCCCGCGTGGCGCCGATGAAGATGCCGTCGAGCATGTAGCTGGCAATGCTGACCACCGGCGCCAGAACCACCCATGGCAGATAGAGCCGCGCGGTTTCGCGCACTTCGGGGGAGGTGGTCATGAAATCGATCGCCAGCGGGCCAGTAGCGCCGAAACCCGCCCCCACCACCAGCGCCACGCCGCCGCCCCACAGCGCCGTCAGCCGCACCGAGCGGCGCAGCGCCGCCGCCCGTCTTGCCCCCACCGCCTGCCCCACCAGCGTTTCGGCGGCAAAGGCGAACCCGTCCAGCAGATAGGCCATGACCTCAAGGAATTGCAGCAAGATCTGGTTGGCGGCCAGCACCTCGTCGCCCTTGCCGGCGGCCAGAAACAGAAAGGTGGTGAAACTGCCCTGCAAAAGGATCGAGCGCAGCATGATCGCACCATTGACCGAGGCCATGCGCCGCAGCTGCGCCGGGTCGAAAACCCGCCCCCGAGTGCCCGCGAAGGCCCCCCGGCACAGCCAGAGCCCCAGCACCAGCCCGGAATATTCGGCGATCAGCGAGGCGCTCGCCACCCCCTCGACGCCCCAATCGAGCCCCAGCACGAACCAGACATCCAGCGCGATGTTGGCACCGTTCATCAAGAGTTGCAGCGCCAGAACCGCGCGCGTGCGCTCCAGCGCGATCAGCCAGCCCGTAAGCGCATAAAGGCCAATCGTCGCCGGCGCGCCCCAGATGCGGATGCCCAGATAGCGCCGCGTCAGATCCTCGACGGCATCGCTGGCCGGGGCAAGCTGGAACGCCGCCCACAAGAATGGCCCCTGCACGGCAATCAGCGCCAGCCCCGCCAGGGCGGCGATCAGAAGCCCGCGCAGCAGGATCGCCCCGGCCTCACCCGTATCACCCGCGCCATGCGCCTGCGCCGTCAGCCCCGTCGTGCCCATGCGCAGAAAGCCGAAGATCCAGTAGACCGCGGCCAGGATGACTGCCCCCAGCCCCACCGCACCGATCGGCGCGGCCTCGCCCAGCTGGCCCACCACGGCGGTATCGACCAGCCCGATCAGCGGCACCGTCACATTGGCCAGCAGAATCGGCAGCGCGATCCGCAGAACGCGCCGATGGGTCAGCACGGCCTCGGGGGTCATGCGCCGTTTTCGCGGCTCGGTATCAGGAAATGCCCCGTCGCCTGCGCAAAAAGCCGCGCGCGATTGTCCTGCCATGCCTCGACATGCACGCTGGCATAGCGCCGCCCGGAACGATTGACGCGGGCGCGCGCATAGGCGTCGCGCGGCAGCCCCGAGCGCAGATAATCAACCGTGAAATCAATGGTTTTTGGCAGGCGTGGCAGATGGTCCGTGCCCAGTCTTCCGGGGTCGATCCGGCCGTTTTCCATGTCTTCCCACAGCATAGACCAGCTCAGTTCGATCAGCGCGGTGACTTCCAGAAAGGCCGAGGTCGCCCCCCCGTGCAGTGCCGGCAGGAAAGGGTTGCCGATCAGCTTTTCGTCAAAGGGCAAGGTGGCGGTCAGCTCGTCGCCGCGCCGGTCGAAATGAATGCCGAGGAACTGCGCATAGGGAATGGCCCCCACCAGCGCTGCCAGCGCGGTGTCGCGGCGTTGCTTGACCACCTGGACGGGTTCGGGGCGGGGGCGGTTCATTGGCTGCCCTCCGGCTTGCTGGGCTTGCCGCCCTCGACGGTGAAGGCACCGGTGGCGGTGGCGACCGGCAGGCCGTTCTCGGCGTCCGAATCCTCATCATGCGCGGTGGCGCGCACGAAGGCCACGTTGCGCGTGGCATGAAAGCACTCGGCGCGGGCGATGATGCGCTGACCGGGCCGCGCAGCGCGCATGTATTCGATGCGCAGATCCAGCGTGGCGGTGCCGCGTGCGCCGGGATGGGCCAGCACCGCCGCACCGCAGCAGGTATCAAGCAGCGCCGAAACCGCGCCGCCGCTGATCACCCCGGTCGAGGGATCGCCTATGAAGCGCTCGTCCCAGGGCATGCTCATCACCGCCCGGCCATCGCCGATCTCGATCAGCGTCATGCCCAGCGCGCGGGCATGGGGAATGGCCTCGGTGAAACGCTGGGCAGGGCTGGGATCTGACATGGCTGGCACCTTGGCTGCGACGGTGAGCGGCACGGAATCGCGCCTTGCCGCGCAGTCTTGCCGTTCAGCGAATTGCTGGCAAGCCTTGGCATGATCGCACGATGCAATGACACCGCGTCAATGATGACGGAAACCGTTCCGTCACCGGGCCGCAACCGCCCATCGCACATGTTGCACCTGCGGCATGAAGGGCATAGGCTAGCCCCTGGTCGCCCGCCGGGAGGAGCGCGATGAGCGAGAAGAAGCTGACCTTCAAGGAGATGTGCGCGCGCTTCGATGTGACGCCGCGCACCCTGCGCTACTACGAATACATCGAGCTTCTCAGCCCCGAAAAGGACGGTCGCAACCGCCTTTACGGACCGCGTGAAATTGCCCGCATGACACTGATCCTGCGCGGGCGCCGGTTTGGTTTCAGCCTTGAGGGCATCCGCCAGTGGCTGGAGATCTACGAGACCAAGGGCACCCGGCCGCAACTGGAAAACTGGGTCGAATCGTCCAGCCGGCAACTGGAGGAACTGCAACGCCAGCGCGACGAACTGGGCCAGACGATCGAGGACTTGCGCGCCCTGCGTGACGAGGCGGCGCGCCTGCTGCAAGACCCCAGCATCTGAGCACCGACATCCGAACACCGGCATATGAACGCTGGCAGGCCGCGGGAATTTTCCCACGCACCCGCCTGGCGGCCGGGTCGATACACTCGCCAGGGCGCTCCCCGTCGCACTCAGTCGCTTGCGGTCAGCACGTCGAGCGGCGTCTCGCGCAGAACATCCGACAGGACCGACAGAAGATGATCGGCGTCGGCGAGTGAAAACGGCAGCGGCGGGCGGATCTTCAGCACATTGTCCATTGGCCCGTCAGAGCCGATGAGAATGCGGCGCTCGCGCAGCCGGTTGACAATATAGGCCGCAGCCTCGGTTGCGGGCGCGCCATTGGCGCGACAAAGGTCAACGCCAAGAAACAGCCCCATCCCGCGTACATCGCCCAGCACCGGATGCTGCCGGGCCAGTGCTCGCAGCCCATCAACGATATGGCCCCCCACCGTTTCGGCCTGCGCGGGCAGTCGCTCGGCATCGAGCACCTCAAGCACCGCCAGACCGGCAGCACATGAAACCGATGATCCCCCGAAAGTCGAAAAGAACTCCATTCCCGGCGCCAGCGCATCGGCAATCACGCGGGTGGTCAGTACCACCCCCATCGGGTGCCCATTGGCCACCGGCTTGCCCAGCACCACGATATCGGGCATCGCGCCCTGGGCCTCGAAGCCCCAGAAGGTCTGGCCAAGCCGGCCAAGCCCGGTCTGGACCTCGTCGGCGATGCACAACCCGCCGGCCGCGCGGACATGCGAATAGACTGCCCGCAGATACCCCGCCGGCGGCACGATCTGACCGCCGACGCTGGGAAACGGCTCGGAGATGAACGCAGCGATACGTCGCCCCTGCGCTTCGGCCCCGGCAATGGCGCGGGCGACATCGCCGGCATAGCGCTGCCCGGCTTCAGGATCACCGGCACCAAACGGTCCGCGGAATGTATCGGGGATCATCGCGGTGTGCACATGGCGCGGCTGACCCGCGCCACCGGGGCCGGAAAACTTGTATTCGCTGATGTCGATCGCCGACTGGGTGATCCCGTGATAACCCGAGCGCGAAACGACAAAATCGGTCCCCCCGGTCGCCGCGCGCGCCAGGCGCAGGGCCAGATCGTTCGCCTCGCTGCCCGAATTGACAAAAAAGACCACATCCAGCCCGTCGGGCAGGCGTGCGGCCAGAGCTTCTGCATAGGCGCCGTGAATCGGCTGGAGATAGCGCGAATTGGTGTTCACGAGCCGCATCTGCCGCGTCACCGCCTCGGTGACACGCGGATGAGCGTGGCCGACATGGGGCACATTGTTGTAGGCATCAAGATAGGCACGGCCACGCTCGTCATAGAGCAGCGTGCCACGACCGCGCAACACGGCCAGCGGGCGATGATAGAAAAGCTTGAGATTGGCTGCCGAATGGCGCTTGCGGCGGGCAATTTCCGCGTCACGGTCCAGAACCGGGCAGGCCGTCAGCTCCGGATCAAGCCCGAGCAGGGGGGCAGGGTTGGGAAAGACGGCGCGCGCGGGGGCCTCCAGATCCGGGTCGAAGATGCCGGGCCAGGTGCTGGCGGCATCCTCGGGCAGCCCCATCTGCAGATGCAGATGCGCCGGCCAGCCGCCGTTTTCCGCCGCAGTGCCGAGTGTGGCGAAGGTCTCGCCGCGCCGGATCGCCTGGCCGGGGGTCAGGGCCAGCGCATCGGCAGGGCGCAGATGTCCGTAGAGGGCTGCGAATCTGGTGCCGTCAGGCAGAACATGGCGCAGCACGACCACCCCGCCATAGCCCTGATGACCCGGCTCTTCGCCAGCATGCAGCACCGCGCCGTCAAACGGCGCCATGACCGCCGCGCCCGCCGGCAGGAAGACATCGACCCCCAGATGCACGCTGCGCCGGGGACCGGCCGGGTGCGCCCCCTGGCGGAACATCGGCGCGGTGTAGATCAGCCGCGCCTCGCCGTATCGCCCGATCACCGGGCACGCGGCGGTCGCGGCATCGCCGAGATCGGCACTGAAATCTTCCAGCGCGCAGGTTTCCGGGTCGGCGGGCGCATCGCCCCCCGCGACCGACAGATCGGCCACCCGCAGCGTTCGCGGCAAGGGGCCAAGCACCGGATGCGGCGCGGCTGCCGCAATGGCCTGAACCAGCCGGCTTGCGGCAGGGAACGGCGCATGGCCTGCGGCCTCGCGCAGATGCGCCCGCGCGAGCGCGGCGTCGATGCCGCGCGCGCGGTCCAGAAACTCCCAAGCCGGGCGCTCGGAAATTGTCACATAGGGGTCACCGGGGCGCGCGGTTTTTTCAATGGCGGCGTTGATCACGCTCACCGCGAGACGTGTCAGCACAAGACCCCAGAGCGCATCGATCTCTGGCCCGGACAGTGGCCGCTCGGCCACGAAACCGCGCACCAGTGCCGCCAGCGTCTCCAGCGGTCGGTCGGTATCCAGAACGGCATAGGCGCCGGCGATGGCCAGATCGCACAGAACAGGCGCCCGGATCGCATCGCCGAAATCGATCAGCCCGCTGAGCCGGCTTTCTCCAGTCGCATCCGTGACAGCCAGAAGGTTGTAATCATTGAGATCATTGTGAATGGCCTGAACCGGAATCTCGGCCAGAAGCGGCTGCAAGGTGGCCTTGAAGGCTTGCAGGATTGCCTCGATCTGCGCGCGCCGCGACGGGCTGTCAATCAATGCCATATGCCCGGCGATCCAGTCCGAGCGGCGCAGATCCCACTTCAGTTTCCGCGCAAGCGCGGGGTGCTCGAAATCGGCGAGCGCGGCGGCGAGCCGGGCAATCGCCGTGCCCACATCGCTGAAGAGGCGCGGCGCGCGCGGCCGCACCTGCCCCACCACCAGCCCCGGCAACCGCTCCACCAGCCAGGCCTGCCGCCGCGTGCCATCCGGGCCGTCGAGCACCACCTGCATCGCCCCGTCGCGCGCCGCGATCACCCCCGGCACCGGCACAGCACCTGCCGAACCTGCGGCAATATGGGCGTGAAGCGCCACCTGCAGCCCAACGAATTCAGGTGCGCAGCCTTCGCGCATGACCTTGAGCACTGCGGGCCGCGCCCCGTCCACCGCGAAGTTGAGATCCAGTTCCCCCGGCAGCGGCGTCAACGTCGCGTCCAGGCCCCAGACCGCTTTCAATTGTGCCTGCCAGTGGCTCATGTCGGACCGCTCGATCGAGTTCATTCCGCATCCCCTGCTGCAAGTTCGGATAAAATTCCCCTGGTCGTGCGGATGTGCGCATATCCTGCCATGGCGCGCAGTGCCGCTTCGTGCTGTTGCGGGCCGCAATCGGCGTTCTGCATCGGGACGAAAATGCGCGCGGGCAGCGCCGTATCGAGCGCAAGCTGGCGCGTGCGGATGGTTCGCGGGTCGAAATCGGTCTGGCTCATGACGGGGCCTCCTCAGGCGCAACTGGCGATCCGGGCGGGCAACAGCCCGCGCGGTCGCAGCGCAAGAATGGCTATAACGATCAACAGCGCAAGGCCAGCGCACCCGCGGCGGCCACGGCACCGGGCCAGAGCGCCGGAAAAGCGACCCTGCGTCACGCTGGCGGGGTGACGTGACGTCGAACCTTACGCTAACGTCAACCCGGTTGCTAGAGTGCACTGCAGGGCCCATATCGCAACCAGGCGCGCAGTCGTGACGACGAGGTGGCAGATGGACGAAGAACTGATGACGATCCGGCAGATGTGCGATGCGTTCGACGTGACGCCGCGCACGCTGCGTTTCTATGAAGCCAAGGAGCTGATCTTTCCGCACCGCGAGGGACAGAAGCGCCTGTATTCGCGCCGTGATCGCGGTCGGCTCAAATTGATCCTGCGCGGCAAGCGCTTCGGCTTCAGCCTTGAAGAGATGCGCCAGCTTCTGAACCTCTATGATCGCGGCGATGCGCAGGAAGAACAACTCAAGCGCACCTATGAGGTGGCGCGCGAGCGGCTGGCGCAGATGGAACGCCAGCGCGATGAGCTCAACGAAGCCATCGAGGAATTGCGTGGGCAACTGGAATGGGGGGCCGATGTGATTGCCTCATTCCGCCGTCCCGCCGCTGAATGAACCAGTCGCACTGATCCGGCGCCCCGGCGCGCCCGAAGGGAGAGAGAAATGCCCAGCTACACCGCCCCCGTCAAGGACATGCAGTTCATCCTGCACGATCTGCTCAAGGCCACCGATACCGGCATTCCCGGCTATGGCGATCTTGAGCGCGATTTCACCGCCGCCATCCTGAACGAGGCCGGCAAGCTGGCAACGGATGTGCTGGCTCCGATCAATGCCTCCGGCGATGCCGAGGGCTGCCGGCTGGAAAACGGGGTCGTGCATACGCCCAAGGGCTTCAAGGAAGCCTTCGAGGCGCTCAAGGAAGGCGGCTGGAACGGGCTGGACCTGCCCGAGGAGTTCGGCGGCCAGAACCTGCCGTTTGTCATCGGCTCGGCGGTGGGCGAGATCTTCGTTTCGGCCAATATGGCCTTCAACATGTATCAGGGCCTGACGCATGGCGCGATTTCGGCCATTCTGGCGCATGGCTCCGAGCAGCAGAAAGCCACCTATCTGCCGAAGATGGTCAGCATGGACTGGACCGGCACCATGAACCTGACCGAGTCGCATTGTGGCACCGATCTGGGCATGATCCGCACCAGGGCCGAGCCGCAGGACGATGGCAGCTATCTGATCACCGGGCAGAAGATCTTCATTTCGGCAGGCGATCACGATCTGGCTGAAAACGTGATCCATCTGGTGCTGGCCAAGGCGCCCGGCGGTGGCGAGGGCACCAGGGGGATCAGCCTCTTCATCGTCCCCAAGTTCATGGTCAAGGATGACGGCAGCCTGGGCGCGCGCAACGCGGTCTCGGTGGGCAAGATCGAAGAGAAGATGGGCATTCACGGCAATGCGACCTGTGTGCTCGATTATGATGGCGCGCGCGGCTATCTGATCGGCGAGTTGCACAAGGGCATGCGGGCGATGTTCACCATGATGAACGAAGCCCGGCTGGGCGTGGGCCTGCAAGGCTATGCCGTCGCCGAGGCCGCCTATCAGAACGCCGTCGCCTATGCCCGCGACCGGCTTCAGGGCCGCGACGTGACCGGCACCAAGAACCCCGATGGCCCCGCCGACCCCCTCATCGTGCACCCTGACATCCGGCGCATGCTGATGGACCAGAAAAGCTTCGTCGAGGGCGCACGCGCGCTGACCTATTGGGGGGCGCATCTGATCGACCGGTCGCACCGGCTGGACGACAAGCAGGCCGACGGGCTGATCAGCCTGCTGACCCCGGTGATCAAGGGTTTTCAGACCGACAAGGGCTTCGACATGGCGGTGCAGGCCCAGCAGGTTTATGGCGGGCATGGCTATATCGAGGAATGGGGCATGTCGCAATTCGTGCGCGATGCGCGCATCGCCATGATCTACGAGGGCGCCAATGGCGTGCAGGCGCTGGATCTGGTGGGCCGCAAGCTGGCGCAGGACGGCGGCAAGCATGTAATGGCCTTCTTCGAGCTGGTGAAGGGTTTCATCAAGGAGAACGAAGGCGACGAGGCGCTGAAGAAGGATTTTCTGGAGCCGCTCAAGGCCGCCTCCAAGGATCTTCAGGCGGCGGCGATGTTCTTCATGCAAAACGGCATGAAGAACCCCAATGCAGCGCTCGCCGGTTCGACCGATTTCCTGCATCTCTTCGGCCATGTCTGCATGGGGCTGATGTGGGCGCGCATGGCAGCTGCGGCGCAGCAGGCGCTGGCCGCCGGCCCCTCTGACGCCACGTTCTACGAGACGAAGCTGGCAACGGGGCGCTACTATATGGCCCGTCAGCTTCCAGCGACGGCGCTGCATCTGGCGCGCATCCAGTCCGGGGCCGAGCCGGTCATGGCGCTGGGCGCCGAACAGTTCTGAACCCTGTGAAGCGGCGGGGTGTCAACCCCGCCGCGACAGGCATCCAACGAGGCCGCAATGCCCAAACGCCTGCGCCTGACCCGTCGTTTCCCGGTCGCCATGAGCGAGGATGCCTACCGGCGGCTGCGGCGTTTCGCACAAGAGGCCGGTCTGGACGAGGGCGAGGCGCTGTCATTCCTTTTTGAACATTTTGACAGCGTGACAGACCAGCAGAACCTTGAGCACAGGTTGCGATTGTTCAATTCCGAACTTGAGGCGCGCAAGCGCTGAACTGGCCTTGGGAGGGGCCGCCGCATGACTTTTCCGCTGATCGCATCGCCTTGGATGACCGACGAGCACCGCATGCTCGAAGAGATGACCCAGACCTTCATCCAGGAGCAATGGAGCCCCCATTTCGAGCGCTGGCGCAATCAGGGCGAGATGGACCGCGACACCTGGCAGCAGGCCGGCGCAATGGGTCTGCTCTGCGCCTCGATCCCCGAGGAATACGGCGGCGCGGGCGGTGATTTTGGCCATGAGGCGGTGATCTACATGGAGGGCGGGCGCGCCAATCTGGCCAGCTGGGGCAATGGCATCCATTCCGGCATCGTGGCGCATTACATCCTGGCCTATGGCACCGAGGAGCAGAAGAAACGCTGGTTGCCGAAAATGGCCTCGGGCGAGATGGTCGGCGCGCTGGCGATGACCGAGCCCTCGGGCGGCTCGGATGTGCAGAACCTCAAGACCCGCGCGGTGCGCGATGGCAATGTCTATCGTCTGACGGGCTCGAAAACCTTCATCACCAACGGCCAGCACGCCAATCTGGTCATCGTCGCCGCCAAGACCGACCCCAATGCCAAGGCCAGGGGCGTCTCGCTGGTGGTGGTGGAAACCGATGGCGCCGAGGGCTTCAAGCGCGGGCGCAACCTCGACAAGATCGGGCTCAAGGCCGCCGATACCTCGGAGCTGTTCTTCGACAACGTGGCGATCCCGCCCGAGAACATCCTGGGCGGTGGCGAGGGCCAGGGCTTCTATCAGATGATGCAGCAACTGCCGCAGGAAAGGCTGATCATCGGCTGTGGTGCGGTGGGCGCGATCGAAGGCGCGGTGGCGCGCACCATTCAATATTGCAAGGAGCGCGAGGCTTTCGGCCAGCCGATCATCAACTTCCAGAACACCCGCTTCAAACTGGCCGAATGCAAGACCAACGCGGTCGTGGCACGCAGTTTCCTGGACACCTGCATCAGCGCCCATCTGAAGGGCGCGTTGAGCGTCGAGATGGCGGCGATGTGCAAATACTGGCTGACCGATCTGCAATGCCAGGTCATTGATGAATGCGTGCAACTGCACGGCGGCTATGGTTTCATGACCGAATACGCCGTAGCCGAAATGTGGACCGACGCGCGCGTTCAGCGCATCTACGGCGGCACCAACGAGATCATGAAGGAACTGATCGGGAGGTCGCTGTGAGCGCCACGCTTTATTGCTTTGGTGAATCGGGCAATGCCTACAAGGCGGCGCTGACCCTGACGCTGTGCGGCCATGACTGGGCCCCGCGCTTTGTCGATTTCTTTGGCGGCGAGACCCGCACGCCCGAGTTCCGCGCCCTCAACCCCATGGGCGAGGTGCCGGTCCTGGTGGAGGGCGATCTGGTGCTCACCCAGTCCGGCGCGATCCAGAACCATGTCGCGGCGCGCACCGGCAGGATGAAAGGCACCGACGACCCCGAGGTGCTGCGCTGGCTGCTGTGGGACAATCACAAACTGTCCAGCCAGGCCGGCATGACACGCTTCCTGATGAATTTCCTGCCCGAGGAGAAGCGTCCGGCCGAGGTGATCGGTTTCATGCAGGGCCGCCTCAAGGCAGCCTATGCCACGCTCGACGCCCATCTGGCGGGGCGTGAGTGGATCGCGGGCGATGCCCCTTCGATCGCCGATACCGCCTGCTGCGGCTACCTGTATTACCCGGAGCCCTTCGGCTTTTCGCGCACCGACTGGCCCCATATCGATGCCTGGCTGACGCGCCTGAGCGCCCTGCCCGGCTGGAAACACCCCTATGACATGATGCCCGGCTCACCCGCCGAGCGCGCCGAAAGGAGAAACCCATGACCGATGCCTATATCTATGATGCCGCCCGCACGGTTCGCGGCAAGGGCCGCAAGGACGGCAGCCTGCATGAAGTAACGGCCGCGCGGCTGTCGGCGATTGCGCTCAACGCCATCAAGGAGCGCAGCGACCTCGACACCAGCGCCATCGAGGATGTCATCTGGGGCAATGTCACCCAGGTCGGCGAGCAGGGCGCCTGCCTGGCGCGCACCGCCGTTCTGGCCTCGGATTTCGCCGAGAGCGTGCCGGGCCTCAGCGTCAACCGTTTCTGCGCCTCGGGGCTGGAGGCGGTCAATCTGGCCGCCAACCAGGTGCGCGGCGGGGCCGGCATGGCCTATGTCGCGGGCGGTGTGGAATGCATGAGCCGCGTGCCGATGGGCTCGGATGGCGGTGCCATCGCGGTCGACCCCGCCATCGCGATTTCCAATTATTTCGTGCCGCAGGGGATCTCGGCGGATATCATTGCCACAATGTATGGCTTCACCCGCGATCAGGCCGATGCGCTGGCCGTGGAAAGCCAGAAACGCGCCAAGGCCGCCTGGGATGCGGGCCATTTCGCGCGTTCGGTGGTGCCGGTGAAAGACATCAACGGCCTGACGATCCTGGATCATGACGAATACATGCGCCCCGAAACCGACATGCAGACGCTCGGCGCGCTGAAACCCTCGTTCAAGGACATGGGCGAGGTGATGCCGGGCTTCGACAAGATCGCGCTGATGAAATACCCCATGCTGGAGAGGATCGAGCATATCCACCATGCCGGAAATTCCTCGGGCATCGTCGATGGTGCGGCGGCGGTGCTGATCGGCAACAAGGAATTCGGCGAGAAATACGGCCTCACGCCGCGCGCGCGCATCCGCGCCACCGCCAAGATCGGCACCGACCCCACGATCATGCTGACCGGCCCCGTGCCGGTGACCGAGAAGATCCTGCGCGAAAGCGGGATGAGCATTGGCGATATCGACCTTTTCGAGGTCAACGAAGCCTTCGCGGCGGTGGTGATGCGCTTCATGCAGGCTTTTGACGTCGATGCCGCCAAGGTCAATGTCAACGGCGGGTCGATCGCCATGGGTCATCCGCTGGGTGCCACCGGGGCGATCATCCTGAGCACGCTGCTTGACGAGCTGGAGCGCACCGGCAAGGGCACCGGGCTGGCGACACTGTGCATCGGCTCGGGAATGGGCGCCGCCACGATCATCGAGCGCGTCTGATGCCCCGGCTCGCCGCCAGGCCGCTGGTTCATGAGCCCGACCCCCGCCACCCGGTTCTGGGCGGCGGGCTGGGCCCCTATGCCCATGCGGTGATCGGCGAGCCCGGCGGGCTGACACAGTTCGGCGTGCATCTTGAAGTGCTGCCGTCGGGCTCGCGCTCGTCCTTTCGCCACTGGCACGCCGCCGAGGACGAGATGATCTATCTCATCGCGGGCGAGTTGGTGTTGATCGAAGAGGAAGAGAGCCTGTTGCGCCCCGGCGATGCCGCCTGCTGGCCTGCGGGCAAGCCGGTAGGCCATTGCCTTGAAAACCGCTCCGCCGTCGAAGCCCGCTACCTGGTGGTGGGCACGCGCGGCGCGGCAGATGTCATCCATTACCCCGATCACGGGCTGATCACCGAGCGCGAGGGCACCAAGCGTCGCTATCTGCGCCCGGACGGCCTGGACCATACCGAGAGGAGCTTCTCATGAGCGAATTCCATTATGCCGTCGATGGCGACGGCGTTGCCACCATCACCTGGGACGTGCCCGGCAAAAGCATGAACGTCATGTCCATCGACGGGCTGCGCGAGCTTGATGCGCTGATCGACAAGGTGCTGGGCGACGCGGGCGTCAAGGGCGCGATCATCACCTCGGCCAAGGCCGATTTTGCCGGCGGGATGGACCTGAACGTGCTGGCCGATCTGCGACAGCATACCGGCGACAACCCCGCGCAGGGCATCTTTGACGGGGTGATGGGCACCCACCGGCTCTTGCGCAAGATCGAGCGCGCCGGCATGGACCCCAAGACCCTCAAGGGCGGCAAGCCGATCATCGCCGCCCTGCCCGGCACCGCCATGGGCATCGGGCTGGAACTGCCGCTGGCTTGTCACCGCATCATCGCCGCCGACAACCCCAAGGCGCGTATCGGCCTGCCGGAGATCATGGTGGGCCTCTTTCCCGGCGGCGGTGGCACCGTGCGGCTGGCCTTCAAGCTTGGCGCCATGGCGGCGGCCCCCTATCTGCTGGAAGGCAAGACGCAAGACCCCAGCAAGATGAAAGCCGCCGGCATCATCGACGAGGTAGTGCCCGGCGAGCACCTGCTGGCGCGCGCCAAGGAATGGGTGCTGGGTGCCAAGGACGGCGATCTGGTCAAACCCTGGGATGCCAAGGGCTACAAGGTGCCCGGCGGCGACCCCTACCACCCTGCCGGGTTCATGACCTTCCTCGGCGCATCGGTGATGGTGCATTCCAAGACCTTTGGCGTCTATCCGGCGGCCAAGGCGCTTCTGTCGGTGGTCTATGAAGGCTTGCAGGTGCCCTTTGATACCGCGCTCAGGATCGAGGCGCGGTATTTCACCAATCTCCTGATGAACCCTGCCTCCTCGGCGATGGTGCGCTCGATCTTTGTCAACAAACAGGCGCTGGAGAAGGGCGCCAACCGCCCCGAGGCACCCGATCAGAGCGTGAAGAAGGTGGGCGTGCTGGGTGCTGGCATGATGGGGGCGGGCATTGCCTATGTCAGCGCCAATGCCGGGATCGAGGTGGTGCTGATCGACGCCAGCCAGGAGGCCGCCGAGAAGGGCAAGAGCTATTCGACGGGCATTCTGGACAAGGGCATCAAGCGCGGAAAGGTGAGCGAGGCGAAGAAGGCAGAGGTGCTGGGCCGGATTCTGGCCACCACCGATTATGCCGCGCTCGACGGCTGCGATCTGATCATCGAAGCCGTGTTCGAGGATGTGAAGGTCAAGGCCGAGGTCACGAAGAAGGCCGAAGCGGTGATCCCCGCCGATGCGATCTATGCCTCCAACACCTCGACCCTGCCGATCAGCGAACTGGCCAAGGCCAGCGCCCGGCCCGAGCAGTTCATCGGCATCCATTTCTTCAGCCCGGTGGACAAGATGCTGCTGGTCGAGATCATCAAGGGCGAAAAGACCGGGCCGCTGGCGGTGGCCAAGGCGCTCGATTATGTGCGCCAGATCCGCAAGACGCCGATCGTCGTCAACGATGCGCGCTTCTTCTACGCCAACCGCTGCATCATTCCCTATATCAACGAGGGCATGCGGCTGGTGAAGGAAGGCGTGGCGCCGGCAATGGTGGACAATGCCGCGCGGCTGCTGGGCTTTCCGGTGGGGCCGCTGCAACTGGTCGACGAGACCTCGCTTGATCTGGGCGCGAAGATCGCCAAGGCGACCAAGGCGGCAATGGGCAATGCCTATCCCGATGACGCGGTGGACGAGGTGGTGTTCTGGATGGTCGACAAGGGCCGGCTGGGGCGCAAATCGCAGGCCGGCTTCTTCGATTACGACGAGAGCGGCAAGCGGCTGGGCTACTGGCCGGGGCTGGCGGACCGCTTCGAGCGGCTCGAGGAGCAGCCCGATCTGGCCGAAGTCAAGCACCGGCTGATGATGGCGCAGGTGCTGGAAGCCGTGCGGGCGCTGGAGGAAGGCGTGCTCGAAGATATCCGCGAGGGCGATGTCGGCGCGATTCTGGGCTGGGGTTTCGCGCCGTGGTCAGGCGGGCCCTTCGGCTGGCTGGACATGCTGGGCGCGGCCCGCGCGGTAGAGATCTGCGACGATCTGGAGGCGCGTTTCGGCCCGCGTTTCAAGGCACCGGAAATGCTGCGCGAGATGGCCGCCAAGGGCGAGACCTTCTATGGGGCGAAGGCGCGGACCGCCGCCTGAGACCTGCCTGGGCTGGACGAAGGAGGGGGCGCTGCCCCCTCTGGCCATTCCGGCCATTCACCCCCGGGATACTTGAGGCACAAAGACGGGTGCGGAAGACCCCGCGGGCCTGCACGGACGGCCCTGTGAGCCTGGGCCGCGCATGAAACATCCCGGCGCGCGGGGCGGGCCGGGATGAGTTGGTGCAAGGCCGTTTTCAGGAGAGGAGCGGGTCAGGCGATGGCGCCCTTGAGCGCTTGCATCAGCATTTCGCTTTGCGCGCGCGGCAGGCGGAAATAGAGCGAGTTGCGGCCCATGCCCATCAGATCTTCGGCGGTGTTCACCTTGGTCGGGCGCGGGTTGGGGCAATGGACCAGCGTGGTGCCATTGGCATAGACCACCTCTTCCTCGTCGAATTGCAGGGAAACCACGGTCATCTCGCGGCTTGGCGAGACGCGGGTGATGCCCTTGTAGCCTTCCAGCGAAGCCGCGGTGACGAGGGTGAAGGGATCACCGAACATGGCCTCGGCTTCATCGGATTCGATAAGCACGGTCTGTTCGGGCAGCAGTGTCAGGGCGGTGCGGTTGCCCAGCGCGCGCTCCGGCACCAGCAGCGGCCAGACGGTGCGCGGCGCCTGATTGGCGGCGGTCCAGAGTTTGGAAATGCCCACCGAGCGCAGCGGACGAATGCCGTTGTCGAAGGTCACCACACGATCCCCGGTTTGCAGATCCTCGACGGGCTGCCAGCCGATATCCGTCGCCACCAGCGTGCCCGCCAGCATGCCTTCGCCGATCATGTCGAAATCGTTCATGCCCGGAACCGTCGGCGTCAGGACCATTTCGTTCGGCCAGACATCGCTGCGATCCGACATCGAGAAGGAAGCAAAGGGCTTCCTGTTGCTCGCCTCACCTACCCAACTGTTCAACATGGTTCATCCCTTTCGTGAACGGCCTTAGCGCTCCATGGTTAAGAGGAAACCATTTAGGGATGGCGAAAGAGGGGGCAGTTTGTGGAGATTTGGAGGTCTTAATCACGAAAGTTTTTCATAAAATGCCACAATCAACCGCCAAACCCCGCCAATAGCGCCAACAATGCGGCAAGGAACCCGGCCACTGTTGCGAAACCGGAGACATGGGTTTTCGGTCCGGGAAACGGGCGATGCTTAACTGGTAAATCCTGCGCGCCCTGCCTGTGCCCCGACGCAAACCGATTCTCTGACCACGAGCAGGGGCTCAGCGCCCACGCAGGGTAATCACCGCCCCGGCGCCGAAAATCAGCATCATGCCCAGCCCCGCGCCCCAGGTGATTGTCTCGCTCCACAGAAGCCAGCCCCAGAGCGCCGAGATCGGCAGGATGACATACTCCATGATCGACACGCGGCTGGCCTCGGCGAGTTGGTAGGCGCGCACCATCAGCCCCACCGCAACCATCGAGCCGATTGCCTGCACCGTGGTCCAGAGCCAGAAAGCCGGCGAGGGGCTGATCCAGCCGCGCAGAATGAACCCGTCGCTGCCCGGTGCGGCCTCTGCGGGCCAGAGGGCAAGCACGCCCACACCCGCAAGCCCGGCCACGCCGAGCGCGAGGAAAAACCCCAGCGTCAGCGTGGCGGCGCTTTCGCCCGCGCACCATTCGCGCGTCGCCAGATTGCCCAGCGCATAGAGCGCCCCGGCAGCCACCGGCAGGATGCTCGCCCAGCCGAGCGGTTGGTCCGCACCCGGCGTAAGCACCAGCACCACCCCGGCGAAGCCTACCGCCACGGCGATGATTCGTGCCGGCCCCAGCGCGTGGCCATAGAGAAAGCGCGACATCAGCAGCACGAAGATCGGTGCCGTGAAGAGCCCGGCAGCGGCCTGCGCCACGGTGAGAAAGGCAAGGCAGCCGAAATAGATCAGCATTGCCGCTCCATGCACGATGGACCGCGCCACCACCGCGCGCAGGTTGCGTGGGCGCAGCTCAAGGCCCAACGGCACCATGGCCAGCGCAAAGACCAGCGCGGCAATGGCGGTGCGCAGAAAGTGGAACTGCCACAGGCCAGCCTCGGCGGCGATCACGCGCACATAGTTGTCGGTATAGCCGATCAGCGTGGCATAGCCGAGGATCGCGCCGGCGGCGGCCAGGGTGCGGTTTTCAGTGCTCATGCTCGGTTCATGCCTCTTTCCCGCCGGCGCGTCTGCGGCCAATATGGCTGAACAGAAGCCGGGGCGCTTTACAAGGGGGATGGGCATGGGTTGGCTGGACGACGAAACCGGACTGGACAAATGCGCGGCCAATTACGCGCCGCTCACGCCGCTGTCGTTCCTGCGACGTGCCGCTGATGTCTTTGCCGGACGCGAGGCGCTGGTCTACGGTGCCAGCCGGCTGAGTTATGCCGAGTATGCGCGCCGAGTCACGCAGCTTGCCGCGGCGCTGGCGGGTGCCGGTGTGCGGCCCGGCGATGTGGTGGCGACGATCCTGCCCAATATCCCCGCCCATGCCGAGGCGCATTTCGGCGTGCCGGCCTGTGGCGGTGTGCTCAACGCGATCAACACCCGGCTCGATGTCGATACCGTGCGATATATCCTCGATCATGGCGGTGCCAGGCTGGTGCTGGTGGACAGCGCCTTCATCGAACTCGCCGAGGCGGCGATTGCCGGGCGCGCGGATGCCCCGCGGCTGATCGAAGTGCCCGATGCGCAGGCCGGGATCGCCGCCAGTGGCCGGCACGAGGTCTACGAGACGTTCCTTGCCGCTGGCGATGCCCGGTTCGAATGGCTGATGCCCCAGGATGAATGGGAAAGCATCGCACTGAACTACACGTCGGGCACCACCGGGAAGCCGAAGGGCGTGGTCTATCACCACCGCGGGGCCTATCTGGCGGCGATGGGGCAGGTGGTGAGCTGGCGCATGGTGCTGTTCCCGCGCTATCTGACCATCGTGCCGATGTTTCACTGCAATGCCTGGTGCCATCCGTGGATGATCCCCCTCGTGGGTGGGGCGGTGATCTGTCTGCGCGACGTGACGGCACGCGGCATCTATCAGGCGCTGGCGGTGGGAAAGGCCACGCATTTCGGCGGTGCACCGATTGTCTTGCAGACCATCATCAACGCCCCTGACGAAGAGCGCCTGCCCTTTGATCACGTGGTCGAGGTGTTCACCGCCGGCGCTCCGCCACCGGCCGCGACGCTGGCGGCGATTGAACCGCTGGGGTTCAACGTCACGCAGGTCTATGGCCTGACCGAAACCTATGGCCCGGCCACCGAATGCACCTGGCATGAGGGGTTCGAGGGGCTGGAGGGCGAGGCGCGCGCGGCGGTCAAGGCGCGCACCGGGGTGCTGATGCCCTTCATGGAGGAGGTCATCGTTACCGATGCCGCCATGCAGCCGGTGCCGCGCGACAGCGCCACGCTGGGTGAGATCATGCATCGGGGCAACGGGGTGATGAAGGGCTATTACAAGAACCCCGAAGCCACGCGTGAAGTCTTCTCTGGCGGGTATTTCCATTCCGGCGACATCGCCTATCGCCATGAGGATGGCTATATCAAGATAGCCGACCGGGCCAAGGACATCATCATCTCGGGCGGCGAGAATGTCAGCTCGGTCGAGGTGGAAGGGGCGCTGATGCATCACCCGGCGGTGGCGCTGGCGGCGGTGGTGGCGAAGCCTGACGACAAATGGGGCGAGGTGCCCTGCGCCTTTGTCGAACTCAAGCCGGGCCGTGAGGTCAGCGAGGCGGAACTGATCGCCTTTTGCCGTGCGCGGCTGGCAGGGTTCAAGACACCGAAAACGGTGGTGTTTCAGGAACTGCCCAAGACCTCGACCGGCAAGATCCAGAAATTCGCCCTGCGCGAGGCGGCAAGGGCGCTTTAAGGGGTGGAGGGGGCGCTGCCCCCTCTGGCCATGCCGGCCATTCACCCCCGGGATATTTGCCGCACAAAGACAGCAAGGCTCAGCGCGCCGGGGTCTGGGCCAGTTCGAGCAGGCGCCGCGCGATAACCTGGGCCTGGATCTCGGCGGCGCCCTCGAAGATGTTGAGGATGCGCGCGTCGCACAGGATGCGGCTGATCTGGTATTCCAGTGCGAAGCCGTTGCCGCCATGGATCTGCAGCGCATTGTCGGCCGCCGCCCAGGCAACGCGCGCGCCCAGCAGCTTGGCCATGCCGGCCTCCAGGTCGCAGCGTTTGTCATGATCCTTCTGCCAGGCCGAGAAATAGGTCAGCTGGCGGGCAATCATGATCTCGGCGGCCATCATGGCCAGCTTGTCGGCAACGCGGGGAAATTCGATCAACGCCTTGCCAAACTGCCGGCGATCGAGCGCGTATTGCATGCCGACCTCAAGCGCATTCTGCGCCACACCGATGGCGCGCGCGGCGGTCTGAATGCGGGCGCTCTCGAAGGTCTGCATGAGCTGCTTGAACCCCTGCCCCGGCACGCCGCCGAGCAGGTTCTCGCCCTTGACGTGAAAACCGTCGAAGGCCAACTCATATTCCTTCATGCCGCGATAGCCCAGCACTTCGATCTCGCCGCCGCTCATGCCCGGCGTGGGGAAGGGGTTTTCATCGCTGCCGGGGGTCTTTTCGGCCAGAAACATGCTCAACCCGCGCCAGTCGGTGCTGGCCGGATCGGTGCGGGCCAGCAATGTCATGACATGGGTGCGCGCGGCATGAGTGATCCAGGTCTTGTTGCCGGTAATCGCCCAGTCCTCGCCGTTGCGGGTGGCGCGGGTGCGCAGGCTGCCAAGGTCGGAGCCGGTGTTTGGCTCGGTGAAAACGGCGGTGGGAAGGATCTCGCCGGAAGCCAGTTTGGGAAGCCATTGGGCCTTTTGTGCCTCGGTGCCGCCGCACAGGATCAACTCGGCGGCGATTTCCGAGCGCGTGCCCAGCGAGCCGACACCGATGTAGCCGCGACTGAGTTCTTCGGAGACCACAACCATGCTGGCCTTGCTCAGCCCCAGGCCGCCGAATTCCTCGGGGATGGTAAGGCCAAAAACGCCCAGTTCGGCCAGTTCGGTGATGATCTCCATGGGGATGAGCTGATCGGCCAGATGCCATTCATGCGCATGCGGCACCACGCGTTCGTCGGCGAAGCGGCGAAACTGGCTGCGGATCATCTCCAGTTCATCATCCAGCCCCGAAGCGCCAAACGTGGCCCGGCCGGCATTGTCGCGCATCAGTGCGACCAGACGCGCACGCGCTGCCGGGCTGTTGCCGGCGATCAGGTCCGTGGCGGGTGCCGCCTGCAGAAAGGCGATGTCTTCCATCGACAGGCCCAACGCCGCGGGGCGCAGGATCTCGCCCTGGTTCATCGGAATACCGCCGGCGATCTGCGCCAGATATTCCCCTGCCCCGATCTGCAGGATCAGCGCCTCGATCTCGCCAAAGGCACCCTGCCCCTGCAACCGTTCGGCCCAGCCATGCATCTGGCGCAGGCTTTCGACATAGGTTGCCAGCCAGGCCAGACCATGTGCCGCATGCTGCTCGGCTTCAAGCCGCGCCGCGCTGACCCGCCCGTTCTGGCTGACAAGCGCCAGAACCCCGCCAGCGGCTTGCTCCAGAAGCCCGCCCAAGGGCCCCAGCACCGCCCCCAGACGGTTCGTCAGATCCTCGGCAAGGGGCGACTGACGGGGCAGATCCTGTCCATCATGGGGCATGGCGGCACTCCTTCTTGGCTTTGGCCCAGCAGATAAAGACTTTGCAGGTGCAGCACAACATTAATTCACAAAACGACCCCGTGAAGCACGAATATGTCGGCGTCAATTTCGCCGTGCACCCTGCCAGCAGTTGCGATATAGCCCGCCCGTGCATGGAGAACAGCATGGACGTGCTTTACGGAAATCTGCCGCTCTGGGCTTTTGCGCTGGCCTGCGCGGTGACGGTGTTTGCCGGTTTCGTCAAGGGAGCGGTGGGTTTCGCCATGCCGCTGATCATGATTTCGGGCTTTTCATCCTTCATGCCCCCCGAGACCGCGCTGGCGGCGCTGATCCTGTCGGTCCTGAGCACCAACCTGCACCAATCCCTCCGCTTCGGCCTGCGCCCTGCCTGGCAATCGGCGCTGAAATACTGGCGCGTCATTGCCACGACCTGCGTGGGCATCGTGATTTCGGCGCCCTTCGTGGTGGTGCTGCCGCAGCAATGGCTGTTCGCGCTGCTCGGCGTGCCGGTGATGGGTTTCGCACTGATGCAGCTTTCGGGCTGGCGGCCTGTGATTGCCCCGCGCCACCGCAATCCGGCCGAATACGGGCTGGGAATGATCGGCGGGTTGTATGGCGGGATTTCGGGCATCTGGGGGCCGCCGGTGATTGTCTATCTGCTGGCGGTGGGCACCGAGAAAACCGAAATGGTGCGGGTTCTGGGCGTGGTGTTCATGATTGGCGCGCTGGTGCTGACGGTGGCGCATCTGGGGTCTGGCGTGCTCAATGCGGTGACGCTGCCGCTCTCGGCGGTGCTGGCAGTGCCGGCGGCGCTGGGCATGTGGCTGGGTTTCCGGTTGCAGGATCGCCTCGATGCCGAGCGCTTCCGGCGCTGGACGCTGATCGTGCTGATGCTGGTGGCGCTGAACCTGTTGCGCCGCGCCGTCACCGGCTGAGCGCCAGAAGCGCGCCACCCTCGCACAGCCGCGCCAGTTCGGGCGCTTCCTCAGGCGTGACGACCTTGAAGGCCGCGTAGAAAACCTCCTGCGGGCCGTCAAGCGCGCTAAAGGACCAGGCGCCGGGCAGAAGCTCCTCGGTCAGGTCGAACTGAAAGAAAACCCGCTCGTCCTCGCCCACTGTCAGCCCCTCCCAGCTTTGCCGGACAAGGCCCTGCGGCGGCATGGGCGGATGCTCGATGACGTAACGCAACAGGCGTGGCGTATCCCCATGCAAGCGGAAGTGCACGCCGAAGCCCATGCCCAGAACCGCCGGAACAGTGGTGCCTTCGCGGCGGATGATGATGGGTTCATCGGGGACATGGATCCAGCCGAAAGCGGTATCGGGGGCTTCGCGCCGGCCAGCGGGCGGCGGCGCGCAGATCAGCCCGCGGGTCAGTTCGGCCACCTGCGCATCCACACGCAGGGCCGGCTCGGCACTGCCGGGCAGCGCATTCAGCATCAGGCAGAGGGCTGGCAAACAGATGGCCGGCAGGCGCGCGCCGATATCAGGGGCCTTGACGCCAAACGGTGACAGGAAAGCCAGGACCATGCGCATTCCCACGGATAAGGTCGGACGCCGCCAGAGTGCCCATGCTCGCATGGTGCTGTCAATCGCAGCGGCGGCGCTTGCCGCCACTTGCGAAGGCCCTGATGCGCGCCGAGGGCGATAACTTTCCTGAAAGGGTTTTGCCGCACAATGGCAGCGCCACGGAAAATTCTGTCAGCCCCCGCCCGCCCGGAGATGTTCGATGCTTGACGCCAGCACACCAACACAAGATCCGTCTTCTGCGGACACCGCCGCCCCGCGCCAGAATGCGAAACAGGTTGCGGCCTTTCGCACCATTGCTGCGGATGCCGGCAGGGTCAGCATGCTGGTGGCGGAGGTATCGAGCGAGCTTGATCAGGTCTCGGCACGTATCGAGCGCGAGGGCAAGGCTATTGCCGATCTGCACGACGGGGCGGAAGCTCTGTCGCAGGTCAATGATGAAGTGAACGAAGCCGCGCGCCAGGCCGGCGAGACGGGCGAGTTGGAGCGCAAGCGCATCGCCACGGGGCTGAACGATGTGTCCAGGGTGATGGCGGGGGTTGGCGGGTTGGCCGATTCTGCCGAATCCGTGGGCGAGCAGGTCAGTCAGCTCAACACCGCGCTGGAGCTTGTCTCGCGCGCGGCGGCCGAAATTTCAGCCATCGCACGCATGACCAATCTGCTGGCTGTCAATGCCACCATCGAGGCTTCGCGCTCTGGCGAGGCGGGGCGGGGCTTCAAGATCATCGCGCAGGAGGTCAAGAGCCTGTCACAGCGCACCACCGAAACCACCGAGCAGATCGGCCGCACGCTGGACCAGCTCAACACGCAGACCGCCGGCGTGACCGAGGCTGCTGACACGATGCTGGAGCGCATGCGTCGCCTGCGCGATGACGGAAGCGGGGTTTCGCAAACCCTGAGCGTGATTTCCGGCGCGATGGACAGCGTCATCGAACAGCAGCAACGCATCTGCGAAGCCATCGCCGCCAACAGCGCCACGATCGCCGGCATGCAGGACGGCATCGCCATGCTCGATGAGGGCGCGACGCGGACCAAGCAGGTTGTCAGCACGGTCGAGGGCCAGGTGGAGAAGCTCTTTGCCAGCAGCCAGAACCTGATGGGGGCCTGTGTTTCGCTCGATGTCGAAACCGATGACAGCCCTTTCGTGCGCGCTGTCCAGCAGGCCGCGGCCGAGATTGCGGCCCGTTTCGAACAGGAACTGGACAGCGGGCAGATCGGCGAGAGCGATCTCTTTGACCGCAATTATCAGCCAATCCCCGGCACCGATCCGCAACAGCTCATGACGCGCTGCGTGCCGATCACCGACCGCCTGCTGCCGCCAGTGCAGGAGCCGGCGCTGAAGCTGTCAGACAAGGTGGTGTTTTGCGCCGCTGTCGATGCCAACGGGTTTCTGCCGACCCACAACCTCAAGTTCTCGCAACCGCAGCGCCCGGCCGAAAGTGACTGGAACACCGCCAACTGCCGCAACCGCCGGATCTTTGCCGACCGCACCGGGCTGGCGGCGGCACGCAACCGCGCCCCGTTCCTGCTGCAAGTCTATCGCCGCGACATGGGCGGCGGGGTTTTCGCACTGATGAAGGATGTCTCGGCGCCGATCTTCGTGCGTGGCAAGCACTGGGGCGGGTTGCGCCTGGCCTATCGGGCCTGACCACGCCAAGGCCCTGATCACGCCAAGGCGGCGCGCGCACACCGGCGACCCTTGCCCTTCAGGGCCGCAGCCGGCGCGCGCGCGCCGCCGGCGAAAACCGCATGGTCGGCGCCTTCATGGCCCTTCTCATTCGTCGCGCAAGGCCCTGTCCGCAGCCTGCCCTGCCATCGGCCCGCACTGCCATCAGCCGATGGCGGCGGCCTTCACATCGTCATCAATATAGGGGACATATTGCGCGAAATTCTCGGCAAACATCGACACCAGCCTGGCCGCCTGCGCATCATAGGCATCGGCATCGGCCCAGGTGCGCCGCGGATCGAGCAGCGCGTCTGCCACCCCCGGCACTGCCACCGGCACCTCAAAACCGAAATTCACATCGCGCTGGAACTCGGCCTGCTGGAGCGAGCCGTTCAGCGCCGCCGTCAGCAAGGCGCGGGTGGCCTTGATCGGCATGCGCGAACCGGTGCCATAGGCCCCCCCGGTCCAGCCGGTGTTGACCAGCCAGCAGCTCGCGCCGTGCTCACGGATCTGGGCCTGCAGCAGCTTGCCATAGACTTCCGGGCGACGCGGCATGAAAGGCGCACCGAAACAGGTGGAAAAGGTGGGTTCGGGCTCGGTCACACCGCGCTCGGTGCCCGCAACCTTGGAGGTGAAGCCGGACAGGAAGTGATACATCGCCTGCGCGGGTGTCAGCCGGGCGATGGGCGGCAGCACGCCGAACGCATCGCAGGTCAGCATGATGATGTTCTTCGGATGCCCACCCAGCGAGGTGTCGGAGGCGTTCGAGATTGCCTCCAGCGGATAGGCCACGCGGGTATTCGCGGTCAGGGTGGCATCGTCGAAATCCAGCGCGAGGGTCTCGGGGTCGAAGACCATGTTTTCCACCACCGAGGCGAAACGACGCGTGGTGGCGTAGATCTCGGGCTCGGCGCGCGGATCGAGGTTGATGGTCTTGGCGTAGCAGCCGCCCTCGAAATTGAAGATGCCGTTGGCCGACCAGCCATGTTCGTCATCGCCGATCAGCACGCGGCCCGGATCGGCGGAAAGCGTGGTTTTGCCGGTGCCCGACAGCCCGAAGAACACCGCCGAATCCGCCGCATCGCCGATGGCGTGATTGGCCGAGCAATGCATCGGCATGATGCCCTTTTCCGGCAGCAGGTAGTTGAGCAGCGTGAAGACCGATTTCTTGTTCTCGCCGGCATAGGCGGTATTGCCGATCAGGATCATCTTGCGGTCGAAATTGAGCGCGATCACGGTTTCCGAACGGCAGCCATGGCGCGCCGGATCGGCCTTGAACGAGGGGCAGTTGATGATCGTCCAGTCGGGGATGAAGCTGTCAAGCTCATCGCGCGCGGGGCGGCGCAGCAAATGGCGGATGAACAGCCCGTGCCAGGCCAGTTCCGTCACCACGCGCACATCCAGCCGGTGCGCCGGATCGGCCCCGCCGTAGAGATCCTGCACGAAATAGTCGCGCCCCTTCATATGCGACAGCATGTCTGCGTGCAGCCGGTCGAAGGCATCGGGCGCCATGGGTTTGTTGTTTTCCCACCAGATGGTCTTTTCCACCGAAGCGGTGCGCACAACGAACTTGTCCCTGGGCGAGCGGCCGGTGAATTGGCCGGTGCCCACCAGAAACGCGCCGCCCTGCCCCAGCGTCCCTTCGCCGCGCTGGATTGCCGCCTGCACCAGCGCCGGTTCGATCAGGTTGTAAGCCACCGAGCCGAGCCCGGTGATCCCCTGGTCCTCCAGCCGGTGTTTCGGGTTCACGCGTCCTGCTGTCATCTGCTTGCTCCTCATGCCGTGCCATCTGGCCGCCTGACGACCATGCTTGCCCTGGCCGGTCCCCCGCCGCCCTTCCGGCTGGCCGGTATGCGGCGGTCACGGACGCCGCTTGCTGGGCTATATCATGGGCTTTCCAGCAAAGAACAGCGCCCAAAGCATCGGTTAGCGCAACCATCTTGCTGTTACCGCAAACTGCGCGATCGCTGCGGCAATCTTCACCCCCCGGGGCAGCACAACCCCGGCCGGAAGGCTCGGCTCAGGCCATTTCGTGCCTGATTCGTACTATTCAGTTGATTCTTTGCGCCGAAAAAATCAAAATAGGGCAAAAATACGAATAGAGCAGCATGAGGACAGGTCCATGTCGAAAATCGCGCTTGTCGATGATGATCGGAATATTCTGACTTCGGTGGCGATCTCGCTGGAAGCCGAGGGCTTCGAGGTCGAAACCTATAACGACGGCCAGTCGGCGCTTGATGCGTTCAATCGCAAGCTGCCGGACATGGCGGTTCTGGATATCAAGATGCCGCGCATGGACGGGATGGAACTGCTGCAACGACTGCGGCAGAAAACCCAGATGCCGGTGATCTTTCTAACCTCGAAGGACGACGAGATCGACGAGGTTCTGGGCCTGCGCATGGGGGCGGATGACTATGTCAAGAAACCCTTCTCGCAGCGGCTGCTGATCGAGCGGATCCGCTCGCTGCTGCGCCGTCAGCAAGCCATGGAGACCAACGAGGTCGGCACCACAGAGGAAACCAAGGTCATGGTGCGCGGCAGCCTGTCGATGGATCCGCTGCGCCATGCCGTGACCTGGAAGGGCCAGGATGTCACGCTGACCGTAACCGAATTTCTGCTGTTGCAGGCGCTGGCGCAGCGCCCCGGCTTTGTGAAAAGCCGCGACCAACTCATGGATGTGGCCTATGACGACCAAGTCTATGTCGATGACCGCACCATAGACAGCCATATCAAACGCCTGCGCAAGAAGATGCGCTCGGTCGATTCCGATTTCGCATCCATCGAAACGCTCTATGGCATCGGCTACAAATACAACGAAGCCTGAGCCTTGAGCGCGGCAAGGGCAGAGCCCACGAAAGTATGGCAGTGGGGGCACGGGTGATCAGGGAAACCGGCGCGGCAGGCAATGAGGTTGTGCTGGGCGAGGATTGGGTGCGCCCGCAAAGCGCGGTCGATACCGAAATGCGCATTCGCCGGGCGCGACGCGGCATCCTGTCGATCTTCAGCTCGCCCCTGGCGCGCAAGATCATCCTGTTCAACCTGCTGGCTCTGGTGCTGCTGGTGGCGGGGGTGCTGTTTACCAACCCGTTTCGCGACACGCTGGCGCGACAGCATGAAAGCGCGCTCATTGCCCAGGCCGAAGCGCTCGCCGATCTTCTGGCGGCACTGCCTGGCTTGACGGCCGATCCGCCGCCGCCATCCGATACCGCCGAAGCCCGCGCCCTGCGCACCGCCGCGCTGGCCACGCTGACGCTGAACCCCGAAACCGAAGTGCTGCTGATCGATGCCGAAGGCACGATCGAGGCTGCCCGCCGTGGCCAGCTCGCCCGCGCATCGACCCCGGTGCCGCTGGTGGCCGTGGAAGAACAGCGCACGCTGATCTCCGATACGCTGGACGGCATCTGGTCGCTGCTGGCACGGATCCGCTTTGCCGTACCGCCCACCACACCCGAGGCCGCAACGCTGCTGAGCGATCTGCACGCGCGCGCCATGACCGGCACCAGCGCCAGCGAGACCCTGCGCCTGGACAACGGCTTTCGCATGATCGTCGCTGCCCCGGTGCTGGAGGGCGGCCGCCCGGTGGGCGTGGTGGTCATGCAACAGATCCCCAGCGGCATCGAGCGCATGCTGCGCGCCGAACGCGAGCAGGTGTTGCAGATGTTCCTGGTGGCGCTGCTGGTCTCGGTGGGGCTGAGCCTGGTGCTTGCCTCGACCATCGCCAATCCGCTGGCCGATCTGGCCACCGCCGCCGAACTGGGGCGCGACCGCAACGCGCGGCGCATGTCGCCGGGGCGCGTACGCATCCCCGACCTGGCCGGTCGCCCCGACGAGATCGGCCGGCTTTCGGTGGCGATGCGTGGCATGGTCTCGGCGCTCTATGACCGGATCGACGCCAACGAGCAGTTCGCCGCCGATGTCGCACATGAAATCAAGAACCCGCTGGCCAGCCTGCGCTCGGCGGTGGGCACGCTGCGGGTGGCCAAGCGCGAGGACCAGATCACCCGGCTTCTGGATGTGATCGAACATGACGTGCGCCGCCTGGACCGGCTGATCTCGGACACGTCCAACGCCTCCCGGCTCGACAGCGAACTGGTCAAGGAAGAGGAAGAAACCTTCAACCTTTGCAAGACGCTGGACAATCTGAGCCAGCACCTGGCGCAGGAGGCCGCCGCCAAAGGGGTTGAATTCATCTCGGAACTGCCGCGCGAGCCGATCCTGATTCAGGGGCTTGAGGCGCGCCTGGCGCAGGTTTTCGTCAATCTCATCTCGAATGCCATCTCGTTTTGCGAAGAGGGTGACGCGGTGCGGATCTGGGCACGCAAGCGTGAGAACCGGGTGCTTGTGGTCGTCGAGGATACCGGCCCCGGCATTCCCGAACAGGCGCTGACCAAGGTGTTCAAACGGTTCTATTCCGAACGCCCGGAAAATCAGTTCGGCAACCATTCCGGGCTGGGGCTGGCGATCTCGAAGCAGATCGTCGAGGCCCATGGCGGCGTCATCTGGGCCGAGAACATTCGCCCCACCCATGCCGATCGCAACTCGCCGCCGCTGGGTGCGCGGTTTGTTGTCGGCCTGCCGATTTGAGCGCGCCCGCGCATAATCTTCATGCCAGCACAGTGGCCTTCGGCCCCACCGCCGGGGTGCTGATCCTGGGGCCGTCGGGGGCGGGGAAATCGCGCCTGGCGATGGCGCTGATCGGTCTTGGCGCGCAGCTTGTCGCCGATGACCAGACGCTGCTTGCCTCGCTTGATGATGCGCTCTATGCGCGTGCGCCGCGCGCCATTGCCGGGCTGCTGGAAGTGCGGGGGGTGGGGCTGATCCGCTTGTTGCCGCGCCGGCTCGCGCAGGTGGCGCTGGTCGTCGATCTGGGCGCGCCCGCCCCGCCGCGCCTGCCCGAGCCACAACGCCGCGTCATTGCCGGGATTGCCCTGCCCTGCCTTGCCGGGCCACCCGGCGGCCCTTCCCCGGACGCCGTCAAACACTATATTCAAATGTCATGTTTAAAGGGGCAGCTTGCCGGATTCCCAGGCCAATCATGACTGATCAATCCCTAGAAAACGCGCATTATCTGCACAAGCCGCAGGTGGTCATGGTCACCGGCCCCTCAGGAGCAGGGCGGTCCTCGGCGATCAATGTGCTGGAGGATCTGGGCTTCGAGGCGATCGACAACCTGCCGCTTTCGCTGATCCCGCGGCTGCTGGACGGCCCGCCCCTGCCGCAACCGCTGGCGCTGGGCGTCGATGTGCGCAACCGCGATTTTTCCACCGATGCGATGAACGCACTGGTGGACCGGTTGCACCGTGAGCCGGGGCTGCGCAGTGACCTGCTTTACCTGGAATGTGACACCGATACGCTGGTGCGCCGCTACTCCGAAACGCGCCGCCGCCATCCGCTCAGCCCGCAGGACACGCCTCTGACCGGCATTCTGCGCGAGCTGGAACTGCTGGGCCCGGTGCGCGAGCGCGCCGATGTGCTGATCGACACCTCCAGCCTGACACCGCATCAGTTGCGCGCCGAGATCGCCCGCTGGTTCGCGCCGCAAAGCGGCGTGCCGATGGCGTTGTCGGTGCAGTCGTTTTCCTACAAGCGCGGGCTGCCGCGGGGCGTCGACATGGTGTTCGACTGCCGCTTCCTGTCCAATCCGCACTGGAATCCGGCACTGCGCCCGCATGATGGCCGCGATCCACAGGTGCTGGCCCATATCGAGGCCGACCCGCGCTGCGAACCCTTTTTCAACCGCGTGCATGATCTGGTTGCCTCGTTGCTGGAAGCCTTTGTCGATGAGGGGAAAACCAGCCTGACCATCGCATTCGGCTGCACCGGCGGGAAGCACCGCTCGGTCGCGCTGGCCGAGAAACTGGCTAAAACGCTTGCAGAGCAGGGCTGGCGGGTGTCAAAGAGGCATAGAGAACTGGAGCGGGTTGCAAGGGACGGGCAAGCTGCGGAACAAGGGTAGCAAGGCGTGATCGGAATTGTGATCGTCGCGCATGGGGGCCTCGCGCGCGAATATCTGGCAGCGGTCGAACATGTGGTCGGCAAGCAGGAAGGCATCCGCGCGATCTCGATCGAATACGATCATGACCGCGCCGCCAAGCAAGACGAGATCTGTCGCGCCGCCAACGCCGTGGATGCCGGGAGCGGTGTGCTTCTGGTGACCGACATGTTCGGCGGCTCGCCTTCGAACCTGTCGATGCCCGCCTGCCTGCCCGCCAATCGCCGCATCCTTTACGGTGCCAACCTGCCGATGCTGATCAAGTTGGCGAAATCACGCCATCACAGCGTGGCCGAGGCCGCGGCGCTGGCGCTGGAGGCGGGGCGCAAGTATATCAACAGCATAGAAGTTTCGGGGAGGCAGGGCATTTGAGTGCCGAACGTGTCTTGAAGATCGTCAATGAGAAGGGCCTGCATGCACGGGCCTCGGCCAGGTTCGTCGAGGTGGTGGAGCGCTTCGAGGCCGAGGCCGAGGTGGAGAAGGACGGCATGAGCGTGGCGGGCGATTCCATCATGGGCCTGCTGATGCTGGCGGCCTCGCGCGGCACCGAGATCGTGGTGCGCACCAGTGGCGCGCAGGCCGATGATCTGATGGAAGCGCTGAGCGAACTGGTTTCCGATCGCTTCGGCGAGACATTCTGACACCGAAACACCGGCGAGGCAGTGCGCCGGGGCAGGATGCGCCCCCCGTGCCTAGCGCGTCGGCACCGGCTCGGCGCCACGGTAGTCATAGAAACCGCGCTGCGTCTTTCGGCCCAGCCAACCGGCTTCGACATATTTGGTCAACAGCGGGCAGGGCCGGTATTTGGTGTCGGCCAGCCCGTCGTGCAACACATTCATGATCGCCAGACAGGTATCAAGCCCGATGAAATCGGCCAGTTCCAGCGGCCCCATCGGGTGATTGGCCCCCAGCTTGAGCGATTCATCGATGGATTTGACCGAGCCGACACCCTCATAGAGGGTATAGACAGCCTCGTTGATCATCGGCATCAGGATGCGGTTGACGATGAAGGCGGGGAAATCCTCGGCGCTGGCGGCCGTCTTGCCCAGTTTTTCAACGACCTTCAACATTGCCTGATAGGTGGCGTCATCGGTGGCGATGCCGCGAATCAGCTCCACCAGCTGCATCACCGGCACCGGATTCATGAAGTGAAACCCCATGAACTTTTCCGGCCGGTCCGTGCGGCTGGCCAGACGGGTAATGGAAATCGATGAGGTGTTCGAGGTCAGGATCGTGTGCGGCTTCAGATGCGGCAGAAGATCCTCGAAGATGGCCTGCTTGACGGTTTCACGCTCGGTCGCGGCCTCGATGATCAGGTCGGTTGGGCCGAGATCGGACAGGGTGCTTGTGGTGCGGATACGCGCCAGAGCAGCGGCCTTGGCCTCCTCGGTGATCTTGCCACGCGACACCTGCCGTTCAAGGTTCTTGGTTATCAATCCCACCGCATGATCAAGCGCCTCGGTCGAGATGTCGTTGAGCAAGACCTCGTAGCCGGCAACGGCGAACACATGGGCAATGCCGTTGCCCATCTGCCCCGCACCAACGATCCCCACGGTGTTGATATCCATCGCTGTCCCCGCTTCTTCTGGCGCGACCATAAAGGGCATTCAGGCCAGTGTGAAGCGCCCTTCGCCACCCCGCTTTGTCGGCCCCGCTTGCCTGCCCCGCAACGCCGGTGCGAAGGCAGCGGCGGTAAGGAAACTGCAACCATTTGGCGCAACAATGTATCCACCAGGACAGGCTTGCGCATCATGATGAAACAATTGCACTGCAACTCCCGCACCCTGCCCCAGGCGGTTCTGGCGCGCGGGGTGGCCATGCCGCTCGCCGCGCCACGCCATGAGGGGCTGGTGCTTCTGGGGCCCCGCGGCGGTGCGTTGCTGCATGGTGCCCCACTGCTGCAACTGGCGCAGCGCCTGGTCAGCCCGGCGGCGCGGATCGAGGGGATCGACAGGCACCTGAACGATGCCTGTCTGGCACTAAGTGCCTGGCAGGCGCGCGCATTCGTTCTGCGCCTGCCGCCACCCGGCAACCAGCAAAACCCTTTCTACCGCGTGCACCCCAAGCGCAACGACCGCTTTCTGCGCGCCGAGCCACTGTTAAAGGCGCTGTTCCCTGAGGTCGATTTCGCCGCCTTCGATTTCACCGGCCATATGCTGGGCACGCTCCATGCCACCTGCCCCGAACGCTTTTCCAGGCTGCGCGCGGGTCTGGCGGCAAGCTGGCTGGAAAAGATGCGCAACCTGCTGGCCCGGATGCCGTCGCGCGGTGTCCTGTTGCAGCCCCCGGCACCCGACTGGCTGACGACGAGTGGCGCGGGTCTGGAGCAGGTGGATCTGCCGCGTCTTGTGCTGGCAGATGAAACCGCCCCGGCACTTGCCGCCCGGCTTGGCCCGGTGCTGCGGCCGCTGCTGCAAGGGCAGATCTGAAACACCCGCCTGTGCCGCCGGTGCCACTTGCGGGGCGCTGAACGAAAAAGGGCCCGCCTCAACCGGACGGGCCCTGAAGGATGTAGTCGCGCATTCAGAGCTTTTCGGTCAGCTCCGGCACGGCACTGAAGAGATCGGCCACAAGGCCGTAATCGGCAACCTGGAAGATCGGTGCCTCTTCATCCTTGTTGATGGCGACGATCACCTTGCTGTCCTTCATGCCCGCCAGATGCTGGATGGCACCGGAAATGCCCACCGCGACATAAAGATCCGGCGCGACCACCTTGCCGGTCTGGCCAACCTGCCAATCGTTGGGCGCATAGCCGGAATCGACCGCAGCACGGCTGGCGCCGACCGCGGCGCCCAGCTTGTCGGCCAGCCCTTCGATCATGGCGAAATTCTCTTCCGAGCCGACACCGCGCCCGCCCGAAACGACAATCTTGGCCGAGGTCAGTTCAGGCCGGTCCGAAGCCGCAACCTTGTCCTCGATCCATTCGCTCAGGCCGGCATTGGCCGGTGCGGCGAGCGCCTCGACGCTGGCCGATCCCCCCTCGCCGGCGGCCTCGAAGGTCGAGGTGCGCACGGTGATGACCTTGATCTTGTCCGCCGATTTGACAGTCTGGATCGCGTTGCCGGCATAGATCGGGCGCTCAAAAGTATCGGCATCGACAACCGCCGAGACATCCGACAGGATCATCACATCCAGAAGCGCGGCAACGCGCGGCATGATGTTCTTGGCGTCGGTGGTGGCCGGGGCCAGCACATGGCTGTAATCGCCCGCCAGGTCGGCGATGAGTGCGGCGGTCGTCTCCGCCAGGCGATGGCCAAGGCTGGCATCCTCGGCGCAAAGCACCTTGGACACGCCGTCGATCTTGGCGGCTTCGGCGGCGGCATCGGCGGCGCGTGCCCCGGCGCACAGCACCACCACATCGCCCAGCGCCCTGGCGGCGGTGACGGTCTTGGCGGTAGCGTCGCGGTTCAGCGCCCCATCGGTCACTTCGGCAAAGAGCAGAACGGCCATCAGATCACCCCCGCTTCATCTTTCAGTTTTGCAATCAGCTCATCAACCGAGCCCACCTTGACACCGGCCTTGCGCGCTGCCGGCTCGGTGGTCTTGACGATGGTCAGCCGCGGGCTGACATCGACCCCGTAATCGGCGGCGGTCTTTTCATCGAGCGGCTTCTTCTTGGCCTTCATGATGTTGGGCAGCGAAGCGTAGCGCGGCTCGTTGAGGCGCAGATCGACGGTGATGATGCAGGGCATCCTGGCCTTGATGGTCTGCAACCCGCCATCCACCTCGCGGGTGACGACGGCATGGCCATCCTCGATGGTGACCTCCGAGGCGAAGGCCGCCTGGCTCCAGCCCAGCAGCGCCGACAGCATCTGCCCGGTGGCGTTCATATCGTTGTCGATCGCCTGCTTGCCGGCCAGAACCAGCTCGGGTTTTTCCTCGTCGATCACGGCTTTCAGCAGCTTGGCCACGGCCAGCGGCTCGATATCGGTATGAACGTCATCCGCGGCAATGATCAGGATCGCGCGGTCGGCGCCCATGGCGAGCGCAGTGCGCAGCGTTTCCTGCGCCTGCTTCACGCCGATCGACACCGCCACCACTTCCGATGCCACGCCCTTTTCCTTCAGCCGGATTGCCTCTTCCACGGCGATCTCGTCAAAGGGGTTCATCGACATCTTCACGTTCGCCAGATCGACCCCGCTGCCGTCCGCCTTGACACGGACCTTCACGTTGTAGTCGATCACCCGCTTCACAGGCACCAATACCTTCATCAGGTGTCCTCTCCTCGCTCGCGGCCCGCTGCCATGGCACCGGGGCCGTGTGTTTTGTGCAACTGCTTCCTAGCGATTTCGCTTCGCCGACAACAGAGCAAAAGCGACAAAAATAACAATCCGGACGCCGCGTATGCGTGACGCGCAAGAATGTTAGCGTCAGCGGTTCGCGCCCGGCACCCACAGGATGTCATCGGCACCATCATTGTTGGCCACGCGCCCGGCAACAAAAAACCAGTCCGACAGCCGGTTGAGATAACGCAGGGCCGCCGGGTTGACAGTCTCGGTGCGTGCCAGTTCCACCGCCAGCCGCTCGGCCCGGCGCGAAACCGTGCGGCACAGATGCAGATGCGCCGCCAGCGCCGAACCGCCAGGCAGGATGAAGCTGCGAAGCGGTGTCAGCGCGGCGTTCATGGCATCGATCTCGGCCTCAAGCCGGTCCACCTGGGCATCGACCATGCGCAGTGGCTTATAGCCGGCCTCGTGATCGCGCTCCATGTCAGGGCGGCACAGGTCGGCGCCAAGATCGAAGAGGTCGTTCTGGATCCGCGCCAAGGCCAGCGCCATCTCGCCCGTGGCATGCAGCCGCGCCATCCCCAGGGTGGCGTTGGTTTCATCCACCGTTCCATAGGCTTCGACGCGCGGTGCGTCCTTGGGCACGCGCGCGCCATTGCCAAGCGCGGTGTCGCCCTTGTCGCCGGTGCGGGTATAGATCTTGTTGAGCACCACCATGGCTCAGCTCCGCATCTTGAACCAGGCGAAGGCCACGATCAGCACCACCGCGACGAATTGCGCCGCCAGCCGGTAGCGCATCAGCTTGTTGGCATTGCGGCGGTTGAATTCACCGCCGCGGGCAAAACTGCCGATGCCGAAGATCAGGATCGCCAGCACCACGCCCGAGGCAATGGCGGCGACCCAGAAGAGCGGGTCGTTGAGCAACATGTTGGCCCCCTTTCCTTGTGCCAGATGTAGCGGGTTTGCCGCCCCTTGCCAGCCCCCTTCGGCAAAAGCGCGCCGGCATCAGGCCGGGCGATCCGCCACGCTCTCGGACGCGCTCTCAGCCGCGCGCGATCAGCCAGTCCAGCGCGCGCAGCGGCAGCAACCGGCCCAAGACCGCCATCAGATGCGTCGGCACCGTGACAAAATACCGCGGGCGCGGGCGCGGGCTTTCGAGCGCATGGATCAGCGCACGCGTCACCGCCGAGGGCGGCAGCTCAAACCGGTCGGGGGCCGATTTCTCGGTATAAAGCCTTTTGAGCAGATGCGTGCGGTATTGTTGGGCGCGCGGGCTGTTCTGCCAATCGATCCAGCGCTCGAAATGCGGGATAGAATTGGCGCGGATGCGGCTGGTGATCGGCCCCGGCTCGATCAGCACGACATGGATGGGGGTGTCGCGCATCTCCAGTCGCAGCACATGGCTCAGCCCTTCCAGCGCGTATTTGCTGGCGACATAGGCGCCGCGCCATTTCATCGGCGTGAAGCCCAGAACCGAAGAACATTGCACCACCCGCCCATGACCCTGCGCGCGCATCACCGGCAGGACCCGGCGCACCAGATCGTGCCAGCCGAAGAAATTGGCCTCGAAAAGCGCGCGCAGGGCCTCGGTGGGCAGATCCTCGACCGCGCCGGGCGTGGCATGGGCGCCGTTGTTGAAAAGCGCATCAAGCCGCCCGCCGCTGGCCGTCAGCACCTCGGCCAGGGCCGCCTCGATGCTGGCGGAATCGGTATAATCAAGCTGCGGGCTTTCCAGCCCCTCGGCGCGCAGTCGCTCGCAATCGGCCGCCTGGCGGCAGGCGGCGAAGACCCGCCAGCCGCGCTGCGCCATGGCATGCGCCGCGTCATGGCCAATCCCCGAGGAACAGCCGGTGATCAACAGAACGGGGCGGGTGTCAAGCATGGCGGGCCTTTCGCTGAGCGATCAGCCCGCATCCGCTTTGGCCCAGGCATCCAGCTTGCGATAGATCGTCGAGGCCGAGACATCAAGCTCGCGCGCGGTTTTCGGCACCGATCCGCCGTGGCGGCGCAGCGTCTCCTCGATCACCATGCGCTCGATCTGCGCCAGCGTGCGCCCGGCCAGCTCGCCCAGCCCGCCGGGAAGACCGGGGCTTACGCCGGGCGCGGGCTCGGCGTGGCGCTCGGCAAAGAGGTCGGGCGGCAGCATCTCGGGGATGACCCGCGGGCCGTCATTGAGCACCACCACATTGCGCAGCACATTGATGAGCTGGCGCACATTGCCCGGCCAGGGCAGGCTGCGAAACAGCTCCTTGACGCGGGGATCGAGCCCTTCGAAACGGTGCCCCTCCTCGCGCGCCATGTCGATCAGCAGCGCCTCGGCGATCTCGATGACATCCTCGCCGCGCGCGCGCAGCGGCGGCATATGGATCGGCACCACATGCAGCCGGTAATAGAGATCCTCGCGGAAATTGCCGCAACGCACCTCTTCAAGCGGGTTGCGGTTGGTGGCGCAGATGATGCGCACATCCACCTTGCGCGGGCGCGTCGTACCGACCGGCGTGATGGTCGATGTTTGCAGGAAGCGCAGGAGCTTGGTCTGCAGGTTGAGATCCATCTCGCAGATCTCGTCCAGAAAGAGCGTGCCACCATCGGCCGCCGCCGCCGCGCCGATCTTGTCGGAAATGGCGCCGGTAAACGAGCCGCGCAGATGGCCGAAGACCTCGGATTCCAGCAGATCGACGGGAATCGCCCCGCAGTTGAGGGCGATGAACGGCCCGCGCGCACGCGCCGAGGTGGCATGCACGGCCTCGGCGCACAGCTCCTTGCCGGTGCCGCTTTCGCCGGTAATGAACACCGTCGCCATCGAGCGCGCCACCGAGCGGATCTTGTCATAGACAGCCAGCATCGGCTCCGAATGGCCGATGAAGGGCGGCAGCACCGGCCCGCCGGAGACCTCAGGCCGGGCGGGAACGCGGTGGCGGATCGAACGGCGGGCGTTTTCCACCGCTGCCAGCAGGCGCTGGTCATCGAAGGGCTTGACCAGAAACTCATGTGCGCCCGCGCGCATCATCTCCACAGCCTTGTTGATCGAGCCATTGGCGGTAATGACGATGACGCAGGTCTGCGGCTCCTGGGCCAGCAGCTCCTGCATGACCTCAAGGCCGGCGCGGTCGGGCAACATCAGATCCAGCAGCACGACCGAGGCGCGCAGCCGCCGGAACGCCGCCAAGCCTTCAGCCGCAGTGCCACAGGTTTCAACCGAATAACCGGTCCGGGTAAGGGCCGAGGCATAGATCATCTGCAACGAGGGCGTATCTTCGATCAGCAGGATCGTATCGGCGCTGGTCAATGCGTCCTTCATCATTTGTTACAGCTTTGTTCACAGTCAACCAGAATGATCACCACCTTGGCAAGCTCGCTGCGCACCGGCAGCACCAGCGCCTCCAGTGCCGAGGGGCCAACCATGCCGGCAGTTGCATGCAGGCTGCGGGCCATATCAGCCAGACGATAGGCGCCGATGGTGCCCGCAAGCCCCTTCAACTCATGCGCATGGGCTGCCACGCGGGCCGAAAGTTCGGTGTTCAGACCGGCATCAATGCGGCGAAAATCCGCAAGAAGTTGCTGGCAAAGCGCATGCCGCAATTCGGCATTCCCCATCTCAAGCAAGGACCCGAGAACCGAGGGGTCAACAACCGGTTCGTCGGCGTGATCTGCGAGGCGCCCGGCATCGCAAGCGGGAGGCGTTTTCAGTTGGTTCATTGAAATTACATTTCTTAACAATCACACAACCATACTCTGAAACCATTCCCGCACACAATCAAGGGATGAATTGCGCGCCGTCCTGTCGCCCCGGTTCCATGGCGGTCACGATGCCGCCGCACCCTGTGGATAGCCAAGCGATTCCAGCGCAGTGGCTATCTCATCCAGGATTGCGGGATCGTCGATCGTTGCCGGCACCTTGACTTCGGCGCCATCAGCGATCTGCGCCATGGTCGCACGCAGGATCTTGCCCGAGCGCGTCTTGGGCAGGCGCTCGACCACCACGGCCAGCTTGAACGCGGCAACCGGGCCGATGCGTTCGCGCATCAGGGCCACGCATTCGCGCACCACATCCTCAGGCGCGCGCGCGGCCCCCTTGTTGAGGCACAAGAACCCCAGCGGCAACTGCCCCTTGAGCCGATCCGCCACGCCGATCACCGCGCATTCACCGACATCGGTATGGCTGGCGAGAACCTCCTCCATGGCGCCGGTCGAAAGCCGGTGCCCGGCGACATTGATCACGTCATCGGTGCGCGCCATGATATAGACATAGCCATCGGCATCGATATAGCCGGCATCGCCGGTCTCGTAATAGCCCGGAAAGGTGCTGAGATAGGATTTCACGAACCGCGCCTCGGCCTGCCACAAATTGGGCAGCGTGCCCGGCGGCAGCGGCAACTTGATGACGATGGCGCCCAGCGTGCCGGGTGCCACCGGGCGGCCCGCCTCGTCAAGCACCCGCACGTCATAGCCCGGCATCGGCACCGAGGGGCTGCCCACCTTGACCGGCAAGGGCTCGAAGCCCTGCGGATTGCCGCAGATCGGCCAGCCGGTTTCGGTCTGCCACCAGTGATCGACGACGGGCGCCCCCAGCTTCTGCTGCGCCCAGATCACCGTGTCCGGGTCGGCGCGCTCGCCCGCCAGAAAAAGGCAACGCAGGCTCGACGTGTCGTATTTCTGCACGAAATCCCCCGCCGGATCCTCGCGCTTGATGGCCCGGAAGGCGGTGGGCGCGGTGAAAAAACTCACCACGCCGTATTCCTCGATGATGCGCCAGAAGGTGCCGGCATCAGGCGTGCCCACCGGCTTTCCCTCGTATAGCACGCTGGTTGCGCCATGGATCAGCGGGCCATAGACGATATAGCTGTGCCCCACCACCCAGCCCACATCCGAGGCCGTCCAGAAGACCTCGCCGGGGTTGACGTTGTAGAGGTTCTTCATCGACCAGGCGAGCGCCACCAGATGCCCGGCAGTGGCGCGCAGCACCCCCTTGGGCTGGCCGGTGGTGCCCGATGTGTAAAGGATATAGGCCGGATGATCGCCGCTGACCGGGGTGCACCCGGCAGGTGTGGCGGCGGCGACAACGGCATTCCAGTCATGATCGCGCCCTTCGACGATCGCCGCGCGGGCCTGATCGCGCTGATAGATCACGCAAAACTCGGGCTTGTGGGCCGCCATCCCGATCGCGGCGTCAAGGAGCGGCTTGTAGTCAACCACCCGCCCCGGCTCGATCCCGCATGAGGCCGCCAGGATCGCCTTGGGCCGTGCATCGTCGATGCGCGTGGCCAGCTCGCGCGCGGCAAAGCCGCCGAACACCACCGAATGAATGGCCCCAAGGCGCGCGCAGGCCAGCATCGCCTCGACCGCCTGCGGGATCATCGGCATGTAGATCACCACCCGGTCGCCGGCCACCACGCCACGCGCCTGAAGGGCCCCGGCCAGTTGCGCCACGCGGTCGCGCAGGGCGCGGTAGGTGATCTGCTCTTTGGTGCCGGTCACAGGGCTGTCGTAGATCAGCGCAACCTGCTCGGCGCGCCCGCCCTCGACATGGCGGTCAAGCGCGTTCCAGCAGGTGTTGACACGCGCATCCTTGAACCACTCATAGATCGGCGCGCGATCATCATAGAGCGCGCGCTGCGGGGCCTCCACCCAGTCGATCGCCGTGGCCTGTTTCAGCCAGAAGCCGTTGGGGTCCGTGACCGACCATTGGTGCAGTTCGGCGTAGCGCATGGCATCCTCCTTCTGGGTGTTGCCTTCAGTTACCCAAGGGAAGGCCCGTCGCGCAACGCTGTTACCGAAGGACATTTCGCGCCGACGCGGAAATATTGCCCGGGCTGCGGCAGGAGGTCGCGGCCGGATTTGCAAATCCGGGCGCGATCTGGCCCATGGCTGGGGCGGGCATGCCAGATTTGCAAATCCGCCCCGCCAGTTTGCAGCGTGACTGCCGGCGCGTGCGACTCGGCCAGCGCACCCCGGCCTCAGCCGTAAAGCGAAACCGGCGTGCCGGCGATGGCCGACATGTTGAGCAACCCGCGCGCGGTGATCGAGGGGGTGACAATATGCGCGCGGTTGCCCATGCCCATCAGGATCGGCCCCACCTCAAGCCCGCCGGCGCGCGCCTTGAGGATGTTGCGCACCGCGCTTGCTGCATCGGTATTGGCAAAGATCAGGATATTGGCCGCCCCGCTCAACCGGCTGCGCGGAAAGATGCGCTCGCGCAGTTCGGGGTCGAAGGCGGCATCGACATGCATCTCGCCCTCGTATTCGAAATCAGGCGCGAGACCGTCGAGGATTTCCAGCGCGGCGCGCATCCTTTGACCCGAGGATGTATCAAGCGTGCCGAACTGCGAATGCGAGCACAACGCGATCTTGGGCGTCACCCCGAAACGCCGTGCATGCCGCGCCGCGCCGATGGTGCTTTCGGCGATCTGCTGCGGGGTCGGCTCCGGGTTGATCTGGGTATCGGCAATGAAGAGCGGCCCCTCGGTCTGGATGATCAGGCTCAGCGCCCCCACCGGGCTGAGCCCGTCGCGCCCCAGCACCTCATGGACATACTTGAGGTGCCACAGATACTGGCCGAAGGCACCGCAGATCATGCTGTCGGCCTCGCCGCGGTTCACCATGACGGCGGCGATGGCGGTGGTATTGGTGCGCAGCACGGCCTTGGCGACATCAGGCGTTACGCCGCGCCGTTCCATCAGGCGGTGATAGGTTTCCCAGTATTCGCGGTAGCGTGGGTCGTTCTCGGGATTGACGATCTCGAAATCGCGTTCGGGGCGGATCGGCAGGCCGGCACGTTCGGCACGCCGGGCAATCACCTCGGGGCGGCCGATGAGGATGGGAACCTCGGTGGTTTCCTCCAGCATGGCATGGGCGGCACGCAGCACGCGCTCGTCCTCGCCCTCGGCAAAGACGATGCGGCGCGCGGCACTTTTGGCAGCCTCGAACACCGGACGCATCAGCATCGCCGAGCGGAACACCGAACTGTCCAGCCGCTGCTTGTAGGCCTCGATATCAGTGATGGGCCGGCCGGCCACGCCAGTCTCCATGGCAGCGCGGGCCACGGCGGAGGCCACCACACCCATCAATCGCGGATCGAAAGGTTTGGGGATCAGATATTCCGGCCCGAAGGCAAGCGTCTCGCCGCGATAGGCGGCGGCGGCCTCGGCCGAGGTGGTGGCGCGTGCCAGCCGCGCGATCCCCTCCACGCAGGCCAGTTCCATCGCATCGTTGATCTCGCTCGCGCCAACATCCAGCGCCCCGCGGAAGATGAAGGGAAAGCACAGCACATTGTTGACCTGGTTAGGAAAATCGCTGCGCCCCGTGGCGATGATCGCACCCGGCGCGGCAGCCTCGGCATCCTCGGGCATGATCTCGGGGGTGGGATTGGCCAGCGCGAATATGATCGGCTTTGGCGCCATGCGGGAGGCCATTTCAGAGGCCAGCACACCAGGGCCCGAAAGCCCAAGAAAGAGATCGGCACCGTCGATCACCTCGGCGAGCGTGCGTTTGTCGGTGTCTTGCGCGAAGGCGGCCTTTTCAGGGTTCATGTCCACATCGCGGCCCTCATGGACCAGACCGTGAATGTCGCACAGCCAGATATTCTCGCGCTTGACGCCGAGCTTGAGCAGCATGTTGAGACAGGCAATCCCCGCCGCGCCGCCGCCGGTGGACACCACCTTGATCTCGTCGAACTTGCGGCCGGTCAGATGCAGCGCGTTCACCGCCGCCGCGCCGACCACGATGGCGGTGCCGTGCTGGTCGTCATGAAAGACCGGAATGCCCATGCGCTCGCGGCAGATGCGTTCGACGATGAAGCAATCAGGCGCCTTGATGTCTTCAAGATTGATGGCGCCAAAGGTGGGCTCCAGCGCGCAGACGATCTCGGCCAGTTTTTCCGGGTCGGGCTCGTTCACCTCGATGTCGAAACAGTCGATATTGGCGAATTTCTTGAAGAGCACCGCCTTGCCCTCCATCACCGGCTTGGAAGCCAGCGCCCCGATATTGCCCAGCCCCAGCACCGCCGTTCCGTTCGACACCACAGCCACCAGATTGCCGCGCGCGGTGAAGCGCGAGGCGTTGGCCGGGTCGGCCTGGATTTCAAGGCAGGCTTCGGCCACGCCGGGGCTGTAGGCGCGGGCCAGATCCCGGCCATTGGCCAACGGCTTGGTGGCGCGGATTTCCAGCTTTCCGGGGCGCGGAAACTCATGATAATCAAGCGCTGTCTGGCGGAAAATCTCGCGGCTCTTGTCGATCATCACGCGCCCCTCCCCGGGCCATCAAAAGAAGTTTAGCATTAAACTACCTCTGGCGTCTGTGATAACGCGGAACGCCCCCCTCATTCAAGTGTCATCCCCGCGACCCCGGCGCGAAGGGCGGAAGGCGGGCAGAACGACGGGCAGGGTGGCGCGCGAATATCTTCCACGGCCCGGGCCGCTCTTGCAACCGGACGCGCGGCATACCAAGGTTATCGCAAACACCCTAACATGGAGCCCACCCTGATGTCGCTGCTGCAATCAGCACTGGATGTGCGCGAGAACGCCCATGCGCCCTATTCCCGCTTCAAGGTCGGTGCGGCGATCCGGGCGGCATCCGGGCGCGTCTATGCCGGCTGCAATGTGGAAAACGTCGCCTATCCGCAGGGCACCTGCGCCGAGGCCGGGGCGATTGCCGCGATGATCGCCGGCGGCGACACGCGCATCGTCGAGGTCTGCGTGGTCGCCGATTCCGCTGCGCCGGTGCCACCTTGCGGCGGCTGCCGCCAGAAGCTGCGCGAATTCGCGCCACCCGGTACTCCGATCACCATGGCCACCACCGACGGCCAGAGTCTGACGATGCGCATGGAAGAGCTGCTGCCCGGCGCCTTCACGGCCGAGCATATGGACCGCACCTGATGGATGCCGCCGCCATCATCGCCGCGGTGCGCGATGGCCGCCCGCCCGATGCGGCCGCCCTGGCCTGGTTTGCGCAGGGGCTGGCCGATGGGCGCGTCAGCGATGCCCAGGCCGGGGCCTTTGCCATGGCCGTCTGCCTGAAGGGGCTGGGCGAGGCCGGGCGCGTGGCGCTGACCCTGGCGATGCGCGACAGCGGCAGGCAGCTGGACTGGTCGTTGCCCGGCCCGGTACTGGACAAGCATTCCACCGGCGGCGTGGGCGATTGTGTCTCGCTTCTGCTGGCGCCGGCGCTGGCGGCCTGCGGGGCCTATGTGCCGATGATCTCGGGGCGCGGGCTGGGCCATACCGGCGGCACGCTCGACAAGCTGGAGGCGATCCCCGGCTACCGGGCCGAGGTGCCCGAGGACCGGCTGCGCGGTGTTGTGGCACAGACCGGCTGCGCCATCGTCGGCGCCACCGGGCAGATCGCGCCCGCCGACCGGCGGCTTTACGCGGTGCGCGACGTGACGGCGACGGTTGAAAGCGTGGATCTCATCACCGCCTCGATCCTGGCCAAGAAGCTTGCCGCCGGGCTGGATGCGCTGGTGCTTGACGTCAAGGCCGGCTCGGGCGCCGTCATGGCCACGCCGGATGCCGCACGACAACTGGCGCGGGCACTGGTGGATACCGCCAATGGCGCCGGCTGCCCCACCGTGGCGCTGATCACCGATATGAACCAGCCCCTGGCAACCGCCGCCGGCAACGCGCTGGAGGTCGCCGAGGTCATGGAAACCCTGACGCTGGCGCGGCGCAGCCCCCGGCTTTGGGATTTGACGCTGGCATTGGGCGGCGAGGTGCTGGCGCTGGCGGGCCTGACTGCGGATGCCACCAGCGGCGCGGCGCGAATCGAGGCGGCGTTGCGCTCAGGCGCGGCGGCCGAGCGCTTTGGCGCCATGGTGGCGGCCCTTGGCGGACCGGGCGATTTTCTGGCCCGCTGGTGCGATCATCTGCCGCAAGCACCGGTCATACGGGATGTTCCCGCCACTGCGGGCGGAAGCGTCCGCGCCATCGACACCCGCGCGCTGGGGCAGATCGTGGTCATGCTGGGCGGCGGGCGGTTGCGCGAGGGCGATGCCATTGATCCGCGCGTGGGGCTTCGCGGGATCGTCGCGCTGGGCGAAGTTGTCATCCCCGGCGCGCCGCTGGCACAGGTTCACGCCGCCGACACCGCCAGCGCCGAGGCTGCGATTGCGGCGGTGCGTGCGGCCTATTCGCTGGGCGAAAACCCGCCACCCGCCGCACTGATCAAGGAGCGCATCGCATGAACGGGCGTGCCTTTCTGGTGGTGCTCGATTCCGTGGGCTGCGGCGGCGCGCCGGATGCCGCCGCCTTCGGCGACGAGGGGGCCAATACGCTGGGCCATATCGCCGAAGCCTGCGCCGATGGACGCGCCGATCAGGGGCGCAGCGGCCCGCTGCATCTGCCGGTGCTGGATGCACTGGGCCTGGGCCGGGCGATCGAACTGGCCTCGGGGCTGCGTGCGCCAGGCTTGACTGCCGAGCCCACCGGGCTCTGGGGCGCGGCAACCGAAGTGTCGCGCGGCAAGGACACGCCCTCGGGGCATTGGGAACTGGCCGGCGTGCCCGTGCCCTGGGACTGGACCTATTTCCCCGACACCCGCCCCGCCTTTGATGCCGAACTGCTGGCCGAGGTCTGCCGCCATGCCGGCACCGCGGGCATCCTGGGCAATTGCCACGCCTCGGGGCTGACAATCATGCAGGAACTGGGTGCCGAGCATCTGCGCAGCGGCTGGCCGATCTGCTACACATCCGCCGACAGTGTCTTCCAGATCGCCGCGCATGAGGAAGCCTTCGGGCTGGAGCGGCTGCACGCGCTCTGTGCAGCTCTGGCCCCCTTTCTGCACGACCGCCGCGTGGGCCGGGTGATCGCCCGCCCTTTCACCGGCACGCCCGAACAAGGCTTCACCCGCACCGGCAACCGGCGCGATTTCGCCATCGCGCCACCTGCGCCGACGCTGCTGGACTGGGCACAGGCCGATGGCCGGCCGGTGCATGCCATCGGCAAGATCGGCGATATCTTTTCCGGGCGCGGCATCGGCAGTCTGCACAAGGGCAAATCCGATGCTGACCTTTTGCAACATCTCCACAGGCTTGCAGCCGATGCAGAGCCCGGTTCCTTGACCTTTTCCAACCTGGTGGAATTCGATAGCCACTATGGCCACCCGCGCGACGTGGCTGGCTATGCGCGCGCGCTGGAAACTTTCGACATTGCCGCCGGCGCCTTTCTGGCACGGCTGCGCCCCGGCGATCTGGCGATCTTCACCGCCGATCACGGCAATGACCCCACCTGGCGCGGCAGCGATCACACCCGCGAGCGCGTGCCGGTGCTGGCCTGGGGCTATGGCGCGGGGCAGATAGGGCCTTGCGCTTTTGTCGATGTCGCGGCATCGGTGGCTGTGCATCTGGGGCTGAGCGAACGCGGCCCGGGAAGGAGCTTTCTGCCATGCGCAAGCCAGCAAACCACGACCAGCCGCCCCTGATCGATCCGGCGCTGCCGAAGATCGAGCTGCATCTGCATATCGAGGGGGCCGCTCCACCGGCCTTCATTCGCGGCCTTGCGCGCGAGAAGAAGCTCGATATCGACGGGATCTTCAGCGTCGAGGGCGCCTATGCCTATCATGACTTCTGGGATTTCCTGAAGGTCTATGAGGCCGCCTGCACCACCTTGCAGACCCCGCGTGATTTCGCCCGCCTGACCGCTGCGGTGCTTGAGCAAAGCGCGCGCGACGGGGTGATCTACACGGAAGTTTTCATCTCGCCCGATTTCTGCGGCGGTGGCGATCCGGGTGCCTGGCGCGAATACCTGCATGCCATCGAGGAGGCCGCAACGGAAGCGCGGCGCGCGCATGGCATCGAGATGCGCGGCATCGTCACCTGCGTTCGCCACTTCGGCGCCGAGAAGGCCCGCGCCAGCGCGCGCTGTGCCGCCGAGACCGCCGGCCCCTTTGTCACCGGCTTCGGCATGGGGGGCGACGAGAAATTCGGCCAGCCCGCCGATTTCGCATGGGCATTTGACTGCGCGCGCGAGGCCGGCCTGCGGCTGACCAGCCATGCCGGCGAATGGGGCGGGCCGGAATCGGTGCGCGATACGCTCGATGCCCTCAAGGTCGAGCGCATCGGCCACGGCGTTCGCGCCATCGAAGACCCGGCGCTGGTGGCGGAACTGGCCGAGCGCGGCGTGGTGCTTGAGGTCTGCCCCGGCTCGAATGTAGCGTTGGGGCTTTATGCGCGCTTCAGCGATCACCCCGTCGCAAGGCTGCGCGAGCGCGGGATCAAACTGACGCTTTCCACCGACGATCCGCCCTTCTTCCATTCGACCAATGTGCGCGAATACGAGGCATTGGCGCACGCCTTTGGCTGGACAGCGGCGGATTTCCTCGCCATCAACGCAGATGCCGCGCGGGCAGCCTTTTGCGACGATGCCACGCGCCGGGCCCTTTTGAGTCGACTGGAGAGCGCCGCATGACCGAGCCGAAAGACCCGCAACATCTGACCGTGGTGGACCACCCGCTGGTTCAACACAAGCTCAGCATCATGCGCGACAAGGACACCTCGACCGCCAAGTTCCGCCAGTTGCTGCGCGAAATCAGCATGTTGCTGGCCTATGAAGTAACCCGCAACCTGCCGCTGACCACCGAGGCGATCGAAACACCGATGGGCCCCATGACCGCGCCCACGCTCAAGGGCCGCAAGCTGGCGCTGGTGTCGATCCTGCGCGCAGGCAACGGGCTGCTGGATGGCATCCTGGAGCTTATCCCCTCGGCGCGGGTGGGCTTCATCGGGCTTTACCGCGACCATGACACGCTGCAACCGGTGCAATATTATTCCAAGCTGCCCTCCGAGCTTGAGGAACGGCTGGTGATCGTGGTCGATCCGATGCTGGCCACCGGCAATTCCTCGGCCAAGGCGGTTGACCTGATCAAGGAAGCGGGTGCCACAAACGTCATCTTCCTGTGCCTGCTGGCCGCGCCCGAAGGGGTGGCACGCATGCGCGAGGCCCATCCCGATGTGCCTGTAGTCACGGCCGCTCTGGATGAACGGCTCAATGACAAGGGCTATATTCTGCCGGGTCTCGGCGATGCCGGCGACCGGCTCTACGGGACCAAGTAGCGGGAAGATAAGGCTTTACTCGCGCCCGCCATCGTTGCATCCTTGGGCCGTGTTACCAGGGGGTGGAAGATGTTTGCCAAAAGTCTGTCTGCCGCGGCGCTGATCGCGGCTCTCGGGGCTACCGGAGCGCTTGCGCAAAGCCGCAGCGGCCCGATCATTCCGGCGGAGGTGCCCCCCGCCAGTTTCGGCGGCGCGCAATATGTCGACAGCCGCGGTTGCGTGTTCATTCGCACCGGCTTCAACGGGCGCATCAACTGGGTGCCACGCTACGGCGACGACCGCCGCCCGATGTGCGGCCAGCAACCGACCTTTGCCGCCGCCGGTGCGCCTTCGGGGGTGCCTGCCGGCGTGCCGATGCAGACCGCGCCGCTGGTGGCCGCCAGCCGCCCGGCCCCGCAGCCCAGCGCGCCACAGCCCGCGACGCATCGTCCCGCGATGGTCAGCAGCACCATCCCCTATTCCGTCCCGCCCGAACCCAGCCGCCCGCGCGCCGCGGCGACCACATCGGCAGCCCCGGCCGGCGGCACGGTGCACCGGGTTTCGGGGCCGCATGGGCTTGATACCCGCTGGAGCTTCTACGACCGCACCGGCCCCTCGCCCTGCGCGCATATGACACCGCACAGCCAGATGTATATGGTGCCCGGCCCCTCGCGCCCCGAATTGCCGCTGCGCTGCGGTCCGCAGGCCCAGCATCCCGCCGATGCGGTGCGCGAACTGGCACCGCGCGGCGGTGTCTGGGAGCCATGGAACGGCGTGAACCCTTCGCCGATGGCACCGAATGTCTATCAGTTGCCGCCGGCCTATGCGCCGCGTTGGCCTGATGCGCATCTGCGCCCGGCCCCGCAGCACCCGCGCCACGATGGCAGCACGCCGCTGCGCCAGCATGCCGCGGCGGCCGCGCCGCAGGTGCGCGTCTCGACCATGGGCAGCGATGCAGGCGTCAGCGCCGCACCCCGCACGGCATCCGCCACCGCACCGGCCGCGTCAGGGGGGCGCTTCGTGCAGGTGGGCACCTTTGGCGTTCCCGCCAATGCGCGCGCCACCATCGCCCAGCTTCAGGCGCAGGGCCTGCCGGTGGCGCGCAGCCAGCTGCGCCGCAGCGGTCAGGCGCTGGAGGTGGTGATGGCCGGCCCATTCGCCAGCCCCGCCGAGCTTGACGCCGCGTTGCGCACCGCACGCGCCATGGGCTTCCGCGACGCTTTCCTGCGCTGACACGCAACGCATGGCCTGCACCAGCCCCGGTCGCCTCGGCGGCCGGGGTTTCAATTTGCGGGGTCAGTTCTGGCAGATGTTCTGCATGGTGATCCACTCGCCATCGCTCAAGAGCCGCTGGGCCGCCCGTGCCGTGCCTGCGGGTTGATCGGCCAGCGCTTCGGCCAGCGCCGCGCCATGATCCGACAGCGCGACCGCATAGGCCGAGGGCGAGATGCCCAACGCCTCCAGCCGGGCCGCCAGAGCGGCAGGTTCGGGCAAGGCCGGGGGTCGCGCCAGACGATGCCCGGCATAGCCCGCCAGAGCGCTGCGCGGCAGATTGCCGGTGGTCAGCAAAGCGAAGGTGGCGCGCAGCCCGGCGTGGTGCAGCAGGTCGCGCAGCGGATCGCGCGCGGCGCCGGCCAGATCCTCGGCGATCAGGTAGCCGGCCAGGGCTTCGGGGCTATCCAGCCGCTCCAGCAGCGCGCTGCTGACAATAACCAGCCGCCCCGGCAGATGCGCCGCCTCAAAACCCTCAAGTCCGGCGACAACCATCACACGCGGCCCCGCCCCCAGCACCCGGTTGCGCAAGGTTGCCAAGGCTTGCCGCCCCGCCGGATCGGCGCATAGCCGCACGCCCTGCGCCGTTGCTGTCAGATCCTCCAGCGCCTCGCGGCCGATCTGTGCGCGCTTGGCCGGCGGCACGATGCCCGCGACATGATTGACCAGCGCGCCCGGCAACCAGAACACCCCCAGCGCCACCATCGCCACGATAGCCACCGCGGCCAGCGCCCGGCGCAACCGCTGCGCCACGTGCCGCGGGGCAAGTGCTGCGCGAATGGTCTCCAATGCGCCGATCAATGTCTCGTCATCAAGCTCCAGCGTTTCGCCTTCGTCCTCGGGGCCGGCCTGCGCCCCCGCCAAAGAGCTCGGAGTGAACAGCGCCGGCATCCGGCCAGGATTGACCCGTTGCACCGCCGGCAGGGACCAATGGCTGAGCACCGCGCCGCTGCGGGCATCGGTGATGGTCAGGCTGGCGTCGCCAAGCGCCACCACGACATCGCGCCGCTGCTGCTGCGGATCCGCGCGCCAGAGGCCCGAGCCTTCAAGCCGTTGATACTTGGTCAAGGCGGTCATCGCTGAATGGTCTGCCCGTTCATGCTGCGGTTCGTTGACAGGCCCGCGTTTGTGCCATGATACCGCAGTGCCGCCAGCGCCGCCAGTATCCATGCCCCCGCCGCCCACCGCTTGCGGCAGGGGCATTGCGCTTGCTCACACCGCGCAATAGGGTCACGCGATCTTTGTTGCGGACCTTGCCATGCAGTATCCAGATACCTTCTATTCGCGCACCCTCACCGAACATCGCCAACGCCCTGCCCTGACCGGCAGCACCGAGGGCGATTGCGTGGTGATCGGCGGCGGGCTGGCCGGGCTGAGCGCCGCACTTCATCTGGCGCGCGCCGGACAGTCGGTGGTGGTGCTGGAAGCCCGCGCGGTCGGCTTTGGCGCTTCCGGGCGCAATGGCGGCTTCGTCTCGCCCGGCTATGCCTGTGGGCATGAAGCGATCGCCGGGCGTGTCGGCACCAACGCCGCCGCCGATCTTCACCGCCTGTCGATCGAAGGTGCCGAGATGGTGCGTGAAACCATTTCCACGCTGGGCATCCACGATGTGATGCTCGCCGAGGGGATTTTCAGGATGCGCCGCCACGACCACAGCGCCGATCTGCACGCCGATGCCGAACGCGCCCAGGCGCTTTTCGACTATCCGTTGCACTACATCGACCGTGCCTCGCTTGCGCAGCATGTGCAGACCGAGCGCTACCGCCACGCGCTGCACGACACCCGCGCCTTCCATATCCACCCGCTGAACTACCTGCGCGCGCTGGCAACCGAGTTCGAAAGGCTGGGCGGGCGCATCCATGAGCAAAGCGCCGCCACCCGGCTCTGTCTCGATCTGCCCGAAAAGACCGTGCACACCGCCAACGGCGGGCAGGTCCATGCGCGCCATGTGCTGTTGACGACCGGCGGCTATACCGACGCGCTGGAGCCGCGTCTGCGCCGCGCCATGCTGCCGATTGCCACCTATGTCATGCAAAGCGAGGAAGCGCCTGAACTGCTGGCCAGCGCCATCCGCACCCGTTGCGCCATTGGCGATGATCGCCGCGCGGGCGATTACTACCGCCTGGTCGATGGCGGAAAACGGCTGTTGTGGGGCGGGTGCATCAGCACCATGGATGCCGGGCCGCAGGGCATTGCCCGGCGGTTGCGCCGCGCGATGCTGGATGTCTATCCGCAACTTGCACCGCTTCGCACGGAACTGAGCTGGTCGGGGCTGATGGCCTATGCACGCCATCTGATGCCACAGATCGGCATGCTCGAACCTGGCGTCTGGCATGCCACGGCCTTTGGCGGCCACGGGCTGAACACCACCGCGATTGGCGGGCGCGTGGTGGCCGAGGCAATACTCGGCGAAAGCGACCGCATCCGCCATTTCGCACCGTTCCGGCTGGACTGGGCCGGCGGCCCGGCAGGGCTGGCGGTGGCGCAGATGACCTATTGGCGGTTGCAGGCACTCGATCGCTTGCAGGAACGTCGCAGCGCCTGAGTCACCCATCGCCTTGTAACCGCCGCCACCGACTTCCCCCTCCCCGCTCGCAGCAGGATCCGAGCCGCGCCATGACCCCAGCCCTGATTGCCGGCTATTTGAGCGGCCTGAGCCTGATCGCCGCGATCGGTGCGCAGAACGCCTTCGTGCTGCGGCAGGGATTGCGGCGCGAGCATGTCGCGCTGGTGGTGCTCGTCTGCGCCGTTTCGGACGCCCTGCTGATCGCGCTGGGTGTGGCGGGCTTCGGCGCGATGTCGGCGGCGCATCCCTGGCTGGCGGCGGCGATGCTGTGGGGTGGCGTGGGCTTCTTGCTGGTCTATGGCGGGCTGCGTTTTCAGGCTGCATGGCGCGGTGGCGCGGGGCTGGTGCCGGCGCGCGATCAGCCAGTGGCGGCAGCGCAGGTGCTTTTGGTCTGCCTGGTGCTGACCTGGGCCAACCCGCATGTATGGCTGGATACGGTGGCGCTGCTGGGTGCCTTGTCCACCCGTTACACACCCTACGAATGGGCCTTTGGCACAGGCGCGATTCTGGCCTCGTTCAGCTTCTTTGCCACGCTGGGCTATGGGGCGCGTTTCCTGGCCCCGGTGCTGGCCCGCCCGCGTGCATGGCAGGTCTTCGAGGTGCTGATCGGTATGGTGATGTGGGCCATTGCGCTGGCGCTGATCCTGCGGCAGCTTGGCTGACAGGAGGAAGCCCATGGCCAACCCCAAGACCCATATCTACCATTCGCATGTCATCTGGACCGGCAATCGCGGCACTGGCACCAGCGGCTACCGCGCCTATGACCGAAGCTGGAACGTCGCCGTGCCCGGAAAGGCGGTGATCGAATGTTCCAACGATCCGCTGCTCGGCGGTGATCCGGCACGCATGAACCCCGAAGATCTGCTGCTCAGCGCGCTCTCTTCATGCCATATGCTGTGGTATCTGCATCTGGCGGCGGTGGCGGGGATTGTTGTTCATGAGTATACCGATACCCCCGAGGGGCTGGGCGAAACCATGCCCGACGGGGCGGGGCGCTTCTTGTCGGCAAGGCTGCATCCGCAGATCACCGTGGCACCGGGCACCGACCTGATCCACGCCGAGGCCCTGCACCATGAGGTTCATCGCTATTGTTTCATCGCTCGTTCGGTCGCCTTTCCGGTAACGATCGAGGCGCAATTCACCATCGGCTGAAGCCGTTTGCATTGCAGGAGCCAGAATGACCGTCCATATCGGTGCCAAACCCGGCGAGATCGCCGAAACCGTGCTCATGCCGGGCGATCCCTATCGCGCCCGCTGGGCGGCCGAAACCTTTCTCGACAATCCGGTGCTGGTCAATGAGGTGCGCGGCATGCTGGGCTATACCGGCACCTGGCGCGGGCATCGGGTGACGATCCATGGTTCGGGCATGGGCATGCCGTCGCTGTCGATCTATGCCAATGAGCTGATCCGCGACTATGGCGCAAGAACGCTGATCCGGGTGGGCTCGGCCGGGGCAATGCAGCCTGGCGTGAAGATCCGCGATCTGGTGCTGGCGATGGGCTGCACCACGCTTGGCATGCCCTCGCGCGGCATCTTCCGCGAGCTGCATTTCGCGCCCTGCGCCGATTTCGGCCTGTTGCGGGCCGCCCATGCCGCCGCGCAGGCACGCGACCTGCCGGTGCATGCGGGCAATATCTATTCCTCGGATGTATTTTACGACGAACGCCCCGATCTCAACGAGATCATGCAGCGCCACGGCGTGCTCTGCGTGGAGATGGAGGCTGCCGAGCTTTACGCGGTGGCGGCACGCCATGGCGCGCGGGCGCTGGCGGTGCTGACGATCTCGGACCATCTGCTGACGCATGAGGCCCTGCCCGCCGATGCCCGCGAGCGCTCGTTTGGCGATATGGTGGAAATCGCGCTCGAAGCCGCTTTCGCCTGAAGGCATTTGCCGAAAGGGCACGGCCTCGCGGGGGCTTTCAGCCCTTCCCTGTCTCGCCATCAGGCGGCGCGCACAGCCAGTCGATGACGCGCGCCACGCTTGAGCCTTTCGCGGGCGCGCGCGCCGGCCACAGCGTAAGGGCCAGCGGGCGCTCCACCAGCGGGCCGAACGGCCGCACCAGACGCCCCCCGGCAAGGTGACGGGCCACCAGCGCCCCATGTGCCATCAGCACACCCGCGCCATTGACCGCTTCCTCGACCGCCAGCGCATAAAGCGAATAGACCGGCCCGCGCGGGCGAAACCCCTCCAGCCCCGCAGCCTCGGCCCAATCAAACCAATCCGAAGCCCAGGTGGAATCGACGAGGCATTCCTCGGGGTTCAGATCGGCAGGGCGGTGCAGCCGCGCGGCCAGATCGGGTGCACAGACGGGAAAGATTGTATCGCGCGCCAGCGCCTGCGCGCCGCGCCGCGCCCCGGCTGGCTGGTAGAACAGGTAAAGATCGTGCGCATCGCGCTTCTGCTCGGGGGGAGCTTCCAGCGCGGTGATGGAAACCCGGATCTCGGGCGCGGCGGCGCGCAGGCCGGGCAGGCGCGGTGACAGCCAGAGCTGCGCAATTGCCGGTAGCGTGGCGATCCGCACCTGCTGCGGTGCCGCTTCGCCTTGCAGCCGTTGCACGGCAGCATTGAGCGCATCGAAAGCGGCGGTGAACTCGGGTAACACCTTCTCGCCCAGTGCCGTCAGGCGCACGCCGCGCGCCTCGCGCTCGAAAAGCGCCGCGCCCAACCGGGCCTCAAGCCCCTTGAGATGCGCGGTCACAGCCCCCGGCGTCACCCCCAGCTCCTCGGCGGCCAGGGCGAAGCCGCCCAGCCGCCCTGCCGCCTCGAAGGCGCGCAACGCCGATAACGGCGGCATCCGTGGACGCGGCGGCTGGACAGTCATTTTGCCTGTTTTTTTCTTGCCTCAATTTTTCTTACCCTAATTTTTCATAAATCTGCATTGCTGGCAAGTGCAATCCTTGCTCTGATCCACGAAAAAGGAGACCGCCATGCCCCAGCTTGCCCATCGCTCCTGGGTGCCCGAAGCCTGCGAGGCGCGGGTGCAGCAGATCGCCGCCACGGTAGAAGCCGGCGCACCCGCGATGGCGCGGCGCATCGAGGCCCTGATGGAGCGCAATGGCGAAACCCATGACCGGCGTGCCTTCAACCTCAACCCGGCAGCGAATGTCATGAACCCGCGCGCCGAGGCGGCGCTGGCGCGCGGGCTTGGCAGCCGTCCTTCACTGGGCTGGCCGGGCGACAAGTATGAAACCGGCCTGCACGCCATCGAGGAGATCGAGGTGATCGCCGCGGAACTCGCTGCCCAGGTGTTCAATGCCAGCCATGCCGAATTGCGGGTGCCCTCGGGCGCCATGGCCAATCTCTTTGGCTTCATGGCACTCACCCGTCCGGGCGACACGATCATCGCTCCGCCGACCAGCATCGGCGGGCATGTCACCCATCACGAGGCCGGTTGCGCCGGGCTTTACGGGCTGCAATGCCACGCAGCACCGGTTGATGCCGATGGTTTCACACTGGATCTGGACGCGCTGGAAGCCTTGGCACGGCGGTTGAAGCCGCGCCTGATCACGCTGGGCGGCAGCCTCAACCTGTTCGCCCATCCGGTGCGCGAGGTGCGCGCCATCGCCGATGCGGTGGGCGCGTATCTGCTCTTTGACGCCGCGCATCAATGCGGGCTGATCGCCGGTGGCGCCTGGCCAAACCCGCTTGACGAGGGCGCGCATCTGATGACGATGAGCACCTACAAAAGCCTTGGCGGCCCGGCCGGCGGGCTGATCGTGACCAATGACGCCGGGATCGCGCGCAGGCTCGATGCCGTGGCCTTTCCCGGCATGACCGCCAATTTCGACGCAGGGCGCGTGGCGGCGCTGGCGCTGGGGCTGCTGGACTGGCGCGATTTCGGCCCGGCCTATGCGCAAGCCATGATCGACACCGCACAGGCCCTCGCCGTCGCACTGCAATCGCGTGGCGCGCCAGTCTTTGCCACCGCGCGCGGCATCACCGGGTCGCATCAGTTCGCGCTGGATGCCCGCCAGCACGGTGGCGGCGCGGCCATGGCGCGACATCTGGAGGCGGCGGGCTTTCTGACATCGGGGATCGGCCTGCCGCTGACAGCGATGGAGGGGGCAATGAACGGATTGCGGCTGGGCACGCCAGAGATCACGCGGCGCGGCGTCACCCCCGCCGACGCGCCCGAACTCGCCGATCTGATGGCACGCGCGCTGCAAAGCCCTAACCCTGGCGCGCTGGCAGCCGAGACCCGCGCCCTGCGCACGCGCTTTCAGGGGCTGCATTACATCCATGGCTGAAGTGGCCGCCGGTCAGCTCTTTGGCTTGTCGTCGTAATCGTCACGCAGGATGCGGCGGCTGTCGCCCTCGGGGTCGTCATACATGCCGCGCTTGAGCGTCCAGTAAAACCCCACAAGCCCCACAAGCCCCAGGAGCAGCGAGACCGGGATCAAGACACCGAGCGCATCCATGCGCGGACCTCCTTCATTTCAGGCGCAGCGCATTGAGCGCCACGGTGATCGACGACACCGACATCGCCAGCGCCGCCCAGAGCGGGGTGGCAAACCCCAGAAGCGCGATCGGCACCGCCACCACATTGTAGCCGAAGGATATCACAAAATTCTCGCGGATACGGCTCACAGATTGAACGGCGATGCGCTGCGCCTCGGCGATCGGTGCGAGATCGTTGCCCAGAAGCACGATATCCGAGGCAACCCGCGCCGCATCGAGCGCCGACGCCGGCGAGATCGACACATGCGCGGCGGTCAGCGCCACGGTATCGTTGAGCCCGTCGCCGACCATCAGCACCCGCGCGCCATCGCGTTGCAGCGCCTCGATGGCGGCAGCCTTGTCTTGCGGCAGAGCCTCGGCCTGCCACTGCGCGATGCCCAGCCGCGCGGCCAGCTCGCTCACGGCACCTGGCACATCGCCAGAAATCAGCCAGACTGCCTTGCCCTGCGCCTTGAGCGCCGCCACCGCCGCCTCGGCGCCGGGGCGCAGACGATCCGCAAAGGTGAAGGCGCGCGGCATCGCTCCTTCAAGCGACAGATAGCTCGCGGTCACGTCGAGCGCCTCGGCACCGGCCCAGGCGGCACGACCCAGCCGCAGCCGGCGTCCCCGCCACTGCCCCTCGATGCCGTGGCCCGGCACCTCGGCGACCGCTTCAAGCGCGGCGGGCGTCACCCCCTTGCGGCGCAACGCCTCGGCCAGGGCGCGCGCCAGCGGATGCGACGATGCCGCCGTCAACGCCGCCGCCAGCGCCAGCTCCTGCAAGGTGAAATCGTCCAGATTGGTGGGTTCGGGCGTGCCCAGCGTCAGCGTGCCCGTCTTGTCGAAGACCACGGCATCGACCTCGGCAAGGCGTTCGAGCGCAGTGCCGTCCTTGATCAGCATGCCCTTGCGAAACAGCCGCCCGGAGGCCGCCGTCACCACCGCCGGCACCGCCAGCCCCAGCGCGCAGGGGCAGGTGATGATCAGTGTCGCGGCGGCAATGTTGATCGCCAGCCGCCAATCCCCGCCGGAAACCCACATCCATGCCAGAAAGGCCGAAAACGCCAGAAGATGGACCACCGGCGAATACCCGCGCGAGGCGCGTTCGGCCAGCGTGGTGTAGCGGGTGCGCGCCGCTTCCGCCACCGCCACCAGATCGGCCATGCGATGCAGCGAGCTGTCCTTGCCCGCCGCCGTCACCTGCACGCGCAGCGGGCCGGTCAGATTGACCGCCCCGGCGCTGACCACGGTCTGGGGTCCTGCAAAAGTGGGCAGAGTCTCGCCCGTGAGTAGCGAGCGGTCCAGTTCTGACGTGCCGGCGAGCACCACGCCATCGACAGGGATACGCCCGCCGGGACGCACCAGCACCACATCCGCCGGGCGCAGATCGGCGACGGCGACGGTTTCCTCGGCGCCGCCGGCACCCAGCCGGATCGCACGCGGCACTTCCAGCGCGGCCAGTTCCTGCGCGGCCGAGCGCGCAGCGGCGCGGGTCTGGAAATCCAGATAGCGCCCGGCCAGCAGGAAGAAGGTCAGCATCACAGCGGCGTCGAAATAGGCATGCCGGCCGGAGTGGAAGGTCTCGTAGAGCGAGATCGCGCTGGCCAGGATGATCGCCAGCGAGATCGGCACATCCATTCCCAGCCGCCCGGCGCGCAGGCTGGCGGCGGCGCTGCGAAAAAATGGCTGGCCCGAAAACGCCACCGTAGGCAGGGCGATCGCCGCCGAGATGAGGTGAAACAGATCGCGCGTGGCATCCGTCGCCCCCGACCACACCGCCACCGACAGGAGCATGATGTTCATCATGCTGAATCCCGCCACCCCCAGCCGCATCAGAAGGTCGCGCCCCTGGCGCTCGGTTTCGGTCATGCTCAGCGTGCCGGGGTCCAGCTCATGGGCTTCATACCCCAGCGCCTTGAGCCGCGCCGCCAGCGCGCCGGCGTCCACCGTGGCTTCGGCCTGCACGGAAACGCGCCTGAGCGTCAGATTGAGCCGCGCCGACTGCACGCCGGCCATGGCTTCAAGGTCGCGCTCGATCGTCGAAATGCAACCCGCGCAATGCGCGCCGGGCACCGAAAGCACGATGCGCGCATCGGATGGTGTCGCACGCGCCGCGCGTTCCAGCGCCGAGGGTGCGGCAACGCAGGCCGGGCAGGCAGACAGGCCGGTTGGCTCGGCGGTATCGCTCATGTCGTCATCCTAGCCGCGATGCCAGAACGAGATGCGCTGGCGAAACTCGGTGCCATCGGGCGCATGGGCCACCAGCCGCAGGTTCCAGTTGCCCGGCTCCAGCGCCACCGGCGCGCTGAACGTGCCGCGCTCATAGGCGAAAGCGGGGGTGGTGTCGTCGCGCGTATGGGTGGCGCGGCCGAGCGTGGCGGTCATGTCGGCCACGTCCACCGGCGCGCCCTCGGCATCGGTGAAATGCACCTTCAGCTTGCCCTCGGCATGCTCGACGCGCACCTCCCAGCCCAGCGCCAGTTGCCGCGCCAAGGCCTCGTTGAACCCCTGGCTGGCGACATAGCTGTTTTGCACCTCAAGGCCGGGAAAGGTGCGCACCGCGCTGTAGGCCATGAACAGATTGACGCTGATGATGAGGCCAAAGGCACCCACGAAGATCGCCAGGGCCTTGTGCCCGGTCATACGAAAGCCCTTGCCGATTGTCTGGGTCATTGCCCTCTCCCGTTGAAAACCGTTTCGCCGAAAATGCGCGCCGTGTCGCCGGTCACCGATGCCCATATCCGCACCGGCGTAGCCTCGGCGCTGGCCGGCACCGTGCCGGCGGGGGCCGTCAGATAGACGCGCTGGTTGAGCTGCTCATCCGCTCCCACCGTGACAAGCTGGCCCGGCTCACCCTCGATGGTCAAGCGAATCGAGGGGTTGTCAGCCACCGTCAGGAAGAACTGGCGCGGCGCGTTGTGCATGTTGCGCAGGCGGATGTCATAGGCATTGCGCACCGAACCGTCCGACAGCACGACAAAGGTGGGGTTGCGGATCGGCGAGATGGAAATGTCTATATCGGTGCGCAGGAAAAGCGCCACCATCAATCCCAGGCCGATCCCCGCCCAGAGAACCGTGTAGAACATGGTGCGCGGCCGGAAGACATGCTTCCAGGCCGAGATTGGCGCCTTGCCCTGCCGTTCATGGCGCTCATCGGAGAGCGCCAGATAGCCGATCAGCCCGCGCGGCTTTCCGATCCTGTCCATGATGTCGTTGCAGGCATCGATGCACAGCCCGCAGGTGATGCATTCCATCTGCTGCCCGTCACGAATGTCGATCCCCATGGGGCAGACATTGACGCAGGCCATGCAGTCGATGCAATCGCCCATCGCCGGGTCATGCGCATCCTTCTTGAGCTTGCCGCGCGGCTCGCCGCGCCAGTCGCGGTAGCTGATGGTGATGGTGTCCTCGTCCATCATTGCCGCCTGGATGCGCGGCCAGGGGCAGGCATAGATGCAGACCTGCTCACGGAAGAAGCCACCGAACAGGAAGGTCGTGGCGGTCAGGATGGCGATGGTCGTATAGGCGACAGGATGGGCCTGAAACGCCATCAGATCGTGTGCCAGTGTGGGCGCATCGGTGAAATAGAATACCCAGGCGCCGCCGGTGGCCAGACCGATCAGCAGCCAGACCGCCCATTTGAACGCATATTTGCGGATCTTCTCGGCGCTCCATCGCTGCCGGTAAAGGCGCAGGCGGGCATTGCGGTCGCCCTCGATCCAGCGCTCGACCAGGATGAACAGATCAGTCCAGACCGTCTGCGGGCAGGCATAGCCGCACCAGACCCGCCCCAGCGCCGAGGTGAACAGGAAAAGCCCTATCCCGGCCATGATCAGCAAGCCGGCGACAAAGTAGAACTCATGCGGCCAGATCTCGATCATGAAGAAGAAAAACCGCCGGTTGGCCAGATCGACGAGCACAGCCTGATCGGGCATCGCGGGGCCACGATCCCAGCGCAGCCAGGGGGTGATGTAATAGATCCCCAGCATGACCCCCAAAAGCCACCACTTGAGCGTGCGAAAGCTGCCCGAAACGCGGCGCGGGAAGATCGGCTCGCGCGCGGCGTAGAGTTGCGGGGTCTCGTCGGAGGGGCTCACCGGGTTGCTCCTGTGGTGGCTGACGGGCCCATTCTCGGCCTTTGCTCGCCCGCCTCCTTGACCTGCATCAAAAAGACGGATCGCCAATGAACCTTATGCTGCGGCAAAGGCGCGCACCGGTTTCAGCACCGTGCGCGCCCCGCCTGCGACTGCGCCACCCCCGGAAAACGCGCGAACAGGACCGGAGATGACGCAGCCCCGCGACCCCTGTAAACGCGGGGCCGCGGTTCCTTCGGGCACTATTGCCCGCCACCAAGCTGGTGGACATAGGCAGCCACCGCGCGGATCTCGGCGTCGCGCAGACGCCCGGCAAAGCCCGGCATGATGCCGAAACGCGAATTGTAGACCGATTCGCGGATCGCCTCATAGTTGCCGCCATAAAGCCAGATCGCCGAGTTGAGCGCCGGCGCGCCCATGAAAGGATCGCCCTCGCCGCGCTCACCGTGGCAGGAGGCGCAATTCATCTCGAAGACCTCGGCGCCGGCATCGGCAAGGGCGGTGTCCGCCTGCTGGCCCGAAAGCCGCAGCACGAAATGCACCACCTGGTCGATCTCGGCCGCGTCGAGCAACCCGTCGCGGCCGAAGGCCGGCATTTCCGACCAGCGCGCATCGGGGTGATCCTCGTTGCGGATGCCGTAGCGCACGGTCAGGTGGATGTCCTCCATCGTGCCGCCCCAGAGCCATTCGTCATCCAGCAGGTTGGGAAAGCCCGACGCCTGCACCCCGGCGCCGCCAGCGCCATGGCATTGCGAGCATTGCGCCCGGAACACCGCCGCCCCGGCATTGACCGCAAAGCTCTGCAATTCGCGGTCGTCCTGGAGGGCGGCCAGCCCGGCGGCATTCAGCCGGTCGAACCAGACCTGGTTCTGGGTGTCAAAGCGCGCAATCTCGGCGGCAACCTCACCGCGCGAGGAATAGCCCAGCACGCCCGAGGTGGCGCGCGTCAGAAGCGGCCAGGCGGGATAGAGGATCATGTAGATCACCGCCCAGATGATGGTGATGTAGAAGGTCCACAGCCACCAGCGCGGCATCGGATTGTCATATTCCTCGATCCCGTCCCAGGAATGGCCGGTGGTGGGGGGCTCGTTTTCCAGCCGCCGGCGGGGGTCGGGATACTGGCGCTCGGGCGGGTTGACCTTGTTTTCGGGTGTCTTGTTCGTTGGCTCAGCCATCAGCGGGCCTCATGCGGTTGGCCGTCGCGGCGCGCCGAAGCCGGGCCTGGGGCCGGGGTGTCGTCGCTGGCGGGGCTGTCGTCATTGCGAAAGATCATCGAGGCGGTTTCGTCATGCACCTTCCGGCTGCCGGGGCGAAAGGCCCAGACCACGACACCGAGAAAGAACAGCGTCATGAACAGCAGATGCCAGCTGTCGGCAAAGGTGCGCAGAAGCGTGTAGGTTTCCATTGGGCCCTCCAGGCTCAGCGATGCGGGTCCGGAACGAAGGTCGAGAAATCGACCAGCGTGCCCAGCATCTGCATATAGGCGATGATCGCATCCATCTCGGTCAATTCGGGCTGCCCGTCGAAGTTGCGCGTCTGCGCCGAATGATAGCGCGCCAGCAGGCCCGAATGATCGGCGTCGGGGTCGGCCTGGGCCAGAAAATCGGCCCGCGCATTTTCGATCATCTCGTCGCTATAGGGCACACCGACAAGGCGATAGGTCCGCATCAGATCCTCTATGTAGCGCCCGTCGATCACCCGGTTCATCAGGAAGCCGTAGCTGGGCATGATCGATTCCGGCACCACCGCGCGCGGCTCGATCATATGCGCCACATGCCATTCGTCCGAATACCGCCCGCCCAGCCGCGCCAGATCCGGCCCGGTGCGCTTGGACCCCCACTGGAACGGGTGGTCATACATCGACTCGGCGGCCAGGCTGTAATGGCCATAGCGCTCGACCTCGTCGCGCATCGGCCGGATCATCTGGCTGTGGCAGGTATAGCAGCCCTCGCGAACGTAGATCTCGCGCCCCGCAAGCTCCAGCGGGGAATAGGGCCGCATGCCCTCGACCTCCTCGATGGTGTTTTCCAGATAGAACAGCGGAACAATCTGCACGATCCCGCCAATGGTGACCACCAGGAAGCTGAGAACCAGAAGCAGCGTCGCGTGCGTCTCGATTTTCTTGTGATGCTTGAGAATGCTCATGACGCCCTCCGTTATTCAGCGGGCACCGCGGCGGGCGCGGGCTTTCTGGCCCCCACGCTCGTCACGGTTTTCCACAGATTGTAGCACATGATGATCGCCCCCAGCAGGAACAGCATCCCGCCCAGCGTGCGCACCACATACATCGGATATTTCGCGGCCACGGTGTCGGCGAACGAGTTGACCAGGAAGCCCTGGGCATCGACCTGACGCCACATCAGCCCCTCCATGATCCCTGTCACCCACATCGAGGCGGCGTAGAGCACGATGCCGATGGTCGCCAGCCAGAAGTGCCAGCTCACCAGGCTCAGCGAATAGAGCCGCTCGCGTTTCCACAGGCGCGGCACCAGATAGTAGAGCATGCCGAAGGTGATCATGCCGTTCCAGCCCAGCGCGCCGGAATGCACATGGCCGATGGTCCAGTCGGTGTAATGGCTCAGGCTGTTGACCGTCTTGATCGACATCATCGGCCCTTCAAAGGTGGCCATGCCGTAAAAGCCCACCGCCACCACCATCATGCGGATCACCGGATCGGTGCGCAGCTTGTCCCAGGCGCCCGAGAGCGTCATCAGGCCGTTGATCATGCCGCCCCAGGAGGGCATCCACAGCATGATCGAGAAGGTCATGCCCAGGGTCTGCGCCCAGTCCGGCAGCGCGGTATAGTGCAGATGGTGCGGACCGGCCCAGATATAGAGAAAGATCAGCGCCCAGAAGTGGATGATCGAAAGCTTGTAGCTGTAGACCGGGCGCTCGGCCTGTTTGGGGATGAAGTAATACATCATGCCCAGAAAGCCCGCGGTCAGGAAGAAGCCCACGGCGTTATGGCCATACCACCACTGCACCATGGCCGATTGCACCCCCGACCACACCGGCACCGAGGCCGAACCAAAAACCGAAACCGGAATCTGGATGTTGTTGACCACATGCAGCATCGCCACGGTAACGATGAAGCTGAGGTAGAACCAGTTGGCGACATAGATATGCGGCTCTCGGCGCCGGATGATCGTGCCCAGATAAACCGCCAGGAACGCCAGCCAGACGATGGTCAGCCACAGATCGGCCAGCCATTCCGGCTCGGCATATTCGTTGCCCTGGGTCGAACCCAGCACATAGCCGGTCGCCGCCAGAACAATGAAAAGCTGATAGCCCCAGAAGACGAACCACGCCAGATTGCCGCCCCAGAGCCGCGCTGCCGAGGTGCGCTGGACCACGTAAAAGGCCGAGGCAATCAGCGCATTGCCTCCGAAGGCAAAGATCACCGCCGAGGTGTGAAGGGGCCGCAACCGCCCGAAATTCAGATAGCCCTCGGCCCAGGTAAAGTTCAGCTCCGGCCAGGTAAGCTGCGCGGCGATGACCACGCCGACCAGAAAGCCCACCACACCCCACAGGGCGGTGGCGACCACCCCGGCCCGGATCACGCCGTCCATGTATTCGCCCTGATTGTGCGCCACCGGCTCGTCCACCCGGCGTATCTGCCAAACGAACAGCCCGGTCGCGACCAGCATGATGATGATCATGTGGACCAGATGGGCAAGATCGCGCGCGTAACTGGCCACGATCGCGGCCGTGACCGCGATTGCGGCAAGCACGATCAGCTTGACGTAATCCCACATTTTTGCGTCCCTTCGTTCTATGCATTGGGCGTTTCCGACCGCCTCCACCCCCGGAAGGCAGAACCTCGGCACCATGCCGGTTATCTGCAGCGCTGCACTGCACGACATTGATTCATGTCAAGTCCAGCATTGCACGAGCTTGACCGAAATCAAGGAAATCACGATTGCCCCGTGTCAACCTTGAACCTGCTTCGGAGCGCCGGGAACCGGCCCTGACCCACCAGCCTGTCGGCTTGGTGCAACCGCCAGCAAGCGTGAGCCACGCGCGAAAGGAATGCCCATGGCCTACAAATCGATCACCACCTTCCTTGCCGGTGCCGCCGAGCTGCAAGCCACGCTGCCCGCGGCCGTCGATTTCGCCCTGCGCCAGGACGCACATCTGAGTGCCTGCCTGCTGGGTGTGGACATGACCCCGGCGGGCGGGTTCTACATGGGAGCCTCGCCGCTGCTGCTGCGGGAAACGCTGGAGCGCGCGCAGGCCGATGCCGGGTTGCTCGAAAAACAGGCACGCGGCCATTTCGCCAACCAGCCCTTGCGCTGGAGCACCGAATCAACCGTGGTGCAGTTCGGCGGCCTGCCGGCGCTGGTGGGGCTGCGGGCGCGCTTCAGCGATCTTGTGGTGCAGGCGCGACCCTATGGCCGCGATGGCCTGCCGACCCAGGAGGCCGTGATTGAGGCTGCGCTCTTCGAGGGGCAGGCTGCCGTTCTGGTCACCCCCGAGACCGGGCTCAAGCCCGATTTCGCCGAGCGCATCGTCGTCGCCTGGAACCAGTCAAACGAGGCGCTCAATGCCGTGCGCCGGGCGCTGCCACTGCTCAGACAGGCCGCGCAGGTTTCCATCGTCATCGTCAATCCGCCGGTGCACAGCCCCGAGCGCTCCGATCCCGGCGGGCTGCTTACGCAGATGCTGGCGCGCCACGGCGTGCGTGCCGAAGTCTCGGTTCTGGCCAAGACCCTGCCGCGGGTCTCGGATGTGCTGATGCGCCACATGGCCGATATTGATGCGGGCCTTCTGGTGATGGGCGCCTACGGCCATTCGCGGCTGCGCGAGGCGATCCTCGGCGGCGCCACCCGCAACGTGCTGGAGAACAGCGAAACACCGGTCTTCCTGGCGCATTGAACACCGCACCGCGTCGCCCCTGCCACCCCCTGCAACCTGCCGTTGCGGCTGGACAAGCCATGCCGCGCATGCAAAAGAAAGCAGCCGGGATCAAGGCCCGGCGCGATTGCGGTCGCCCCTGAACCAGCGCGCGCCGTGAACGATCCAGCGACAAGGTGCAGGCATGCAGTTTCCGATCTCGCGCCCGACCGGCGTGGCAAAGCATGACAAGGCCGTCTTCCTCTGTGCGGATGCGCGGTTCTTTCCCTATGCGCTCTTTGTCCTTGACCAGATCGCCACCAAGCTGCCCGCGCGCGATTTCGACCTGGTGATCCTGTCGCCCGAGCCGCTGCCCGATCATCCGCTGATCGCCACCCATGACCTGCGCGTGGTTCATGTCGATCTCGCCGCGCTTCAGGATCAGCTTCACACCGACAGCCGCATCCCGCTGGCGGCCTATCTGCGCATCCTCGCGCCCGATCTCTTTGCCGATCAGTATCGCCGGCTGCTCTATCTGGATTGCGACATGTTCTACCAGCGCGGCGATCTTTCCCGGCTGCTGGATCTGGACATGAAGGGCCATGCCATCGCCGCCGTGCGCGACCTGCCGCAGATGCGCAAACCGCACCGCGTGCCAAAGGATTTCCAGATCCTGAACCTGCCGCAGACGCGCTACTTCAATTCCGGCGTGTTGTTGATCGACGTTGCCCAGTGGCGCGGCGAGCAGGTTGCCGAACGCGCGATCGCTTTCGCCGCCGAGGCCGGCGAGCGCCTGACAATGCATGATCAGACCGCCCTGAACGCCGTCTTCATGGGCAAATGGCTTGAACTGAACCCGGTGTGGAACTTCATCTTCACCCACCAGACGATGTATTTCACAGCGATGTTCGACATCTGCCTCTATCACTTCGCCGGGCGGCGCAAACCCTTCAAGGGCGATTACGGCGGCATTCCGATCCGCTTCACCCAGCCCTACCGCAATTTCTTCAGCCGTCATTGGCCATCAGCGCTGGAAACCACGCATGACGGGCTGAACATCAACCGAAAGTGGTATCTGCACATCTTCGTGCTGCTGCTCCATCTGCGCAATGTCCGCCGGTTCCTGCGCCACGAAGCCGAGTGGCGCAGCGACTGGGATACCCGCTGAGGCGCGCCATGGCCGAGCCCCTCAAACGCATCTGCGCGCTGACGATGGTTCGCAACGCCGGGCTGTTCCTGCCGAAATGGGTTGCGCATTACGGCGCCGCGCTGGGGCGCGAGAACCTTTTCGTCATCCTTGACGGCCATGACCAACCGGTGCCCGAGGGGCTGGAGGGGGCCAATATCCTGCGCTTGCCGCATCGCCCCGCGCCGCGCGCCGAGGGCGACCGACGGCGCGCGCGCATCCTCTCGGATTTCGCCCGTGGCCTGTTTCAGGTCCATGACATGGCCATCGCCACCGATGTCGACGAATTCCTGGTGGTCGATCCGGCGCAGGGCCTGGGGCTGCGCGCCTATCTGAGCAGGCTGCAAGGTGCGGCGATCTCGGCGCTGGGGATGGATGTCGGGCAGCATCTGGAACGCGAAGGCCCGCTCGATCCCCGGCGCCCCTTCCTTGAGCAGCGCCGCTTCGCGCATGTCTCGGCCCGCTATACCAAACCCGTCATCATCACCCGGCCACTGACCTGGGGATCGGGCATGCACCGCATCAAGGGGCGCAATTTCCGCATCGACCCGCATCTATACCTGTTCCATTTCGGCATGGTCGATCAGGCGCTCGCCGCCGGCACACTGGGCGATGCCGACCGGCTGGCAGGCGGCTGGACGGGACATCTGACGCGGCGCGGGCAGCTTTTCGAGATCATCACCAAGGCCGAGCCGCGCGATGGCGACAGCTTTTTCCCCATCGCCCGGCGCTGGCAAAGCCTGCTGCGCCCGCTCTATGCGCTCAACAAGCCCGGCACCCTGCCCGGCAAGCCGGTGGTCGCGATCCCCGAACGTTTTCGTGGCACCGTCTGAGGCGCCGTCTGAGGCGCCGGCATCGGGTCAGACCAGAAAGCCCCCATCAGCGTCGTCGCCGGCCTCTTCGATCAGGCGGTCGAAATCGGGGATGATGATGTGCCGCTTACCCTGCAATTCGATCACACCGTCCTTGCGCAGCGCCGAAAGCTGGCGGCTGACGGTTTCCAGCGTCAGGCCCAGATACTCCGACATGGCCTCGCGGGTGAGTGGCAGATCCACCGTTACCCGCCCCTCGCCGTGCGCCGGCTTGAGCGAGGCATCGCGGCGCGCAATGATGGCGATCAGGCTGGCGATCTTTTCGCGCGCGGTCTTGCGGCCCAGCAGCAGCATCCATTCGCGCGCCGCATCAAGCTCATCAAGCGTCATCTCAAGCAGCCGCTGACCGACATGCGGTGTGGTCAACATGATGTCCTCGAAGGGCTTCTTGCGAAAGCAGCACATCACCAGATCGGAGATGGCGGTCACGTCATAGGCGGCGGTGTCGCGCCCCGGCCGGCCCACGAAATCCGAAGGCAGCAGCAGCCCCACCATCTGGCGCCGGCCATCCTCCATGGTCTGCGTCAGCGTGGCTATCCCGGAAACCACCGAGGCCACGAAATCCATCCGGTCGCCAGACCAGACCACCGTTTGCCCGGCCTCGAAACTGCGATAATACTTGATTTCTTCAAGCCGCTCCAGTTCGTCATCCTCGCAGCGCGCGCAGACGGCGCGATGCCGGATCGGACAATCGCCACAATGGACGCTGGTAAGCCTGAACGGAGATGAGGTGCTATTCTGCATCGGTTTGATCTAGGTCAAGGCCGCCTTTTGTCCGGGAATTAATCGTGGCCGGATGGACACTGTATCTCAACTTGCCCAGTTGGGCCTTTTTGACGCGCGCGTGCCTCGCTACACCAGCTACCCGACCGCGCCGCAGTTCGGGCCGGGTGTCGGCGCGGATACGTTGGAGGGCTGGTTGCGTGCCATTGCCCCTGATAGCCAAATCTCGCTCTACATCCATGTGCCGTTCTGCCGCAGGCTGTGCTGGTTCTGCGCCTGCCGCACCCAAGGGACGAGCAGCGAGGCGCCCGTTATCGCATATGTTGAAGCCTTGAAGCATGAATTGCAACTGCTGAAGGCAAGCCTGCCCAAAGGTATAACGCTTTCGCGGCTGCACTGGGGCGGTGGCACGCCCACCCTGCTGCCGCCTGAACAGATGCGCGCATTGGGCCAGGCGATCTTCGATGCGGTCCCCATGGGCCGGGAGGCCGAATTCTCGGTCGAGATAGACCCGAACGAGATCGACGACGCGCGCCTTGATGCCCTGGCCGGGATCGGCATGAACCGCGCCTCGATCGGCGTGCAGGATTTCGATGCCGAGATTCAGGCGGCCATCGGGCGCGATCAGAGCTATGAGATCACCCGCGATGCGGTCGAGGCAATCCGCGCCCGCAGGGTGCACAGCCTGAATGCCGATATCCTCTATGGCCTGCCGCACCAGACGCGTGAACGCGTCGCCGATTCAGTGCAGAAGCTGCTGTCCATCGCCCCGGATCGCGTGGCGCTCTACGGTTATGCCCATGTGCCCTGGATGGCGCGGCGCCAGCAGTTGATCCCCTCCGACAGTCTGCCCCGCCCGGAGGAACGGCTGGAGCTCTTTGAAACCGCGCGTCAGCTGTTTGTCCGGGATGGTTATGACGAAATCGGCATCGACCATTTTGCCCGCCCCGAGGACGGCTTGGCGGAGGCCGCCCGCAAGGGCACGCTGCGGCGCAATTTTCAGGGCTATACCGATGACCGCGCCGAGGTGCTGATCGGGCTGGGAGCATCGTCGATCTCGCGGTTTCCGCAGGGCTATGCGCAGATGAACCCCTCGACATCGGGCTGGACGCGCGCGGTGCGCGAGGGGCGCTTCGCCACCTCGCGGGGGCATGCCTTCACCGACGACGACCTGCTGCGCGGGCGCATCATCGAGGCGCTGATGTGCGATTTCAACGTCTCGACCGAAGCCCTGATGCACGAAACCGCGGCCCCGCAGGCGGCCATTGATGCGCTCTTCGCCCCGGTCGCCGAGCGATTCGGCCAGTTTGTCCGCCGCGACGCGCAGGGCCTCGCAATCACGCCGGAGGGTCGCCCCCTGACACGCATGATCGCCGCCGCCTTTGACGCCTATGCAATGGCCACGACCGGCCATTCGACCGCCGTCTGACCTTCTTGTCCGCGTCTGCCTTCCCGGTCCAGCATCGGGCTCCAGCGCCCGAGCCTGCTGCCCGCTAGATGCGCCCCTCGACGAAATCGATCAGGCGCGGCAGGCAGATGCTGCCGAGATCATAGTTTTCGACGATATGGGCGCGTGCCTGGCGGCGCATCTCGCGGAAATCCTGCGGCTGCGCCAGCCCTTCGATCAGAGTCTCGGCGATCTCGCCGGTATCGAAGAAATCCACCAGCCGGCCATTCACGCCATCGGTGATCAGCTCTTCCACCGGCGCGGTGCGCGAACCCACCACCAGCGCCCCGGCGCTCATTGCCTCCAGCATCGACCAGGACAGCACGAAGGGCACCGTCAGATAACAATGCACCCGTGTTGCCTGCATCAACCCGACGAAGGTTGGATAGGGCACCTTGCCGGTGAAATGCACGCGCGACAGATCCAGCCGGTCGCGCACCTCGTCCAGAAAGATTTCCTTCCAGGACCGGGCACCGGCGGGGCGCGCGCCATAGCTGACATCATCGCCGCCAATGATCACCACCTGGGCCTGCGGGCGCGCGCGCAGCACTTCGGGCAGGGCGCGCATGAAGCTGTGATAGCCGCGATAGGGTTCCAGATTGCGGTTGATGAAGGTCACCAGTTCATCACCGGCGGCAAATCGCCGCCCCGAGGGCAGCGTGACCTCGGCGGTGGGATCGGGGCGCAGGCGCGCGGTATCGACGCCGTCGTGAATGATGGTGATCTTGTCACGAAAGCAGGCCGGGAAGGTATCGGCCTGAAACTCGGTGGGGGAAAGCGCGCCATGCGCCTGCGCCATCATCAGCGCCTGATGGCCCTGCCGGGCAATGACGGCATCGGCGCGCTCGGGCGCGGGATTGGTAAATTCCGGATCGAACCCCACATCCAGCCCGCGTGGGGCATAATAGAGCTCGGCATAGACCAGCAACCGCGCCTCGGGCCAGACCTCGGGCAGAAAGAGGGTCTCGCCCCAGCCGCCATGGCCAAAGACGACATCGGGCATGAAGCCGTGCCGGTCACGCAACTGCCGCGCGGCGCGGGCCACGCGATGCGCGCGATCGGTCATCTCGGCATAGGTGGTGGCGAAGCGGGTCTGCTCGGGATCGGGGCGCGGCTCGGGGCTGCGGTAGCGCAGGGTGGTGATGTCACTCTCGCGCTGGTTCTTCTCGTCGGTGAGGGCGATCACCTCATGGCCGCGGGCCACCAGCGCCGGTGCCAGATGCAGGAACTGGCCGGGAAAGTTCTGATGAACCAGAAGGATCTTCATCCCGCCACCTCCGCCGCTACTCCGTCACCTCGGTTCTGCCCAGCGAGCGCATGTCAAAGGCTGCCGCCATCAGGGCGCGGGTATAGTCGCTGCGCGGCGCTTCGAACACCTCGGCCGAGGGGCCGTATTCGACGACATCGCCCTCTTTCATCACCATGACCTGATGCGCCATGGCCCGCACCACGCGCAGATCGTGGCTGATGAACAGATAGGCCAGGCCGTAACGACGTTGCAGCGCGCGCAAGAGATCGACGATCTGCACCTGCACCGTCATGTCAAGCGCCGAGGTCGGCTCGTCCAGCACAACAAGGCTGGGCCGCAGGATCATCGCCCGCGCAATGGCGATACGCTGGCGCTGCCCGCCGGAAAATTCATGCGGGTAGCGGTGCATCATCGCCGGATCAAGGCCCACCTCCTGCAAGATCCCGCCCACCATGGCACGCGCCTCCTGCCCCGCCGGCACGCCATGCACGCCCAGCCCCTCGGCGACGATCTCCTCAACCGTCATGCGCGGGCTGAGGCTGCCGAACGGGTCCTGGAACACAACCTGCATCTGCCGCCGGAGCGCACGCAGCTGGCGCGATTTCCAGCCGGCGATATTCTGGCCCTGAAAGACGATCGGCCCCTGCGCCGAGATCAGCCGCATGATCGCCAGCGCCAGCGTCGTCTTGCCCGAGCCGCTTTCGCCGACAATGCCCAGCGTCTCGCCGGCGCGCAGGCGCAGGCTGGCATCATTGACCGCCTTCACATGACCAGCCGTGCGCCGCAGGAACCCTTGCTGGATGGGAAACCACACCCGCAGCCCTTCCGTGCGCAAGACCTCGGGGCCGGTTTCGGGCAGCGGATCGGGCTGGCCCTTGGGTTCGGCAGCCAGCAGCGTGCGGGTATAGGGGTGGCGCGGTTCGGTAAAGACCTCCTCGGTCGGACCCTGTTCCACGATCTCGCCGTTTTGCATCACGCAGACCCGGTCGGCGACGCGGCGCACGATGCCCAGATCATGCGTTATGAAGAGCATGCTCATGCCCTCCTCGCGCTTGAGATCAGCCAGCAACTCAAGGATCTGCGCCTGGATCGTTACATCAAGCGCGGTTGTGGGCTCATCGGCGATCAGCAGTTTGGGCCGGTTGGCGAGCGCCATGGCGATCATCACGCGCTGGCGCTGCCCGCCAGACAACTGGTGCGGATAGGCATTCAGGCGGCTCTCGGCATCGCGGATGCCGACCTTGTGCAACAGCTCAAGCACCCGCGCCCGTGCCGGTGCGCCGCTGAGACCCTGATGCAGCAGCAAAGCCTCGGCGACCTGCTTTTCGATCGTGTGCAGCGGGTTGAGCGAGGTCATCGGCTCCTGGAAGATAAAGCTGATGTCGTTGCCGCGCACCTTTCGCAAGGCGCTTTCCGCCGCGCCAACCATTTGCGCGCCCTCAAACTGCACCGAGCCCGCGATGGTCGCCGAATCCGGCAACAGCCCCACGGTGGAAAGCGCCGTCACCGACTTGCCCGAACCCGATTCGCCCACCAGCGCCACGGTCTCGCCCGGCGCCACGCTGAACGACACGCCGCGCACCGCCTCGACGGTCTTGCCGTCCTGCGCAAAACGCACCGTCAGATCGCGCACTTCGAGCAGGTTCATTTGAAGGTCTTTCGCGGGTCGAAGGCGTCGCGCACGCCCTCGAAGATGAATACCAGGAGGCTGAGCATGACGGCGAAGGTGAAAAACGCCGAAAAGCCCAGCCAGGTGGCCTGAAGATGCGTCTTGGCCTGCAAGGTCAGCTCACCCAGGCTGGGCGCCGAGGATGGCAGCCCGAAGCCCAGAAAATCCAGCGTCGCCAGCGCCCCGATCGCGCCGGTAACGATGAAGGGCAGAAGCGTCAGCGTGGCCACCATCGCATTGGGCAGCACATGGCGGAACATGATGCGCGCATTCGACACCCCCAGCGCCCGCGCCGCACGGATATATTCGAAATTCCGCGCGCGCAGAAATTCGGCGCGCACCACGCCAACCAGCGCGGTCCAGCTGAAAAGCACCATCAGAAACACCAGCAACCAGAAATTCATCGGAATGATGGCTGCAACGATGATGATGACATAAAGCGACGGCACCGAGGCCCACAGCTCGATCAGGCGCTGGAAAAAGAGGTCCAGCAGGCCGCCGAAGAAGCCCTGCACCGCCCCCGCCGCAATGCCGATCAGTGACGAGATCGCCACCACCACGAAGGCAAAGCTGACCGAGAGCCGGAAGCCGTAGATCACCCGCGCCAGGACATCGCGCGCGGTATCGTCGGTGCCCAGCCAGTGCCGGCTGTCAGGCGGCGAGGGCGCCGGGCCGCCCAGATCGTTGACGGTGTTGTAGCTGTAGGGAATGAGCGGCCAGATCATCCAGCCCTCGACCACCGGCTCACCCTCCACGCTGCCCTGCGCGGCGGCCTCGGCCAGCGCCGCATCGGGCTCATCGAGGCACAGTTCAGCCCCGCCGGTGCGGATGAGGCATTGCACCTCGGGCGAGCGATAGACCGCCTGGGTGCGGAACTCGCCGCCAAAGGCGGTTTCAGGGTAGAACTGGAAGATCGGGTAATAATAGGCGCCGCGATACTGAATCACGATCGGCCGGTCATTGGCGATGAACTCGGCAAAAAGCGACAGCCCGTAGAGCAGGGCAAAGACAATCAGCGACCAGAAGGCCCGCTTGTTGGCGCGGAAATTGCGCCAGCGGCGCTGATTGAGGGGCGACAGACGCATGGGCTCAGGTCTCCCGCGTCTCGAAATCGATGCGCGGGTCGATCCAGACATACATCAGGTCCGAGATGATGCCGACGATCAGCCCCAGCAGCGTGAAGATGAAAAGCGTGCCGAAGATCACCGGATAATCGCGCGCCACCGCCGCCTCGAAGAAGAGCCGCCCCAGGCCATCGAGCGAAAAGATCGTCTCGATGATCAGCGAACCGCCGAAGAAGGCACCGATGAAGACCGACGGAAAACCCGCAACCACGATCAGCATCGCATTGCGGAACACATGGCCATAGAGCACCCGGCGCTCCATCAGCCCCTTGGCGCGCGCGGTCATCACATACTGCTTGCGCAGTTCGTCAAGAAAGCTGTTCTTGGTCAGGAGCGTCAGAGTCGCAAAGCTGGAGATCGTCAGCGCGATCACCGGCAGGGTGATGTGCCAGAAATAGTCCAGCACCTTGCCCAGCAGCGAAAGCTCGTTCCAGATCTCGGATTCGGAGGTCAGCCCGCGCGCCGGGAAGATCTGCCAGTAGGAGCCGCCGGCAAACAGCACCAGCAGCATGATCGCGAACAGGAACCCCGGAATCGCATAACCGACGATGATCACCCCGGAGGTCCAGGTGTCGAAGGGCGTGCCGTCGCGCACCGCCTTGCGGATCCCCAGCGGGATCGAGATGACATAGGCGATCAGCGTGGACCACAGCCCCAGCGAGATCGACACCGGCATCTTTTCGATCACCAGTTCGATCACCGAGATCGAGCGGAAGTAGCTGGTGCCGAAATCGAAGCGCAGGTAATTCCACAACATGTTGAAGAAGCGCTCGACCGGCGGCTTGTCGAAGCCGAATTCGCGTTCCAGCTGGGCGATGAATTCCGGCGGCAGACCACGCGCGCCGATATAGCGCTCGTCACCCCCGCCTGAGCGCACCACGTCGTCGCCACCGCCGGCGAAGCTTTGAAAGACATCGCCCTGCCCTTCCATCTGGGCGATGATCTGCTCGATCGGGCCGCCGGGAACAAACTGGACCAGCGTGAAATTGATCACCATCACGCCGAGAAGCGTGGGGATCACCAGCAGCAGGCGGCGAAGGATATAGGCGCTCATCGGCCCTACCGCAGCGCACCGGAGGCGCGCAATCGTGCCGCGGCCTCGGCGTCATGCCACCAGAAATCCAGCACCCCGTCGGCGAAGGTGGGCAGGTCGGCGGGACGGCGATACATGTCCCAATAGGCCACCCAGCTTTCGGCGCTGAACCAGACGGGGATCATGAAGCGCTCCCAGCGCAGCGCCCGGTCAAGCACGCGCAGCGCCACGTCGCGCGCTTCCGGGCCCGGCGCCATCAATGCCTCGTCGATCACCGCATCCACCAGCGGGCTGCGCAGCCCGGCGGGGTTGAACAAGTCGTCGGCGGCGTCCGAGCCGAAGCGCTGATGCAGCCCGGTGCCCGCATCGAGGAAGGCAACATATTGATCGAAAACGATGTCATAATCGCGATCCCGCGAACGGGCGGTATATTGCGCCGGGTCGATCTTTTGCGCGCGCGCCTCAACGCCCATGGCCCGCAGATTCTGCACGAAGGTTTCGATCACCGATTCCAGCGTCGCCGATGAGGAATTGGCGAAGGGCAGCTCGATGCTGAGCGTTTCGCCGCGCGCATTGCGGCGCAGCCCGTCAGCGCCGACCTCCCAGCCGGCTTCCTCCAGCAGCGCGTTGGCGCGGCGCAGGTTGCGCCGGTCCTGCAACCGGTCAGCCGAGGACGTATGCGCCATCACCACCGGCTCGCTCAGCATCTCTGGCGGCACCAGATCGCCCAGGCGTTGCAGCAGTTCCAGTTCGGCCCCCTCGGGCACGCCTTGCGCCTCAAGCCGCGAACCCTGGCTGAAGGAATGGCGCTGGCTCATCAGCCCGTATTGCAACTGCTGGTTGGTCCATTCGAAATTATAGGCCAGCGACAGCGCCTCGCGCACGCGACGGTCCTGCAGATGCGGGCGCCCCAGATTGAACACGAAACCCGTGGGCGTAGGGGGCGTGCCATCGGGCAGCGCCTCGCGCACGACATCACCACGACTGACGGCGGGAAAATCGTAACCCACCGCCCATTGGCGCGAGTTGCCCTCGGCGCGGAAGGTGTATTCGCCGGTCTTGAACGCCTCGAAAGCGGCTGAATCATCGGCGAAGTATTCCACGCGGATGACGTCGAAATTGTGCCGGCCAACGTTGTTGGGCAGATGCCAGCCCCAGTAATCGGGGTTGCGGCGATAGGTGATGCGGCGGTTGATATCAAAACTGTCAAGCACATAGGGCCCCGAACCGGGTGCGGTTTCAAGCCGCGATTCATCGAGCCTCGCGCCGGTCTCCTCGAACCAGCGGCGCGAGAAGACCGGGGTTGCTCCGACCTGATCAATCAGCGAGCGGCGCGAGATATCCTCGCGGAACTCGAAACGCACGGTGTGATCGTCGAGCGCCTCGGCATTGGTGACGCGAAAGCGCACCGCCTCGGCATAGGAGGGCAGGCCCTGCTCAAGAAACAGGTTATGGGTAAACACCACGTCATGCGCGGTCAGTGGCGTGCCATCGGAAAAGCGCGCCTCCGGGCGCAGATGGAAGATCACCCACTCCTTCGAGGGCGGATACTCCACGCTATGCGCCAGAAGCCCGTAATATTCACCATAGACATCGGCCGGCGCGCTGTCACCGAACGGCCCCGAGGTTTCCAGCAGGGTCTCGTAGAACGACCATGAATAGCGCCCTGGACGCCCGCGCCGGGTATAGGGGTTCATGCTGTCAAAGGTGCCCGGCGCCCAGAGCGAGATCATGCCGCCGCGCGGCGCGTCAGGGTTGACGTAGCTGAAATGCGAGAAATCCGGTGGATAGCTGAGGTCGCCATAGAAGGAATAGCCATGCGCGACGATCACCTCATCCGCCGGCTCATCAGCCGCGGCGGCACCCGAAAAGCCCCCGGCAAGCGCCAGAGACAAGGCGGCGGCCATGCCCTTCACCCAGCGTCCGGTCACGCCCTTCCCGGTACCGATGGCGGGGGGGGGTGTCTGCGTTTGGATCGGTGGGGTCATGCGGGCCTCCTGAAGCCGGGCGGTTCGGTTTTCATCAGATAGCATGAGCGCAGCTAAATCCACCCCGGCCCGGCGTTCAAGTGGCGATTGCGTGAGGCCGGCCGCCGCCGATGCCGCCGGCGGGGTGGGCCGGCCCAAAGGAAAGGGCCGCACGCGATTGCGGCGGCCCTGTCCGGCTTGACGATAACGGTGCGCTTATTGCGATTCGGCTTCCATGTAGGCGATCAGGTTCAGCCGGTCCTGCAAGTTGCGCATGCCGGCATAGCCCATCGTGGTGCCGGGCGCCGTGCCGCGCGGGTTCTCGATGAAGTCGTTGAGCGCCTCAACCGTCCAGACCTCGCCCAGCGCGCTGAGCGCACCCGAATAGTTGAACCCCTCGATCCCGTTGATCGCCCGCCCGACGATGTCATGCAGCGAGGGGCCGGTGCCGTGACGCCCTTCTTCCATCGCGTGGCAGGCGCGGCAGTTGCGCCACAGATTGGCGCCGGCGGCGGCATCGGCCTCGGCATAAAGTGCCATGACGTCGATTTCCTCGACCTCGGCATCGTCCTCGGCCGCGTCTTCCTCGCCCAGATCAATCACATAGGCCTGCGGCGCGGCGCCATAGGGCAGATAGATCTCGTCAGCGACCCATTTGCCGACCAGAAAAAACAGAAGTGCGGTGCAGAGCCCTGCAACTGCCTTGGTAATGACCATCGTGTCGAACATGTCGCGTCCCGTTCATCCCTTGGTTTGCGGCCTATCTACCCGCTTCCCCTCGGCGAGTTCAAGCGATACTTAGCGCGACGAATTGACCATTGCGGCGAAAATGACAGCGGGGCGAGAAAGATGAGCGGAAGAATCGCATTTCAGGGCGAACCGGGCGCCTATTCGCACCAGGCCTGCGTAAAGGCCCGCCCCGGCATGGACGCCCTGCCCTGCCGCACCTTCGAGGACGTGATCGCCGCCGTGCATGACGGTGAGGCCGAACTGGCCATGCTGCCGGTGGAGAACACCACTTTCGGCAGGGTGCCCGACAACCACAACCTGCTGCCCAATTCCGGCCTGCATATCATCGACGAGGCTTTCGTGCGCGTGCATATCAACCTGCTTGGCGTGCGCGGCAGCACGCTGGAACAGGTGCGCGAGGCGATGAGCCACCCGGTCTTGCTGGGCCAGTGCCGCGCCTTCCTGCAACAGCACGGCATCCGCCGCGTGACCGGCGCCGATACCGCCGGCTCGGCGCGCCATGTGGCTGAACTGGGTGATCCTGCGCTGGCGGCGCTGGCGGGAGACCTGGCCGGCGAGATCTACGGGCTTGACGTGCTGGCGCGCCATATCGAGGACCAGGGCAACAATACCACGCGCTTCCTGGTCATGGCCCGCGCGCCAGATCTGACGCGCCGCGGGGCGCATGGCATGATCACCAGCTTCGTCTTTCAGGTGCGCAACATCCCCGCCGCGCTCTACAAGGCAATGGGTGGGTTTGCCACCAATGGCGTGAACATGACCAAGCTGGAAAGCTACATGGTGGGCGGCTCGTTCACCGCCACGCAGTTCTATGCCGATGTCGAAGGCCACCCCGAGGACGACAATGTGCGTCTGGCGCTGGAAGAGCTGCGCTATTTCACCACGATGCTGAAGATCCTGGGCACTTATCCGGCGGATGCGGCGCGGCGCTGAGGCCGCGACGGGCGCCTTTCAGCCCAAACGCCCGGCCAGCCATTCGGTGATCAGGAAATGCGCGATCGAGCCGGCGCGCGGGCGGTGGATGTCCGGGTTGAGCCCGGCCAGCACATCGACCAGGTCCTCGCGGCTCAGCCAGCGGGCGTCATCCAGCTCGTGATCCAGCGTGATGGCGTCGCTCTCGGCTTCGGCCAGAAATCCCAGCATCAGCGAATTGGGCCAGGGCCAGGGCTGCGAGGCGAGGTAGCGCACCGCACCCACGCGCACGCCGGTTTCTTCGGCCACTTCGCGGCGCACCGCGGCTTCGAGCGTCTCGCCCGGCTCGACAAAGCCGGCCAGCGCCGAATACATCCCCTCCGGCCAGCCCGGCGAACGCCCCAGCAACACCCGATTGCCGCGCTGCACGAGCATGATCACCACCGGATCGGTGCGCGGAAAATGCGGCGCACCGCAGGCCGGGCATTTGCGCTGCCAACCCGCCATCGCCCAGTCACTCGGCGCGCCGCAGGACGAGCAGAACCGATGCGAGCGATGCCAGTTGAAAAGCGCCCGCGCGGTGGCGGCGAAGGCCGCATCATTGGCCGACAGGCGCAGCATCGCCCCGCGCAGGTCACTAAAACGGTGGTTCGAGGGCAGCGCGGGGTGATGGTATTCGGCCGGGTCGAAGAACATTGCCAGCGCAGCACGGTCCAGCCCCTCGGGCTCCCATTTTGACAGATCGGCGGCAAAATGCGCCACATCGCCATGCAGGCCCAGAAACAACCGCTCGGGGCGCGCATGTGCCAGCACCGGGTGATCGCTCGCCACCCAGCCCAGCCCGGCCCGCCCGCCATCGGCCATCGACGGGCGCCCGCGCCAGACCGGCAGCACGCGAGTTCGCGCCAGCGCAAGCAGCCGCGCCAGCTCATCGGTGCGCGCGCGCAGCTCGGCGTTGCGCTCGTCCCAGCCGCCGGAAAACACCACCCCGCCCATCATCCGCCCCCCACTGCCGCCGCCGGCAAGCCGCTTTTCCCGCTTATGGCATGGCCGATGCCCGCCCGCCAGAGCGCCAACCGTCAACCGCCAGCCGCTCACGCGGTGCTGCCGGGCAACAGCGGCGGCTTGATCTGGGTGTCAAGGCTGTGCATGAATCACAAAAAGCGGCACCGTTGCGGTCGTCGTTCATCTGACGTCGGGTTCGGGCGCGCCTCGCAGCGCTCGGGCCTCGAACCTCTCAAGGCCGGGCGCAACACAACATGACCGTGAACTCGTGATCGCCCAAGGCAGCGCCCTGCTCAATCCCGCCGTGCTCGGCGACCTGACCAACGCGACCGAATGCGTGCAGTTGCGGCTGATCGAAACCACCGATCTGCATATGCATCTGATGCCCTATGACTATTATTCGGACCGCCCGAAGCCCGGCCTGGGCCTGCTGAGCGCCGCCCGCCTGATCACCGAGGCGCGCGCCGAGGCCACCAATGCGCTGCTTTTTGACAATGGCGATTTCCTGCAGGGGACGCCGCTGGGCGATATCGTGATGCGCGCGCACAAGCCCGGCGACGCACTGGATCATCCGGCGATCGCGGCGATGAACGCACTGGCCTATGATGCCATCACGCTGGGCAACCACGAGTTCAACTATGGCATCGGCTTTCTGCTGGCGGCGCTGGCGGGGGCGCGCTTTCCCGTGGTCTCGGCAAACCTGCTGACGCGCCCGCCCCAGCCGGCCGGGCGCGACACCACTCTGGTTCAACCCCATGCCCTGCTGGAACGCACCGTTTACGACGGGCGCGGGCGCCCGCATCCGCTGCGCATCGGGGTGATCGGCTTTTGTGCCCCGCAGGTGGTGCAATGGGACCGCCACATCCTCGATGGTTGCCTGTGGAGCCGCGATATAGTCGAGGCCGCGCGCCGCCATGTGCCCGAATTGCGCGAAGCCGGCGCCGATCTGGTGGTGGCACTGGCCCATAGCGGCATCGGTCCTGCGCGTCATAGTCACGGTATGGAGAATGCCGCCATTCCGCTGGCACGCGTCGATGGCGTTGATGCCCTTTTGACCGGGCATAATCACCTGCTGTTTCCCTCGCCGGTCTTTGCCGCGCAGGCTGATGTCGATGTGCAGGCCGGCACGCTGGCCGGAAAGCCGGCGGTGATGGGGGGATGCTGGGGGGCGCATATCGGCCTGATCGACCTGACGCTGGCGCGCGATGGCGGGCGCTGGCATGTGCTGGCCAGCCGCTCTGAAACCCGCGCAGTCGCCGCCGCCGAGGCGCTGCCGCCCGCGCCGCGTGCAGCGCGGCGGGCAGCGGCGCGCGTGCCCTCCCCGCCGATGCCGGTTGCGCCGCCAGCGCGGGTCGCGCGGGTGGCCGCCAGCATCGCGGCGGCACATGCGACGACGCTTGAAGCGGTGCGCGAGCCCGTCGGCACCAGCACCGCGCCGCTGCACAGCTATTTCACCCATCTCGGCGTGCTGTCGGCGCTGGCGCTGGTGAGCGAGGCACAGCGCCACTTCATCACCGAGCGGCTGAATGATCCCGGCCTTGCAGAACTGCCCGTTCTTTCCGCCGCGGCGCCCTTCAAATCCGGCGGGCGCGCCGGGCCTGATGGGTATACGGATGTGCCAGAAGGCCCGGTGGCACTGCGCCATGTGGCTGATCTTTATCATTTTCCCAATGCCATTGCGGCGCTGCGACTGAGCGGCGCGCAGATCCTGGAATGGCTTGAACGCTCGGCCTCTGCCTTCAACCGCATCCGGCCCGGCAGCAGCGAAACCCCGCTGCGCAATCCCGAGTTTCCGGGCTACAATTTCGAGGTGATCGACGCGCTAGATGTGTGCTTCGACCTGTCCCAGCCGGCCCGCTACGACGCCCATGGCGCCCTGGTCGCGCCTGTTGCGCAGCGCGTCGTGGCCGCGCATCACGCAGGCCAGCCGATCGCACCCGCGCAGGACTTCATCCTTTGCACCAACAGCTACCGGGTCAGCGGCGCGGGCGGCTTTGCCGGCACCGACGCGGCCGATCTGGCCTTCTTCGATCACACCCCGGTCCGCGAGGTTCTGAGCCGCTTCGTTGCCACCACAAGCCCGCTTGCCCCAAGCCCGCGCGGCAGGTTGCGCTTTGCACCCCTGCCCGGCACCAGCGCGCTCTTTGAAACCGGCCCCGGCGCGCAGGCTCATCTTGAGCAGATCGACGGCTTCACGCCCGAGCCGCGCGGGTTCAGTCGCGCGGGGTTCTTGCGGCTGAAGCTCGATCTGTCAAAGGGCAGCGCCCGCTAGCAGGGCACCCCCGCTTCAGCCGTCAATGCGGATGCGGGCGTTTTGCGGATCATAGGGGCTGTCCTCGACCACCACGGCATCCCACAACGCGCGTAGCATGCGCACCTTCAGCCGGGTGCCGACGGCGGCGTGTTCGGGCTTCACATAGCCCATGCCGATCTGCTTGCCGAAGGCCACCGAATACCCGCCCGAGGTCAGCCGCCCCACCTTGACGCCGTCTTCATAGAGCGCCTCCTTGCCCCAGGGGTCGCAATCGGCAGGCCCGTCGATCAAGAGCGTCACGCATTTCGAGCGGATGCCGGTTGTCTCCATCGCCTCCTTGCCATGGAAGTTTTTCGACATGTCCACAAAACGCGGCAGATCGGCTTCCAGTGGCGTGGCGTCGCGGCCAAGCTCTGTCCCGAATGCCCGATAGGACTTTTCCTGCCTCAGCCAGTTCTGCGCCCGTGCACCCACCAGCTTCAGCCCGACATCCTCGCCGGCGGCCATGAGCTGATCGAACAGGTAGTTCTGCATCTCGATCGGGTGGTGCAACTCCCAGCCCAACTCGCCTGTATAGGCCACGCGCACGGCACGCACCGGGCACATCTTCAACTCGATGCCGCGCAGGCTCAGCCAGGGGAAGCGCTTGTTCGACAGCACGGTTTCAGGCGCGGCATCGCGCACCAGCGGTGCCAGCAACGCGCGCGATTTCGGCCCCGCCACGGCAAAGACACCCCATTGCGTGGTGACATCGTGAATATCGATCCAGCCCCCATCGCGGGCCATGAAATCCTCGGCGGCCTTGCGCAGGAAATCACCGTCGTAGTCCGTCCAGGCTCCGGCCGACACGAGGTAATATTCATTCTCGCCCAGCCGCATGATGGTGTATTCGGTGCGCACCGTGCCGGCTTCGGTGAGCGCGTAGGTCAGGTTGATGCGCCCCACCTTCGGCAGCTTGTTGCAGGTGAACCAGTCCAGAAACGCCGTGGCACCGGGGCCGCGAAGCAGATGCTTGGTGAAGGCCGTGGCGTCGATCATGCCAACCCCTTCGCGGATCGCGCGGGCCTCGGCCTGGGCATGGGGCCACCAGGCACCGCGCCGGAAGCTGCGCCCGTCATGATCAAAGCCTTCCGGGGCATCGAGCGGGCCGAAATAGTTGGGCCGTTCCCAGCCGTTCACCTGGCCGAACTGCGCGCCCAGCGCCTTCTGGCGGTCATAGGCGGGCGCGGTGCGCAACGGGCGGCAGGCTTCGCGCTCTTCATCGGGGTGGTGCAGGATGAAGACATGCTCATAGCATTCCTCATTCTTGCGCGCGGCATATTCGGTGGTCATCCAGCCGCCGTAGCGGCGCGGATCAAGCGCGGCCATGTCGATCTCGGCCTCGCCGGCCACCATCATCTGCGCCAGATAATACCCGGTGCCGCCGGCGGCGGTGATGCCGAAGCTGAAGCCTTCGGCCAGCCACATGTTGCGCAACCCCGGTGCCGGGCCCACCAGCGGGTTGCCATCGGGCGTGTAGCAGATGGGGCCGTTGAAATCGTCCTTCAGGCCCACCGATTCCGAACTGGGAAGGCGGTGGATCATCGACATGTATTCTTCCTCGATCCGCTCCAGATCCAGCGGGAAGAGATCGGCGCGGAAACTCTCGGGCACGTCATAGAGGAAACGCGCGGGCGCGTTGCGCTCATAGGGGCCCAGGATCCAGCCGCCGCGTTCCTCGCGCACATACCATTTGGCATCGGCATCGCGCAGCACCGGGTGCTCGGGGTTGCCGGCCTTGCGCCATGCCTGAAGCATCGGGTCGGGTTCGGTGACGATATACTGGTGCTCGACGGGAATCGCCGGGATCTTTATGCCCAGAAGCCGCGCGGTGCGCTGGGCATGGTTGCCGGTGGCAGTGACGACATGTTCGGCGGTGATCTCGAAGCTTTCCTCCGAGGGCACCAGATTACCGCCGCGCTCCACCATCCGCGTGCACGAAACCACCCATTCGCTGCCCGTCCAGCGGTAGCCATCGACCTGCACCCTGCGCTCGACATGCACACCCAGTTGCCGCGCGCCCTTGGCCATCGCCTGGGTTACATCGGCGGGGTTGATATAGCCGTCGGTGGGGTGAAAGAGCGCGCCCTTCAGATCGTCGGTGCGCACCAGCGGCCAGCGCTCCCTGATCTGCGCCGGCGTCAGGAATTCATGCTCCACGCCGACCGTTTCGGCGGTAGTGGAATAGAGCATGTATTCGTCCATCCGCGCATCGGTCTGCGCCATGCGCAGGTTTCCCACCACATAGAAGCCGGGGTTGAGGCCGGTCTCCTGCTCCAGCGTCTTGTAGAAACGCACCGAATAGTCGTGGATATGGCTGGTGGCGAAGCTCATGTTGAACAGCGGCAAAAGCCCGGCCGCATGCCAGGTGGAGCCGGAGGTCAGTTCGTCACGTTCCAGCAGCATGGTGTCCCATCCCGCGCGGGCGAGGTGATAGGCAATCGAGGTGCCGACCGCACCGCCGCCGACAACAAGCGCACGAACATGGGTTTTCATCTGGGCCTCCACAGGGGTTACGGAGCCTGTTTTGCATCCATGGCGGGGCTGCGGTCCAGTGGGGCCGACCTAAGAAGGCGCGAAAACGACTCTCGCTGCTCAGCGTCCGGCATGGCAGCAGCGCGCGCCGAAAAGAGGCGAAAGATCCGCCATGCCGATGCCATGGCCTGCCCGGCCGCCACGGACACCCGCCTTGCGGCGCAAGCCCGCACCCCCTGAACGATGCCCCCTGAACCATGCCCATGAAAAACCCGCCGGCAGAAAGCTGCCGGCGGGTTGTGGTATTCGCCGACCGGCGCTCAGAGGCGCGCAGCGACGTTTTCCCAATTGACCAGCTTTTCAAGGAAGTTGGTCAGATAGGCCGGGCGCTTGTTGCGGAAATCAATATAGTAGCTGTGCTCCCAGACATCGCAGCCCAGAAGCGCGGTCTGGCCAAAGCAGAGCGGGTTCACGCCGTTCTCGGTCTTGGTGATCTTGAGGGCGCCATCGCCATCCTTGACCAGCCAGCACCAGCCCGAGCCGAACTGCCCGGCGCCGGCAGCGGCGAAATCTTCCTTGAACTTCTCGACCGAGCCGAAAGCCTCGACCAGCGCCTTTTCCAGCGCGCCGGGCATCTTCTTGTTTTCACCCGGCCCCATCATTTCCCAGAACTGGTTGTGGTTCCAGTGCTGCGAGGCATTGTTGAAGATGCCGTTTTGCGCCACGGCACCCGCCTGATAGGTGCCCTTGACGATCGCCTCGAGCGATTTTCCCTCCCATTCGGTGCCGGTGATCAGCTTGTTGCCATTATCGACATAGGCCTTGTGGTGGATATCGTGGTGATATTCCAGCGTCTCGCGGCTCATGCCGAGCGAGGCCAGCGCATCATGGGAATAGGGCAGATCCGGCAGGGTGAACGACATCGGAGTCCTCATCTCTTGTTGTTGCGGTTGGGGCAAATAAGGGCGCAGACGTGGCAAAGGTCAAGGGCCGGGGGGGGAAATGGCAAAGGGGGCCTGCGCGGCCCCCTCCGGATCGGTGCCTCCGGCGTGACAGGGGCAAGGCAAGGACGGCTCAGCGGTAAAGCCCGACCTCGCCGCCGGGGCGCGCGACGGTGCCCAGAAGATCCCACATGTATTGCGCCACCGAGCGAAAACAGACGAGGGTGAATTCATCCTCGCCGGAACGCCAGAGCGCGGCGGCGATCTGCGCGGCGCGGGTGCGGCGCACCTCGCCCAGCGCGAAATCGGCGAAATCGACCGGGCAGATCTTGGCCAGCACATCACGCGCCTGCGCCCCCTCAAGGGTGAAGACCGCGCGCGCATCCGAAACATCGGCCAGCGTGAAGAAGCCCTCCGCCAGCGCAGCTTCAAGCGCTTTCAGCCGCGCCCCGGCCTGCGCGTAATCGGTGATCAGCAGCAACTCGTCCGGCGACATCCAGAGCGCGCTGCCCTGCCGGCCGGTGGCCAGCCGGCGCTGCACGGGAACCGGGCAGCCAAGCGCGGCATCAAGCGCGGCGGCAAGCCGGGGATCGGAAAGATCGCCACGCAGGGTGATCATGCCGTGCAGCCCGGCCTCGGCCAGTTCGACCATGCCGCCGGAGCGCGCGCCGTTAAGGGCGCTGACGGGTTCAGACATTCTGCTTCTCCCCTGGCTTGTCGTAAAAGACCGGATCGCAGATGCGCGCCGGGATCGGCTTGCCGTCCTCGCCCAGAAAATCGATCACCTCGCCCATGCGCTCTGGCCCGCGATGGACCAGCGCCATGGCGATGCCCTTGCCCAGCGTCGGCGAGAAATAGGTCGAGGTGACGCGGCCCTGCGTGCGGCGCTGGCCATTGGCATTGGTGCCCGGCAGGGCGCTGAGCGCGCCATCGGGCAGGACCGAGCCATCCAGCGTTTCCAGCCCCACCAGTTTCCAGCGATCGGGCGATGTCATCGCCGCGCGTTCCATGCCGCGCTTGCCCAGGAAATCGGCCTTTTTCTTCGAGATCGCCCAGTCCAGCCCCAGATCCTGCGGGATCACCGTGCCGTCGGTCTCGTCGCCGATCATGATGAAGCCCTTCTCGGCGCGCATGATATGCAACGCTTCCGTGCCGTAGGGCATGACGCCAAATTCCGCGCCGGCCTCGATCAGCCGCTCCCAGAGCGCACCACCATGACTGGCGGGCACCGCCACCTCATAGGACAGCTCACCCGAGAACGAGATGCGGAAGATGCGCGCGGGCATATCCGCCAGCCGCCCCTCGCGCCAGTCCATGAAGGGCAGCGCCTCGCGGCTCAGGTCGATGTCGGAGCCCAGCTTTTCCAGCACCTTGCGGGCATTGGGGCCAACCACGGCGATCTGCGCGAACTGCTCGGTCAGATTGACGACATGGATCTTCCAATCCCACCATTCGCATTGCAGCCAGTCCTCCATCCAGGCATGGATGCGGTCTGCCCCGCCCGAGGTGGTGTGGCACAGGAAGGCATCATCGGAAAGCCGCGCCACCACGCCGTCGTCGCTCAGAAAGCCGTTCTCGTTGCACATCAGGCCATAGCGGCATTTGCCCGGCTTCAGCGTGCTCATCATGTTTGTATAGAGCATGTCCATGAAGCGCCCGGCGTCGGGGCCGCTGACCAGAAGCTTGCCCAGTGTCGAGGCATCGAGCAGCCCGAGGCTTTGCCGCGTCTGGCGCACCTCGCGCATCACCGCGTCATGGTTGCTTTCACCCGCGCGCGGGTAGCAATAGGGGCGGCGCCACAGGCCCACCGGCTCGAAGGCCGCGCCCTGCTGCTCATGCCAGCCATGGAGCACGGTGCGCCGCAGCGGCTGGAAAATCGGCCCGCGCGCCTCTGCGCCGATGGCCCCCATGGAGATCGGCGTATAGGGCGGGCGGAAGGTGGTGGTGCCGACCTGTGGAATGGGCCGGCCCAGCGCATCAGCCAGAATAGCCAAGCCATTGATATTGCTTAGCTTACCCTGATCCGTAGCCATGCCGAGCGTGGTGTAGCGCTTGGTGTGTTCGACCGATTCATAGCCCTCGCGCGCGGCAAGCTGCACATCCGAGACCTTCACGTCATTCTGCGGATCGAGCCACATCTTCATGCGCAGCCCGTATTGCGCGCGCGCCGGCATCATCCAGACCGGGGCAAGCGGGTCTTCGGGCTCGGCGCTGGCCTTGGGATTGCTCTTTCCCGCAGGCGCGAAGACGGCGGCGGCATCGGCCAGCACATCAGCAGCCTGCATCAGGCCATTGGCACTACCCAGCGCGCGCACGAAAGGCTGGCCTTCATGGCCCAGCGGTGCGCGCGCGGGATCCGGGCGGAAAAACGCGCCCGCCTCGTCCCACAGAAGCTTGCCGCCGCAATGCGACCACAAGTGCACCACCGGCGACCAGCCGCCCGACATGCCCAGCGCATCGCAGGCCAGCGTTTCGGCCACCGCGCCGCCATCGCCATCCTGGCGGCAAAGCGCCACGCCGCGCACACGCTTGCCCCCGTCGACATGATGGACCGCCATGCCCTCGGCCACGCGGATGCCCAGCGCGCGGGCACGCTCAGGCAGCGCGCCTCGCGCCTCGGCGCGCGCATCAACCACGGCAACCACCGTGATGCCGGCCTCATGCAACTGGATCGCACTGCGATAGGCATCGTCGTTGTTGGTGACGATCACCACGCGCTTGCCCGGCACCACCGCCCAGTTGACCAGGTAGTCGCGCATCGCGCTGGCCAGCATGACGCCGGGAAGGTCGTTGCCGGCAAAGGACAGCGGGCGCTCGATGGCGCCGGTGGCGTTCACGATCTGCCCGGCACGCACCCGCCAAAGTCGGTGGCGCGGCTTGTCGGCCCCCGGCTCATGGTCGGCCACGCGCTGATAGCCCAGCGCATAGCCGTGATCGTGCACGCCCGCGACCATCGTATCAGCAAGCAGCGTGACATTGGGAAGCCCCCGCAGTTCGGCCAGGGTGGCATCGAGCCAGGCTTGTGCGCTCTGGCCGTCGATACGCGGCCCATCGACTGCGGCGCGCCCGCCCCAGGCGGCCTGCTCCATGACGATCACGCGCTTGCCCCGGCGCGCCGCGCCCAGCGCGGCAGTCAGCCCCGCAAGCCCGCCCCCCGCCACCAGAACGTCGCAGAAGGCGTGGATCTGCTCGTAGCGGTCGGCGTCGAGGGTTTCGGCATCGGGCGCGCGGCCCAGCCCCGCCGAGCGGCGGATGAAGGGTTCGTAGATGTGTTTCCAGAACGGGCGCGGATGGATGAACATCTTGTAGTAGAAACCCGCTGTCAGAAAACGGGCAAGCCAGTTGTTCACCGCGCCGATGTCGAATTCCAGGCTGGGCCAGTGGTTCTGGCTCGTGGCCTTGAGCCCGGCAAAGAGCGGCGTGGTGGTGGCACGCTGGTTGGGCTCGAAGCGCGGACCTTCGCCAAGCCCCATCAGGGCGTTGGGTTCCTCGGCGCCGGCGGCCATGATCCCGCGCGGGCGGTGATACTTGAACGAGCGACCGACCAGAAGCTGGTCATTGGCCAGAAGAGCGGCGGCCAGCGTATCGCCGGCAAAGCCGCGCATCGGCTTGCCGTTGAAGGTGAAATCCAGCGGTCTGGTGCGGTCGATCAGACGGCCGCCACTGCCAAGGCGATGGCTCATGCGTAGCCCTCCCATTCGGGGCGGCGGGCCCTGATACCGGCGATGATACCGGCGGGTGGCTCGGTGGTCTGCGCCGGATAGGTGCCGAACACCTCAAGCGTGACGGTGCAGCGCGCGGCGATGAACCATTTGCCGCAGCCATAGGCATGGCGCCAGCGCTCGAAATGCACGCCACGGGGGTTCTTGCGGTTGAACATATAGGCCTCATACTCGGCATCGGACGAGCCCGGGCCAAAGCGCTTGAGATGCGCCTCGCCGCCATTGGAGAACTCGGTTTCCTCGGCGGTGACGCCGCAGCAGGGACAGGTCAGAAGCAGCATGGTTCCTCCGGGGCCTGAGGCCGGGAGCATCTGCCCCGGACCGCCGGCATGGTTGCGGCAGGATGCGCGCGAACAGGCATGAGGCGCGCCATCAATGCGCCACCCCCGCCGCCACGCTTTCGTCGATGAAGCGGCCCTCGCGGAAGCGGTAGAGCGAGAATTCATCAGCCAGCGGCGAGGCACCTTTCGCCATCAGCTCCGCCATCGCCCAGCCCGAGCCGGGGATCGCCTTGAACCCGCCGGTGCCCCAGCCGCAGTTGATGAAACAGCCCCCCAGCGGCGTTTTCGAGATGATCGGCGAGCGGTCGCCCGTCATGTCGACGATCCCGCCCCACTGGCGCAGCATCTTCAGGCGCGAGAGCATGGGGAAGGTCTCGATGAGCGCGCGCACGGTTTCCTCGATATGCTGCCAGGAGCCGCGCTGGGTGTAGTTGTTGAAATGATCCGCCCCGCCGCCGATCACCATTTCGCCCTTGTCGGACTGGCTCATGTACCCATGCACCGTATTGGCCATGACCACCACATCCATGCAGGGTTTGATCGGCTCGCTGACCAGCGCCTGCAATGCGACCGATTCGATGGGCAGCCGAAAACCTGCCATATCAGCCAGATGCCCCGAATGGCCGGCCACCACGATGCCCAGCTTGCCGCAACCGATGGTGCCGCGCGTGGTATTGACCGCCGTGACCTGCCCGCCGGCGCTTTCAACCCCCGTCACCTCGCAGTTCTGGATGATGTGCATGCCCATGTCCGAACAGGCGCGCGCATAGCCCCAGGCAACGGCATCATGGCGCGCGGTGCCGCCGCGCGGCTGCCAGAGCGCGCCCAGCACCGGGTAGCGCGGGCCTTCGATATTCATGATCGGCACCAGCCGCTTGACCTCGGCGGGGTCGATGAACCGGGTCTCGACACCTTGTAGCGCATTGGCGCGTGCGGTGCGCTTGTAGCCGCGTACCTCATGTTCGGTCTGGGCCAGCATCATCACGCCACGCGGGCTGAACATGATGTTGTAGTTCAGATCCTGGCTGAGGGTCTCATAGAGCCCGCGGGCCTTTTCATAGATCGCCGCCGAAGGGTCCTGCAGGTAGTTGGAGCGGATGATGGTGGTGTTACGCCCGGTATTGCCGCCGCCCAGCCAGCCCTTTTCCAGCACCGCGACGTTGGTAATGCCGAAGTTCTTGCCCAGGTAATAGGCGGTGGCCAAACCGTGGCCGCCGGCGCCGACGATCACCACGTCATAGCGCGCGGACGGCTCGGGCGAAGCCCAAGCGCGTTCCCAGCCCTTGTGCTGGCGCAGCGCCTCACGGGCGATGGCGAAGACCGAATAGCGTTTCATCGGGGGCCTTTCCGGCTGGGCCGTTTCCTGCCCCGGTCATGGAACGGGTGCGCGCGCGGGCCTTGGCTGCAAGCGGCACATGGCGGCAAAAACCGACATGGCGCAACGGCTGCGTCGGCAGGTCGCAGGCAAGCGGGCCGAATATGTCCCTCAAAGCCCATATCTGGCGCCGATTTGAAGCGGGCGATGCTTTTTCCCCCGCTGCAAACAGGATAGACCGGCTGTACAAGCGGAGCCGAAGGGCATGGAATGGAAATGACGATCTGGACCTTCTGGTTGCCGGCGGCGCTGATGGCTGCGGTGGTGGCGGCACTGGCAATCCTGGGCCTGTTGCGCGGCGCGGCGCTGACGTGCACCGCACAAGACCATGCTGGCAGCGATGCCGCCGAGGCAGGCACCGGCGCGGCGCGGCCGCGCGCCATGCGCATCTATGCCGATCAACTGCGCGAGATCGAGCGCGATCTGGCGCGCGGGCTGGTCGATACCGCCGAGGCCGAACGCCTGCGCAACGAAATCGCCCATCGCCTGCTCGACGCCGATCGCCGCCGCCGGCCGGCGCTGACGCAGGCGCCGCCCGCCATGCGGGCGCTGGCCGTGGCGCTGGTGGCGCTGTCCATCGTGCTGGCCGGGGTGCTCTACTGGCGGGAAGGCGCGCCGCTTTATCCCGACCTGCCGCTGGCCGAGCGCCACGCGCAGGCCGCGCAGATGCGCCAGGAGCGCCCCTCGCAGGCCGAACTGGAAACTGCGTGGATGGCCGATCCGCAACGCGCCACCCTCGAGGCCGATGACGAATTCATCGCCCTGATCGAACGGTTGCGCGCAGCGTTGCAGGATCGCCCGGACGATCTGCAAGGCCATGTCCTGCTGGCGCGCAACGAGGCCAATCTGGGCAATCACGAGCGCGCGGCGGTGGCGCAGCGGCGGGTGCTGACGCTGCTCGGCGCGCGCGCGGGGCCGGCCGAGCATGTGTTTCTGGCCGAGCAGATGATCCTTGCCGCCGGCGGCGTGGTTTCGCCCGAGGCCGAGGCGGTGATCGAAACCATCCTGCGCGCCGATCCGGCAAATGGCCCGGCGCGCTACTATACCGGCTTGATGTTTGCCCAGACCGGCCGCCCGGATCTGACCTTCCGGCTGTGGCGCAGCCTGCTGGAGGACAGCCGCCCCGAAGCCCCCTGGGTGGGCCATATCCGTGCCACGATCGAAGACCTCGCGGTGCTGGCTGGGGTGCGCTACACGCTGCCGCCACTGGCCGCACAGGGCGCGCGCGGCCCCTCCGACAGTGAAATCGCCGCGGCGATGGAACTGGACGAGGCCGAGCGCGCGGCAATGATCGGTGCCATGGTCGAGGGGTTGTCGGCACGGCTGGGCACGCAGGGCGGCAACGCCGGGGAATGGGCGCGGCTGATCGCGGCGCTGGGCGTTCTGGGACAGACCGAGCGGGCGCGCGCCATCTGGGCCGAGGCCCGGCTGGTCTTTGCCGACGAGCCCGACCAGTTGCGCGTCATCGACGATGCCGCCCGCCCCCTGGGCTTTGGCGAGTGACGCCGATGGCCGTGCATGACAGCCTTGAGGGGTTTCTTGCCGCGCTGCCCGAACGCGGCGCGCTGGCCGGGCTGGATCTGGGCGAAAAGACCATCGGTGTCGCGGTTTCGGACCTGCGACGCAGCATCGCCACCCCGCTGGAAACCATCCGGCGCAAGAAATTCACGCTCGATGCCGCCCGCCTGCTGGCCATTGCCGAGGGCCGCGGGCTGGCCGGGCTGGTGCTGGGACTGCCTTTGAACATGGACGGCAGCGAGGGGCCGCGCTGCCAGTCAACGCGGGCCTTCGCGCGCAATCTGGCCGCGTTGAGCGCGCTGCCGATCGCCTTTTGGGACGAGCGCCTTTCGACGGTTGCCGCCGAACGCTCATTGCTGGAGGCCGATGCCTCGCGCGGGCGGCGCGCGCAGGTGATCGACCATGTTGCCGCGGGCTTCATTCTGCAGGGCTTTCTGGACCGTTTGGCACAGATGCGTCGCTAACAGGCTGGACAGGCTGCCCTGTTCGCCTATGGTCGGCCCGGTTGGCAAAGGCATACAGGCATGAATGACCAGTCCCAGAACCTGATCTGGAAGCGCAGCGAGATCGAAAGCCCCTGCGTGAACATCTGCGTTATCCATCCGCGCGTCGGCATCTGCGCCGGGTGCTACCGCACGCTTGACGAGATCGGTGCCTGGTCGCAGATGGCGCCCGAAACCCGCAGCGCGATCATCGCCGAACTGTCCCAGCGCCAGGGCCTGCTGAAGAAGCGCCGCGGCGGGCGCGACGGGCGGATGAACGGCGACACCTGAGCAACGCCGCGGCACGCGCCTTCAGCCGCCGCAGCGCTCCGCCCAAGCGCCGTGCTCCGTCAACTGCCCTGCGCCAGATGGGTCTGTGCCACGGCGCGAATGCGCTCCACCATTGCCCGCACCCCGTTCGAGCGCTGCGATGAGAGGTGTTCATCCAGACCAAGCCGGGTAAGCTGAGCGGCGGCGTCGATGTCAACCACCTCCGCCATGGAACGCCCGGCATAGAGCGCGTGCAGCACCGCGATCAGCCCGCGCACGATCATCGCGTCGCTGTCGCCCAGAAAATCGAACCGGGCCTGCGGCCCTTGCCCCGCCACACGCGGAAAGATCCACACCTGGCTGGCACAACCATCGACCTTGTTGACCGGCACCTTCAGCGCGTCATCCATCGGCGTCAGCCTGCGCCCCAGTTCGATGACATGGCGATAGCGATCTTCCCAGTCGTCGAGAAAATCGAAGGTTTCGGCGATGTCGTCGAATTCGGGCTGTGCCATGGGGCTCCTCATCTCTGTGTCATCGGGATAGAGCGCTTCGGGGCGAAAGTGAAGCCACAAGCCCCGCCCCCGCCGCCGCAGGCAGACACACGCCGCCTTCAGCCGGTCGCACATGATGGGCAAGGCCGGTCTTTTCAAACGCCGCGCCATAGGCTACCCAGAAAACGCGCCCAAAAACCCAGCCCCAGACCGCCGAAGAGGGACCGCCGATGAAACGACCGCTCCTTGCCTTGCTTGCCGTTTCAATCCTTGCAAGCTGCGGCTCGATCCGCGACTCGCGCATGAACCCGTTCAACTGGTTCGGCGCCTCGCGCGAGGAATCGCGGCTGGGGCCCACCGCGCGCGAGATCGACAACCGGCTGCTGGTGGCGCAGGTCACCGCGCTGGTGGTGGAGCGCACCTCGACAGGCGCGATCCTGCGCGCCGAAGGGCTGACCCCCACACAGGGCTGGTGGGATGCCGAACTGCTGCCCGCAACCCAGCGCCCGGTCGACGGGGTGATGACCTATCGCTTCGTGGTTGCCGCACCGCGCGAAACGACGCGGGTTTCCACCCCGCAATCGCGTTCGGTGAGCGTGGCGGTGGCGCTGTCGGTCGCGCAGCTTGAAGAAATCAGCCGGATCGTCGTGGAGGGCGCGCAGAACAGCCGCAGCGTGCGCCGTTGAACGCTGCCACGAGGCAACGGGCCTGAACGAGGTCAACGAGCCTGGACAAAATCGGCGTGCCCGGACGAATCGGCCCGGTTTCGACGACAGAGGCGGCACCTCTCTGGCCGATCAGCGGTTCAGTTCGACAGTGATCACCGATTTTCCCTTGGCGGCCAGCGCCAGTTCGCCCTTGCACAGGCGCAGCGCATCGGCGCCGAACAGCTCTGCCCGCCAGCCCCTGAGGCTGGGCAGATCACGCTCGCCCGCGGCGATGGCATCAAGCTCGGCAGTGCTGGCGATCAGCTTTTGCGCCACCCCGCTCTGCTCGGCGCGCGCCTTGAGCAGCACGCGCAGCAGATCGGCGAGCGCCGGGTTGACCTGAAGCTGGGTATTGTCGTCAGCCGGGCGCGGAATGTCCTCGGCCTTCATGGCCTGCGCAGCTTCCACCGCAGCCAGGATCCCCTCGGCGATGTCGCCGCGCCGCGCCTCGCGCAAAAGCAGCCGCGAGCGGCCCAACGCCTCGTGGCTTTCGGGCCGGGTCGAGGCCAGTTCCAGCAGCGCGTCGTCCTTGAACACCCGTGAGCGCGGCACGTTACGGCTTTGCGCGAAGGTTTCGCGGAACTGCGCCAGTTCCTTCACCGCGGCCATGAACCGCCCTGAATTGCCGCGCGTCTTGATGCGTTGCCAGGCGTCATGCGGCTGAGTGATATAGGTCTCGGGCGAGGTGAGCACCTCCAGTTCCTCGGCCACCCAATGCGCGCGCCCGTTGGCTTCGATCTGCGCCTTGAGATGTTCATAGATCACCCGCAGATGCGTCACATCGGCCAGGGCATAGCGCTGCTGGGCTTCGGTCAGGGGGCGCTGCGACCAGTCGGTGAAGCGCGAGGTCTTGTCCAGGTTGGCCTTGGCGATCTTGCGCACCAGAGTCTCGTAGCCGACCTGTTCGCCGAAACCGCACACCATGGAAGCGATCTGCGTATCAAAGAGCGGCTTGGGGATCACCCCGCCGTCAATGAAGAAGATCTCCAGATCCTGCCGCGCAGCATGGAACACCTTGACCACCGAAGGGTTACGCATCAGATCGAACAGCGGCTCCAGCGAGATCCCCTCGGCCAGCGGATCGACCAGCACGGCACGGTCGTTGCCCTTGCCCGGCAGCGCCATCTGCACAAGGCAAAGCTTCGAATAATACGTGCGCTCGCGCAGAAACTCGGTGTCGAGCGTGACATAGGGTTCGCCGGCGGCTTCCTTGCAGAAGGCAGCCAGCGCGTCGGTGGTGGTGAGTGTTTGCATCATGCCTCTCGGTCGGGCTTCCTGGCGCGGGCTCATCCCGCCAATCGCGCCTGCTATAGTCAGATCGGCCGGGGATGGAAAGCCGGCGCGCGCAGGTTGAAGGATGCGTGGTGCATATTAGCTTTAAAGGTGGGGTCCATGATCTGGCGCCAACAGACGCCTCCCCCGCGCCGGGCACGCACCGCGTTGCGCATTTCGCGCGCCCGAAGCCGATACCGCAAGGAGTTTTTCATGATCCCGTTTCTGCCAAGCCGTCCCGCATCGTTAGTGGCAATCCTCTCATCACTTGCCGCACCCGCCCTTCCCGCGCTGGCCGCCGATTATCGAGCCGAGACCCTTGCGCAGGGGTTGGACCGCCCGTGGGCGCTGGCCTTTCTGCCCGGCAGCAGCGATCTTATCATCACCGGACGTGGTGGTGCACTGTCCCTCTGGCAGGCCGAAACCGGCGCCTTGCAGCCCATCGGTGGCACGCCGCAAGTGGATGCGCGCGGTCAGGGCGGGCTGCTCGATGTTGCCGCCGCCCCCGACCACGCCGAAACCCGGCTGCTCTACATGACCTGGAGCGGTGCCAATGCGCGCGGCCATACGGCAACCCATCTTGGGCGTGCACGGCTCGATCCGGCCAGCGCCAGCCTGCGCGATCTTGAAGTGCTCTATGTCGCCGAGCCGTTCCTGAACGCGCAGGGACATTACGGCGCACGCATCAGCTTCGACGAGGACCATGTTTTCGTCGGTTTCGGCGACCGCCAGCGCAAGGATTTCGGCCCCGGGCATATCGCGCAGGACCTCTCGAATGCCTATGGCGCGGTGATCCGGCTGCACCACGACGGATCACTGCCCGCCGACAACCCCTTCGTCGGGCAGGAAGGCGCCGACGGGGCGATCTGGTCCTATGGGCACCGCAACATCCAGGCGATGGCGCATCACCCCGAAACCGGCGCGCTCTGGCTGGCCGAACATGGCGAAAGCGGCGGCGATGAGATCAACATCGTCGAACGAGGCGGCAATTACGGCTGGCCGCTGGCAAGCTTTGGGGTGGATTACCGCAGCGGGCGCGCCTTTGCCCCGCCGCACCAGCCGGGCGACGGTTTCGTGGCTCCGGTCCATCATTGGCCAGCCGGGCGGGCCGACAACTTCCCGCCCTCCGGCATGGTCTTTTACACCGGCGCCGCCTTCCCCGACTGGCAGGGCCACCTGCTGATCGGCAATCTTCGGCATCAGTATCTGGGGCTTTTCGCCGTTGATGGCGCACAGGTGACACCGGTGGCGCGGCTTCTGGACGGTGCGGGATGGCGCATCCGCGACGTCGCGGTGGGGCCTGATGACGGTTTCCTCTATGTCATCGGCGATGGCCCCGGCGCGCCCCTGCTGCGGCTGGTGCCGGCGAACTGACGCGCCGGTAGCGGCGCTCGACAAACCGACGTGCTGATGGCGGCGCTCAATCGGTATCAGCCTGACGGCGCAGCACCACCTCACCGCGCGCACGGCCCTCGGGGCCGTCGCCCTCCAGCCGGAAGGCCAGCCCCTCGGGATGGGGCCGCAATTCGAACAGCGCGCCGCCCGGATCGGAGAATCGAAGCACCCCGTCGCCCAGCGTGCCGTGCATCTGCGCGGGCAGATCGTCCGGCGGCTGGCTGGTGTTTTGCGCCAGCACCGCGCCACCCTCGATGGTCAGCACATAGACAAAGGATTGCGCGCCTTGCGCCGTGGCGCAGCGCCCGGAATAAACGACGCGCCGGGCATCCGCCGGGCGCAAACGGATCTGGCAGCGAAACCGCTGCGCGGGCTCGTCATTGAGTGTCAGCCGCCCCTCGCCGCGCCAGCGCCCGGCCAGATCGTCGATGCCCTGGGCATTGGCCCGGCCCGGCACCGTGCCCGCCATGCCCAGCCCGAGCCCGACCGCCAGCGCCAGGCCGCCACAAATCCGTGTCAGCCTCATTTCATCCCCCATCGCATCAGCGCCGGCAGAACGAACAGATCGGCCAGCAGCGCCAGCAGAACCGCCAGCGCGATCAGCCCGCCAAACAGCGCCACCCCCGGCAGGGCGCTGAGAAGCGTCACCATCAACCCGCCCATCAGGATGAGCGTGGTGGCCAGCATCGGTGGCCCGGCATGGCCCAGCGCCTCGTCGATACGCGCGCCGACTGTGGCACCGCGCGCCAGCCGGAAGCGGTTGAGCACATGCAGAGTATCATCCACAGCGATGCCGAAAGCTACCGTCAGCGCGATCACATTCATGATCGTCAGATCGCGACCGCTCAGCACCAGCCAGGCCTCCACCCCCAGGATCGGCACCAGATTGGGCACCAGCGCCAGCAGCGCCAGACGCGCCGAACCAAACGCCAGCCCGATCAGCAGGGTGATTGAACCGATGGTCAGATACAGCCCCAGCCGCAGCCGCTCGACCAGCCGCGGCCCCTCTGTGAGGAGCGCATGGCTTGGACCGGCCAGCCAGGCCACCTCGGCCAGCCCGGCATCGGTGATGCGCGCCTTCAGATCGCGCAACGCGGCATCGGCGGCTTCGCCACCGGCCAGGATCGGCAACTGGACCGGAAACACATGCGCCGAGCCATCGGCTGCGGCAAGTCGTTCCAGCAGCGCCGGCGCATTGGCCCCCTCGGCAAATTCCGCCCCCCACAGCGCACGCGCCGCCGCCATGGCATTGGCGGGGGCTCCTTCGCCCGTCGGCGGCGTGGCAAGCAGCGGTTGCGTTTCGATGACCAGAAACAGCCGGTCGCTGCCCATGCCCCGCGCTTCCATATCCAGCAGCGCTTGCGTGACCGGAGCAGCGGCGGGCAGATATTCGCCATAGCGAAAGCCTATGCGGGTCTGGCTCTGGGCATAAAGCAGCACCATGAGGCCCAGCATTGCCAGCACGGGCACCAGACGGACCCGGCGCGCCATGTTGCGCGCCGGCGCGACAATGGCACGCAGCAGCCCCGGCACCCGCGCCGAGCCTCCGGGCGCCCCCAGAACCTGCATCAGCAACGGCGTCAGCAGCGCCCAGGCCAGCAGGCAAAGGAGCATGCCCAGTATTCCCGCCTGCCCCATGCGCGTCAGCGACGGCGCGCCCTGCAGGGTCAACGAGGCAAAGGCCAGTATCGTTGTCAGCGATGTCAGCACGGCGGCGGGGGCGGTCTCGGCCAGGGCGCGCAAGATGGCGTCGCGCGGCGCAAGCCCGCGCTGCATGGCCCGGATCGCCGCGTGATAGAGGTGCATGCTGTCGGAAAAGCACAGCACGATCAGCACCACCGGCAGCGCCCCCATCAGCGGGTCGATGCTGACCCCCCAGGCCGCTATCACGCCAAAGAACCACAAGATGCCCACAACCGGTGGCAGCGTGCAGACCAGCACCGCCCGCCAGCTTCGAAACATCAGCGCCGTCAGCAGCATGCACAGTATCACCGCGCCCGGCGTGAGCAGCCGCAGATCGCGGATCAGCGCCCGCCCGATGGCGCGGTTGACCTCGGCCAGACCGACCGGCTGGATGCCGAAATGGCCCCCTGTCGCCGCATTGGCGGCAACCAGCGCCGCGCCCAGCCGCCCGGCCAACCCCTCGCCGCCGCGGCCCGGTTCCGGCAGCACCACAACCAGCGTGGCGCCAAGATCCGCTGCCAGCAATTGCGCGGCCACCGGGCTGGCGGCGCGCAACGCCTGCAACCGCTCCAGCGGGGGCAGCGATTGCAGCTCGGGGCCAAGCATCCAACTGGAGGCGCCGCCGGGTTGCGGCACCGAAAAGAGGCTGATCACCTCGGCCACGCCATCCACGAAATGCAGCTCCAGAACCAGATCCTCAAGCGCGCGCAGGCGTTCCTCATCGGCCAGCGTATCGGTGTCCAGCCGGTAGATCTCGTCGCCGGCGATGCGCCCGAAGCGCACTTGATAGCTGCGCAGATCCTCCACCGCCGCGCCCCGCGGATCGACCAGTCCCGAAAGGTCAACCGCAGTGCGAAGCCCCGCCGCCTGGACCCCAGCCAGCAGGCTCATGCCCAGCAGCACCAGCCCAAGCAGGACCGGTCGGGCAAGAAGCCGCTCGAAAGCCCGCCGGGCTGCCGTGGAAATGAACGCCGGGCGGAAAGGCTGGGGCATGATCGAAGACTAGCACAGCCGTGCCGCGCGACAAGCGCCACCGCAGCACCGCCACGGGCCCACCACGCACCTTGCATGCCGGGGCACAGGCGGCTATTATCTGAATGGAGAATGACATTCTGAAATTTTCATGACCCCCTCATCCGCACCCCCCGCCGCAGGCACATCAATCCCATCGGCCGCCGCGCCGCGCCCGGTAGGGGCGCTGGTGCATGCGCTGCGCATCCTGCGCCATCTCTCGGCGCAGGGCACACCGACGGGGGTGTCGGCCATCGCCCGCGCAACCGGCGTGAACGGATCGACCTGTTTCAACATCCTGCGCACCCTGGCCGCCGAAGGCATGATCGACTTTGATGCCGAAACCAAGACATATCAGCTTGGCATGGGCGTTCTGGAGCTGGCCATCGGACTTCTGGGAGCCAATCCGGGCGATATCATCGGCCCCGAGATGGAGCGTCTGGCGCTGACCCATGGCGCCCTGATCTGCCTGTGGCACATCACCGATAGCGATCGCATGGTGTTGATCGAAAGAGCGTTTGACCCCGAGGTGATTCGCCTGGACCTGCCGCAGGGCAAGCGCCTGCCGGCGCTGATTGGCGGTGTCGGGCGGGTCATTGCCGCGCATCGCGGACTTGATGCCGCCGAGCTGCGCCGCCGCTTTGCCGCCCTGCGCTGGCAATCGCCGCCATCGTTCGAGGAATACCGCGCGGGCGTCGAAGCTGCGCGCCAACAGGGCTATGGCATCGACAGCGGACAGCTTTATGTCGGCGTCGATCTGGTGGGCGCGGTGGTCGTCGATCATCGCGGCAAGCCGCGCTACGGCCTGAGCAGCGTCATGCTGAAGGGCCAGGCCGAGCCCGCGCGCCTCGCCGCCATCGGCCGCGACCTGCACGAGGTCTGCCAACGCATCGGCAAGGCGCTGTTCCCCTGCGTCACGATACCGAGCGCACAATGAAAACTGATTGACTGTTCTGCATGAAGAACCCTATTCGAAAATTCTGCACAGGCGCGCCCGCCTGATCGCCCCGGCTCAGCCGTCGCCCAGATGCCCAGCCAAGCAACGAGGCCCCAGATGTCCGACCCAGTCCGCTACGAAGTGCAAGGCGAGATCGGCGTGATCCGCATCGACAATCCACCGGTCAATGCCGCCGGCCAGGCGGTGCGGGCGGGGCTGGTCGCCGCGATCGACCGCTTCGCCGCAAGCGCGCAGCGCATCGCGGTGATCCATGGGGCGGGGCGGACCTTCGTGGCCGGGGCCGATATCGGCGAGTTCGGCAAACCGCCGATGGAGCCGCACCTGACCGATGTGATCAATCACATCGAGGCGCAGGAGAAGCCGGTGGTCTGCGCGCTGCACGGCACGGCGCTGGGCGGCGGGCTGGAACTGGCGCTGGGGTGCCACTACCGGGTCATGATCAAGGGTGCGCGCATCGGCCTGCCCGAGGTGCTTCTGGGTATCCTGCCGGGTGCGGGCGGCACACAGCGCCTGCCGCGGCTTGCCGGGCTGGTCGCCGGTGCCGAGATCTTCACCACCGCGCGTCAGGTGCCCGCCGAGGAGGCGCTGGCGCTTGGCATCGTGGACCGGCTGGGCGAAGGGGATCCGCTGGCTGCCGGGCTGGCCTACGCATCCGAACTGCTGGCCCAGGGCGCCGGGCCACGCCGGGTGAGCGAACTGCACGCGCCGCAGGTCGACCCCGCCGCCATCGAGGCGCTGCGCGCGCGCACCGCAAAGGCCAATCCCGGCCAGGTCGCGCAACTTGCCGCGCTGGAGGCTGCCGTGAACGGTGCCGCCATGCCCAGCTTCGCCGAGGGCCTGGCCGAGGAACGCCGCCTGTTCTTCAAGCTGATGCAAACCCCGCAACGCACCGCGTTGGTCCACGCCTTTTTCGGCGAGCGGCGTGTGACCCATCTGCCCGAGATCAGGGGCGTCGAGGCGCGCCCGCTCGGCGAGATCGGCGTGATTGGCGGCGGCACGATGGGCGCGGGCATCGCTGTGGCCTGCCTGCTCAACACGTTGCGGGTGGTGCTGATCGAACGCGATGACGAGGCCGCGGCGAAGGCCCGCAAGGGCATCGAGGCGATGCTGGCCGACAGTGTCAGGCGCGGCAAGCTGGATGCGGCGGCGCGTGATGCACTGCTTGCACAAAGCCTGCGCATCGCAACCGATTACGCCGCCCTGGCGGAGGCTGACCTGATCATCGAGGCCGTTTTCGAGAGCATGGAGGTCAAGAAAGAGGTTTTCTCCCGGCTCGATGCCGTGGCCAGGCCCGGTGCCGTGCTGGCGACCAACACCTCGTATCTGGACATCAACCAGATCGCCGCCGCCACCTCTCGCCCAGGTGACGTGCTGGGGCTGCATTTCTTCTCGCCGGCGCATGTCATGCGACTGCTGGAGGTGGTGGTCGCCGATGCAACCGCACCCGAGGTCACCGCCACCGGCTTCGCCCTGGCGAAGGTGCTGAAAAAGGTGCCGGTGCGCGCCGGGGTCTGCGACGGCTTCATTGGCAACCGGATCCTCAAGACCTATCGCGCTGCCGCCGATCACATGGTGCTCGATGGTGCCTCGCCCTTCCATATCGACCGCGCGCTGGTTGCTTTCGGCTTCGCCATGGGCCCCTATGCGGTGTCCGATCTGGCGGGCATCGACATCGGCTATCTGACCCGCCAGCGGCTGCGCCCGACAAAGGACCCACGCGATCGTTGGGGCGAATGGCCGGACCGGCTGTATGAACTGGGCCGACTGGGACGCAAGACCGGGCGGGGCTATTACATCTACGATGCCGAGAGCCCGCGCGGCCGCCCCGACCCGGAAGTGGAGGCCATGATCGCCGAGGAGCGCGAACGCCGTGGCATCGTGCCGCGCGCCTTCAGCGATGCGCAGATCGTCGAGCGCTACATGGCGGCGATGATCAACGAGGCGGCGAAGGTGGTCGGCGAGGGCATCGCCCGCCGCCCGCTTGATGTCGATATGGTGCTGCTCTTCGGCTATGGCTTCCCGCGCTGGCGCGGCGGGCCGCTGCACCATGCCGATGCGCTGGGCCTGCCACAGGTGCTGGCAACCATCCGCGCCGCCGCCGCCGAGGATGCCTGGTTCTGGCAGCCCGCACCCCTTCTGGAGCGCCTTGCTGCCGAGGGCGGCAGCTTCGCCAGTCTGAACGAAGAGGAATAGACCATGAAAAACGCCGTCATCGTTTCGACCGCACGCACCGGGATCGGCAAGGCCGGGCGCGGCTCGTTCAACCGCACGCATGGCGTCACCATGGCCGGGCATGTGGCCGCGCATGCGGTGCGCCGCGCCGGTATCGACACTGCGCTGATCGAGGATTCGATCTGGGGTACCGGCTATCCCGAGCATGTCACCGGCGGCAATCTGGGCCGGCAGGCGGTGATCCGTGCCGGCTTGCCGGTTTCGGTGGCGGGAACGACGGTCAACCGCTTCTGCGCCTCCGGCCTTCAGGCGCTGGCGCAGGGCGCGCATATGATCGCCGCCGAGGGCGCGCGCGCGGTGCTGGTGGGTGGCGTGGAGAGCATCAGCCTGAACCTGCCCGGCCCGCGCGATTCGCGCGAAGCCTGGATCGAGGCGCACAAGCCCGAACTCTACATGACGATGATCGAGACCGCCGATATTGTCGCCGCACGCTATGGTGTGCGCCGTGAGGCTCAGGATGCGTATGCGCTGCGCTCGCAACAGCTTGTCGCGGCGGCGCAATCGGCGGGAATTTATGCCGAGGAGATCGTGCCGATGGAGGTCAGCATGGCGGCGACCGACAAGGCCACCGGCGAGACGCGCGAGGTGGCGCATACCGTCACCGGCGATGAATGCAACCGCGCCTCTACCACGCTTGCGGGGCTGTCAGGGCTGGAGCCGGTGCGCGGCGCCGGGCAGTTCGTCACCGCCGGCAATGCCTCGCAGCTTTCCGATGGCGCGGCGGCGCTGGTGCTGATGGATGAGGACGAGGCCGCCCGCGCCGGGCTGGAACCACTGGGGGCGTTTCGCGGTTATACGGTGGCGGGCTGCGAGCCCGATGAAATGGGTATCGGCCCGGTCTTTGCCGTTCCGCGGCTGCTGGATCGCGCGGGGCTCAAGGTGCAGGACATCGATCTGTGGGAGTTGAACGAGGCTTTCGCCAGCCAGGCGCTTTACTGCCGCGATACGCTGGGCATCGACCCTGAGCGCTACAACGTCAACGGCGGCTCGATCGCCATTGGCCATCCCTTCGGCATGACTGGCGCGCGCATGGCCGGGCATATCCTGCTGGAAGGCCGGCGGCGCGGCGCGAAATGGGGCGTGGTGACGATGTGCATCGGCGGCGGCGCCGGCGCGGCGGGGCTGTTCGAGATTTTCTGAGCCCCCTGTTGTCTTTGCCGGATCCTGCCTATTTTTCTTGAAGCATCAGGACGTTTGCGGAGGACCCCATGAGCCGAACAGCCAGAACCGTCGTCATCGATCAGCATGGCGGCCCCGAGGTGTTGCGGCTGGAGGACCGCCCGGTGGGCGAGCCCGGCCCCGGCCAGCTGCGCATCCGCCATCATGCCTGCGGGCTCAATTTCATCGATGTCTATCAGCGCAGCGGGCTTTACCCGATGGCGCTGCCGGCCGCGCTGGGCATGGAAGCGGCCGGTGTCGTCGAGGCGGTGGGCGAGGGGGTGAGCCACATCAGGCCCGGCGACCGCGCCGCCTATGCCGCCCAGCCGCCCGGCGCATACTGCGAGGCACGGGTGATGCCCGCAGCCCAGGTCTGCCCGCTGCCGGAGGGCATCGATTTCGAACAGGGCGCGGCGATGATGCTCAAGGGGCTGACGGTGCAATACCTGTTTCATCGCACCGTGCCCTTGAAGCGCGGCGACTGGGTGCTGTTGCACGCTGCCGCCGGGGGGGTGGGGCTGATCGCCTGCCAATGGGCGCGTTCGGAGGGGATCAACCTGATCGGCACCGCCGGATCGGATGCGAAATGTGCATTGGCGCTCGAGCATGGCGCGGCACATGCCGTCAATTATACAACCGAGGATTTCCCCGCCCGCGTGCGCGAGATCACCGGCGGGCGCGGCGTCGATGTGGTGATGGATTCGATCGGTGCGGCGACTTTCGAGGGTTCGCTCGCCTGCCTGCGCCCGCTGGGAATGATGATTTCCTATGGCAATGCCTCGGGCCCGGTGCCGCCGGTCAATCTGGCGGTGCTGGCTGCCAAGGGTTCGCTGCAGATCACCCGGCCGACGCTGTTCACGCATATCGCCGAGCACGCCACCTGCCAGGACATGGCGCGCCAGCTTTTCGCCAAGGTGCTGGACGGATCGGTCAACATCCGCATCGATCAGCGCTTTGCGCTCGATGCCGTGGCCAAGGCACACCGGGCGCTCGAAGCGCGCGCGACCACCGGCTCGACGGTGCTGCTACCCTGACGGACGCGGTTTGAGGGGGCGCCGCCGCCCCCCTCTGGCCGTGCCGGCCATTCACCCCTGGGGATATTTGCGGCACAAAGACGGGGCCACCCCGGCGACAAGGCGGGGCCGGCCCTGCGGCGGTGGTCAAGGCTCTTGCGCGGGGCCGGCGGCGGGTTTGTCGATCGGGTCGAAGCCATCGAGCACCACCTGCCGGGTGCGGCAATCGTCGCACATGGTCAGCAGCGCACGGCGTTTTTCACCCTCCGCGCCTGTGAACATCCAGTGATCTGCAAGCCGGGCGGTGACACGCTCGATGCTGGCGCGGGTGCCGAAGGGCTTGCCGCAAGCGGTGCATTCGAAGGGGGGTTCGTGCTTGAGCACGCGGCGCGGCTGTTGCCAGGCGACGAAATCGATCTGTGGCGCCAGGCTGATGGCATCTTCCGGGCAGGTTACGGCGCAGATCCCGCATTGCACGCAGGCGCTTTCGGTGAAGCGCAGCATCGGCTGGTCGGGGTTGTCGCCCAATGCGCCCGCCGGGCAGGCAGCGACGCAGGCCAGACAAAGCGTGCAGGCTTCCGTATCGAGCACCACCGCGCCGAAAGGTGCGCCCTGCGGCAGGTCGATCCGTTCGGCAGGCCGGGGTGCCACGCGGTTGAGTTCCGACACCGCGAGCAGCAGAAGCCCACGCTTGTCATCGGGGGGCATGAAGCCGGAGCGCCGGGCGCGCGCCGCCGAGGGCGGCTGCCGCAGCGCTGTCGCCAGCGCATCGGGATCATCGGTGCTCAGCACCGTGCACAGATCGGCCGGCAGCCCGGCGGATGCGGCAAGCACCTCGATCAGCGCGAGCGTTTCTTCCAGTCCGTCGAGCGGATGGGCGGGGCGCGTCCGGGCGAGAAGCCGCACGCCGCCCGCCCCATAGGCCAGCGCGGCGGCAAGAACCTCCGCGCCGATCTGGGTGATCTCGTTGATCTGGAGCGGGATCACATGCGCCGGCAAGCCGCGCCCGAAACGCGCCAGCGCATCGATCAGCGGCGTGCCATGGGCAGCATCGTGCAACAGGATGACGGGTGCCGTCTTGCCGCCGGCATCGAACCAGGCACGCAGGCCGGCACGCAGGCGCTGCGCCAGGCTGCTGGCGGTGGGCAGGGCGTAGGCTGCCGCGCCGGTCGGGCAGGCGCTGGCGCATTGACCGCAGCCGGCACAGATATGGGGGTCGATCACCACGCTGCCCTCGCCGGGCTGGATCGCGCCCGTCGGGCAAAGCTCAAGGCAGCGCGTGCAACCGGTGAGGCGGTTGCGCGAATGGGCGCAGATATCAGGTGTGAAGGCAATGAAGCGTGGCTTGTCGAAGGTGCCAACCATCTGGGCCGCCCGCGCCACCAGCCGCGCCACTGCCGCCGGATCGCGCGGATCGGCACGCAGATAGCCCGGACGCAGTTCGGCGGCGGGAAACAGTGGCGCACCGCCGGAAAGGTCGATCACCAGGTCGCATTGCGAAACCGCGCCGTCGCGCGGTGTGTCGAACATCAGCCGCGCGCGCGATGACGGTTGCGGTGCGGCATAGGCATCAATGGTCAATTCGAACGCGCCCAGATGCCCCTGCGCCCTGCGCACCCTTCCCTGCAACACCGGATAGATCGTCTGCCGGGGGGGGCTGACTTCGGTGCCCGGCGCCAGCAACACCGTTACATCCAGCGTTTCGGCAAGGATATCGGCGGCCTCGACAGCCTCCGGCCCGGCGCCGAGCACCAGCGCCACACCGTCGGATTCCAGGCTGACCAGCTCGAAGGGCGCAGCCTCGGTGCGGGCCATCGCGATGAGCGCGGCCATCTTTGGCCCGGCGCCATCTGCCTCGTCGGCCCAGCCCGCGGTTTCGCGGATGTTGACGAAGCTGAGCGCGGCATTGCCGCCCTCGGCATTGCGGCTTTCGGCGGCGATTTCCTCGAAGAGCGCCGCCTCCTGCGTGCAACAGACCGTCAGGTCGGCGAATTTGCCCAATGCGGCGCGAAAATTGTCAAGCTGGGCGCGGCAAAGCTGATGCGCCGGGCGCCCCTCCAGCGTCACGCCACCCGCCGTCAGCGCCGCCGTATCCAGCGGCATCGTTCCTTCGCAGGTGCAGATCAGCGTGGTGTTGGCGTTTCGGGGCGCGGACTCTGGCATGGATTTCTCTGGCTGGAGCGGGCTTGCCAGACCGATATAGCCCGCCATCTCCTGCTTGGGTAGTGCGGCGAAAGAATGGCTTGCCCCGCCCGCATGATCTGGTGACACTGCCGCCAAAGAGAGGAGACCGATGTCTGACAGCGCGATCTTGCTGCCACCGCCCTTCACGCTGCTGCGTGCCGAGGGCGAGGATATCCTTGAGGAGGCCGCGGCCCTGGCGCCGCAGCACGGCGCAGGCACGCTGCTGGTGCGCGAGGCACCGGGATTGCTTGCCATGGCGGTGGTGCTGGAGCCCGAAGCCCCGCTTGCCGAAGCGCAGGTGGCTTTCCTGCTGGGCATGGCGGCGCTGGGCGATGCGCTGGCCGCACATTGTCCGCCCGAACGCCCGGTGCGCTTTGTCTGGCCTGACGAACTGCGCTACGACCGCGCGCGGCTGGGCGGCGGGCGGTTTGCCGTCACGCCGGGTTGCGGGCCGCAGGATGTGCCGGACTGGATGGTCTTTGCCGCCGAACTGATCGCCGACCGCGATCATCTGGCAGACCCCGGAAAGCACCCTGACAGCTTGTCGCTGAAGGAAGATGCCTTCGATCCGGCCGAGGACATCATCGCCAGCTTCGCCGCCTATCTGATGCTTTATTTCGACCGCTGGAAACACGACGGGATCGAGGCCGTGACCAACCGCTACCTGATGCGCATCGACCCGCCGCTCCTGCGCGGGGTGCGCCGCATCGAGGGCGACCGGCTGGTCGAGATCACGCCTTCGGGCAACCGCCGCTATCCGCCGCTCATGGAGGCGCTGGGCCAGAATGGCTGGCGCGGCGCGCGGGGGCCAAAGCTGTGAGCCGGCTTGCACGCACCATCCGGCTCGATGCCTCGGATACGGTGGTCTTTTCCCGCGCCGCCGAACCGGGCGAATGGGCAGTGCCGGGCACCTTTCTGTTCTGGGGCCGCCCTTCCGACAGCCTCTCGCGCAAGGAGGCGGTGGCGTTTCGCAGCGGGTTCCTGGGTATCGAAAGCTTTGGCCATTCAACCCTGGTGGTGGTGCAGAACGCCAGCGCCGAAGAGCGCGCCGCGGCCGTGACGCGGCTGGCCGAGCAACTGGTGGCACGGCTCGGCGCCCCCGATCTGGCCACCGCCCGCCCCGCCGCCGAGGAAGAGATCGCGCTGGCTGAAAGCCTGTGCCGCGATCACCCCGAGAACACGCTCATCGCGCTCCACCGGCGTTTCGAGGGACCCGAGATCCGCGAGCAATACCGCACGCTCACGCCGCGCGACACCACCGCCTTTGGCGCCTCCCATCTGCGCGGGCATGACCGCGCCTTCCATTTCATCGAAACCGACGACAGCGCGGCGGACATGGGTGCCGAAAACGGTGCGGCGCTCGATCTCTTCGTGCTGCGCGGCAGGGAGTGAAGGAAACCGATGCCCGAGTTCTGGGTTGCCAGTGGCCATCATCTGACCCGGCTTGATGCCGCCGGGCGCATGCTGGTAACGGATGAATTGCTCAAGGCCTGGCTGGCACGCCCCGAGGTGCTGCCACCCGCCGATGCCTGCAACGCCGAACGCGCCCTGCATGCGCGGCTGATGGCCGATCCGCGCGCACCCGTCAGCGAGCCCGAAAAGGCCGCCCTGAAAGACCCCGATGCGCGCGAGAACTGGCATTTCCTGCTGACGCTGCGCGATGTGCTGCTGGCCGAAGGCACCATCGAGGCCGGCTATCTGCGTATCGCGCGCAGCGGTATGCGGCTGCCGGTGGTGTTTCTCAACCAGCTTGTTCAGCTGATCCTGCGCAATGCGCTCGAAGGTTGCCAGGACGCGCAGGTGCTGCGTGCGGCGGAGCTGATGTTTCGGCCCCAGCGCGGCCATGTCAAGGACGGCGCGTTGCATCTGGCCGACGAGGAACTGGTGCAGGCCCATGAAGCCGAGATGCACGCCTCGCCGCTCACGGCGATGTTTTCGGGCGGGGTGGGCAGTCTTGATGTGCTGGGGGGCGGCAACGAATGGACCTACTGGTCGCGCTCGGACGGGCACTCGACGGTGCTCAATTTCGGCGGCGATGCGGCGGCGCGCGCCGGGTTGGCACAGGCGATGGCCGCCTTTCTGCGCCACCTGCTGGGCCTTGAGGTGGTGATCGAGCCGCAGTTGCGCGCCGATGCCGTGGATTTGCGCTGGTTTGTCGGGCTGGATCAGACCGGCACGGCGATCGGCAATGCGCTCTGGCACGGACAGGAGCCGACCGATCCCATGGTGGGGCTGTTCCGGCTGGTGTTTGCCGGCCCGGCACCGGTGCGCGCCGATCTGGCCGGCCAGCCGGTCTGGCTGATTCTGGGGCTGGGGCCGGACATGGGCGTGCGGATGAAGCCGCAAAACCTGATCACCGGCCTGCCGCTGCTCACCGAACGGCAGCACTGAAGCGCGCCACGAAAGGAGAACGCAATGCCGAAACAGACGCTGCGCCTTGGGGTTGTCGCCCTGCGCCGGGCGCCGGTCACGCGCTGGGGCACCGGCGAGTTGCGCCCCAGTGCCGTCCTGCCGATGGAGCCCGACACCGCGCCAGGAACGCTGATTTCGGCCAATGAGGGGCTGGAAAGCTGGTATCTGGGCTCGCGCGATCTGGTGCTCCATTCCGGTGACAGCGGGCATCATCTGGACAATCTGCGCTCGGGCCGGCCGGCGATCTGGGTGGCAATGCGCGGGCGCGAGCCGCAGAACGCCGAGGTGATCTGCATCACCGCCGACCCCTATGAGGGCGAAGGCTATGCCAGCGATCTGGACCTCACCGTCGAGGCGGTGCCGATGCCCGCCCTGACCCGCGCCGAGATCGAGCGCTTCGTGCAGGCGCATCATGTCGAGATCCCCTTTCACAAGCGCAAGCGCAGTCCGCAAGACCCCAATGCGCTGGCCCGGCGCGCGCCGCGAATCCTGCAAGCGGGAGACAAATGGCATCTGGGCAAGGGAGGCGCACGGCGCGACGACGGGGGCGGATCATGAGCCGCGAGTCGTTTACCGGACGCTGGGCACGGTTGCGAGCCGAGGCGAAGGCAAAGGCCGCGGGCGGGCCGTCAACCGGGGGGCCGGGGGGGGCGCATGCGGGCGCGGATGCGGCAATGGCCACCCCGGATCAGGCCCCGAAACCAGCACCGACACCGGGCACCGAGGGCCTTGCCAACCCGCCGATGGCACCACCGAACGACGCCCCCCCCCTGCCCGATTCGGACGAGTTGGCCGCGCTGCCACCGATCGAAAGCCTGACCGAGCAAAGTGATCTGCGCCCCTTCCTGGGCCCTGGCGTGCCCGCGTCCCTCAGAAATGCGGCGATGCGGCGCATGTGGCTGCTCAATCCGACGATCCGTGATCACGCCGATTGCGCCGTCGATTACGCCTGGGACTGGAACACGCCGGGCGGCGTGCCGGGCAGCGGCGGACGGCTGAGCGCCGCCAGCGCCAAACGCATGCTGGAAGCCCTTGGCGCGCCGCAAAAGGCGCCCGCCCCCAGCACGACCACCCCCAGCGCGACCACCCCCAGCACGACCACCCCCAGCACGACCGCGCCCGACCTCACCGCGCAGCCGCCGATCGCCAATCGCCCACCCGCGCCCGAAGATGCCGCCGCCGATACCCACGCGCAGCCGGCATCCTCGGCGATGCCCCCCGCACCATCTCCCACCGGCTTGCCCGCCAAGGAGGCTGCGAAACCCGGTTCCGGCAAGGCCGCGCCCCGGCCCGAGCGTCCGCGCCATGGCAGCGCGCGCCCGCGCTAGGCCGATCAGCCGGCATCAATCCACGGGCCAGGACTGGCGCGCGCGGTGCTCAGCGGTGCTCATACGACCAATGTCTAGGGTTGCATGCACTGTTTGGTTTGACCGGATGCCCTCTGCTCTATACCCTTGCATGAGGTGCAACCGCTGCGGCTGGTTGCAGGAGGGAATGGACCATGTCAACGAGCCAGCCTCTGAAGGGGCCAGCCAGGGACGATCTGGATCTTGTGCGAAGCGAACATTATCGCTTCGTGGCACGGCTGCTGGCTGCGCCCCCGGATGCCCCGCTGCTTGACGCAATCGCCGGGCTGGAAAGTGACTCAACGGCCCTGGGCCAAGCCTACGCGGCGCTGGCGCGCACGGCCCGCGAAACCGACCCCACGGCACTTGAGCGCGAATATTTCGAACTTTTCATCGGTGTCGGCCGGGGCGAGCTTCTGCCCTATGCCAGCTTCTATCTCACGGGCTTTCTCAACGAGCGCCCGCTGGCCGAGTTGCGCGACGATCTGGCACGGATCGGCATTGCCCGCGCCAGCGACCGCCACGAGCCTGAAGATCATATCGCGCTGCTGCTGGAGGTCATGGGCGACATGGCCGCCGGTGATCTGGCGCTCGACGAGCATCAGCAGGCGGCTTTCTTCCAGCGCCACATTGCCCCCTGGGCGGCGCAATTCTTTGACGATCTGGCCATCGCGCCCAGCGCACGGTTCTACCGCCCGCTGGCCGAGATCGGTCGCCTACTTGTGGAAATCGAAGCCAGGGCCTTTTCTCTGGCGGCCTGATTTTCACCGCTTGAATGTCATCGGGCACAGGCCCGGATCTGAGGGAGGTCAGACATGACGCAGGAACGCAAGACAGGGTTGAGCCGTCGCGGCTTCTTCGGCGCTGCCGCCGGGGCGGCCACGGCGACCGCCATGGGCATGGGGGGCGCGCGCCCGGTCGAGGCGCAGCAACGCGGCGAAGAGCGCACCCGCGCACGCTACCGCGTGACCGAACATGTCGAAGCTTTCTATCGCACCAACCGTTACTATCCTCGGGGGGAATGAACGATGCTGCTCAAACGCAAGACCCGTGAAGCCGCAACGGGCGCTCGCCTGTCGCAGATCGCCACCGCGCTGGGCACCAGGGCACTGGATCGCCGCAGCTTCCTGCGCGCCTCGGGGCTGACGGTCGGCGGGCTGGCGGCGCTGGGCACGCTGGGCGCCGGCATGACCCGCCGCGCTGAAGCGGGCCCCACCGATCACAGCCAGCCCATCGAGCGGCGCAAGAACATCTGCACCCATTGCTCGGTCGGCTGCACCGTCACCGCCGAAGTGCAAAACGGCGTCTGGGTGGGCCAGGAGCCAAGCTGGGCGAGCCCGATCAACCGTGGCACGCATTGCGCCAAGGGCGCGGCGGTGCGTGAACTGGTGCATGGCGACCGACGGCTGAAGTATCCGATGAAGAAGGTCGGCGGCCAGTGGCAGCGCATCAGCTGGGATCAGGCGATCGACGAGATCGGTGCCAAGATGCTGGAAATCCGCGAAAATTCCGGCGCCGACAGCGTGTATCTGCTGGGTTCGGCGAAATTCTCGAACGAGGGGGCGTATCTGTTCCGCAAGTTCGCCGCCTTCTGGGGCACCAACAATGTCGATCACCAGGCGCGTATCTGCCATTCGACGACGGTGGCAGGGGTGGCCAATACCTGGGGCTATGGCGCCCAGACCAACAGCTACAACGACATCCGCAACTCCAAGACCATGATCTTCATGGGTTCGAATGCCGCCGAGGCGCACCCGGTCTCGTTGCAGCACATCCTTGAAGGCAAGGAAACCAACCGCGCCAATGTCATTGTCTTCGACCCGCGCTTCACCCGCACGGCGGCGCATGCCACCGAATATGTGCGTTTCCGGCCGGGCACCGACATCGCGGTGATCTGGGGGCTGATGTGGCATATCTTTGAAAACGGCTGGGAGGATGAGGAGTTCATCGGCCAGCGCGTCTGGGGGATGGAGCAGATCCGCGAAGCGGTGCGCGCCTATCCGCCCGATGTGGTTGAGAACATCACCGGCGTTTCGGGCGAGACCATGCGCCGCGTGGCCGAAACCTTTGCCACGCAAAAGCCCTCGACCTTCATCTGGTGCATGGGTGGCACGCAGCACACGGTGGGCACGGCCAATGTGCGCGCCTATTGCGACCTGCTGCTGGCCACCGGCAATGTCGGCGGCAATGGTACGGGCGCCAATATCTTCCGCGGCCATTGCAATGTGCAGGGTGCCACGGATTTCGGCCTCGATGTGGGCAACCTGCCTTGCTATTACGGGCTGGCGCCGGGCGCCTGGCGTCACTGGGCGCGGGTCTGGGATATGCCCTACGACTATTTCATCACCCGTTTTGACGAAGTGCCGGCGAAGGCCGGGCGTGAAGGGCGCACGCCCGAGCAGAACATGGGCGTGCCGGGCATCACCTCGACACGCTGGTTCGATGCCACGCTGATGGATGCCGACGAGGTCGATCAGCGCGACAACATCAAGGCGATGGTCGTCTTTGGCCATGGTGGCAATACCGTGCCGCGCATGCAGGACGCCCAGAGGGGCATGAACGCGCTCGACCTTCTGGTGGTGGCCGATCCGCACCCCACGACCTTCGCCGCGCTGCATTCGCGCACCGACAACACCTATCTGTTGCCGATCTGCACCCAGTTCGAGGTCGATGGCTCGCGCACCGCGTCGAACCGCTCCATCCAGTGGGGCCAGAAGATCGTCGAGCCGATCTTCGAATCCGACAATGATTTCGCAGTGATGTATCGGCTGTCCGAGCGGTTGGGCTTCGGCGCCGAGATGTTCAAGAACTACGAGATGGTTCAGGGCAAGTTCTCGATGGAGCCGACGGCTGAATCGATCCTGCGCGAGATCAATCGCGGTGGCTGGTCCACCGGCTACACCGGCCAGTCGCCGGAGCGGTTGAAGGCGCATATGGCCAATCAGGAGCATTTCGACCTGGTCACCCTGCGCGCCAGGCCCGATGCCCCCGAAGAGGTGCGCGGCGATTTCTATGGTCTGCCATGGCCCTGCTGGGGCACGCCGGAACTGCGCCATCCCGGCACGCATATCCTTTACAACACCAACCTGCATCCGATGGAGGGCGGCGGGGCATTCCGGCCGCGCTTCGGGCTGGAACGCGACGGCGAAACCTTGCTTGCCGAAGGCAGCTGGCCGGTCGGTTCCGAGATCGAGGACGGCTATCCCGAGTTCACCTATGCGCTCTTGCAGCAACTGGGCTGGGACAGCGACCTGACCGAGGCCGAACGCGCCACGATCGAGCGCATCGGCGGTGAAAACCCCGGCTCGGTCAGTTGGTCGATCGACCTTTCGGGCGGCATCCAGCGCGTCGCGCTGATGCGTGGCTGCGTGCCTTACGGCAACGGCAAGGCCAGGGCCGTGGCCTGGAACCTGCCCGATCCGATCCCGGTGCATCGCGAGCCGATCTATTCGCCGCGCCCGGATCTGGTGGCCGAATACCCCACCCGCGAGGACAGCCGCCACCAACGCATGCCCAATATCGGCCACACGCTGCAAATGGCCTCGGTCGAGAGCGGCGTGGCCCAGCGTTTCCCCATCGTGCTCACCTCGGGCCGGCTGGTGGAATACGAGGGCGGCGGCGAGGAGACCCGATCGAACCCCTGGCTGGCAGAGCTTCAGCAGGACATGTTCGTGGAGATCAACCCGCAGGACGCCGCCGCGCGCGGCATCGCCGATGGCGGATGGGTCTGGGTGAGCGGCGCCGAGGGTGGCTCACGCGCCCGCGTCAAGGCGCTGGTGACCGAACGGGTCAATCCGGGGCTGGCCTTCATGCCCTTCCACTTCGCCGGCTGGTTCCAGGGCGAGGATCAGCGGGGGAACTACCCCCAGGGTACTGATCCGATCGTTCTGGGTGAATCGGTCAATGTCATCACAACCTACGGCTATGACCCGGTGACCGGCATGCACGAGGGCAAGGCCACGCTTTGCCAGATCGAAGCCGCGTAAGGGGAGGAACAGACAATGGCACGAATGAGATTCCTCTGCGACGCCGATCGCTGCATCGAATGCAACGCCTGCGTCACAGCCTGCAAGAACGAGCATGAAGTGCCCTGGGGCATCAATCGCCGCCGGGTGGTGACCATCAACGATGGCCTGCCGGGCGAGCGCTCGGTGTCGATGGCCTGCATGCACTGCACCGACGCGCCCTGCGCGGCGGTCTGCCCGGTGGCGTGTTTCTACACCACCGACGATGGCGTGGTGTTGCACAACAAGGACACCTGCATCGGCTGCGGCTATTGCTCTTACGCCTGCCCCTTCGGCGCGCCGCAATATCCGCAGATGGCCAATTTTGGCACCCGTGGCAAGATGGACAAATGCACCTATTGCTCGGGCGGGCCGGAAGCTGACCTCAGCACCGTCGAGTATCAGAAATACGGCGCCAACCGTCTGGCCGAGGGCAAGCTGCCGCTCTGCGCGGAGATGTGTTCGACCAAGGCGCTCTTGGCCGGCGATGGCGATATCATCGCCGATATCTACCGCGAACGCGTGGTGACGCGCGGCTATGGATCTGGTGCCTGGGGCTGGCGCACGGCCTATGGCGATACGGTCAACGTGTAAGTCGGCCCGACAGGAGGAAAAGCCATGCTGCATACTCTGTTCCGCCGTCTGTCCTTGTCCACCGGGCTGGCGCTGGCCGCCGGCTCGATCGCACAGGCGCAGGTCAACCCCACCGCCAGTTCGGTGCAGGAAGAGGCGCTCATGCGGGCGCTGCAATCGGGCGAGGCGGTTGCCGGTAGGGTCACGATCCCCGATGCCGGCGCAGCGGCGCTGATCACGCCCGACAACAAGCTCTGGGCCGCCATGCAGGGCAGCACGCTGCACACGCTTTCAATCGTGGCGGTGGTGGGCACGCTGGCGCTGCTGGTGGTGTTCTTCCTGCTGCGCGGGCGCATCCGCATCGAGGCCGGTGCCTCTGGGCGGCGCATCCTGCGGTTCAATACCATCGAGCGTTTCGCACACTGGATGCTGGCGATCAGCTTCATCATTCTGGCGCTGACCGGGCTCAACCTGATCATCGGCAAGACAGTGATCTTGCCAGTGATCGGTGAAGCAGCTTTCGGCACGCTTTCGGCCTGGGGCAAGGTGGCGCATAACTATCTGGCCTGGCCCTTCATGGTGGCACTGGTGCTGGTGTTCCTGCTGTGGGTCATTCACAACATCCCCAGCCGGATCGACTGGGAATGGATCAAACAGGGCGGTGGGCTGCTGAAGAAGGGTGTTCACCCGCCGGCGCGCAAGTTCAACTTCGGCCAGAAGGTGGTGTTCTGGGCGGTGATCCTGGGCGGCGCGGCAATGTCCTGGACCGGGATCATGCTGCTCTTTCCCGCCGAGGCCGCGACAGCCGCCGACTGGCAGTTCTATCAGGTGATCCATGCCCTGGTTGCGGCCGGCATGTCGGCGCTGATCCTGGGGCATATCTATATCGGCTCGGTCGGGATGGAGGGTGCCTTCGACGCCATGGGCACCGGCGAGGTCGATGAAAACTGGGCCAAGGAGCATCATTCGCTCTGGGTCGAGGAAGTACAGCAGAGCACCGCGCGCAATGATGCGCAAAGCGCCACGACAACCCCCGCCGAATAGGTGGCCCCGCGCGCCACATCGGGCGCGATCATGGCCCGGCACCCATGCGAGTGCCGGGCCTTTCCTTCCCCGACGCGGCAACCAGGATGAACGCTGACACCCCCCACACCCTGATCGACCGCGCCCGCGCCGCGCTGGATGCCCTTGCTCTGCCCGATGGCACGCCGCTGGGCCCTTCCGGGCGCATCATGGGGCTGAACGTCAGCAACGGGCGCCTTGATCTGGCGATCCGCGTGGCCCCCCATGAGGCCCACGCCCTTGCTCCCCTGCGCCAGGCAGCCGAGGCCGCCCTGCGCGCGCTGCCCGGTGCGCAGCGCGTCATGGTGGTGCTGACCGCCGAGGGCGGCGGCGCGCCCCCGCGCCCTGCCCCGCCCAGTGCTGGCCCGGTCGCTGGCCCGGTCGCTGGCCCCGCTTCCGGTGCCTTTGCCCGCCCCGCTGCGTCATCCATCCCTGCCGGGCTCAAACCCGTCGCCACCACGCCGCCGCGCCCGGCGGCACTCGAAGGCGTGCGCCATGTGATTGCCGTCGCTTCGGGCAAGGGGGGGGTGGGGAAATCCACCACGGCCGTGAATCTGGCGCTGGCGCTGCGCGCTCAGGGGTTGCGGGTGGGCCTGCTTGACGCCGACATCTACGGCCCCTCGTTGCCAACGCTGCTGGGCCTGCATGGCAAGCCACGCGCTGCGGCTGGCGATGGTGCCGGGCGCCGGCTGCTGCCGATGGATGCCTTCGGCCTCAAGGCGATGTCGATGGGCCTGCTGGTCGATGCCGAATCGGCGATGATCTGGCGCGGACCGATGGTGACCTCCGCCATCACCCAGATGCTCAACGATGTGGATTGGGGCCGGCTGGACGTGCTGATCGTCGATATGCCGCCGGGCACGGGCGATGCGCAACTGGCGCTGGCGCAGGGCACGCGGCTGGCCGGGGCGGTGATCGTCTCGACACCGCAGGATCTGGCGCTGATCGACGCCCGGCGCGGGATCACCATGTTTCGCAAGGTAGAAGTGCCGGTACTGGGGATCATCGAGAACATGGCCCATTTCCTGTGCCCGACCTGCGGGGCGCAACATGCCATCTTTGGCCAGGGCGGCGCCCGGGCCGAGGCCACCCGGCTGGATGTGCCCTTTCTGGGTGCAGTGCCGCTGACGATGGAGCTGCGCGCGGCCTCCGACAGCGGCCAGCCGATCACCGCGCGCGATCCCGACGGCATGCTGGGGCAGATCTATGGCACGATCGCCCGGCAGGTCTGGCACGCGCTCGAACCGGAAACCGTTTAAAATACGCCGAAATGACGTTATACTTACCCTTCACAGGAGATCCGCCATGAAAGCTTTCCTTGCTGCCGCCGTCATTGCGGTCGCCCTTGCCTGGGGCGCATCCGTAGTGCTCAACACCAATTTCCAGCAACCCGCGCATGCCACCTTCACCACCGAAGGCGCGCGGGTCAGTGATCCGGGGTCAAACCTTATCAGTTACTGATCCCTTGGTCGCGCATCGCGCAATGCGACCCTGGCCACTCAAACCGCGCGCGCGCCCCGGCCAGCGGTGCGCGGCCCTGTTGGTTGCGCTGGGTCTCGGCCTGCCGTTGGCCGCGCAGGATCTGGTGGGCCACGGCGGGCCGGTCGGCGCGCTGGCGGCGCGCGGGGATGCGGTGCTCTCGGGCAGCTTTGACACGCGCACCATTCTTTGGGACAGCATGCAGGGCCGCGCCGTCGCCGTGCAGCGTTTCCACGAGGGCAATGTCACTGCGGTCGCCTTCCTGACGGATGGACGGCTGGCGACGGGCGGGCAGGACGGGCGCATCGCGCTCTGGCAGCGCGACGCCCGCAGCCCGGATTTCGCCACGCCCGCGGCCAGTGCCCCCGTTGCGGCGCTCTCGGCCGCGCCCGACGGTCTTAGCCTTGTCGCGGCCTTCTGGGATGGCGCGTTGATGGAACTGCGCCTGGCCGATTTGCAAATGCAGCGCGAAGCCGCGCATCATGACCGCATCACCGGGCTGGGCCATCTGCCCGATGGCAGGCTGGTCAGCGTGGGATCGGATCGCCGCTTCATGCTCTGGCGGCCAGGGCTGCAACCGGCGGCGCGCGCCGATCTGCCCGACCTGCCCAACGGCCTGGCGATCTCGCACGGGCGGGTGGCGGTGGTCTTTGCCGATGGTGCCTTGCGGCTCTTCTCGCCCGAGGGCGATCTGCTGCCCGAGCGCTTTCTGACCGATCGCCCGCTGATTTCGGTCGCGGCCGGGGATGGCCTGCTCGCGGCGGCGGCGATTGACGGCACGGTCTGGCTGCTGGAAAGCGCCGAACTGGCCCAGCGCGCCATGATCGACGCCGGCCAGGGGCCGGTCTGGTCACTGGCCCTGAGCGGCGGCGCGCTGCTGACCGGCGGCGGCGATGGCGTGATCCGGCGTTGGGCGCTGCGCGACGGCTCCCGGCTGGGCAGCGCCGGTGCCGCGCTCGACACGGCATCCCATGATGACGGCAGCCGTGGCGCCGAGGTCTGGCGCGCCTGCGCCGTCTGTCACAGCCTTGAACCCGATGACGCCAGCCGGGCCGGTCCCAGCCTGCACGGCGTCCTTGGTCGCCCGATCGCCAGCGCGCCGGGTTATGACTATTCGGCAGCGCTGCGCGACCTCGATATCGTCTGGAGCGCCCGCACCGTCGCCGAGCTTTTCGAATACGGCCCCGAAGCCTACACCCCCGGCAGCCGGATGCCCGAACAGCGCCTTTCCGATCCGGCCGATCGTGCGGCGCTCGTGGCGTTTCTGGCGCGTTTCAGCGATTAACCCCGCCCCGTTCGGTAATTCGCAACCCCGGCTTCGGCGCGAATGCGGGTTTCACCGGCCCCGCGCGCTCCTATATTGGTGCAAAATCCTTGTCTGCGAGCCTGCCATGAAAACCAAGCCCCCGCCGCTGCCCCGGCCCGAAGCGGCAGGCCCGAAAACCACCACCGGCGGGCTGCACCATGTCACCGCGATCACCCGCCGGGTGCAGGCCAATGTCGATTTTTATGTCGGTTTTCTGGGGCTGCGACTGGTCAAGCGCACCGCCGGGTTCGAGGATGCCCAACAGTTGCACCTGTTCTACGGCGACGCTACCGGCGCGCCGGGCACGCTGATCACCTTTCTGGTGTGGGAGGGGGGCGCGCCGGGCCGCGTGGGGCTGGGCCAGATTGCCGAGCTCGCCGTGAGCGTGCCGCAAGACAGCATCGGCGACTGGCTGACCCGCGCCCTGGCCGCCGGCGTGCCGGTCCGCGGGCCCGAACGCGCCTTTGGCGAGACGCTGCTGCGCCTGAAGGACCCCGATGGCATCACCGTCAAGCTGGTGGGCGGCAAGGGGCCGATGCGGCTGCATTCGGTGCTTCTGCTGAGCGATCAGCCGGCGCAGACGGCCGCCTTTCTGGCGCCCTTCGGCTACCGGGCCGGGCTGGCCGAGGGTGCGGTGCAGCGGCTGGTTTCGGCGCACGATGTCATCGACATTCGCGCCGCCGCGGGTTTTGTGCCCGGCATTCCCGGCACCGGCACGCTCGATCATCTGGCGCTGCGCCTGCCCGACGAGGCGGCGCTGGCACGGGCCGAAACCGCGCTGCGTGATGGCGCGGGGCTGGTCAGCGCGCGCAAGAACCGCAAGTATTTCACCTCGCTCTATACGCGCGAGCCGGGCGGGGTGCTGGCGGAACTGGCCACCGACACCCCGGGCATGGGCGTGGACGAGCCGGCCGAAACGCTGGGCCAGACGCTCTTCCTGCCACCCCATGCCCGCGAGAATGCCGCCGATCTGGCGGTGCAATTGCCCCAGTTCGCCCAGCCCGGAGAGGATCGGCTTCCCATGCGCAACCTGCCTTTCGAGCACCGTTTCCACCACCCCGACGAACCCGATGGCAGCGTGCTGGTGTTGCTGCATGGCACCGGCGGCAACGAGGCTGATCTGATGCCGCTGGCCCATCGCATCGCCCCGCGCGCCACCTTGCTTGGGGTGCGCGGGCGCAGCCATGAAGAAGGCGTGGCGCGCTGGTTTCGCAGGCTTTCGATGGCGCAGTTCGACCAGGCCGATATCCGCACCGAGGCCGAGGCTTTTGCAGCCTTCATCGAGGGCGCGGTCTCAGGCTACGGGCTCGACGCGGCGCGGCTGACCTGTCTGGGTTATTCCAACGGCGCCAATTTCATCACGGCGGTGATGGGGCTGTCGCCGCAACTGATCCGTCGTGCAATCCTGCTGCGCGCGATGCCAGCGCTCGATCCACTGCCCATGGCCGATCTGGCCGGGATGCGGGTGCTGATGCTCAACGGCGCGCAGGACCCTTACGGCCAGTTCGGGCCGGCGCTGGCCGACTGGCTGCAAGCCTCGGGTGCGCTGCTTGATGCACGGGTTCTGCCTGCCGGGCACGCGCTGGTACAGGCCGATATGGAGATCGCCCGCGACTGGCTGGCCGCAACCGGCTGATGCCCGGCAAGCCGATGCGTGCCCATGAAAAGGCCGAAACCGCCCGGCCCGCGCCACATTGACGCCCGAAGCCCGTGGCATGCATGGCGCCAACCGCCCAGCGAGGCAACAGGCAACAACCGGCAGGCCGGCCATGGCGCAGAATGACGACCGCAAGGACATGACCATGGCGCACGAAGCGCAGGCCACCAGACCATGGCAGGGCCGCATGATTGTCGTCGCCACGATCGCGACGGCCGAGGTGCTGATCCTGGCGATAACCTATCAGTTCTTCGCCACGCTCGATTGCCACGACACTGGCGCCTATGAGAGCTGCCGCTACCTGCGCAGCCTTGTGGCGCGCGCCATTGCGATCCTTGCGGTGGCGGTGGTGCTGGTCTGGGCGCGTCCGGGGGCCTTTGCCCGCTTCGCCGCCGCCACGCGCGATGCCTCACAGCAATCCAGCGCGGTGTCGCAGCGCTGGGCGGCGCTGCATCTGGCCGGGCTTGGTTTGCTGTTTCTGCCGATCATCGTGCTGGGCGGGCGCGATATGGCCGGATATTTCGCCGAAATCGTGCTGCTGTGGCTGGCCGGCGGCGTGCTGGCAGCGCTTGGCATGGTGCTGGTGCTTGCCCCGCCGAAGGCATGGCGGCAACTGCTGGGAGAGCTGCGCTGGTTATTGCCGGGCGCGCTCGCCATCGGCTATCTGATCCCGGATCTGGCCATGCAGGTGCTGCCACTTTGGGATGTGCAGGGGCTGACCACGCTGACCTTCGTGCTGGTGCACGGCCTTTTGAGCCTGTTCAGCGACAACACCTCGGCTGATATCGCCAGCTACGTCATCGGGCTTGAGGGGTTTTACGTCCAGATCGCGCGGCAATGCTCCGGCGTTGAGGGGGTGGCGCTGGTCTTCGGCTTCACGCTGCTTTACGCGCTGCTGTTTCGCCAGAGCATTGATCCGCTGCGCTTCTGGCTGGTGGTGCTGCCTCTGGGCATTGTGGCAAGCTGGACGCTCAACATCGTGCGCATTGCGCTGCTGATCCTGCTGGGCGCGCATGTCTCGCCTCAACTGGCGGTGGACGGGTTTCACAGCTATGCGGGCTGGCTCTTCTTCACCTTGCTGGCGCTTGGGCTGATCTACGGTGTGCAGGCCACGCCCTGGCTGCACCGCGACAGCGTGGCCGGCAAGGCCGCCAGCCCCCTGCCCCCGCTGCGCAAGGACTGGGACGCCGCGCGCATCCTGCCCTTTGTGGCCTTCATGCTTTCCGGCGTGATCGTCGCGGCGCTGGTGCCGGTGCCGGAGCTGGGTTATCCGCTCAAGGTATTGGCCATGGCCGGCGCGCTGGCCTGTTTCTGGCCGCTTTATCGCAAGCTGGACTGGCGGCTTGATCCCTTTGCACTGGGCGCCGGGGTTGTCATCGGAATTGTCTGGATCACCGTTCAGCCCGAGGGCAGCGCCACCGGGCGCGAGATCGCCGAGGTTCTTGGCGGTCTCTCGATGGCCTGGCTGGTGGCCTGGATCGCGGTTCGCATGATCGGAACCATCCTCCTTGTGCCGCTGGTGGAAGAGCTGTTCTTCCGCGGCTATGTGTTGGCGCGGCTGGATCGTGGCGGGATGGCCTGGCGGATACTGGCGCTGGCGGTTTCCTCGGGGCTCTTTGCGCTTCTGCACGGGCGCTGGCTGATGGCCGGGCTGGCAGGCGTGGTCCTGGGGCTGGTCATGCTGCGTCGCGGGCGTGTCGGCGATGCGGTGCTGTGCCATGCCAGCGCCAATGCCGTCATCGCCGCCGTGGCCCTGGCCAAGGCCGACTGGGGCCTGATCTGAGCCCTCCCGCACCGGCTTGCGCGCCGCCAGAAAAGCAAAAGCCCTCAATGGGTGGCAGTATCAACCGGAAAAGCGCACCATCCGGGGCGGCGCGGCGCTCAGGACGCAACCCGCCATGATGCCTGCGTTATTCTGCGGCGCGGGCACGAGCGCGGCGGCGACGCTCCCAGACAAAGGCCAGCGTCGCGGCAACGGCTGCCAGGGCCAGAAGCCCGCTGGACACATCAATCTCGGGCACGGCGACGGGCGCGCCGCTGGGCGGGCGACACAGGCCCAGAAGCCGCGAGAACGCGCCGCAGCTCTGCGCATGGGCGGGCAGGGCCGTCATGACGCCAGCAGCGGCAATCAGCGGGGCGGCGATACGGTGGGTCAACATGGCAAACCTCCAGAACACCCGGCCATTAAGGCACAACTGCGGGATTTGGCAAGCTTTCGGACTGGTTTTGCCCGTGTTCCGGCATGCCACACAGGCTGCGAATGCCAATATCCAAACAATCAGGGCAGAAGCGCAGAACTGTTTCCGACATTGCATTTCCGATCATCGGCGCGGCGTGGCGGAAGCGCCGGAAACGCCGGAAACGCGGGTGATTCGCATGCCCTCCTTGCAGGCGTCATCCCTCGCGCAGGGGGTCTGGCATACGCTCGATATAGGCACCGAGTTCCAGCAACCGCCCCTCGAAATGGCGCACCCGCTCCTGCGCGCGGCCGTCCTGCGCGGCCATCATCGCCAGCAGCGATTCGACAATCAGGAAGGCTCCGGCAAGGCTGGGCATCACATGCGGCCCCGGCATCGGCGGGCGCAGCACCACCCGCGCGCCCCGCGCGATGGGCGAGTTGTAGCTGTCGGTTATTGCAATCACCGCTGCACCCTGCCCCCTGGCCACCGTCGCCGCACGCACCACCTCGGCGGAGTAATGCGCGAAGGTAATGGCGATCACCGCGTCCTGCGCGCCACATTCAGCCAGATTGTCCATGATCAACCCCGGTTGCGCCGGCGCCGGAACGACATTGGCATGCGCCAGCGCGCCGGCATAACTGAAGTAGTTGGCCAGCCCGAAACAGGCGCGCACCCCCACGCAATGCACCCGCCGCGCCCCCAGAAGAAGCGGCACGCAAGCGGCCATGCTCGCCCTCAGCTCGGGGGCGAAGACCGCCTCCACGGCAGACCGTGCCGCCAGGTGCAGCTCGTCAAGCAATTCGCGTTCGCGCCAACCGGCAAGCGCCACACTGCGCGCACCATAGTCAAGCGCGCGCGCCCGCAGGACCTGCTGGGCGGCGGCGCGGCAAGGCTCGAAAGCCGAAAAGCCCAGCGCCCGTGCCAGCCGGATGACGGTATTGGCATTGGTGCCGGCGCGCGAGGCCAGCGTGCGCACCGAATGGAAGGCCAGTTCCTCGGGGCGGTCTGCCAGCCAGGCAGCCAGAGCGCCGACCTGCGGCGCGCCGGTTTCTACCAGTTCGCGCAGACGGGCAATGAGCGCGTCACGGTCATGAAAGGCTGGGTAGGGTTTGGTGGGCATGATGAGGCTCGATCGCTGGCAGTCGGCGCGCATTTGGTCGCAAGAGGTGGCGGCAGATGGCAACACAATTGAATAGCGAGTTGACTTTCACAACACATTTGTTTCATCTCGGAGTCGATCCCGTTCCGCGTGCAGAGCCATGCGGGCGCAGGTTCACTCATCCATCCAACCCACGGGGGATATCCATGAACAAGCCATTCCTTTCCGGCCTCGCCGCCGCAGCGCTTCTGGTCGCCGGCTCGGCGAGCGCACAGCAGACCTTCATCGCCATCGGCACTGGCGGCGTGACCGGGGTTTATTATCCGGCCGGTGGCGCGATCTGCCGGCTGGTCAACCGCGACCGCGCCGCGCACGGCATCCGCTGCGGCGTCGAATCGACCGGCGGGTCGATCTACAACCTCAACGCCATCCGCTCGGGCGAGTTGGAATTCGGCGTGGCGCAGTCCGACTGGCAGTATCACGCCTACAACGGCACCTCCCAGTTCGAGGAGACAGGCGCCTTTGAAGGGTTGCGCGCCGTGTTCTCGCTGCACCCCGAGCCGTTCACCGTGGTCGCGCGCGCCGATGCCGGGATCACCAGCTTCGACGATCTGCGCGGCAAGCGCGTGAACATCGGCAACCCCGGCTCGGGCCAGCGCGGCACCATGGATGTGGTGCTTGAGGCAATGGGCTGGACGACAGCCGATTTCGCCATTGCGTCCGAACTGCCGCCCGGCGAACAGGCGCTGGCGCTGTGCGACAACAACATCGACGCGATTGTCTATACCGTCGGGCACCCGTCAGGTGCGATCCAGGAAGCCACCACCGCCTGCGACACGGTGCTGGTGAATGTCGATAATGACGCCATCCGCGCGCTGGTCGAGGATCGCGATTACTACCGCATGGCCACCATTCCGGGCGGCATGTATCGCGGGACCGACAGCGATGTCACCACCTTCGGCGTCGGCGCCACCTTCGTGACCTCGGCCGATGTGCCCGAGGAGATTGTCTACCAGGTGACGCGCGCGATCATCGAGAACCTCGATCAGTTCCGCAGCCTGCACCCGGCGCTGGGCATTCTGGACCCGGCCGAAATGGTGCGCGACGGCAATTCCGCCCCGCTGCATGCGGGCGCCGAGCGTTACTTCCGCGAGGCGGGCCTGCTGGAGTGATCCCGGCACCCTGAACCCAAGCGGGCCGCGCAGGATTTTGCTTGCGCGGCCCTTTTATTGAACGGATCATTTTGACGACAGGCCGTTTCCGAGGGCATCTCGTCACCGATGGCGGCACAGCATGGGGGCAAGGCAATGGCTGAAGGCAAAACGGGTGACGGGCGCCAATTCTCCGAGCAGGATCTGCAAGATCTCGTTGCCAGCGCCGACAGTGGCGCGCGCGCACCGCGCAGCCGGATCGTCGCGGGTCTGATTGCCGGGCTCGCGCTGGCATGGTCGCTGTTCCAGATCTGGATCGCCGAGCCGCAGTTCTGGTTCGCCACGGACATCCCCTTCCTCAAGATCATCGGCTCCGAACAGACCCGCCCGATGCATCTGGCCTTCGCCCTGACACTGGCCTTCCTGACCTACCCGGCGCTGAAAACCTCGCCGCGCGACCGCGTGCCGCTGATGGACTGGGCGCTGGCGATCATTGGCGCGGGCTGCGCGCTCTACATCTTCTGGTTCTCGCGCGAGCTGGCCTCAACCGCGCGCTCGGGCCTGCCCACCCAGAGCCAGATCATCGTCGGTGCAATCGGTATCGTGGTGCTTCTGGAAGCGTCGCGCCGGGCACTGGGTCCGGCGCTGACGGTGGTGGGCTCGCTGTTTCTGGCCTATGCCTGGTTTGGCGAGGGCTGGCTGATCCCCGATCTGCTCGCCCATCGCGGGCTGAGCCTGAATTCGATCATCAACACCCAGTGGCTTTCCACCGAGGGCGTGTTCGGCATCCCGCTGGGGGTGTCCACGGCTTTCGTGTTCCTGTTCGTGTTGTTTGGCGCCCTGCTCGACAAGGCCGGTGCCGGCAACTACTTCATCAAGATGGCCTTCGCGGGCCTTGGGCATCTGCGTGGCGGGCCGGCCAAGGCCGCGGTGGTGGGATCAGCCGCGACAGGGCTGATTTCCGGCTCGTCGATCGCCAATGTGGTGACCACCGGCACCTTCACCATTCCCTTGATGAAGCGCGTGGGCTTTTCCAGCGAGAAAGCCGGGGCGGTCGAGGTGTCCTCCTCGGTGAACGGCCAGATCATGCCCCCGGTGATGGGGGCCGCAGCCTTCCTGATGGTCGAATTTGTGGGCATCTCCTATCTCGATGTCATCAAGCATGCCTTCATTCCCGCGGTGATTTCCTACATCGCGCTGGTCTATATCGTGCATCTTGAAGCGCTGAAGAAGGATATGCCCGCGCTTGGCGAGGCGCGCAGCCTGTTGCAGATGTTCCTCAAGACGGCCATCGGCTTCGTTCTGGCCGGTATTGCCTTCTACGCCGCGATCTGGGGCGTGGGCGCCCTGCGCGCCACCGTGCCCGCGCTTTCGGGCTGGATCATCGCGGGCGTGGTGCTGGCGCTCTATCTTGGGGCGCTGAAGGTTGCCTCCGGCAAACCTGAGCTGGAGCTCGACAATCCGCATGAAAAGCGCATCACCCTGCCGATCATGGCCCAGGTCGTGCCCACCGGGTTGCACTTCCTGCTGCCGATTCTGGTGCTGATCTGGTATCTGATGGTCGAACGCCAGTCGCCCGCGAAATCGGCCTTCTACGCGGTTCTGGTGATGCTGATCATCATCATCACCCAGAAGCCGATCAAGGCGCTGATGCGCGGCCAACCCGTCGCGCCCGAGTTTCGCGCCGGTTTCACCGATCTGGTCGAAGGGCTGATCGCCGGCGCGCGCAACATGATCGGCATTGCCGTGGCCACCGGTGCGGCCGGCATCATCGTCGCCACCGTGACCCGCACACCGATCGGCACCGAACTGGCGGGGCTGGTGGAACTGCTGTCGATGGGCAATCTGTTCCTGATGCTGCTTCTTGTGGGGCTGTTCTCGCTGATCCTGGGGCTGGGGCTGCCAACCACCGCCAACTACATCGTGGTATCCTCGCTGATGGCAACCGTGGTGGTCAGCCTTGGTGCACAGGAGGGGCTGATCGTGCCGCTTATCGCGGCGCATCTGTTCGTGTTCTACTTCGGCATCATGGCCGATGTCACGCCGCCGGTAGGGCTGGCCAGTTTTGCCGCCGCCGCCGTATCTGGCGGCGATCCGATCAAGACCGGCTTCACCGCCTTCTTCTACAGCCTGCGCACCGTGGCGCTGCCCTTTCTGTTCATCTACAACCCGGCGCTGATCCTTTACGGGATAGACCTTGGGACAGCGGCTGGGCTGTTCCAGGCGGGCTTCGTCTTTGTGACCGCCACCTTCGCCATGCTGCTCTTTGCCGCCGCCACGCAGGGCTATTTCCTCGCCCCCTCGCGGATCTGGGAAACGGTGGCGCTGCTGCTGGTGGCGTTCACGCTCTTCGTGCCCAATTTCTGGCTCAACCGCGTGCAGCCGGAATTCGCCAGCCAGCCGGGCACCCGGCTGGAACAGGTGCTGCAAGCCGCCCAACCGGGCGAGGAGCTGCGCCTGCTGGTGACGGGGCCAAGCTTCACGACCGGCGGGGAAACCCGCACCACGCTGGTTTTGCAGGTCGATGACACGCCGCCCGATCAGCGGCTGGCGGCAACCGGGCTGTGGCTTCTGCCAGAGGACGACGCCGTCGCCATGGACGAGCCGATGCCCACTTCGCCCTATGCCAATGCGCTTTCGGGATTCGATTTCTATGGCAGCGAGCAGGTCATGCTGGCCGAGGTGCAGTATCGCGTGGACCGCCTGCCGCAAGAGGTGTTCTACGTCCCGGCGCTGCTGCTTCTGGGGCTGGTGGTGCTGTTCCAGCGCCGGCGCCAGACCAAGCCTGCCTTCTGACGGAGAGAGCCATGTCTCGCACCATTCTGCTGCCGATCGATCTGTCTGATGCCGCCTCCTGGCGAAAGCCCCTCGCCGAAGCCATGACCCTGCTGGGCGAGAACGGCGTGCTGCACGTGGTCAGCGTGCTGCCCGATTTCGGCCTGTCGCAGGTCAGCAGCTTCTTTCGCAAGGAATATGAGCGCGATGCGCTCAAGGCCTTTGGCGAAGCGCTCGGCGAATGGGTCAACCGCAACATCCCCGACGAGATCGAGGTTCACCCCCATGTGCTGCACGGCACGATCTATGACGAGATCCTGCGTGCCGCCGAAAAGTTGAATGTGAATGTCATCGTCATGGGCTCGCACCGGCCGGAGCTGAAAGATTATCTTCTTGGTCCCAATGCGGCGCGAGTGGTGCGCCATGCCCGCCAATCCGTCTATGTCGTAAGGGACTGATCCATGCCCGGCCATATCTTCGGACGCTCCACGCGGGGCGCCCTGCCAAACGCCGTTGCCGGCGAGGGCTGCTATATCATCGACGCCGAGGGCAAGCGCTATCTGGATGGCTCGGGCGGGGCGGCGGTCTCGTGTCTGGGCCATTCCGACCCGGCGGTGCGGGCGGCGATGCACCAGCAGCTTGACCGGCTGGCCTTTGCCCATACCGGCTTCTTCACCACCGATGCCGCCGAGGCCCTGGCCGACCGGCTGGTTGCAAAAGCGCCGGCCGGGCTGGAGCGGGTCTATCTGGTCTCGGGCGGCTCGGAGGCGGTGGAAGCGGCGCTGAAACTGGCGCGGCAGTACTTTCTGGAGATCGGCCAGCCGCAGCGGCACCGCGTCATCGCGCGGCGGCAAAGCTATCACGGCAATACGCTGGGCGCGCTGGCGGCGGGCGGCAACCAGTGGCGGCGCGCGCAATTCGCACCGCTGTTGGCCGAGGTCAGCCATATCGCCCCCTGCTACGAATACCGCGACCGCGCCGAGGGCGAGAGCCAGCTTGCCTACGGGCTCCGCATCGCCGACGAGCTGGAAGCCGAGATCCAGCGCCTGGGGCCAGAGACCGTGATGGCTTTCATCTGCGAACCGGTGGTGGGCGCCACTGCCGGCGCGGTGCCGGCGGTGCCCGGCTACCTCAAGCGCATCCGCGAAATCTGCGACCGCCACGGTGTGCTCCTGATCTTCGACGAGGTGATGTGCGGCATGGGACGCACCGGGCATCTCTTTGCCTGCGACGAGGATGGCGTGGCCCCGGACCTGCTGACCGTCGCCAAGGGGCTGGGTGCAGGGTATCAGCCGATCGGCGCGCTCCTGGCCAGCGGTCGCATCTACGACGCCATCGCCGAGGGTTCGGGGTTCTTTCAGCATGGACATACCTACATGGGCCATGCCATGGCCGCCGCCGCCGCCGAGGCGGTGCTGCGCAGCATCGAGGCGCGCGATCTGCTGGCCCAGGTGCGCGCGCGAGGGGTGGAGCTTGACAGCGCGCTGCAATCCGCCTTTGGCCAGCACCCGCATGTCGGCGACATTCGCGGGCGCGGGCTGTTTCGCGGTATCGAACTGGTCGAGGACCGCGAAAGCAAGGCGCCGTTTGATCCGGCGCGAAAACTGCATGCCCGTATCAAGGCGGCCGCAATGAACGAGGGGCTGATCTGCTATCCGATGGGTGGCACGATAGACGGGATGCGCGGCGATCACATCCTGCTGGCGCCGCCCTTCATCCTGAGCAGCGATCAGGTGGGTGAACTGACGGCCAAGCTGGATCGCGCTCTGGATCGCGCGCTGGCGGCCTGAGCCGGCTGGCACCGGACAAGCACGCGGCGCGGCGGTTGACAGCCGCCGACAGCCTGCCACGATGGCGGCTCATCAACCGCAGGAGCATCCCATGGCCGCAACCCCTCCCGTGTGCAATTTCGGCTGGCCCGCGCCCGACTTCACCCTGCCCGCAACCGATGGGCAAGACTACAGCCTTGAACGGATCGCCGGCCCCAAAGGCACGCTGATCATGTTCATCTGCAACCATTGCCCCTATGTGCTGGCGGTGCTTGAGCGCATCATCCGCGATGCGCGCGACCTTCAGGCGCTGGGGGTCGGCGTGGCGGCGATCTGCTCGAACGATGCCACCACGCATCCTGCCGATGGCTTCGAGAAAATGCGCGAGATGGCGCAGGCGCATGGCTTTCCCTTCCCCTATCTGCACGATGAAAGCCAGGAAGTTGCGCGCGCCTATGACGCCGCCTGCACGCCCGATTTCTTCGGCTTCAATGCCGGGCTTGAATTGCAGTATTGCGGGCGGCTGGATGCCTCGGGGCGCAACGCGGCACCCGATGCGCGGCGCGAGCTTTTCGAGGCCATGCGCCAGATCGCCGAAACCGGTGCCGGCCCGCGCGAGCAGGTGCCCTCGGTCGGTTGTTCGATCAAGTGGAAAGCGGCATGACCCGGCCCGCCCCCGGCGCGTCGGGCGGCGCCCAGGCACGCGCCTGCGCCGGTGCCAGCTTCAGCAGATCGACCGCGCGCGCGGCGATCTGGGCGACGATCTCGCCGGTCGTGGCGGGGCACAGATAGAAGGCCGGCACCGGCGGCAACACCACCGCGCCCATCTCGGTCACCGTCTGCATGTTGCGCAGATGCGCCAGCGTCAGCGGGGCCTCGCGCGCCAGCAGCACCAGCGGGCGGCGTTCCTTCAGTTGCACACCGGCAGCGCGGATCAGGAGCGTATCGTCAAGCCCATGGGCTATTGCCGCCAGGCTGCGCATCGCGCAGGGTGCCACGATCATCCCCGCCACCGGATACGAACCCGAGGCAATGGGCGCCGAAAAATCGCCCGCGCCATGGCGCCGTGTGGCCAGTGCCTCCAGCGTCTTCTGGGCCTCGGGGCCAAGCTCCAGCGCCAGCGTGCGCCGCGCCATGGCGCTCAGCACCAGCTCGATCTCAACCCCCAGACCGTCCAGCAACTGCGCCACCCCCAGCGCCAGCGCGGCCCCCGATGCCCCCGAACCCCCCAATACCACGCGCGCGCTCATGCCGCCCTCCCATTGTTCAGCCCCAGCCGTGCCAGCAGCGCCTCGGCAAAGGCCATATCCTCCGGCGCGAGCGTCATCACCGCGCCCCAGTCACGGGTGGTCTCGGTGCCGATCTTGGTGGTGGCGTCGATCCCCATCTTGCCCGCCAGCCCGGCCTCGGGCGAGGCGAAATCCAGATAATCCATCGGTGTGCGCTCCATCAGCAAGGTATCGCGCGCCGGATCCATGCGGGTGGCCAGCGCCCAGGCGATGTCATCCCAGTTGCGCACATCAATATCGGCATCGACGACGACCACCAGCTTGGTATAGCTGAACTGCGCCAGCATCCCCCAAAGCGCCATCATCACCCGCCGCGCCTGGCCGGGATAGCGCTTGTCGATGCTCACTACCGCCATGCGATACGAGGCCGCCGCCGGAGGCAGCCACAGATCGCGGATCTCGGGGATCTGGGCGCGGATCACCGGCAAGGCCAGCCGGTTGAACACCTCACCGATCACCGAGGGTTCATCGGGGGGGCGGCCGGTGACGGTGCTCAGATAAAGCGGGTCGCGCCGGTGGGTCAGCGCCGAAAGCCGCATCACCGGAAAGGGCTCCACGGCATTATAATAGCCCGTGTGATCGCCGAACGGGCCTTCAGGCGCGGTGTCGCCGGGATGCACCCAGCCTTCCAGCACGATCTCGGCATGGGCCGGCACCAGCAGGGGCACGCTGCGCGCCGGCACCAGTTCGGGGCGCGCCCCGCGCAGCACGCCGCTGAAGGCCAGTTCCGACACGGTTTCAGGCAGCGGCAGCGCGGCGGCCAGCAGCATCGCCGGGTCTGCCCCCAGCGCGATCGCCACCGGCATCGGTGCCCCGGCCCGCGCCCAGCCACGCGCATGCGCCGCCCCGCCGCGATGGGCCAGCCAGCGCAGGATCAGCCGGTCCGGCCCCAGCACCTGCGCGCGATAGACCCCCAGATTATAGCGCGCCAGATCCTCGGCGGCACTGCCCTGCGGCCGGGTGATCACCACCGGCCAGGTGATCAGCGGCCCGGCATCGCCGGGCCATGGCGCCTGCACCGGCAGCAGCGACAGATCGAGCGGCGCGGCGATTTGCTGCGACGGCGCATGGCGCAGCAGGCGCGGCCGACTGGCGAGGGCGGCGCGCAGCATCGGCCAGCGGGACAGCGCATCGCGCATCCCCTCCACCGGCGCGGGGCTGCGCAATGCGGCGAGAAATTCGCCGAAGGCATCGAGCTGTTCCAGCTCCAGCCCCAGCCCCGCCGCCACCCGCGCGGGCGTGCCGAAAAGATTGCCGATCACCGGCATCGCGGTCGGGCGGCCATCGGCCCGCAGGGCGGCATCGAAGCGCAGCACCGGCCCGCCGGCGCGCAAGGCGGCAAGCTGCACGGCGGTCATCTGCTGCGCCAGCACCACCGGCTCGGCAATGGTTTGCACCGCTCCACACGCCTCGTTCCAGGCCAGAAAGGCGCGCAGATCGGGAAAGGAGGGCAGCGCGCGGCGCATCGGCAGATCCATCAGGGCGCCGGATGCAGGACCGGCCAGCGCCTTGGTAACATTCCCAAAACACCAATGAATTGACTTATATCAATTTTGCTTCCCGCGCGCTGGGCTAGGTTGATGTCGACTCAGCACAGCCTGCCCCTGCCGGCAGATACCCCGAAAGCCCAGGCCATCATGCAACCCGCCGCCCCGGTTCTTCCGCACGCCCCCCGGCCACTGGCTGTCGTCGCCGCGCGCCTGCCGCTGGCGCCGATCTCGGCGCTGCTCAGCGCGCTCTGCCGCGATCTGGACAAACGCCACCCTTCGCTGCGCCGCCGCCTTGGCATCCATGGCGAGCGCCGCTTTGCACTGGAACTGAGCGATCTGCCGCTGGCGCTGCTGCTGGAACCCACAGCACGGCGCGTCACCGCGCATCGGCCGGGCCAGCTGCCGGCGCATGATGCGCGCATCTCGGGCACGCTCAGTGCCTTTCTGGGCATGGTGCATGGCCGTTTCGATGCCGATGCGCTGTTTTTCTCGCGCGATCTGTCAATTGACGGCGACACCGAGGCGGCACTGGCGCTGCGCAACGCGATTGATGATGCCGAGCTGGACCTTGGCGCCGAACTTCTGGCGCGTATCGAAGCGCTGCCGCCGGGTCTGCCGCCGGGTCTGCACACGGCACTGTCGCATGCCATCGGCCTTGCCGAGCGTCTCACCGGCCTCGCGCTGACCCGCCCCTCCCACCTTGCCGAGACACGCTGATGGAACTCGTCTGCCCGGCCGGCACGCCTGCCGCCCTGCGCACCGCCGTCGATACCGGCGCGCATGCCGTCTATTGCGGCTTTGCCGATGAAACCAATGCCCGCAATTTCCCCGGCCTCAACTTCACCCCCGAGGATATGGCCGAGGCGGTGGCCTATGCCCATGCCCGCGGCGCGAAGGTGCTGGTGGCGATCAACACCTTCCCCCGCGCCGGGCAACAGGCGCTCTGGCACCGCGCGCTGGCGCAGGCAGAAAACGCGCGCGCCGATGCCGTGATCCTGGCCGATCCGGGGCTTCTGGCGCATGCGGCAGAACACCACCCCGGCCTCAGGCTGCATCTGTCAGTGCAGGCGGCAGCCGCCAATGCCGATGCGATCAACCTCTATGCCAGCGCCTTTGGCGTGCGCCGCGTGGTACTGCCGCGCGTGCTCAGCGTGCAGGAGATCGCCGCCATCAACCGCGCCACCGACATCGAAACCGAGGTCTTTGTCTTTGGCGGGCTCTGCGTCATGGCCGAGGGGCGCTGTTCGCTCTCTTCCTATGCCACGGGCCGCTCGCCGAACATGAATGGCGTCTGCTCGCCGGCCAGCCATGTCACCTATGCGCAGGAGGGCGAGGAACTGGTGGCACGGCTGGGGGGCTTCACCATTCATCGCAGCCCCGCCGGCAGCCCGGCCCCCTATCCGACGCTGTGCAAAGGCTGCTTCGCCTCGCAGGACCAGAGCGGGCATCTGTTCGAGGATCCGGTGAGCCTTGATGCGATGCACCTGTTGCCGCAACTGGCGCGCGCGGGGGTCAGCGCGCTCAAGATCGAGGGGCGGCAGCGCTCGCGCGCCTATGTGGCCGGTGTGGTGCGCGGGTTTCGCGCCGCGCTTGATGCCCTGGCCTCGGGCCAGCCGATCCCCGAGGGCGCGCTGGGCGGCCTGACCGAGGGCCAGGCCGCCACCACCGGCGCCTATGCCAAGACCTGGAGATGAGCATGGACCTGACCGTCGGCCCCAACCCCTATTTCTGGAGCATCGAGGCGGTGCGCGAATTTTATGCCGCGCTGGCCGATGCCCCGGTCGAGCGGGTCGTGCTGGGTGAATGGGTCTGCTCCAAGCGGCTGCCCTTCTGGCAGGACGCCATCACTGACGCGGCCGAGGTGCTGCTCGGAGCCGGCAAGCAGGTGGCGCTGAGCACGCTGGCACTGATCACCCTGCCGCGCGAGCGTCGCCAATGCGCCGAACTGACGCAGACCGGCCTGCCGATCGAGATCAACGACCTGACGGCGCTGACCTATCTGCCCGAGGGCGCGCGCTTCTGGGTGGGGCCGATGGTCAACGTCTATAACGAGGGCACGCTGGGCTGGCTGGCGGGGCGTGGGGCAGAGCGTGTCTGCCTGCCGCCGGAGCTGCCGCTCGGCTCGGTGCGCAGGCTGGCCGCCGCGGGGCGCGCGCTGGGGGTAGCGATCGAGGTCTGGGGCCACGGGCGGTTGCCGCTGGCCATTTCGGGGCGATGCTATCACGCACGGCTGCATGCGCGCAGCAAGGACAGCTGCCAGTTCGTTTGCGTCGAAGACCCGGACGGCCGGGCCGTTGCAACCATTGATGAGCAGCCCTTTCTGGCGGTCAACGGCGTGCAGACGCTCTCGCACAGCACGGCCACCGCGGCACTGAAGATCCCGGCACTGCGCGAGGCGGGGGTGACAGCGCTGCGCCTGTCGCCGCAAAGCAGGCATTTTGCCGAAATCTGCGCTGGCTATGCGGCGGTGCTGCATGGCGCAACGCGCGGGCAGGAATGGGCGGACGCGCTGCAATCGCTGGTGCCTGGCGGCGCCCTGAGCGACGGCTTTGCGGATGGCCCGAGCGGGGCACATTGGTCGGGTGGCCCGCCGGCCTAGCCGAGAGCCCACGCGCCACCCTGCAACGGAAAGCCTCAGTCTGCGGCGTTTTCCAGCCGGATCGGCTGGCCATGCGGCGTGGCATGGGCCGCCACCTGCCAGCGTGCCGCCAGGGCAGCGATCTCGGTGTTGTCGGCCTGCCCTCGTGCCTCCAGCAAGGTCTCGAGCGCCACCAGCCAGCGCGCGTAATAATCCGAACCGTCGGGCGCGGCATCGCCGAGCGCCGCACCCAACGCCTGGGCCCATTCCGGCCAGGAAAAAAGCCCACGCTCGTGCAGCGCCAGCGTCAGGGCGAAGACCTGCGCCTGCCAGGGTTCATCGAAAGGGTGTTCAGGTGGGTTCAAGATAGCTCTCCCAGGCATCGACCGAAACGCTCAATCCCGGCTCGGCATCTTCGCCCCAGAGATCGGTGCCGTCAAAGACCACCGTATAGAGCGGCTGCGGGGCCTCGCCGGCGCCGTGGGCATGGGTGTCGGGGAAGACGAAACCGCCATGCACCGCCTCGATCCTGCCGGTGTGGCCGCGAACATAGCGCGGCAGACGGGTATGGCCGCGCGGATGGATATTGCGCGCGCGCACCCGGTCGCCGGGCTGATAGCGCGGCGGGCCGGGCAGCGGGCGGGTGTAGTCGGTGCCGGCGGCGAGCATTGCGGCCACCGACTGCGCCGCCAACCGGCGCGGATGCGCGGTACCGGGCTCGCCGGTGCCGGCGGCCAGTTCATCCGCGGTGACCAGGCCATGGCGCAGCAGCAGCACCGCCAGGGCGCGCGACCAGATCTCGAAATAGCTGGACCCATGATAGATCGCCGGCGGCAGGCTTTCGCGCGCATGGCGGCTTTCGTCGATATTCCAGTGACCCAGCGCCCCGGCACAAAGCGTCAGGGCCAGCGCGCGGGCCTCCCAGTCGCTGTGAAAGGGGCGCCCCTCGGGCTCGGGGATGACCGGGCCAAAGCCCATCATCCCGCCCAGATCCTGCGGACCGTTCATTCCGGCACCCGCGGCAGGCCGGTGCCGATCATGCTGTCGCGGGTGACCAGAGCGGCCAGCGCGGCGCGGCCCAGACCCTCGGAGCCGGGCGGGCGCCGGGGGATGACCAGATAGCGCAGCTCGGCGGTGGAGTCCCAGACGCGGATGCGGGTGGCGGCCGGAAGGGTGAGGCCGAATTCACCCAGCACGGCCCGCGGCTCGAAGACCGCGCGCGCGCGGTAGGCGGGCGATTTGTACCACACCGGCGGCAGGCCAAGCACCGGCCACGGGTAGCACGAGCACAGCGTGCACACGACGAGGTTGTGCGTCTGATCGGTGTTGAACACCGCCTGCATATGCTCGCCCTGACGCCCGGCAAACCCCATCTCGGCGATGGCCCCCGTGGCATCGCGCGCCAGCCATTCGGCAAAGGCGGGATCGTCCCAGGCGCGCGCCACGACCTGCGCGCCGTTGCCGGGGCCGACCTTTTCGGCGTAGGTTTCGATGATTGCGTCGAGCGCGGCGGGATCGACAAGGCCCTTGCGCGTGAGAATCGTCTCCAGTGCGCGCACCCGCGCCTCCATCGGGTGCAGGTGATTGTCCTGCTGGTGGCCGTGATCGTGCTCATGATCGTGCGGCATGTTCCCTCCGCTATGCACCCGCTCTTGCCCCCAGACTATGCGCCTCGCCCGGATTTGCAAACCGGTAAGGGGGCTGTCTGCCCCCTCTGGGCTGCGCCCATTCACCCCCGAGGATATTTGCCGCACAAAGACGACGGTGCGTGGCGAGACCGACGCGCACGGTGAGCAAGGCGAGCAAGGGCTCACGCAACGTTTTCCACCTGCCGCCAAGGCGCAGCTTTTCCCTGGCCGGCGGCATCGCTATAGAGGGGGTGAGGAGCTTCAAGCGAGGAACAGCGAGATGGACGATATTGTCATCCTGAGCGGCGTGCGCACTGCCATCGGCACTTTTGGCGGCACCCTGGCGGGAACACCCTTGTCGGAGATTGCCACCCATGTGGCCCGCGCGGCAATGGAACGCGCCGGGGTCGAGGGTGGGCAGATCGGCAGCGTGGTCTTTGGCCATGTCGGCAATACCGAGCCGCGCGATGCCTATCTGAGCCGCGTGGCGGCGATGCAGGCAGGCATCCCCGATACCACGCCGGCGATGAATGTGAACCGGCTCTGCGGTTCGGGCGCGCAGGCGATTGTCTCGGCGGCGCAGGCGCTGATGTTGGGTGATGCTGATTTCGCACTCGCCGGCGGCGCCGAAAGCATGAGCCGCATGCCTTATATCGTGCCGGCGGCGCGGTTTGGCCAGAAGATGGGCGACACCACCTTTCAGGACATGATGCTGGGCGCGCTGACCTGCCCCTTCGGCACCGGCCATATGGGCGTGACCGCCGAGAATGTGGCACGCGAGCATGGCATCAGCCGCGCCGAACAGGATGCTTTCGCGCTGGAAAGCCAGCGCCGCGCCGCGCACGCCATCGCCGAGGGCCGCTTTCGAGAGCAGATCGCGCCCTTCATGCTGAAAACCCGCAAGGGTGAAGTGGCTTTCGACACCGACGAGCACCCCAAGGCGACCTCGGCCGAGGCGCTGGCAGGGTTGCGCCCGGCCTTCCAGAAGGACGGCTCGGTGACGGCGGGCAATGCCAGCGGCATCAACGACGGTGCGGCGGCGGTGGTTCTGGCGCGGGCTTCGGCGGCAGCGGCGGCCGGATTGAAGCCGCGCGCGCGCATCCTGGGCTATGCCGTGGCCGGGGTCCGCCCGGAGGTCATGGGTATCGGCCCGGTGCCGGCGGTCGAGCAGCTTTGCAGCCGCACCGGCCTGACAGCCGCCGATTTCGATGTGATCGAATCGAATGAGGCGTTTGCCGCGCAGGCGCTGGCGGTCAACAAGGGGCTGGGGCTGGATGCGGCAAAGGTCAACCCCAACGGCGGTGCCATCGCGCTGGGCCATCCGGTAGGCGCAACCGGGGTAATCATCACCGTCAAGGCGCTTTACGAACTTGAGCGCCGCGCGGCGCGGCGGGCGCTGGTGACCATGTGCATTGGCGGTGGCCAGGGGATCGCACTGGCCCTTGAGCGGATCTGACCGCCACCCGGCGTCGGGTTTTCTGGCGCCGCCGTTAACCCTGGCGCGGGAAACCGGGCAACAAGGTCGGGTTTCAGGCCCCGATTAAGCGCGATTTAACGCCTCCGGACGATCCTGATGGCAATGCTTGGCGGGACCTGACAGTTCCGCCGGTGCAAAAGGGATTTTCGGAGCGCGCGTTTGCATGACGCTGTTTGACAAGCTGGCCCAGGAACGCCGTGCGCGGCTGGCTGCCGAAAGGCTGCTGGAGCGGCGCACGCGCGATCTGGATGCCACGCGGGCCGAACTGGAAGCGCTTGGCCGCACGCTGAGCGATGAGCGCAAACGCCAGAGTGCCACCCAGCAGATCAAGGCTGCCGATGCCGGCACTCAGGCCAAGGTCCGCGCCGATCTTGAGGCGGCCCATCGCCAGGCGGTGATGGCTGAACGGCGGTTGTGGGATTCGATCAACACCATCCGCGACGGATTCGCGGTCTTCAACCGCGACCGCAAACTGGTGATCGCCAATCAATCCTACCTGCGCCCCTTTGCCGCTTTCCCGGAGGTTCAGCCAGGCATCCACCTGCGACGCCTGCTGGAGATCATTGCCTTTGAGGGTGTTATCGAGCTTGGCGACACTGACGCGCAGGATTGGGTCGACACGATGCTGGCGCGCTGGGACGCCGACCCGATCCCACCGATGACGCTGGCATTCGGCAACAATGCGACGATCCGGGTGATCGACCGGCGGGCACGCGGCGGCGATATCGTCTCGGTGGTGCATGACATCACTGAAACAACCCGGCACGAATCCGAGCTTGAAGAGGCGCGCCGCCGCGCCGAGGCCGCGAACCGCACCAAGTCGGCGTTCCTGGCCAACATGAGCCATGAGATCCGCACCCCGATGAACGGCGTGATCGGCATGGCCGAATTGCTGTGCGACACCCCGTTGGGCGATGAGCAGCGCCTCTATGCCGAAACCATCCGCTCATCGGGCGAGGCGCTGGTGAACATCATCAACGACGTGCTCGATTTCTCCAAGATCGAGGCTGACAAACTGACCCTGCGCCCCGAACCCTTCGATCTTGAGCGCTGCATCCATGAGGTGCTGATCCTGCTTCAGGCCGGGGCCGGCAAGCGGCGCATCAACCTGTTGCTGGACTATGACCTCTTCCTGCCCACGCGCTTCACCGCCGATCCCGGCCGCATGCGCCAGATCCTGACCAACCTGATCGGCAACGCGGTCAAGTTCACCGAGGAAGGGCATGTGGTGATCCGCGTGACCGGGGTGGATGCCACCGGCGATGTGCAGGAACTGCACATTACCGTCGAGGATACCGGCATCGGCATCGCGCCGGAAAATCTGGAGACGATATTCGGCGAATTCAGCCAGGTGGATGACCAGGCCAACCGCAGGTTCCAGGGCACCGGCCTTGGCCTGGCAATCACGCGCCGCCTGATCGAGATGATGGGCGGACAGATCTGGGTGGAATCCGAGCTTGGCCGCGGCTCGTGCTTCGGCTTCACGCTGCAATTGCCCGTGGCCGAGGATATTCCACAGGTTCCGCATGAGCCGATCCGCCTGGAGCGTATCCTGGTGGTTGACGACAATCTGATCAACCGCACGATCCTGGAACGCCAGATCCGCGCCCAGGGGCTTGAGGTCACCTTGTGCGAAACCGGCAAGGAGGTGTTGGCGCTTTGCGCGAAGATCCAGCGCAGTGGGCACCCCGGTTTCGATCTGATCCTGACCGATCACGAAATGCCGGGGCTGAACGGGCTCGACATGGCCTGCCGGCTGCGCGATGCGGGCTGCGACACGCCGATCATCATGCTCAGTTCCAGCCCGGCGATAATGCCCGATCATCCGGGCACCGGCCATCTGCACGCCGTCCTGCAAAAACCCTTGCTGCGGCGCGAACTGCTGCGCCAGTTGCAATTGTTGAGCCAGCCCGAGGCCGCCGCACCGCCGCCGCCCGAACCCGTGACCATGATCGCCCCGGTCGCCGAGGCGCAGGGGCGGCGCATGCGTATTCTGGCCGCCGAGGACAACCGCACCAACCGGCTGGTGCTGTCAAAGATGGTCGAGGGGCTCGATGTCGAACTGACCTTCGCCGAGGACGGACAGCTTGCAGTCGAGGAATTCAGGCGGTTCAACCCCGATCTGATCTTCATGGATATCTCGATGCCCAACATGGATGGCCGCGAGGCAACACGCGCGATCCGGCAACTGCCCGGCGGGGCGCAGGTAGCCATCGTCGCGCTGACCGCCCATGCTGTCGAAGGCGATCGCAACGAGATCCTCGCCTCCGGGCTGGACCACTACCTCAGCAAGCCGCTGCGCAAGTCACTACTGCTGGAAATGATCAACCTCTACCTGCCGGAAGACGCGCGCCCCGCCGTCCCGGCGCTGCGCAACGCCGGCTGAACCCTGCCCGGCCATTCCCCGCACGGCCGCGCGGTTGGATTGCGGTTGCCCTTCGGCGCGCACCGGCTTAGTTGGTTGTTAGCCCTTTCAAGCCCCTTCCCTGCCTCGGAGGCCGCATGCTTTCGCTTCTGCAAATCCTCTATCTGATCATCGATGTCGCCTGGTTTCTGGTCATCATCCACGTCGTGCTGAGCTGGCTGATCAACTTCCAGGTGCTCAATCTGCGCCAGCCGCTTGTCGCGCAGATCTGGGACGGTCTGAACCGCCTGCTGGAGCCGATCTACAGCCGCATCCGCGCCTTTCTGCCCAGCATGGGCGGGATTGATCTGTCGCCGCTGATCCTGTTGCTGGCGCTCTACGCGCTGCGCATCGTGCTGGCCAACAACATGAGCGCCTTCGCTTGAGCTGATGATGCCCACCCCTGACGAGATCCTTGGCCGCGTGTTCGGCTTCGCCCGCTTCAGGCCGGGCCAGGAAGAGATCGCGCAGGCCGTCATCGCCGGACAGGATGTGCTGGCGATCATGCCGACGGGCGGGGGCAAATCGCTGTGCTATCAGCTGCCGGCGCTCTGCCGTGAGGGGCTGACGGTGGTGATCTCGCCGCTGATCGCGCTGATGCGCGATCAGGTGCGCGCACTTCAGGAAGCCGGCGTGGCGGCGGCGGCGCTGACTTCGGGCAATACCGGCGAAGAAAATCAAACCATCTTCGCCGCGCTCGACGAGCGGCGCCTCAAGCTGCTCTACATCGCGCCGGAGCGGCTGGCGATGAGCGCTACCACCGGACTTTTGCGCCGCGCCGGCTGCACAATGATCGCCGTCGATGAGGCGCATTGTGTCAGCCAGTGGGGGCATGATTTCCGCCCGGACTATCTGCGCATCGGCGATCTGCGCCGCACGCTGAACGTGCCGCTGGCGGCCTTCACCGCCACCGCCGACGCCGCCACGCGCGACGATATCGTGGCGCGGCTCTTTGCCGGGCAGGCCCCCACCACCTTCCTGCGCGGCTTCGACCGGCCCAATATCCGGCTGGCCTTCGCCGTCAAGAACAGCCCGCGCCGGCAGTTGCTGGCCTATGCCACCGCGCGACGCGGGCAATCGGGGATCATCTATTGCGCCACGCGCGCGCGCACCGAAACGCTCGCCCGCGCGCTCGAAGATGAGGGCCACAGCGTGCGCGCCTATCATGGCGGGCTGGAGGATTGGGAGCGTCGCAAGGTCGAGGAGATGTTTCAGCGCGAGGAAGGGCTGATCGTCTGCGCCACGGTGGCCTTCGGGATGGGCGTGGACAAGCCTGATGTGCGCTGGGTCGCGCATGCCGATCTGCCCAAATCCATTGAGGCCTATTACCAGGAAATCGGCCGCGCCGGGCGCGACGGGTTGCCCGCCGACACGCTCACCCTTTATGGCCCTGATGACATCCGCCTGCGCCGCGCCCAGATCGACGAAAGCCCCGCCAATGGCGAGCGTCGCGGCGGCGATCATGCCCGCCTCAATGCGCTTCTGGGCCTGGCCGAGGCCGCCGGGTGCCGGCGCCGGCTGCTGCTGAGCTATTTCGGCGAGACCACCGAGGATTGCGGCAATTGCGACACGTGCGCCGTGCCCGCGCGGCTCTTCAACGCCACAGAGCCGGTGCGCAAGGCGCTCTCGGCCATGCTGCGCACCGGCGAATGGTTCGGCGCCGGGCATCTGATCGACATCCTTACCGGCAATGCCACCGACAAGGTGCGCGCCCGCGGCCATGACCAGTTGCCCACCTTTGCGGTGGGGCGCGAATTGCCGCGCGCTGGCTGGCAGGCGGTGTTTCGCCAGATGATGGGCCGCGATCTGGTGCGCCCCGATCCCGAGCGCCACGGCGCGCTACGCATGACCGACGCCGCCCGCCCGATCCTGCGCGGCGAAACCGAGATCCATCTGCGCGAGGATACTGTCGCCCAGGCCCCCGCCCGCACCGAACCACGCGCGCTGATCGGCGAAGAGGATGCCCCCCTTCTGGCGGCGCTGAAGGCACACCGGCGCCAACTCGCCGAAGCCGCGAAGGTGCCACCCTATGTCATCTTCAACGACCGCTCGCTGATCGAAATGGCCGAGCGCCGCCCCGCCACGCTTGACGATTTCGCCACCATCACCGGCGTCGGCGCGACCAAGCTTGAACGCTATGGCATCAGTTTTCTGGAGATCATCACCCGCGAGGCCGTCGCCGTGCCCCACCCGGCGCGGCGCAAACTGGCCGGCGGTGCGGGTGCCGGTCTCTATGACCGGCTGACGAGCGCGGAGCAATCGCTGGTGCGGGGCGCCTGCGGCACGCTCAAGCCGCTCTCGCTCAGTCCCGCGCAACGCGCCCGGCTGGCCCAGCAGCGCCCCGGCGATACCCAGGCCCTGCAACGCCTGATCGGCGAAAAGGCCACCGAGCGCTTCGGCCCCGCCTTTCTGGAAATTCTTGGCGATCTTGAGGGCTGAACGCCCCCGCCACGCTCAGCTCATCGAACCGATCAGCACATAGCTGAGCACCGCGGCATAAAAAACCAGGCTCGCCGCCAGCACGCAGACATGCCAGATGGTATTGTGAAACGGCAAGCGCTCCCAGAGATAGAACACCACGCCGCCGGTGTAGAGCGCACCACCCACCAGCATCAGCACCACCACCGGCATCGGCAGCGCCGCCAGCAGCGCCTGCCCGGCAACCACCCCGGCCCAGCCCATCGCCAGATAGAGGCTCAGCGCCACCCAGCGAAAGCGGTAGGGCGAGATCAGCTTGAGTGCCACGCCGGCCAGTGCCGCGGCCCAAAGACCCAGCGTCAGCCCCGCGCCCTGCCCGGAAAGAAGCGTGAAGGGCGTATAGGTTCCGGCGATCTTGACATAGATCGCCGCATGGTCGAGCCGCTTGAACAGCCATTCGCGCGCCGCCCCCCAATGGAACCGCCCGCCGACATTATAGAGCGCCGAGCAGGCCAGCATCGCGATCAGAGCCGCACCATAGATGCTGACCCCGCTCACCGCCGCCAGATCGCCGCGCTCGATCACCGTCACCACGATCAGCACCGGCACCGCCATCAACACCAGCGACACCCCCGCCACATGCACGACGGCATCCGATAGCCATTCGGCGCGGCTGTAGCGGTTGTGCGGGATCGGCTTGGCGTTCATGCGCTCATTGCTCCGGTTGAATGTGTTGTTTCGTTCATGCAGGCCATAAGGATACGGCAGCGCGCGCCAGCCCGGCAAGCCTTCCGCAGCGGCAGCCCGGCCATGCCACGCGATCGTGACGCCGTGTCAGGCGGGCGTGGCAACGCGGGCTTGAACAGCGCGCACGCCCCCCATGACGCTGCGCCGCTCTTGACGCCACCACGCGACTGCGCCACCAGCGAGGCAAAAGGAAAGGTGCGAGATGTATCCGCTGGTTCGGCTCATCAAGGAATCGCTGAAGTTTCGCAAGGCCCCGGCGCTGGATGTGCTGGAAACCCATGTCTCGCATCACATCTGCTGGCCATGGGATCTGGACCCCTGGATGGAACTCAACAACGGTCGCACGCTCACATTGTTCGACCTTGGACGCATGCCGTTTTCGGTGCGCATCGGACTGGTTGCCGCGCTGCGAAAGAACGGCTGGAGCATGACGGCGGCGGGCAATTCGGTGCGCTACCGGCGGCGGGTGCGGCTGTTTCATCGTTTCGAGATGCGCACGCGATGCCTGGGCTGGGATCACCGCTTCGTCTATGTCGAACAGGCCATGTGGCGCCATGGCGAGGCGCTCAATCACATGCTGGTGCGTCTGGCCGCCACCGACGAAAACGGCATCCTGCCGCCCCGGACGCTGCTTGCCGCTATGGGCAGCCGGCTGAGCGAAAGCCCGCCCCTGCCCGAATGGGTGCGCGCCTGGATCGAGGCCGACGCCCGGCGCCCCTGGCCGCCAATGCCGGGCTGAGCGCCGGGTCCGCCCAAAAAACATGCGTCAGCCGCGGCCTTGCCTGCGCGTTCAGCACCCCGTCGTGAGATTGCGCACAATCGCACCCGCCCGGTGCGCGGCGCTTTCGTACGGCAACAAAGCCGCTAGGCTGGTGGCCGTGCATGGCAAAGGGCTGGCAAGCCGGAAGGACAGGGCGATGGCAGGGATCGGGCATAATCAGGGGCCCACGCTTGAGGGCGGGCATGGCTGGCGACGTCATTGCTGGCGCGCGGCGCGCCAGGCGCTGCTGCCCAACCTGCCCATCGAGGTGCTGCGCCTGCGGGTGCGGCGCGCCGCCGAGATCGGGCTCGACTACCGCGCCTATGCCTCGATCCGCGCCAGTTCGGGCCATGATGTGATCGCGTTCCTTTTCTCCAGCAATGCGCTGCACCTGCACCCCGGCGCCTCCGCCCTGCCCGCAGATCGCCAGGAGCGACTGGGCCGGCTACAGGCGGCTGGGCGCGGCGTGCTGGTGCAGGCCCCGCTTTCAACCGAGGACATGGCGCGCATCGTAGCGTTCAATGGCGATCGCGGCTGGGAACTCAGCGCCCCCGCGCCGCGCCCCTTCGCCAGTTGGGCCGAGGCCCGCCAGCAGATCCGCTCCGCGATCCGCACCGCGCGCTGGCCCGCCGATGGGGTGGTTCTGGTCGGTGACACCGGCTTCGAACGCGACTGGGCCGAGGCCGCGCGGCTGGCCCATTACCTGCCCGCCGAGCGGTTCTTCGCCGCCTGAGCGCGTGCTCTGCACGGTCTTTGCGGGCATTTTCCGCTTTTCATTTCCTTTCATGCCCGTATAGTCCGCGCCATGGACCATGTGACGCGCCCCTCCAAGCCCCTGAATGCCGCAAGCGGCGTGCGGCGGGCTGGCCTGTCCGGTATTCTCCTTCTTAGCGGCCTCTGAGCGTGCCTTCGGGCGCGACCGCTCAGAGGTACCAAGCGCCCGCCGCCACCGCCTGAGAATCCCTTTTCCATGAGATAGCCATGAATACCACCAGCGACCGCAACCGCGTTCTGATCTTTGACACCACGCTGCGCGACGGCGAGCAATCCCCCGGCGCGACGATGAGCCATGATGAGAAGATCGAGATTGCCGCCCTGCTTGACGAGATGGGCGTCGATATCATCGAAGCCGGTTTTCCCATCGCGTCCGATGGCGATTTCGAAGCCGTGAAGGCCATCGCCCAGCAGGCGAGGAACGCCATGATCTGCGGCCTGGCGCGGGCCAATGTCACCGATATAGACCGCTGCTGGGAGGCGGTGAAACACGCCCGCCAGCCGCGCATCCACACCTTCATCGGCACCTCGCCGCTGCACCGCGAGATCACCGCGCTGGATCAGGGCGGCATGATCGAACGCATCCAGGCGACGGTCGCCCATGCGCGCAACCTGTGCGACAATGTGCAATGGTCGCCGATGGATGCCACCCGCACCGAGCGCGACTATCTGTGCCGGGTGGTGGAGACCGCCATCAAGGCCGGGGCCAGCACTATCAATATCCCCGACACCGTGGGCTACACCGCACCGCGCGAATCGGCCGAACTGATCGCCATGCTGCTGGAGCGCGTGCCCGGCGCCGACAAGGTGGTCCTTGCCACACATTGCCACAACGATCTGGGCATGGCAACCGCCAATGCGCTGGCCGCTGTCGAGGCCGGCGCGCGCCAGATCGAATGCACGATCAACGGGCTGGGCGAGCGCGCCGGCAATACCGCGCTGGAAGAGGTGGTGATGGCGATGCGGGTGCGCAACGACATCATGCCCTACCGCACCGGGATCGACACCACGAGGATCATGAACATCAGTCGCCGCGTGGCGCAGGTTTCGGGCTTTGCGGTGCAATACAACAAGGCGGTGGTGGGCAAGAACGCCTTCTTGCACGAATCGGGCATCCATCAGGACGGGGTGCTGAAGAACGTGCAGACCTTCGAGATCATGCGCCCCGAGGATATCGGCCTGACCGCGAAGAACATCGCCATGGGCAAGCATTCGGGCCGCGCGGCGCTGCGCGCCAAGCTGGCGGAACTGGGCCATGAGCTGGGCGACAACCAGCTCAAGGATGTGTTCATCCGCTTCAAGGCGCTCGCCGACCGCAAGAAGGAAGTCTATGACGACGATCTGATCGCGCTGCTGGCCGATACCGCCGCTTCGGGCGAGGACGATCATCTGCAACTGCGCCGGCTACGCGTGGTCTGCGGCACCGAAGGCCCGCAGGAGGCCGAACTGACGATGCAGATAGGCGAGGTCGAAAGAACCATCGACGCCACCGGCGACGGGCCGGTCGATGCCACGTTCAACGCCATCCGCATGCTCTATCCGCATGACGCCACGCTGGAACTTTATCAGGTCCATGCGGTGACCGAGGGCACGGATGCCCAAGCCACGGTTTCGGTGCGCCTGTCCAGGGACGGGCGGGTCTATACCGGGCAATCGGCTGATACCGATACCGTGGTGGCATCGGCGCGCGCCTATATCAATGCGCTCAACCGGCTGCATCTGCATCAGAACCGCACCAACAACTCGGCGCTGATGTCCTCGGCGAGCTAGCGGCGTGCCGAAAGGGGTGTGCGCACCTCGGGCCGGCGCGTCAGCCCGGCCCGAACCGTCCCCAGAGCACCAGAACCCAGGCCAGCCCGGCGGCAATCGCGCTCAACGCCACCGCGGCGCTGGCGCAATCCTTGGCCTTCGCCGCCAGCGGGTGCGGCGCGCGCGAAATATAGTTGATCGCGGATTCCAGCGCCGTGTTCATCAGCTCGGCGGCCAGCACCAGAACCCCCAGCGCAATGATCAGGGCGCGCTCGCCCGGCGCCAGTGGCAGCGCCAGCGCCAGCCCCGCCGAGAGCAGGTTGGCCAGGCTCCATTGCCGCAGGCTTTTCTCGCTGGCCCAGGCAGCCCGCCAGCCCCGCCACGACCAGACAACCGTCCAGCCGATCCTGCGGCACTCGGCCGCGAGCCATGCCATCATTGCCCCCTCCTGCAAACCTCCGCAAACGGCAGTCTAGCGGGGCGCGCTGAGGCATGCCACGGGCTTGTCAGTGCCGGCCTGCAGTCCGCCGCGCCTGTCAGTCGTTGAGCTTCGCCTCAAGCGCCTCGATCCGCGCTTGCAGGGCGGCGTTCTCCTCGCGCGCCTTCTGGGCCATCGCGCGCACCGCGTCGAATTCCTCGCGGGTGACAAAATCGCGGTCGGCCAACCAGCGGTCCATGAGGCTTTTCATCGCTGTCTCGGCCTCGGCGCGGGCCCCCTGGGCAACGCCCATGGCATTGTTCATGAGTTGCGCGAGATCGTCGAAAATGCGGTTGCCGGGCTGCATCGGGCACTCCTTGGTCCTTGCCCCTCCTATATGTGACCTGCGCGCCCCGAGCACAAGGTTGACTTCACCCCGCCCGCGCGGGAAGACGGGGCGCACCCCGCGCAGAGGTAAGCATGCTCGCCCAGATCCCGTTTCCGCCGCTCTCGCCCGATCTTTTCGCGATCGATCTGGGCAGCTTCACCTTCGCGCTGCGCTGGTATGCGCTGGCCTATATCGCCGGCTTCCTGATCGGCTGGCGGCTGATCGTGATGGCCATGCGTCGCCCGCAACTCTGGCCCGGCGCGCGCGCGCCCATGGCGCCCGAAGCGGTGGAAAGCCTGCTGACACATATCATCCTTGGCGTGATCATCGGCGGGCGGCTGGGGTTCGTCCTGTTCTATCAGCCGGGCTTCTACCTGGCCAATCCGGGCGCGATCCTGCGTGTCTGGGAAGGCGGCATGTCATTCCACGGCGGCCTTCTGGGCGCGGCAGCCGCGGGCTTGCTCTTTGCCCGACGCAACGGCGTTGCGCCCTCGGCGGTATCGGATGCGATGGCCCTGGTGATCCCGGTGGGGTTGTTTCTTGGCCGCATCGCCAATTTCATCAATGCCGAGCTCTGGGGCCAGCCGACGACCCTGCCCTGGGGCGTGCTGTTTCCCGGCTATGGCAGCCTGTGCCCCGCCGACTGGCCGCATGATACCTGCGCCCGCCATCCCACCCAGCTCTATGAGGCCGCGCTCGAAGGGCTGCTGCTGGGGCTCGTGGTGCTTTATCTGGTGCGCCGGCGCCATGCCCTGCGCTTTCCCTGGGCGATCACCGGCACCTTCTTTGCCATCTACGGATTCTCACGCATGCTGGTCGAGGTCTGGCGCGTGCCCGACGAGCAGTTCCTGGCGCTGCACCCGCGCGGCCATGTGGTCAGCCTGGGCGAGTTCGGCCTGACCATGGGCCAGCTTCTGAGCCTGCCGATGGCGCTGGGCGGGCTGGCGCTGATTGGCATGGCCTGGCGGCGCGGGCCGGCGTGAGCGAATTGGCATGAGCGCACTGGCATGAACGAACTGGCATGAACGAACTGGCATGAACGAACTGGCAGCGCAGATCCGGGCACGCATCGCCGCCACCGGGCCGCTGACGCTGGCCGAATACATGGCCGAATGCCTGCTGCACCCCCGGCATGGCTATTATGCCACGCGCGACCCTTTCGGGCGCGAGGGCGATTTCATCACCGCGCCCGAGATCAGCCAGATGTTCGGCGAACTGCTGGGGTTGATGCTGGCGCAAAGCTGGCTCGACCAGGGCGCGCCCGCGCCCTTCGCGCTAGCCGAGCTTGGCCCCGGACGCGGCACGCTGATGGCCGATATCTGGCGCGCCACCCGCACCGTGCCCGGTTTTCACGCCGCCGCTGGCGTGTATCTGCTTGAAGCCTCGCCGCATCTGCGACAGGTGCAGGCGCGCATTCTCGCCGGACTGCCGGTGCACTGGATGGATCGCGCCGATGATCTGCCCGCATTGCCATTATGGCTGATTGCCAACGAATTCTTCGATGCCCTGCCGATCCGCCAGTTCCAGCGCGCCGGCACTGGCTGGCGCGAGCGCGTGGTGGGGCTGCGCGAGGGTGCGCTGGCATTGGGTCTGAGTGATCCCGCGCCCCGCCCCGAACTCGCGCATCGGCTGGCCGATACGCGCGAGGGCGATATTGTCGAGCATTGCCCCGCCGCCGCGCCGGTGCTGGCGGAACTTGGCGCGCGCATCGCCGGCCATGGCGGCGCGGCGGTGATCATCGACTATGGCGACTGGCGCAGCCTTGGCGACACATTCCAGGCCCTGCAGGATCATGCTTTCGCCGATCCGCTGGCCATGCCCGGCGCAGCCGATCTGACCGCGCATGTCGATTTCGAGGCCCTCGCCCGTGCCGCGCCGATGCTCCATCACAGCACGCTCACGCCGCAGGGCATCTTGCTGGAGCGGCTGGGGATCGGGCTGCGCGCCGAGCAATTGGCAAGGAAGCTGAAGGGTGCCGCCCTGCAACGGCATCGCGCCGCCGTTCATCGCTTGACCGATGGCGCGGAAATGGGAACTCTGTTCAAGGCGCTGGCATTGGTGGCGCCGGGCGCACCGATGGTGCCGGGGTTCACCTCTGACGCGCAGATGGGTTAGGCTGACGCCATGACACTTGAGATCCTCACCTCTGACGCGCTGGCGCCGCTGCGGCACGGCTTCTTCACCCGGCGCGGCGGCGCGTCCTCGGGGGTCTATGCCGGGCTCAACTGCGGCGCAGGTTCAGGCGATCAGACCGAGATCGTCGCCATCAACCGCCAGCGCGTCGCCCAGGCCATGCAGGTCGAACCCGCAGCGCTGATGGGCGTGCATCAGGTGCATTCCGCCGAGGTGGCGGTGCTGGGCGACGATCCGCTGCCCGCCGGTCTGCGCGCCGATGCGCTGGTCACCGACCGGCCCGGCATTGCGCTCAGCGTGCTGAGCGCCGATTGCATGCCGGTGCTGCTGGCCGATGCCGAAGCCGGCGTGATCGGCGCGGTTCATGCAGGCTGGCGCGGCGCACTGGAGGGCGTGCTGGAAGCCACGCTGGATGCGATGGAGAACCTGGGCGCCGAGCGCGAGGCAATCGCCGCCGTGATCGGCCCCTGCATCAGCCAGTCGGCCTATGAGGTTGGCCCCGAGTTTCTGGATGCCTTTCTGGCCGAAGACCCCGCCTATGAATGGTTCTTCATCAATGGCGCGGGTGATCGCTACCTGTTCGACCTGCCGGGCTTCGGGTTGAAGCGGCTGCGCGATGCCGGGGCAGGACAGGCCGAATGGACCCGCCATTGCACCTATGCCCGGCCCGAACAGTTCTATTCCTACCGCCGTTCGCTGCACGAGGGCCATGCCGATTACGGCCGGCTGATCTCCGCAATCCGGCTCTAGGCGGTCCGGCTTTCGGCGCTAGAGCCTGCGCCGCGCGGCCAGCGCCGCGCTGATCGTGCCATCATCAAGATAATCCAGCTCGCCCCCCATCGGCACACCCTGCGCCAATGCGCTCAGGCCGATCCCTGAGGGCGCCAGCGCCTCGGCGATGTAATGCGCCGTGGTCTGCCCCTCGACCGTGGCATTGAGCGCCAGGATCACCTCGCGCACGCCCTCGTCGGCAATACGCGCGACCAGTTGCGGAATGCGCAATTCTTCAGGTCCGACCGCGTCGATCGCCGAAAGCGTGCCGCCCAGCACATGATAGCGCCCGCGAAATCCGCCCGCGCGTTCCATCGCCCAGAGGTCGGACAGATCCTCGACAACGCAGATCTCGCCGCTGTTGCGCGCCGGGTCAGTGCAGATCGCGCAGAGATCCTCGGTGCCGATATTGCCGCAGCGGGTACATTCGCGCGCGTGTTCGGCAACCTGCAACAGCGCCTGACCCAGCGGCTCCATGAGCTGCACGCGCTTTCTGAGCATGTGCAGCACCGCCCGGCGCGCCGAGCGCGGCCCCAGCCCTGGCAGCCGCGCCATCAGCGCGATCAGCCCCTCGATATCGGCGCCGCGTGGTTTCATGTCCGGCCGGTCACAGGCCGGGCAGGTTCATGTCGCGCGGCAGGCCCATGCTTTCAGCCAGCTTGCCCATCTCATCCTTGCTGCGCTCGGCGGCGCGTGCCTGCACATCCTTGATCGCCGCCAGAATCAGGTCCTCGACAACTTCCTTGTCCTCGGCATTGAAGATCGAGGGGTCGATATCGAGCGCGGTCAGCGTGCCCTTTGCGGTGGCGGTGGCCTTGACCAGCCCGGCGCCGCTTTCGCCAGTGACAATGATGGTGTTGAGCTCTTCCTGAAGCGCCGCCATCTTCTGCTGCATTTCCTGCGCAGCCTTCATCATCTTGCCCATGTCGCCCAGCGCACCCAGCCCGCCGAGCCCACCCAGCCCCTTGATCATGCTAAAGTCCTTTCATTCATCCTCGAAGGGATCCCATTCTTCCTCGACCTCCGGCAAAGCCTCCAGCGCGGCACTGTCCTGTGCGGGCGCGGGCGGCACGAAACGGGCAATGCGCGCCTGCGGAAACACCGCCATTATCGCCTGCACCATCGGCAATTCACGGGCCTGCGCCTTGCGCGCCATCTCGTCTTGATCATTCACCTCGGCAATCGTCGGTCCGCCGCCGGCGCTGGTGACCGAAACACCCCAGCGTGCACCGGTCCAGCCCTGCAACCGGCCCGCCAGGCGTGCAGCCAGGTCGGACGGCGCATCCTCGGTCGGCTGAAACTCGATCCGCCCGGGCGCGTAGCGCACAAGCCGCAGGTTGGTCTCCACCTCCATGAGCAGGCGCATGTCGCGTTGCGCCCGTATCAGCGCGACCACCGATTCGAATGTGGCATATTGCGCCAGCGCCGAGGGGGCACCGGCCAGTGCCGCCTGCGGCGCGCCCGACCCACCTCCGGACCCACCGCCGGAAACCGAACGCCCCGCGCCGGACGCGCGCGCGCCACTCCCACCGGCCATGGGTGCCGCCCCGTTCCCGCCATTCCCGCCGCCAGTTCCGCCACCGCCACCGCCACCCGCCGGCGGAGGAGGGCTGTCCTGCAAACGGCGGATCAGATCCTCCGGCGCGGGCAGTTCGGCCACATGGGTCAGCCGGATCACCGCCATTTCGGCGGCCATCATCGCATTGGGTGCGATCGCCAGTTCCTCCAGCGCCTTGAGCAGCATCTGCCACATCCGCGCCAACACCCGAATCGACAGCCGCGCCGCAAGATCCTGGCCGCGCGCGCGCTCGTCAGGGCCGATGGTCGGGTCGTCCGCCGCTGCCGGGGTGATCTTGATGACGCTGACCCAATGCGCGGCCTCTGCCAGATCGCGCAGCACCGCACCCGGATCCGCCCCATCGGCATATTGCGCCGCAAGCTCTTCCAGCGCACCCGCCGCATCGCCGCGCAAGATCGCCTCGAACAGATCCAGCACCCGCCCGCGATCGGCCAGCCCCAGCATGGCGCGCACCTGCTCGGCACCGGTCTCGCCCGCACCATGGCTGATCGCCTGATCCAGCAGGCTCATCGCATCGCGCACCGATCCTTCGGCGGCCCGCGTGATCAGCGCCAGCGCATCGCCATTGATCATCGCCCCTTCCTGCCCGGCCACCTTTTCCAGATGGGCGATCATCACCTCCGGCTCGATGCGCCGCAGATCGAAACGCTGGCAGCGGCTGAGCACCGTCACCGGCACCTTGCGGATCTCGGTGGTGGCGAAGATGAACTTCACATGCGCCGGCGGCTCCTCCAGCGTCTTCAAGAGCGCGTTGAAGGCATTGTTGGACAGCATATGCACTTCGTCGATGATATAGATCTTGTAGCGCGCCGAAGCCGCCCGATACGCCACCGATTCGATGATCTCGCGGATATCGCCGACGCCGGTGCGGCTGGCGGCATCCATCTCCATCACATCGACATGCCGGCCCTCGGCAATGGCGCGGCAATGCTCGCATGTGCCGCAGGGTTCGGTGGTGGGCCCGCCCCGGCCATCCACGCCAATGCAATTGAGCCCCTTGGCAATGATCCGCGCCGTCGTCGTCTTGCCGGTGCCGCGAATGCCGGTCATCACGAAGGCATGGTGGATGCGCTCGGCCGCAAAGGCATTCCTGAGCGTGCGCACCATCGCCTCCTGCCCGATCAGATCGGCGAAGGTCTCGGGGCGGTATTTGCGCGCCAGAACCTGATAGGCTTGGGTTTCGGTCATCGCTCCAGTCAACGGCTCAGCGGTCATCGCCCGATCGGCACCATGGCCTCGGCATCGCGCCTTGCACACTAGGCGCGTGCCGGGCCAGCGTCCAGCCCCGCCCCGTCATCTCGCCGCAAATACGCACAACGCGCGCGCCAAAGACCCCGGCCACCGGGCTCAACCGCCGGCCACCTTCAACACGATCTTGCCGATATGCTGCGACGCCTCCAGATGCGCATGCGCCGCCGCGGCCTCTTCCAGCAAAAATTCGGCATCCATCACCGGCGCGATGCGCCCGGCTTCCAGCAGGGGCCAGACCTCGGCCTCCAGCGTCGCGGCAATGCGCGCCTTCGCGGCATCCGATTGCGGACGCAGCGTCGAGCCGGTGATCGTCAGCCGCCGCACCATGATCTGGGCAAAATTCAGCGTCACCTTTGGCCCCTGCAGGAAGGCAATCTGCACCAGACGCCCGTCCTCGGCCAGCGCCTGCACATTGCGCGGCAGATACTCGCCCCCCACCATGTCCAGAATCAGATCCGCGCCACCCTGTTCGCGCAGAACGGTCACGAAATCCTCCTCGCGATAGTTGATCGCCCGCTCCGCCCCGAGCCGCAGACAGGCCGCGCATTTCGCATCCGAACCGGCGGTCGTGAACACCCGCGCGCCGCGCGCCGCCGCCAGCTGGATCGCCGTGGTGCCAATCCCCGAACTGCCACCATGCACCAGAAACCGCTCACCCGCCTGCAAGCCCCCGCGCTCGAAGACATTGCTCCAGACGGTGAAGAAGGTCTCGGGCAGACACGCCGCTTCGCGCAGACCCATCGCTTCGGGCACCGGCAGTGCATGGGCCGCGGGCGTTGCCACATATTCGGCATAACCACCTCCGGGCAAAAGCGCGCAGACCCTGTCACCCTCGCGCCAGCGGCTTGCCCCCGGCCCAACCGCCACCACATGGCCGGCGGCCTCCAGCCCCGGCAGATCCGACGCTCCCGCGGGCGGCGCATAGCTGCCGGCACGTTGCAAGGCATCGGGGCGGTTCACCCCCGCCCAGGCCACGCGAATCACGATCTCGCCGGCACGCGGCACCGGCACCGCGCGGCGCGCGGGCACCAGCACCTCGGGCCCGCCGGGCCGGCTGATCTCGACAACGCGCATGTCATGCGCCTGTGGCACCTCGTTGCTGGGCATGATCCCTCCTGGCTGATCGGTGCCGCCAGAATAGCCGCGCGCGGCGGGCGGGCAATCCCTCGCTGCCGTCTTTGTGCGGCAAATATCCCGGGGGTGAATGGGCGCAGCCCAGAGGGGGCAGCCCAGAGGGGGCAGCGCCCCCTCCCCCGCGCCCTATCTGGTTCGAGCCTCAACTGCCATGCGCCCAATCCCAGTAAAGTTCGCGCGCCCGCAGCGCCAGCCGTCCCTCACCCAGCACCCGCTCCTCGAACCGGGCCACCGGCATCACCTTGGCAATATTGCCGGTGACGAAAATCTCCTCGGCCCCGGCGAAGTCCCCGATGGACAGCGTGGTCTCCACCACCTCCACGCCATCGCCGCGCAGCAGCCCGATGACCCGCTGCCGCGTCAACCCGTTGAGGAATGTGCCATTGGGTGTCGGCGTGAACACCACCCCGTCGCGCACCATGAAGACATTGGTCGAGGCCGTCTCGGCGACATTGCCATCGGGGTCACGCGACAGCGCGTTGGAAAACCCGCGCGCGCGCGCCTCGGCCATGATGCGCCCATTGTTGGCATAGAGCGAGGCCGCCTTCGCCTCGGTCAGCGCCATGTCCGGGCGCGGGCGCGAGAACGGCGATACCGTCAGCGAGAAGTTCCCCGGCGCAGGCATTGGCAGGGTTTCGATGCAGAGCGCGAAACCCGTGCTTTCAGGCACCAGATCAATGATCCCCGGCGTCGAGTCGCGCGCCCACATCATCGGCCGGATGTAGAGCGCCGCCTCGGGCGGGAAGAAGCCGCAGCCCTCCTCGGCCAGTGCCTGCACGGTGGCGGCATCGACCGGCGGGACCATGCCCATCACCTCGGCCGAGCGGATGATGCGCGCCGAATGAAGATCCAGATCCGGGCGCCGACCCTCGAACTGGCGCGCCCCGTCAAAGACCGCCGACCCCAGCCAGGCAGCGTGATCGGCAGCCCGAATGATCATCGCGTCGTGGCGATGCCATTTGCCTTCAAACCAGGTGACAATGTCCTTGCCTACGGCCATGAGCCCCTCCCTGCCGGTGATGCAAGGGCCTTAGCGCGCGCCTGACGAGACGTCAACCGGAAAGAAATATAGTTGCGCATGTGCGTAATTTAATTACCGAAAGGGCCGTTGCGTGCCGGAGCCTTGCCCTGCGCAGCCGGGCAGTGCCGCCCCGCCCTGCGGCTTGCGCAGGCTGGCCATGATGCCCAGCGGCAGGGCGAAGACCTTGCTGAGGACCGGGCTGTCCTGCACCTGCGCCTTGGCTTTCTCGAAGCGCATCACATCGTCGATCCGGCGGTCCAGAAAGGCCCAGGTGGCCTCGGCGCCGGGGCTCTGGTCGCCCAGCCAGTAAAGCACCGTCGCCGAATAGACCCCGGCCAGCATGGCGCGCTTGGTGTACCAGTTGCCATCCTCCGACCTGTCGCCCAGCGCCGTCCAGATGGCATCGGCGGTCTGCCACAGGGCGCGCGCGCCCTCGGGGGCATTGAGCGGCAGCGTCAGCAACACCGTGCCGCGCCGCACGGCCTCGCGATCGGCCAGTTCCAGGCGCAAGCGCACCGCGCGGGCCACCCGCTCGCGCAGCCGCAGCGCGCCCGGATCCTCGGCGGCAAGCGCGCGAACCATCGCTTCGTCGCCGCGCCGGTGATAGGCCAGCGCCAGATCGAGCCCCGCGCGCGGAAAGAGCGCGCGCGCCAGCGCCGGTTCGGTGCCGGTATCGGCGCAGGCCGCCCGCAGCGCCGTCTCCGACCAGCCGTCAAAGGGCACATGCACCAATGCCGCATCCAGCAACCGCTCGGCCAGGGCCGGCGCGTCCCCGGCGTTGGATGAGGTGTTGAGGGGCATGGCTTTCTCCTGGCTGGACAAGGTCGCCCGGCTTTGCTATGCGGGCGCTTCCTGCAATATGACGTCACTCTAGCTTAGAAAGGTGGTGAAAACCACATGCAGGTAAGTGTTCGCGACAACAACGTCGAACAGGCGCTCCGGGCCCTGAAGAAGAAACTTCAGCGTGAAGGGGTGTTTCGTGAAATGAAGCTCAAGCAGCATTTCGAGAAACCCTCGGTCAAGAAAGCCCGTGAACAGGCCGAAGCGATCCGCCGTGCGCGCAAGCTCGCGCGCAAGAAGGCTCAACGCGAAGGTATGCTCTGATCGGCAGCGACCACATAGGTGCTTTCGGGCGCTCCGGATCACCCCCTGTGGCAGCGGCCCGGGGGGTTTTCTGTTGACCGCGCCGATCACCAGAGCGCGGGTGCTGATCGTCGCCGGCAATGCCTCGGCGCGCGGGGGCGGCGAGGCTGTGCTGCCGCTGCACTACTTTACCGGACTGGCCGCGCGGGACTGGCCCGTCACACTGATTGCGCATGAGCGCAACCGCACCGAATTGCAGGCGCATCTGCCGCATCTGGCGCAGCACATGCACTTCACCCCGGACACCGCCCTGCAACGCATCCTATGGCGGATCGGCAGCCGCATGCCCGGCGCAGTGCAAGAGCATCTCTTTGGCAATCTCATCGAACTGGTCAACGGCTGGCATCTGCGCCGGCTGATCCGTTCCGAGGTGGCCGCCGGGCACGTCGATCTGGTGCATCAGCCGGTGCCCGTCTCGCCGGCGGCTCCGTCGATGCTGTTCGGGCTGGGGGTGCCGGTGGTGATCGGCCCGATGAATGGCGGCATGAACTGGCCACCCGGCTATGCGCGCAGCCAGGAACATCTGCTGGCGCGCGCCTTCGTGGCGCTGGGGCGCAGGTTCGCCGGGCTGGCCAACCGATTGCTTCCGGGCAAGCGACGGGCGGCCATGCTGCTGGTGGCCAATGCACGCACCGCCCACGCCCTGCCGACAAGCCACCCGCGCGTCGTCGAACTGGTGGAGAACGGGGTTGATCTTGCCGTCTGGCAGGCCGGCATTCCGGCGCCGCCGCAGCCCGGCACATTCAGGCTGGTGTTCATCGGGCGGCTGGTGCGCTGGAAAGCCCTTGACGTGACGCTTCACGCCCTGGCCCACGCGCAGCGCATCCGGCCTGATCTTTCCATCACGCTCGATGTGCTGGGCGACGGCCCCGAACGCCCGGCACTGGAGGCGCTGACAGGCGCGCTCTCGTTGCAGGCGCAAGTGCGCTTCCACGGCTTCCTGCCACAAACCGATTGCGCCGCACGGCTGGCCGGCGCCGATGCGCTGATCCTCAATTCGCTGCGCGAATGCGGCGGCGCCGTCGTTCTGGAAGCGATGGCCATGGGCAGACCCGTGATCGCCAGTGCTTGGGGCGGCCCGGCTGACTACCTCGACGACGGCTGCGGCCTGCTGGTGCACCCATCGCCGCCCGAGGGCTTTGCCGAACGGCTGGCCGGGGCAATCGCCACCCTCGCCGCCGACCCTGAACGCGCGGCCAGAATGGGGCAGGCAGGGGCGGCCAAGGTGCGCGCCCAATACGACTGGGCGCGCAAGCTGGACCGGATCGCGGCACTTTATGACGAGGTTCTCAGATATCGAACGCCGTCGTCTTGAACACCGTGCGCAACGAGAATGACGACTGCATCTGCGCCACCCCCGGCAGCCGCGACAGATACTGCCGGTGAATGCGCGCGAAATCCTCGGTATCCTCGGCCACCAGCTTGAGCAGATAATCCGCCTCACCCGCCATCAGATGGCATTCCAACACATCGGGAATGCGCGCCACACCGCGTTCGAACGCCTCAAGCACCTCATCGCTCTGACTGGACAGGCGGATCTCGACGAAAACCGTGGTCGGCTTGCCGATGCGGCGAGGATCGAGCAGCGCAACATAGTCGCGGATATAGCCATCCGCCTCAAGCCGCTGCACCCGGCGATGACAGGCCGAGGGCGACAGGCTGATGCGCTCGGCCAGTTCGGCATTGGAAATCCGCCCCTGGCGCTGCAGGACATGCAGTATGCGACGATCAATGGTGTCTAGCCGCATTGCAGCGCAATCATCTCCGGGATTGTGACGAATCTGTCGCCGATTCTACGAAGGAATTGCCCGGAAAGCATGCAAATTCCAAGCAATCACGCTGAAAATTCGTCAGAATTACCCTATTGCAGTTACGCACCAACAGGGAAACCCGCAAATTCAGGAGACACCATGCTGATCGGATGCCCCAAAGAGATCAAACCGCAGGAGTTCCGTGTGGGCATGACGCCCGCCGCCGCCCAGGAGGCCATCGCCGCCGGACACAGCGTGATCGTCGAGACCCAGGCCGGCGTCGGCTCGGGCTACAGCGACGATGACTACCGCGCCGCGGGCGCCGGCATCGTCGACACGGCCGCCGAGATCTTCGCCACCGCCGAGATGGTGGTCAAGGTCAAGGAGCCCCAGTCCGTCGAGCGCAAGCAACTGCGCGAAGGCCAGGTGCTTTTCACCTATCTGCACCTGGCGCCGGATCCGGCCCAGACCGCCGATCTGCTGGAAAGCGGCGTGACGGCGATTGCCTATGAAACCGTCACCGATTCGCGTGGCGGCCTGCCGTTGCTGGCACCGATGTCGGAAGTGGCGGGGCGGCTGGCGCCGCAGGTCGGCGCCTGGACGCTGCAAAAAGCCAATGGCGGACGCGGCGTGCTGATGGGCGGCGTGCCCGGCGTGCGACCGGCCAATGTGGTGATCATCGGCGGCGGCGTGGTGGGCACCGCCGCGGCGCGGGTGGCCGTGGGCATGGGCGCCAATGTCACCGTTCTGGACCGCTCGCTGCCGCGCATGTCCTATCTCGACGACATCTTCCAGGGCCGGTTGACGACACAGTATTCCAGCGCCGCCGGGATCGAGGAACTGCTGCCCGGGGCCGACATGCTGATCGGCGCGGTGCTGATCCCCGGAGCCGCCGCACCCAAACTGGTGACGCGCGCGCAACTTGGCCAGATGCAGCCGGGCGCGGCCATCGTCGATGTGGCGATCGACCAGGGCGGTTGTTTTGAAACCTCCCGCGCGACCACTCATCACGATCCGATCTATGAGGTCGATGGCGTTATGCACTACTGCGTGGCCAACATGCCCGGCGCGGTGGCGCGCACCTCTACCCAGGCGCTCGGTAATGCCACCCTGCCCTTTCTGATGGCGCTGGCGAACAAGGGCTGGCGGCTGGCCTGTTCGGAAGACGAACACCTGCTCAACGGGCTCAACACCCATGCCGGGCGGCTGACCTATGATGCCGTCGGCAAGGCACTGAGCCTGCCGGTGGTCAATGCCCGCGAGGCGCTGCGGCTCTAGACGAAAACACCAGAATGGGGGCACCGCCCCCCTCTGGACTACGCCCATTCACCCCCCGGGATACTTGCAGCACAAAGACGTGAAGGCGGCGTGCCGGCGGTGCCGTCTTTGTGCAAGAAATATCCGGGGGGAGGCCCCGAAAGGGGGCGGGGGGCAGCGCCCCCTGCCGCCGCTCCGACGGGCCAGCGACCAGGGTTCAAGATCGCGTCAGGCTTCCTTGCGGTAGCGCGCTTCGAGCACATCGAACGGCACGCCGGGCTCGTCCTTGGCGCACCGGATCACCAATGAGGTCTTCACGCTGGCGACATTCTCGGCCGCGAGCAATTCTTCCGTCAGGAAGGACTGGAAGCTCGAAAGATCAGGGGCGACGCATTTCAGGATGAAGTCGATCTCGCCGTTGAGCATGTGGCATTCGCGCACCAGCGACCAGTCGCGGCAGCGCTGCTCGAAGGCGTTGAGGTCGGCCTCAGCCTGGCGGTGCAGGCGCACCATGGCAAAAACCTGCACCTCGAATCCCAGTTCGCGCACATCGACGCGGGCGTGATAACCGCGGATATAGCCAGCTTCCTCGAGCGTGCGCACCCGTCGCAAACAGGGCGGCGCCGAGATCCCCACCCGTTTGGCCAGTTCGACATTCGTCATCCGCCCGTCGGCCTGAAGCTCGGCAAGGATCATGCGGTCAATCGGATCAAGCTTGGCGCCGGGCATGCGGCAGAACTCCTTGGTGATTTGCACTTATGTATGCGCGAAAGACTTGTTGCGCAACATTGTTTCACAATCGCGCAATTCCCATGCGTCTTCCATGCGTCAGAGTCCGGGGAAAGCCTGTGACGCCCCTATGCCACCTTGTCACCCGCCCCTGCAAGAGGCTATGCCGCTCTCGCCCGGACAAAGCTGCGCAATGCCTTCCCGTATCGGCCCCGCCCCTTGTTCCGGTCCAAGCCATGGCTATATGCGAAAAGATGAATTTGATGGAGCCCAGCATGCCCGAAGCCCGCCATACCCGCGTTCTGATCATCGGCTCCGGGCCGGCGGGTTATACCGCTGCCGTCTATGCCGCGCGCGCCATGCTTCAGCCGATCCTGGTGCAGGGCATCCAGCCGGGCGGGCAGCTTACCACCACCACCGATGTCGAGAACTGGCCGGGCGATACCAGCGTGCAGGGTCCGGACCTGATGGCACGGATGGAGAGTCATGCGCGCGAGATGGGTGCCGAGATCATCACCGACATGATCACCGCGCTTGATCTGTCGAAGCGCCCCTTCACCGCGCAATCCGACAGCGGCACCATCTATACGGCGGATGCGCTGATCCTGGCCACCGGCGCGCAGGCGAAATGGCTGGGGCTGCCCTCGGAGGAGAAGTTCAAGGGTTTTGGTGTTTCGGCCTGCGCCACCTGCGACGGCTTCTTCTATCGCGGCAAGGAGATCGTGGTGATCGGCGGCGGCAACACCGCCGTCGAGGAGGCGCTGTTTCTGACCAATTTTGCCTCGAAGGTGACGCTGGTCCATCGCCGCGACAGCCTGCGCGCCGAGAAGATCCTGCAAGAGCGGCTGTTCAAGCACCCCAAGATCGAAGTGCTGTGGGATCATGGCCCTGTCGAAGTGCTGGGCGATGACATGCCGCCGGGCGTGACCGGTGTGCGGGTGCGCCATATGCAGAGCGGCGCCGAGCGGGTAATCCCCTGCGCGGGCTTTTTCGTGGCGATCGGCCATGCGCCGGCTTCCGAGCTGGTGAAGGATCAGCTCACGCTGCACAATGGCGGCTATGTCTGGGTTGAGCCGGGCAGCACACGCACATCGGTGCCCGGTGTCTTTGCTGCCGGCGATCTGACTGACCACGTCTATCGGCAGGCCGTAACCAGCGCCGGGATGGGCTGTATGGCGGCGCTGGATGCCGAGCATTTCCTGGCCAGCCAGGAATAGACGGGCGGGCCGGTGCGGCCCGGGGCTTTGCTTGGCGGGTTTTGCTTGGCGGGTTTTGGTTGGCGGGCGCGCCCGACGCGGCTACCTTTGCCGCACACCAACTGCCGAAAGGGCCGCAATGGCGAAATATCACAACCGACTGCCGGGTGATCCGCTGCCGCATGTTGCCCAGCGCACGCTCGGCAAGGAGCGCTTCAATCTGGGCGCCGCCGCCGGGCGGTATCTGGTGCTGTGCCTCTACGGGCACGATGATTCGCCCGGCGCGCAGGAGGCGCTGGCGTTTGCACAGGCGCGGGGTGATCTCTTCGACGACCGTTTCGCCAGTTGCTTCATGGTGAGCGCCGACCCCGGCGCGGCCGATGCCCCGCCGCTGCGCGAGCGCCCCGGATTGCGGCTGTTTCTGGACGAGGATGCCCATGTCAGTTGCGCCTATGGCAGCACTGCCTTCGAAGGCCCGGCATCGGCACCCTTCCGCCCGCTCTGGGTCATCGCCGACCCGATGCTGCGCGTGATCGAAACCCGCCCGCTGGTGCCGGGCAGCGCCGCCGCCATCGGCACCCTGCTGGAAAACCTGGAACCACCCGAGCGCTTTGCCGGTTTCGCGCTGCAAGCGCCGATCCTGTTTCTGCCGCGGGTTTTCGAGCCTGACCTCTGCGCCGAACTGATCGCGCGCTATGAGGCTCATGGTGGCGAAGTCTCGGGCTTCATGCGGGCGGTCGATGGCAAGACCGTGGGCATGCACGACCCTGGCTTCAAGAGCCGGCGCGACCATATCATCACCGATCAGGGGCTGATCCGCACCCTGCAGGACCGCATCCTGCGCCGTGTCGTGCCGGAGATTGCCAAGGCGCATGCCTTTCATGTCACGCGGATGGAGCGTTACATCGTGTCATGCTACCGCGCCGACGAGGGCGGACATTTCGCGCCGCACCGCGACAATACCACCCCCGGCACCGCGCATCGCCGCTTCGCCATCTCGATCAATCTCAACGATGATTTCGACGGTGGCGAGGTGTCGTTTCCGGAATATGGCCCGCAGGGTTTCAAGGCACCAAAAGGGGGCGCGGTGGTGTTCGGCTGCTCATTGCTGCATGCGGTCAGCCGGGTGACGCGGGGGGCACGCTATGCCTTCCTGCCGTTCGTCTATGACGATGCCGCGGCCGAGATCCGGGCGCGCAATCTGCATACCGTGCAGGACGGCAATGCCTGAGTGCTCTCAGCCCACGATCACCTCGAGCGGGTCATAGAACAGCCCGGTGATGCGCCCGAAGGCGACATCGGGCAGGCTGTCGGGCTTGAAACGCAAGGCGCGCAGCTCTGCCTCGGTGACAAGGCGGTGACGGTTCACCACGCCCGCCGGGTCGCGCCAGCCCGGATCGGGGCGGCCGGCGACGATACTGGCGCGAAAGTAGATATCGACCTGATGAAAGCCGCTCCGCGGGTCGTGGAACTCGTTGATCAGACAGGGCTCGCCCACCCGGATCTGTAGCCCGGTTTCTTCGTGAACCTCGCGCAGCAGGGTGTCGGGCAGCGAGGCGCCGCGTTCCACCCCGCCGCCGGGCGCGCACCACAGGTCCGATTGCCGGCCGGGATAGGCATTGACCACCAGCAAGCGTTCCTCATGCACGATCACCGCCCGCGCCGCCAGCCTCGGCCCTTCCCCCGCTCGCTGCATCGTGACCTCGTGCTCGTTGGAACCCGTCCTGCCATCGCATATCGACTGGCTACAGGAAACCCGTGATTTCGGATATGATCGCCCCATGAAGAAACTGCTCGCCCTCGCCCTGATGCTGTTCACCAGCCCTGCCCATGCCGATTGCGTCGTGCTGCTGCACGGGCTGTCGCGCACCGAAAACTCCATGCTGGTGATGCAGGAAACGCTGGAGTTTCACGGCTACCGGGTGGTCAATGATGGCTACCCGTCCAACGCTGCGCCCATCGCCGATCTGGTCGCGCATGTCGGCCGCGCAGCGGCACGTTGCGGCAGACTGCGCACGCATTTCGTGACCCATTCGATGGGCGGCATTCTGGTGCGCGCCTGGCTGCGCAACAACCGCCCGGTGCGCATGGGGCGCGTGGTGATGCTGGCGCCGCCCAATCATGGCACCGAGGTGGTGGACAATCTTGCCCAGTTCGAACTGCTGCCGGATCTTCTGGATTTCCTGCACGGGCCGGCAGCGCGCGAACTGGGCACCGACCCTGATTCGGTGCCCAACCGTCTGCCGCCGGTCGATTACGAACTCGGCGTGATCGCCGGCAACCGCGCCCTCAGCCCGCTGGGGCCGATCATGATCGAGGGTGCCAATGACGGCACGGTCTCGGTGGCGAGCACCCGTGTCGAGGGCATGACCGACCACATCGTGCTGCCGGCGACGCATACGATGATGATGGTCAACCCGATCGTTCTGGCCGAAGTGCTGGAATTCCTGCGCCACGGCACTTTCGATCATGGCATCACGCTGGCCAATGCGCTGCGCAAGCTGGCCAATCCCTGATGTCGTGGGGGCCCGGCCCGTCTTGCGGGGGCCGGGCAGGCAGACGTGTCAGGCCCATTCCCAGGGAATGGTGAAATCACCCAGCCGCGCGGCGACGGCCTCATCGTCAACAGTGCCCGTGCGCTCGATCTTCGCCACCAGACCGCGCTTCTTGTCCTCATAGACCGCGACGACGCGCGCGGCCAGCTTGTGCTCGGCGAACATCTCGTCAAAGACGCGGGTGATCGCCATGCGCCGCAGGTCGGGCTTGAAGACCTTGCCCACCGCGGTCTTGGGCAGTTCGGGCAGGATCTCCACATATTTCGGCACCGCGGCGCGCTCGGGGATACGCCCGGTTGCATGCTCCAGCAGTTCCTTGGTGCTGACCTGCTTGCCGCCCACCAGTTCGACATAGGCGCAGGGCATCTCGCCGGTCTTGGGGTCGGGCTGGCCGATCGCCCCGACGAACGACACCGCCGGATGGCTCAGCAGCGCCTCTTCGATCATTGCCGGGTCGATATTGTGCCCGCCGCGAATGATCAGATCCTTGGCGCGCCCGGTGATCCACAGATAGCCATCGCCATCAATGCGCCCCAGATCGCCGGTGCGCAGGAAACGCCCCTCGGCGTAGAGGCCCAGGTTCTTGGCGTCCTCGGTATAGGTTGACCCCTCGAAAACCCCCGGCGAGGCCACGCAGATCTCGCCCACCTCATCGGTGCCGCATTCGTGGCTGATGTCGCCATTGGGCGCCATGTTGAGGATGCGCACATCGGTATAGGGGAAGGGAATGCCCACCGAGCCGATCTTCTTTTCCCCATCGACGGGGTTGGCGGAAACCAGGCAGGTCGCCTCGGTCAGTCCGTAACCCTCGACGATGGCAACGCCGGTGGCTTCCTGAAAGCGCTTGTAAAGCTCGACCGGCAGCGCGGCTGAGCCGGAAAACCCGTTGCGCAACGACGAGATATCGGCATTGACCGGGCGCTGCATGAGCGCCGCCAGCGCGGTTGGCACGGTGAAGATGAAGCTTGCCTGCCAGCGCTCGACCAGTTTCCAGAAATTATCGAACACGCCATCGCCGCGATAACCCTGCGGAGTGGGAAAGATCACATGCGCGCCCGAACACAGCGCCGACATCATCACCGGATAGGCGGCAAAGACGTGAAACAGCGGCAGCGGGCAGAGGATCACATCCTCGGCCTTGAACAGCAGTTCCGAGCCGACCCAGCCGTTATAGAGCAGCCCTGATGCCTTGTGCTGCGCCACTTTCGGCGTGCCGGTGGTGCCGCCGGTATGGAAATAGGCGCAAACGCGGTCCGTCTGGCCCAGGTCGAAGGTCAGTTTCTCGGCGGGCTGGCGGGCAAGCTCGGCCTTGAAATCGAGCACCCGCGCGGTGTGATGGATCGGATTCTTGGGCCGGACCAGCGGCACGATCCAGCTTTTCGGCGGCGTGAGGTAGCGCAGAAGATCAACCTCGAGCACCGTCTTCACGCCGGGCGCATTGGCCACCGCCTCGGCCACTTTCTGCGCCACATCGGTCTTGGGGAAGGCACGCAGCGTCACCACCACCTTGGCGCGCGTCTCGCGCAGGATGCCGGCGATCTTTTCCGCCTCCAGCAGCGGATTGATAGGATTGACGATCCCCGCCGTCATCGCCCCGAAAAGCGTGATCGCGGTCTCGTTGATGGTGGGCAGGATATAGGCGACCGTGTCGCCCTCCTCCACGCCGAGGCTGCGAAACAGGTTCGCCGCCTGCGTCACCTGGGCCTGAAACTGCGCCCAGTTCAGCGTCTCGGCCTTGGCGCCGGGATCGGAAAACAACTGAAACGAAATCGCGTTGCGCGCGCCATGCAGGTTGCGCGTGCGGGTAATCTGTTCATAGACCGTCACCGGAACGTCGCGCGCGCTCCACGGCATCTGGTTCTGGATCGCATCGCGGTCAGCGATGCTGGCAAAGGTTGATGGCATGTTGTCCTCCCGGCGTTTGAGCAACGCTCTAGCAACAGCATGGCCACTTTTTCAAGAAACGGCAATCAATTCGCGCGGCGATCTTACGCAACGGCACCCTGCGTTCAGGCGGCATGGCCCTCGGTGAACTGCAACCGCGCCAGCCGTGCGTAAAGCCCGCCCTGCGACACCAGCGCCTCATGCGTGCCCTCGGCGACAATGCACCCCTGATCGAACACCATGATGCGGTCGGCCTTGCGCACGGTGGCCAGCCGATGCGCCACCACCAACGTCGTGCGCCCCTGCGAAAGGCGCTCGACGGCGGCCTGCACCGCGCGCTCGCTCTCGGCATCGAGCGCCGAGGTGGCCTCGTCCAGCAACAGCACCGGCGCATCGCGCAGGATCGCGCGGGCGATGGCGATGCGCTGCTTCTGCCCGCCTGAAAGCATCACCCCGCGCTCGCCCAGTTGCGTCTCGTAGCCGTCCGGCAGTGCCGCGATGAACGAATGCGCGGCGGCGGCACGCGCAGCGGCCTCGACCTCGGCCTCCGAGGCATCGGGGCGGCCAAAGCGGATGTTCTCGCGGGCGGTGGTGGCAAAGATCACCGGGTCTTGCGGCACCAGCGCCATCGCGGCGCGCAGATCGCTGCGGTGCAGGTCACGGATATTGGTGCCATCAAGCCGGATCACACCCTGCTGCGGATCATAAAAGCGCATCAGCATCTGGATGATGGTGCTCTTGCCCGCCCCCGACGGGCCGACCAGCGCCACCGTCTCGCCCGGCGCCACCCGTAGCGTCACGCCATCCAGCGCCGATTGTCCGGGGCGCGAGGGATAGTGAAAGTGCACGGCATCGAATTCAACCGCACCGCGCACCGGCACGGACAGCGCCAGCGGGGCCACGGGGTCGCGCACGCTGTCGGTGACTTCCAGCAGTTCCACCAGCCGCTCGGTGGCACCGGCGGCGCGCTGCAATTCGCCCCAGATCTCGCTCAGCGCGCCCACAGAGCCCGCCACGATCACCGAATAGATGACGAACTGCACCAGTTCGCCAATGCTCATCGCCCCGGCGCGCACATCGAGCGCCCCCACCCAGAGCACCCCCACGATGCCGCTGAACACCAGAAAGATCACGATCACCGTCATCAGCGCGCGCGTGGCGATGCGCTTGAGTGCGATGTCATAGGCGCGCTCGGTCACGCGATCGAACGCGCCAGCGCTGGCGGCCTCATGGGTGAATGCCTGCACCGTCTGCACCGCGCCCAGCGCCTCGGAGGCATTGCCCGAGGACGCCGCGATCCAGTCCTGGTTTTCGCGGCTCAGATTGCGCAGCCGCCGGCCCAGCACCACGATCGGCACAATCACACCGGGCACGATCAACAGCACCAGCCCGGTCAGTTTTGGCGAGGTCAGCGCCAACAGGGCCAGCCCACCCACCAGCATCAGCACATTGCGCAGCGCCACCGAAACCGAGGAGCCGACAATCGACTGGATAAGCGTGGTATCGGTGGTGATGCGCGAGAGCACCTCGCCGGTCATGATGCGCTCATAGAAGGCCGGGCTCAGGCCGATGACACGGGCAAAGATCGCCCGGCGGATATCGGCGACCACGCGCTCGCCAAGGCGAGTGACCATGTAGTAGCGCGCACCGGTGCCCAGCGCCAGAAGCGCAGCAATCACCAGTGAGGCCACGAAATACTGGTTGAGCAGGTGCAGATCACCGGCGCCAAAACTGTCCACCACGCGGCGCACCGCCATCGGCAGCGCCAGCGACACCATTGCCGTCAGCACCAGCGCCGCAAGCGCCCCGCCCAGCAGCCCCCGGTAGCGCGCCAGATAGGGCCAGAGCCCCGACAATGCCCCCAGCCGGCGCGAGGTGGCGCGTTCGTCTTGCGAGGGGGGAGGGAACTCGGCCATGTGCGCTATCCATTCTGCGTGCGCCCCGGTTTAGGCGAGCCATGTCTCCGGGGCAAGGGAGCGCGACCCTTTCAGGCGGGCGTCGGTTTTCGCTTGCCGGCCGGGCCGCAGCCGCTATCCGGCGCGGCTGCGCGATGAAGCGGCGGCGCTGAAGCGGCTCACGCCGCCGTCGCCAAGCCGTCGCCAAAAGGTGATCCGTCCCCGGCTTGCAGGCGGGTGCCGCGCGCGGCACTCTCGCGCCATTCCCGCGAAGGAGATCGCGATGCCCCTTTACACCCCTACACCGCCCGCCCGCTCGCGCGCCGCCCCGGCGCTGGTGCCGCCGCCAGCCCGCCGCCCCGCCGCGCCCCACAGACGGTGGCTCACGCAGCTGACGCTGGCGCTCGGCGGGCTGGTGCTGGCCCTGCCGCTGGGCACCAAAATCATGGCCGAAACCATGGCTGAAACCTCGGTGCGTGCCATCACGCTCTCCACCGCCGGGCTGGCGATGGTCGAGGCCACCGGCACCATCGGCGCCGAGCCGCTGCGGCTTTCGGTGGGGCGAGGCGATATTGACGATCTGCTGAAAAGCCTGTGGGTGCTGGACCCGGCCGGCGCACTGGCGCATCTGTCACTGCAAGGCCCCGGCGCCTTTGAAGATGCCTTTTCGCATCTGCCGATCGCCCCTCAGGATGCAATCGACCCGGCGCGGCTGCTGGCAGCGATGGTCGGCGCGCCGATCAGCGTGGAACGGCGCGGCGAAAGCTGGCGGGGCATCAACATGGGCATCACCGAGCGGCCCTGCGAACACGGCCGCTGCACCGTGCTGAACCTGCAGGCCGACGACGGCACGCTGCGCAGCTTCGAGATGAGCGATGCGCTCAGCTTCGCCTTCACCGAGGATGCCGACCGCGCTGCGGTTTCCAGCGCCCTTGCCGCCTGGCGCAGCGCCGCCAATGACCGCCGCATCGAGGTGAATATCGCCTCCAGCGATCCTGCCGAGCGCGAGATCGGGCTGGTCTGGCTGCAACAGGCGCCGCTTTGGCGCACCGCCTGGCGCGCCGTCGATACGCCCGAGGGGATCGAGCTGATCGGCTGGGCCGTAGTGGAAAACACCACCGGGCATGACTGGCACGACATCCGCCTGACGCTCGCCACCGGCGCCACCCGCGCCATTGCCGCGCGCCTTTACGAGCGCCGCATGGTCGGGCGCGAGATCCTTGATGACGCGCCCCCGATGGCTCTGGAGGCGACGCACATGCCGATGGCGCGCGGGGCTGCGTACGAGGGGATGCCACTGATGGCGATCGGCGATACCGCAGTCGCCGAGAGCCACGCCGATGATGGCGCCAGTTTCAGCCGCTTCACCCTCTCCGAGCCGGTAACGCTGGCCGCCGGGCAGATGATCAGCCTGCCCTTCCTGCGTGAACGCCTGCCGGATGCGCGGCGCACGCTCTACACTGGCGGGCGCGGTGCCGTGCACCCCGCCATCGTGCTCGAACTGGAAAACCCGCTGCCGCTGCGCCTGCCGGCTGGCGTGCTGACCCTCTACGAGGCCGGGCGCGGCCATGCCGGCGATGCCACGATCCCCGAAATACCCCCAGGCGGGCAGGTCAGCGCCCCCTTCGGGCAGGATACGGCGATGGAGGTGCGCGAAAGCCACGCCGCCACCGAAACGCTGCGCGAGATGCGGCTGGTGCATGGGGTTTTGCATGTCACCGAGGATCTGGAGCGCACCACCACCTATCGCATCCAGGGCGCGCCACAGGCCGAGCGGCTGCTGACGCTGGATCATCCGCGCCGCGACGGCTGGGGGCTTGCCAACCCCGATGATGCCGAGGAACGGCTGGATGCCTGGCGCTGGCAGATCGCCGTGCCGGCAGGCGAGACCGTCACCCATGCCGTTGCCGAGCGTCAGCCCCGGCTGCGCCGCGTGGCGCTGATCGATGCGGATCTGCCGGTGCTGGCACAATGGGAAAGCCGCGCCAGCGACCCGGCGCTGCGCGCGCGGCTGGCCGAACTGGGCGCGCTGCGCCGCCAGATCGCCGAGGCCGAAACCCGGCTGCGCCATGGCGCCGAGGATGCCCGCGCGCTGGAAACCGAACAGGACCGGCTGGTCAATCTGATCGTGCAGCTGGGCGATGACAGCAGCGCCAATCGCGACCGCCGTGCACGGGTCGATGCCATCGACGGGGAGTTGAACGCGCTGGCCGAGGCCCGCCGCCAGACTCAGGGCGAAATCGAGGCGCTGCGCGGTCAGTTTGCCGATCTGCTGGAGTGAGCACCCTTTGAGACGGCGCGGCAGGGGGACAGTCCCTGCCCGCTGCCCCTGCCCCTTGGTTCAAAGCCGTGGTTCAAAGTGCCGGTTCAAAGCCGTGGCTCACCACCGCAGTTCAGCGCCGCCCGGCAAAGAATTTCTGCCACAACCACAGAAGCGCCAGCGAACCCAGCAGTGCCAGAACGAAGGTCACCACCCAGCCGCCGGCGGTCAGCACCAGGCGCAGCCCCAGCCCGCCGATGATCGCACCCAGCACGCCGATGCCCATTGCGGTGGGCAGATCGACATCCACGCGCATCAGCCGCGTCGCCACATAGCCCGCCGCCGCACCGATCAGCACCAGAAGCAGAACACCGGGGATCATGCCCCCAGCCCCGCTTCGGCGGCAATCTCGGCACGGCTCTTGCGGGCGCGCTCGGTGGCCGATTTGAGCTGCCCGCAGGCGGCCATGATATCCTCGCCGCGCGGCGTGCGGATGGGGCTGGCATAGCCCGCCTTGAAGATGATGTCCGCGAAAGCCTCGATGCGCGCCCAGTCCGAGCGCTCGTAGGGCGCACCGGGCCATTCGTTGAAGGGGATGAGATTGATCTTGGCGGGGATGCCGCGAATCAGCTTGACCAGCCGGCGGGCGTCTTCGTCGCTGTCGTTGATGCCCTTGAGCATGACATATTCAAAGGTGATGCGTTCGCTGTTGGACAGCCGCGGATACTCGTGCAACGCCTCCAGCAGCGCGGCGATGTTCCACTTCTTGTTCACCGGCACCAGCCGATCGCGCACGTCGTCGGTGGTCGCGTGAAAGCTCACCGCCAGCAGGCAGCCGATTTCCTCGGCGGTGCGGGCGATCTCGGGCACGATGCCGCTGGTCGAAAGCGTGATGCGCCGGCGCGACAGGCTGATCCCCTCGCCATCCATCACCACTTTCATCGCATCGCGCACATTGTCGAAATTGTAGAGCGGCTCGCCCATGCCCATCAGCACGATGTTGGAAATCAGCCGTGTCTCATCCCTGGGTGCGCCGGGCACCGGCCATTCGCCCAGATCATCGCGCGCCACCATCACCTGGCCGACGATCTCGGCGGCGGTGAGGTTGCGTACCAGCTTCTGCGTTCCGGTATGGCAGAACGAACAGGTCAGCGTGCAGCCCACCTGGCTGGAAATGCACAGCGTGCCGCGCCCTTCCTCGGGGATATGGACGGTTTCCACCTCATGCCCGCCGCTGATGCGCAAGAGATACTTGCGCGTGCCATCGACCGAAGCCTGGCGGCTGACAACCTCGGGGAGTGCGATCTGGAAATGCTGATCCAGCAGCGCGCGGTAATCCTTGGCGAGGTTGGTCATCGCGGCGAAATCACGCACGCCCCAGTGATAGAGCCATTGCCAGATCTGGCCCTCGCGCATCCGCGCCTGCTTTTCCGGCGTGCCGGCGGCAATGAGCGCGGCGCGCAACTGCGGCCGGGTCAGGCCGATCAGGTTGAGCTTGCCCTCGGAGCCGGGCTTGCGCGGCAAGGTCAGCACGTCCTGGGTGATCGGGGCGGCGGGAAAGGGGGAAGTCATGCGTATCTCCGGGGAACCTGCACCTGATATAGGCGAAAGCCGCCGGACTGAGAAGCCCGGCGGCGAGAATTGGTCAATCCGATGCGGCAGGCCGGCCTGTGGGCGGCCTATTCGTTGCAGCGCCGCTGCGCCTCGTCGGTGGCGGCCGTCACGCCAAACAGCGAAAACGTGTCGCGCGTGCTGGTGCCGCGCGAGGAGCGCGCGGTCAGCACCGCGTTCTGCCCGCGCCGCAGCGCTGCCAGAATCCGGGCATCATCCTCGGGCGAGGCTGCCCAGGCCCACTGGCCATCGGTGAAAAGCTGAAATGTGTCGCTGCCGACCGTCACCTCGACGGTGGAGCCCTCCGCGAAGGGATACCCGCCGGTGAACGACACCTCGGCGGTTGCCCCCTGCCCCTGCCGATAGGTGGCAAAAAGCAGTATGTCGCCGCGCCGCACCGATACCGGCTGCCCGCCACGGGTGTTCACCGTCTCGCTCGGCGCCGATACCGCCCAGCACTCACGCGGGTTGCCATCGACAAAAACGCTCCAGGCGGTCTGCACCGCCACCCGGTTGGTCGATTCCTGCGCCAGCGCCAGGCCACCGGTCAGCATTACCGCTGCCAGCCCCGCCACGCTCCGTTTGATCCAAGCTGCCATCTGCCCTGAAGCCTCCAGCGAATATCCCCTGCCCGCTCGCACGCCATGCCCCTTGTTTTGCTCAAGGCTTTGGTCTGGCACGTCGCGGGCTTGCCGGGTAGTGTCATACAGCGAATCCGGGGCGATAAGAAACCCCCGTTGGCGGAAAATTGCGCAACTGTGAAGGAGGCTTGCGTGGCGAGTGTCGGGGCGGATATCGGGGCGGATGTCGGACAGGGCGCGGTGCCGATGGTTGAGCTGTGGCGCGGCGGGCGGCTTGAAAGCCTGCATCAGGGCCATGCAGTGATCTGCGACGCCTCCGGCGCGGTGGTGGATGCCTGGGGCAATCCGCAGGCGGTGATCTACCCGCGATCGAGCTGCAAGATGGTGCAAGCACTGCCGTTGCTGGAATCCGGCGCCGGTGCGGGATTGAGCGATGCGCAACTGGCGCTGGCCTGCGCCTCGCATCAGGGGGCGCGGCTGCATGTGGATACCGTCGCGCGCTGGCTGGCCGATCTGGATCTCTCCGAGGCCGATCTGCGTTGCGGCGCGCATGAACCCTCGGACCGAGACGAGCGCGACCGGCTGATCCGCTGCAATGACCCGGCCTGCCAGTTGCACAACAACTGCTCGGGCAAGCACGCGGGCTTTCTGACCCTCAACCGACACCTTGGCGGCGGCAGTGAATATACCGAGCCCGATCACCCGGTGCAGCGCGCGGTGCGCGCCGCCTTCGAGGAAATCACCGCCGAGCAAAGCCCCGGATACGGGATCGACGGCTGCTCGGCGCCCAATTTCGCCTGCACGCTGGGCGGTCTGGCCCGCGCGATGGCCGCCTTCGCCGCGGCGAGCGATGGTGGCGACCGCCGCCAGCAGGCCATGGTGCGGCTGCGCGAGGCAATGGCCCGCCACCCGGAAATGGTCGCTGGCGAGACCCGTGCCTGCACCGAGTTGATGCGCGCCATGCAGGGCGTGGCCATCAAGACCGGTGCCGAGGCTGTCTTCGTGGCGATCCTGCCGCAACAGAAGCTGGGCATCGCGCTCAAGATCGCCGATGGCGGCACGCGCGCCGCCGAAGCCGCCATAACCGCGCTCCTGACGCGCGCCAGCGTTCTGGACGCGGCACATCCGGCGGCGCAGAAGCGTCTGGGCGCACCGCAGCGCAACTGGCGCGGGCTGGAATGGGGGGAGATCCGCCTGGCACCGGGCTTTGCCGCCTGAACCCATCAAGACCATTGCCGCAAGGCCCGCCGACACCTAACCTGCGCCAAAAGAGGCGAGGGTGGTGGCCATGGAATTCGACTATGTGATCGTCGGCGGCGGCTCGGCGGGATGTGTGCTGGCCGCGCGCCTGTCGGAAGATCCCGCCACCAGCGTCTGCCTGATCGAGGCTGGCGGCGACGGGCGCGATTTCCTGATCCGCGCACCGGCGATGGTGGCCACCATGATCTCCGGCCGACCCCGGATCAACAACTGGGCCTTCTTCACCGAACCCCAGCCCGGCCTGAACGGGCGGCGCGGGTTTCAGCCGCGCGGGCGGGCGCTGGGCGGCTCCTCGGCGATCAACGCAATGCTTTACATCCGCGGCCATCCCCAGGACTACGACGCCTGGGCCGAGGCCGGCGCCGAGGGCTGGGACTGGCAAAGCTGCCTGCCCTTCTTCCTGCGCGCCGAGGGTAACATGCGTGGCAACGGTGCGCTGCATGGCGGCGAAGGCCCGCTCCAGGTGGCCGATCAGCGCCGCCCCGCCGCCGCAACCCGCGCCTTCATCGATGCCTGCACCAGCCTTCAGATCCCTGAGAACGATGACTTCAACGGACCCGAGCAATTCGGCGCCGGGCTCTATCAGGTCACGCAATTCCACCACGGCCCGCGGAAGGGCGAGCGCTGCTCGGCAGCGGCTGCCTATCTGTTCCCGGCGCTGAACCGTTCCAATCTGACCGTCATGACCCGCGTCCATGCCGAACGCATCGAAATCGAGGAAGGCCGCGCCACCGGGGTTTGGTTCCGCCGACGGGGGCGTCGCCATCTGGCGCGTGCCCGTCGTGAGGTGATCCTCAGCGCCGGCACCTTCGGCTCGCCGCAACTGCTGATGCTGTCGGGCATCGGCCCGGCGGATGAGCTGCGCGCGCATGGCATTGCCCCCCGGCACGATCTGCCGGGCGTGGGGCAGAACCTTCAGGATCATCTGGATTATGTCATCTCCTACCGCTCGCGCCGCGCCGATGTCGTCGGGCTGAACCCGGCCGGTCTGGGACGGCTGCTGCGCGCCGGGCTGGAATGGCGGCGTAGCGGCGAGGGGCTTTTCGCCTCGCCCATGGCCGAGGGCGCGGCCTTCCTGAAATCCGATCCCGGCCTCGCGCGCCCGGATCTGCAACTGCATTTCGTCATCGGCATCGTCGATGACCATATGCGCAAGATCCATCTGACCAATGGCTATTCTTGCCATGTCTGCGTGCTGCGGCCCTTCTCGCGCGGGCAGGTCGGGCTGCGGGATGCCAACCCCGCAAGCCCGCCGCGCATCGACCCGGCCTATCTTTCCGACCCGCGCGACCTGACCTTGCTGATGAGCGGCGCGCGCCAGATGGAGGCGATCCTCGAAGCCCCGGCCCTCGCACCCTGGCGCGGGCGGCGCCTTTATGCGCATGACGGCTCCGATAGCGCGCTGGAGGCCGATATCCGCAACCGCGCCGATACCATCTATCACCCGGTCGGCACCTGCCGCATGGGCCGCAACGATCTGGCCGTGGTTGATGCGCAACTGCGGCTGCATGGCATCGAGGGGCTGCGCGTGGTCGATGCCAGCGTCATGCCCAGCCTGATCGGTGGCAATACCAATGCCCCCACGATCATGATCGCCGAACGCGCGGCAACCTTCATTCGCCAGGGCGCGGCCAGCCCGGCCATGGCAGGCTGAGCCCGGCCATTCAGAGATTGGTGGCGACCAGTTCGTGAAACACGATCATGTTGATCAGCGCATGGCTTGCCATCGCCCAGCCGATCGCGCGGGTCTTCCAGGTGATGAACGCCCAAAGCAGCCCCAGCCCCGCCGCGCCGCCCACCAGCGCAAACCCGCCGCCGTGGTATTCAACCCCCACCGCCAGCGCCAGCGGCAGGTGCCAGGCCACGAACAACACCCAGCCCAGCGCAAAGCCCGGCAATGAGGCCCCGAACTGTGCCAGATAGCCGCCGCGCCAGTAAAGTTCCTCCAGCGGGCCGTTGATGACACCCGCACCCAGCGCCAGCACGACCACCAGCGCCGTCACACCCGCGGGCGGGCGGGCCAATGTGACCGCAAGCACCACCAGCGCCAGCCCCGCCACCGCCCAGGGCACCCAGCGCTGCCCGTTCAGCCGCCACGAGACCAGTTGCTTGCGTTGGCCCCGCGTAAAGAACAGCCCCAGCGGCAGGCAAAAGGCAAACCAGTAGAGCGCCACCGCCAGCCCGTAGCCGGCAAAACCATGGCGCTGCGTGACCCAGGGCACGAAAAGCGCCATGAAACCGATCAGCCCCAGCGACGAGGCCACCAGCCAGGGCCCGCGTGCACGCATCGCCTCAGCCTCGCGGCGAGGCCAGGTCGCCCGCCAGCCCCCGCTTGATCAGGGCCACACTCTCGTCAATGCCGTAAAGCGCGATGAAACCGCCGAAACGCGGCCCTTCGGATGCCCCCAGAAGCACCTCGTAGAGCGCCTTGAACCAGTCGCGCAGGTTTTCAAAGCCATGCTCCTTGCCCACCGCAAAGACCATGCTTTGCAGCGCCTCACCGTCCGGCCCGCCCTGCCAGTCCACAAGCCGGGCTTGCAGGTCTTCCATGGCCACGCGTTCCTGATCATTCGGCAGCCGGAACGCGCGGCTGGGGGCAACAAAATCGCGGAAATAGCGCACCGCATATTCGGCCGCCGCGTCCAGGTCGGGGTGGGTTTCGGGGCTGGCCTCGGGGGCGTAGCGACGGATGAAGCCCCAAAGCCCCGACTTGTCGGATGCCCCGGCCACCGAGGCCAGATTCAGCAGCATAGAGAACGGCACGACCATCCTGGAGTCCGGCGGATTGCCGCCATGGATATGCCAGACCGGGTTGGCGGCCTGCTGTTCAGCGCTCTGGCCGGGATAGGCGCGCAACTGCTGGTGATACTCGTCCACCGCACGCGGGATCACATCGAAATGCATCCGCTTCGCGGTCTTGGGCTTTTGATACATGAAATAGGAAAGCGACTCGGTCGCGGCATAGGTCAGCCATTCGTCGATGGTGAGCCCGTTGCCTTTGGATTTCGAGATCTTCTCGCCGTTCTCATCCAGAAACAGCTCATAGGTGAAATGCTCGGGCTTGCGTCCGCCCAGAATTTCGCAAATGCGGTCATAGATCGGCGTGTTGGTGCTGTGATCCTTGCCATACATCTCGAAATCCACATCCAGCGCCGCCCAGCGCGCGCCGAAATCGGGCTTCCATTGCAGCTTCACCTGCCCGCCGGTCACCGGCAGCGTCCATTCGCGGCCATCCTCGTCATCAAAGGTGATGGTGCCGTCCTTGGCGTTCACCTCCTTGAGCGGCACATACAGCACGCGGCCCGTCTCGGGATGGATCGGCAGGAAGATAGAATAGCTCTGCTGGCGTTCCTCGCGCAGGCTCTTGAGCATGACCGCCATCAACGCATCATACCGCTCGGCCGCGCGCAGCAGCACGGTATCGAACTGGCCGGTCTTGTAGAAATCCGTGGCCGAGATGAATTCGTATTCGAACCCGAAGGTATCAAGGAACCGGCGCAGCATGGCGTTGTTGTGGTGCCCGAAGCTTGCATATTCGCCAAACGGGTCGGGCACGGCGGTCAGCGGGCGTTGCAGATGCTCGCGCAGCATCGCCGGGTTGGGCACATTGTCAGGGATCTTGCGCATCCCGTCCATGTCGTCGGAAAAGCAGATCAACCGGGTGGGAATATCCGAAATCACCTCAAAGGCCCGGCGGATCATGGTGGTGCGCGCGACTTCGCCAAAGGTGCCGATATGCGGCAGGCCCGAGGGGCCGTAACCGGTTTCGAACAGCACATGGCCCTTGGCGGGGGGCGCCTTCTCGTAGCGTTTGAGAAGCCGGCGTGCCTCTTCGAAGGGCCAGGCCTTGGAGGTCATCGCAGCATCGCGCAGAGAAGTCATGATGATGTCTTTCGTGCAGACGGGCCGTCGCCCGCGGGACATGGAACAAGGCTTCCTATTGCCGCCCCCCCCGGCAGTCAATATTGTGCGGGCAAAACCCGCCCAGACAGGATACGCCCATGGCCGAAGCGCCGCATTCCCTTTCCCCGCAGGATGCTCTGATCGCGGTCATGATCGCGGTCTCGGTCGCCGATTCCGAGATCCGCACCGCCGAGCTTCTGGCCATCGAGCAGACGGTCAATCAGTTGCCGATCTTCGCCGACTATGATTTCGACCGCGTGAAGACCGTGGCGCGCGTGGTTTTCGAACTCCTCGAGGAGGAAGACGGGCTGGATGCGCTCTTCGGGCTGGTGCGCGAATCGCTTTCCGAGCGGCTCTACGAAACCGCCTATGCGCTGGCCTGCGATGTCGCTGCCTCGGACGGCAAGCTGTTGCAGAGCGAATTACGCTTCCTTGAGGAAATGCGCCACGAGCTGTCCATCGAGCGGCTGCATGCCGCGGCGATCGAACGCGGCGCGCGCGCGCGGCACATGCGCGCCTGAGTGGCGATCACTCGCTGCCAAGCAGTGCATCAGGGGCTGCTGCGGGGGCCTCAACCGGCTGGGCCAGCGAGGCCGCGCTGCGCAAGTGATGCACGATGCGCCCGGCATGAGCCGTGCTGCGGCGCAGCCAGCGCATGGCATCGGTGACAGCGAAAAGCCTGGGCGGTGCGGCCCGGCTGGCAAGCACCTGCCGGCGCAGCCGCGCCTCGCGCCGTGCCAGCCGGGCCTCGGCGCGCAAGAGTTTGGCATGCAATGCGTTGGTTCGAGCCTCGTTTCCGGCCTGCTCGCCGGTGCGCTGTGCTGCGGCAAGCCCCTGCAAGCGCGCCATTTCACGCAGCAGCGCGCCGAAAAACAGCGCTTCGCGGCGCAGCCGAGGCTCATGAAGCGCCGCGCTCATCCGGGCCGGCTGGGCGGCGCGAAACGCGAAACGGCGCAGATGATCCACCAGCGCCATCATCTCACCGGCGCGCTGCTCGCGCAGCGGGTCGGCCTCGGGCAGGTTGATGCGCGCCAGAAACCCGGCCAGGGCCTCGGTCTCGCCGGTGAAGCGCTGCGCGTCGATCGCCGCCTCCTGCGGCTGGCTGCCTGGCGCGAGCATCGCGCCCACCGCCCCCATCAACCCCGCCGCCTGCCGTCGCCCCGCGGCCAGCGCAATATCAAGCGCCGCTGCCGGGTCGGACAGAAAGCGCGAGTCCAGCTCGCGCTCGATGGGCAACGGTTTTTCCGGCACCAGCCGGCTCACCAGCCGGGCGAACGCCTTGGTGAAGGGCAGAAAGATCAGCGCCCCGGCCAGGGTGAAGGCGGTGTGAAACAGCACCAGCGCCAGTGCCGCGTCGGCCAGGCTGAATCCCGCGGCGATGCCGCGCACCAGCAGATCCAGCAGCGACAGCGCCACCAACCCCTGCGTCAGATTGAAGATCAGATGCGCCAGCGCAGTGCGGCGCATGGCGATATTGCCGCCGAGGCTGGCCAGAACACCGGTGAAGGTGGTGCCGACCGTCATGCCGATCACCAGCGCCGCAGCCTGCGCAAAGCTCACATGCCCTTCCGACAGCAGCACGATCGCCGCCGCCACCCCGGCGCTGGAGGATTGCGTGATCACCGTCACCGTCATGCCCAGTGCCAGCAGTTGCAACCGCCCGGCCAGCGTATCGGCGGGCAGGCGCTCGGGGCTGAGCAGGCCATCGAAAACCGCCATGCCGCCCTTCATGAGGTCGATGCCGATGAAGATCAGGCACAGCCCGGCCAGCACGCCGGCGAGGCGCTGCACCGCCCCGCGCCCCAGAATGCGCGCCAGCGCGGCGACAAACAGCACCGGAAAGGCCAGCGTGCCCAGATTGACCTTCAGGCCCAGCAACATCACCATCCAGCCGGTGAATGTGGTGCCGACATTGGCCCCCAGCACGATGCCCAGAGACTGGCTGAAGCTCAGGATGCCGGCACCGACAAAGCCCAGTGTCATCACCATCGTCGCGCTGGAGGACTGGATCAGCGCCGTCACCGCCGCACCCGCGGCCATGCCGCTCAGCGGCCGGCCGGCAAACCGGCGGATCGCCCGGCGCGCGCTGTCGGATGCCAGCACCGTCAGTTCCTGCGTCAGCGCCTGCATGCCGTAGAGGAAAAGCCCGATCCCCCCGGCCAGCATGAAGAATTCGCTCATCATCGGCGCAGCGGCTCAGCCATGCAGTGCCGCCCAGCGTTCGATCAGACCCTGCTGCAAACCGCGCGCGCGCCCCGCCCATTGTGGCGCGCCGGGCGGGCGGTCGCGCTGCGCCACCGGGATCGCCGCGCGCCGCGCGAGATCGGCGCAGAGAATGGCAAAGACAATCGGCCGCCCGCCAGCGGGGCGGGCAAAGCCGCCCAGCGCATTGACGAAGTTGAGCGTGCCGGTCTTGGCCGCAACGGCGATCGGATGATTGGACATCTCGCGGCCCTGGGTGTCGCGCATCGGATGGCGGCGCAACAGATCGGACAGGAGCGCCTCGCGGTGCGCAGAAAGGAAAAACGCCGCCATGCCCCGCGCCGTCACCCTGGAGCCGTCGCCCAGCCCGGAATGATCCACGAAGCGCAGCCCCGGCGCACCATAGCGCTGCCCCAGCCAGGCGCCCATTGCCTGCCCCGATTGCGCCAGCGTCTCAATCGTGCCGCCGCGCCGCCGCGACGCCGCCAGCCCCAGACATTCGGCCGTGATATTGGTTGAAAAGCGCAGCATTTCACGCGCCATCGTCGTCAACTGGGGCGAGCGGTGCTCGGCCAGAACGCTGCCCCCGGAACCACCAGCGCCGGCTTGCGGCGCAGGCAATGTGCAGCCGCGTGCCGCAAGCAACGCGCGCAGCACATCCCCGGCATAGAGCCCCGGCCGGCGCACCGGCAGCCAGCGCGAACCATCGGCGCCCAGTGCCGGGCGCGCAACGGTCCAGAGTTCGCGCGCGCCATCGAGCGCATGGGTGTAGATGGGCGTCGCGCGATCGCGCGCCTCGATGCCGATGACCGAAACCTGTGGCACCTCGGCGCTGGAGCGCGCATCCATCGACAGCCGAAGCCGCCCGCCGCCGGTGGCCCAGGCGAAATGGACGCGGTTGTAATTCAGATTGAGCCCCGAGATTGCCGGGTTATAGCCCGCCTGAACCGGCTGTTCGGAGTCGATATGGGCAATCGCCGGCAATGCCCCCTCATCGACCACGAACCGCCCCTCAACGCGGCGCAGCCCCTGGGCAATCAGCGCATCGGCCAGCCGCGCCAGATCGGCGGTTTGCAGGGTCGGATCGCCGCCGCCCAATACCACCAGATCGCCGCGCAGCACGCCGCCGCTGATCGTTCCGCCGCGCGCCAGAACCCGCGTCAGAAACCGGTGTTCCAGGCCCAGATGATGCAACGCATAAAGCGCGCTGGGCGCCTTGGCCATGCTCGCGGGCGGCAGCGGAGTGTCAGGGTTCATCTCTTCGATCACCGCGCCCGTCTGCGCATCGAGGGCGACGAACGCGCTGACACCACCCAGATTGGCCCGCGTCAGTAACGCGTCAAGCGATGCCGCGCGCGGCAGGGTTGCGGCGGCGGCGCGCCCCGGCACCGCGGGGCGCGGCTGCGGAAAGCGCGAGCGCTCCGGCGCGTTGGCAAGCGCGGGAAAGGCCAGCGGTGCCACCGCCAGCCCGCTCAGCGCCTGCAACAGCCGCCGTCGGCTCAGGTGATCATGCTCACGCGCCATTGCTCAACCCATTCCATGCGCTGCGCCGGTTTCGCATCATGGGCCGGTCCGTCGGAACTGCCGCCCGGTCCGAACCGCCGGCCCGCCTGTCATCATATGGCAGCCGGGCCGGGTTTTGCCAGCCCCGCCGCGCGCAGCGCACTAGACGAGTCGCGCCGCATCGGCATGTCCAGATAGATCCAGACCGGCGGCTTCGCACCCCCCAGAAGCCGCGCCGCCGATCCCGGCAGCCGCTGGTGCGCATATTGCCGGGCCATGCGCGCGTTGAGCCCTGCCATGCGTTGGCCGGGCCGGGCAAAAACCGCCACCGGCACCTGCGCCAGGATGGCCTGCCAGCGCCCCCAGTGATGAAACCCGGCCAGATTGTCCGCGCCCATCAGCCAGACAAACCGGACCTGCGGAAAACGTCGGTGCAATGCCTCAAGCGTATCGGCCGTGGCGCGCGTGCCCACACGCGCCTCCAGATCGGTGACGCGCACGCGCGGATGCGTGTTGAGCCTGCGTGCGGCCTCCATGCGGGCCTTGAGCGGCGCGGGCGGGTTCGGCTTGAGCGGATTGCCCGGGCTGACCAGCCACCAGACCTGATCGAGCCCCAGCCGCTTGATCGCCTCGCGCGTCAGATGCACATGCCCGGCATGCGGCGGATCGAAGGAGCCGCCGAACAATCCCACTACCTGCCCCCGCGTGGCATGAAGCCCAATCTCGCGCATTCTTTCGTCAGCCTCCCGGGCGATGCCTTGCGGCGCCAAGACTGCCCCCAAACGAACGCCGGGGAAAGGGGCTGCCTGACGTCAGCGCCCTGGGACGGCTTGGGCGGATTGCGCGACGCAATGAGCAACAGATGCGAGGTTGACCGCAACCGGGCAGGAAAATTCATGCCAAGGCCAGTTGAGGCTTGTCCTCCGGTGCCAAATTGCAAATGATTGGGGCGGAAGTATCACAGAAATCAAAACAACAAACAGGGAGACGAACATGCGAAGGTTCACAATTCGGCAGGCGCTGGCCTCGACGGCGCTGGTTGCCTTGGCTGGAGCAGCCATCCCGAGCGCCGCCATTGCCCAGCAGACCACTATCCGGATGTGGTTCAACGGCACGCCCGAGGCTCATGGCGCCGTTCTGGAGCGCTTGATCCCCGAGTTCCAAGCCGCCAACCCTGACGTGCTGGTGGAGTACGAGATCACCGCCTGGTCATCCTATCAGCAGCAGATCGCCACGGCCGCGGCAGGCGGCACGCTGCCCGATATCATTTTCGGCTTTTCCAACCTGGTTGCCGGCTTTGCCGAGCGCGGGTTGCTTGCCGATCACGGCCAGTTTTTTGATCCCGACGATTTCGTCCCTGCCACGGTCGAGCTGACCAGCTGGAACGGCACATGGTCGATGCTGCCGACCTGGTTCTCGGCAAATGCCCTGTCATGGCGCACGGACCTGATAGAGGCCGGTGGAAACGACACCGCCTCGGCACCGGCGAACTGGGATGAATGGCTGGCCTGGGCCGAGGGTGCAACCGTGCGCGACGCCGCCGGCAACATCACGCAGCTGGGTTTCTATTCATCATCCTTCGCTTTCAACCGGTCGAACATGTTCACCCGCCTCGTCGAGGCCAATGGCGGGCGCATGTTCTCTGAAGACGGGATGACGCCCCTGATGAACTCGCCTCAGGCGGTCGAGGCGGCGGCGTTCTTCCAGCGGCTGGTGCAGTGCTGCGACGTGCCCCGCTCGATCGAGGCTGACAACGTCGGCCTGGGTCAGGGTCGCACGGCGATGGTCTATAACAACTTCGCCTTCCGCAACTGGCAGAACGAATTCCCCGACCTGCTGCAATACGCCGGCCTGGGTCTGATCCCGCCGGGACCGCAGGGCACGGCCGAGATGGCAGGCGCCGGGTTGGGGGCGAATGTGATCGCCATCACCTCGGCCTCGCGCAACCCGGAAGCCGCGGCGCGGCTGCTGCAGTTCCTGATCGTCGAGCCTGACAACATCGTGCAACTGGCCGGTCTGGGCGGATCCATCCCCGGTGCGATCCTGCCCGAGGGGCACCCCTACCTGGAAGCGAACCCGCTGGCGCAGCGCTATCTTGGACTGGCACTTGCCGGAGGATCTGCCGATCCCAAGCACCCGAACTTCTCGGAATATGAATCGATCCTCAATGTCTGGCTGGATGAGTTGCTGCTGAACGGCGCCGACCCGCAAACCGCGATGGACAATGCCGTGCGCGAGATCCAGTCCGAGATCATCGACCGCTCGGGCATCGGGTTCAACTGATCGACCAGAACGCGGGCGGGGCGCGTGATCACGTCCCCGCCCGCCGTTCATTTGGGGGTGGCATGGCAAAACCGAAACGCACCTGGTTTCAGGGCGACTGGGTTACACCGGCCGAGGCCCGCTGGGGGCTGATCCTGGTGCTGCCGGTGATGGCGCTGTTTCTGGCGCTGAAAATCGCCCCTTTGATGTATGGCGGGTATCTGAGCCTGACCCAGTATTCGCTGCTGCAACCGCCTCGCTACATCGGTCTGGCCAATTACGAGCGCCTGTTCAACGATCCCCGCGCGATGCAGGCGTTCCGGGTGACGCTTTATTACACCCTCGGCACCGTGGTGCCCGCGACCATCTTGTCGCTGGCCATCGCGGTGATGCTGGACACCAAGCTGCGCGGCATGTCGGTGTTCCGAACCGTTTTCTACATGCCGCAGGTCGCCAGTTGGGTGGCGATCGGCGTTGCGTGGCTTTACATCATGAACCCGGCCTTCGGCCCCTTCAACTACATCCTCAGCCTGTTCGGGATCGAACGGCAGGGGCTGTTGAGCAACAGCTCGCAGGCCCTGCCCACGCTGATCGGCATCGGCATCTGGCGGCAGATGGGCTATTCGGTGGTGATCTTTCTGGCCGGCTTGCAGGGCATTCCCCAGCACCTGCGCGAGGCGGCAGTGATGGACGGCGCGTCATGGTGGCGCAGCTTTACCCAGGTCACGCTGCCGATCCTGATGCCGACGACCATGTTCGTGGTCGTGACCGCCGTGATCTTCAACCTGCAGGTCTTCGATCAGGTCGTGGTCCTGACCGGCGGCGGGCCGGGCCGTGCAACCACCACGGCGGTGCTGTTTTCCTACAACCAGGCGTTCCAGTCCTTTGCCATGGGTTATGCCGCCGCCGTGGCGGTGGTGCTGTTCCTGGCGATCATGGGGCTGTCGTTGCTGCTGCTGGCCCTGTCCGGCCAGCTGGCCAGCAAGAAACGTTGAAGGGGCACGCGGCATGAGCAATCTCGACTACGCGCCACCCGCCGTCCGCGCCACCCGGCGTGCGTTGATCTACACCGCGCTGATCGCGCTGAGCGGCATTATCCTGGCGCCGTTCCTGATGATCCTTGTGCTGGCGCTGTCCAGCCCGGCCGAGGTGTTCGCCTGGCCTCCCGTGATCGTCCCGGACAACATCCAGTGGGACAATTTCCTGCGCGTGTTCCAGGTCACGAATTTTGGCCGGGCGATGTGGAACACCTTCCTGATTGCCACCCTGTCCACCGTGGGGATCGTGCTGATCGACGGGCTTGCGGGCTACGCATTCGCCAAGATGCGCTTTCCGGGGCGGCGCACCATGTTCCTGCTGATCCTCGCCACACTGATGGTGCCGGTGCATGTGACTATCATTCCCCTGTTCATCATGTTTCGCAGCATGCCTCTGGCCGGCGGCAATGACATCCTGGGACAAGGAGGCTTTGGCATCCTGAACAGCTACCCGTCGATGATCCTGCCGTTCCTGGCCACGGCATACGGCACCTATCTTATGACCTCGTTCATGCGGATGCTGCCGGACAACCTTGTCGAGGCGGCGCGCATGGACGGGGCGCATGAATTCGCGATCTTCTGGAAGATCTACCTGCCGCTGGCCGCCCCGGCGCTGGCCGTGATTGCCATGTTCAACTTCACTGCCGTCTGGAACGAGTTTCTGGTGCCGCTGGTGATGACCTCGACCGCCGACATGAAGGTGATCCAGACCGCCCTGGCCGATTTCTCGGATCAGGAGACGGTGCTGTGGAACCTGCTGATGGCGGCCGTTCTGATTTCGATCCTGCCTTTGGTGCTGATGTTCGTGATTGGCCAGAAGCATCTGGTCCGCGGCGTCGCGGTCGGCGGGTCCAAGGGATGATGGGAACAAGATGACCGTAGCAGTTGAGGCGCGCGACCTGTGGAAGACCTATCCGGGTGATATCCATGCGGTCAAAGGGATCAATTTCCGGATCGAGCCGGGCGAGTTGATGGTGCTTGTCGGGGCTTCGGGCTGCGGCAAGACCACAACCCTGCGCATGGTCGCGGGGCTGGAGCGGGTGAGCGAGGGGCAGATCCTGGTGGGGGACCGGGTGGTGAATGATATCCACCCGGCCAAACGCGGCGTGGCGCTGGTGTTCCAGAACTTCGCGCTTTACCCGCACAAGACCACGTTCAAGAACATTGCCTTTCCGCTGGAATCCGCAGGCGTGCCGCGCGACGAGATCCGCCGCCGCGTGACCGAGGTCGCCGAGATGCTGGAACTGGGCGATCACCTGCACAAGACGCCCGATGGCCTGTCGGGCGGGCAGCAGCAGCGCGTCAGCCTGGGGCGTGCGATCGTGCGCAACCCTTCGGTCCTGCTGCTGGATGAGCCGCTGTCAAATCTGGACGCGCGCCTGCGGGTGGTCATGCGGTCGGAGCTAAAGCGCATCCAGCGCAAGGTCGGGTCGACCGCGCTTTACGTGACGCATGATCAGGTAGAAGCGATGACCATGGGCGACCGCATCGTGGTTATGTCAGGCGGCAACATTGCCCAGATCGGCACGCCCCAGGACGTGTTTCTGATGCCTGCCGACATGGCAGTTGCGCGCACCATCGGCAGCCCGGCGATGAACCTGCTGACCGGCACTGCAACCGCTGGCGTGGCGGGGGCCTTGCTGCAAGGGCAGGACTGGGCATTGAACCTGACCGGCGAGGCCGCCGTCGCGCTGGCCCGCCAGATGTCGGGTTCAGGACAGTCGGTCGCACTGGGTATCCGTCCTGAAGACCTGGCCATAGGCCCGCTCGACACCACGCCAGAACCTTTGGCAATCGGCCCCTGCATCACCGCCGAGCCCCTGGGCTCGGAGACGCTCTACAACATCGACATCGCCGGATCGCTGGTGCGGGCCTTGTTGCGCGAAACCCATGTGTCCTTCCCCGAGGGCAGCAAGACCGCCCTTTCCCTCAAGCCCGGTGCCCGTATCCATGTCTTCGACACCGCCACGGAGAACAGGCTGGTAAGCGCGGTTTGCGATCCGGACAGCGTCTGGCGCGTTCCCACGGGATCGGAGCCGATGTGAAAATTCGCGGGTGGCCGCACATGCCCGCATGAATCGATTGCACCGCACGTTGGCTTCATGAGCGATGCGTCGGCCTGTCATGGTGATCATCCGCGCGGCGGTATCGGTGCGGTGGGCCATCGGTGCGGGTGGCATCGGGCGCATCGCCATGGACAATCGCGCGCGCCTACCCGAAAGCCGCTTTCGTGGAGACCCGCGCCACAGGATACGGTTGAACAGCCATCAGCCGTGGCAGATCATAAAGAATAGGGGCAGGCGCGACGGGCCTGCCCCTTTCCTGAAGTCCTGCCCCCGCTTCAGCGGCCGCGAATGCGCGGATCGAGCGCATCGCGCAGCCCGTCGCCGATATAGTTGACGCTGAGCACGGTGAGCGAGATCAGGAGGCCGGGCATGATGGCGCGCGAGGGATATTGCTGCAAATAGTCGATCCCGTCGCTGACCAGCCGCCCCCAGGTTGGAAAATCGGGCGGGAAGCCGAGCCCCAGGAAGCTGAGCGCGCTTTCGGTGATGATGGCGGTGGCGATCATCAGCGTCGCCGAGACCATGACCGGCGAGAGCACATTGGGCAAGACATGGCGCGAGATCACGCGCCGCGGCGGGGTGCCGATGGAGCGCGCGGCCAGCACGTATTCGCGTTCCTTCAGTGCGAGCACATCGCCGCGCACGATACGCGCGGTCTGCATCCAGCTGGTAATGCCGATGGCGGTGACGATCATGATGAACATGCCCAGCTCGATGCCGAACATCGAAGACAGGCGCTGGCGGAAGAGCATCGACATGACCAGCAGGAGCGGCAGCAACGGCAGCGCCAGAAAAAGATCGGTCAGGCGCATCAGGAAGCCGTCGATACGGCGGAAATAGCCCGCGACGACGCCGATCAGCGTGCCCAGCAGCACCGACAGCACCATCGCGGCCATGCCCACCGCCAGGCTGACCTGACCGCCACGCATCATCCGCGCCAGCATGTCGCGGCCCAACTGGTCGGTGCCCAGCGGATGGGTCCAGCTGAAGCCCTGATTGCGCGAGCGGATGTTGATATAGGTGGCGTCATGGATCCACAGCAGCGGGCCCAGGAAGCAGAACAGAATGATCAGCAGGAAGACGAACATGCCGATCAGCGCACCCTTGTGCGTCTTGAACTGGTCCCAGACGTCCCACCACTGATTGCGCGGCGGGCGAAAGGCGGCGCTGGTGTCGATGGTGGATGTATCAGTCATAGCGGATCCTGGGGTCGAGGATGGCATAGAGCAGGTCGGCGATCAGGTTGAACAGCACGATCAGGATGGCGAAGACCACCGAAAGCGTCAGCACCATCGGAATGTCGCTGGCATAGATCGCGGTGATCAGAAGCTGGCCCAGCCCGTTCACGCGGAAGATGGTTTCGGTGATGATGGCGCCGGTGAAGATGGTGGGAATGCCCAGCGCGATGACCGTCACGACCGGGATCAGCGAGTTCCTGAGCACATGCACCAGCACCACGATGCGCTCGGCCATGCCCTTGGCGCGCGCGGTGCGCACATAGTCCTGGCCGAGGTTGTCGAGCATCGAGGCACGCATGAAGCGGCTGATCTGGGCGGCGTTGTAAAGCGTGAGCACGAAGACCGGCATGGCCATCTGGCGCAACTGCTTGAGGAAGGTCTCGAAGCTGTTCACCACCAGCGTTGTATCATAGATGATCGGAAACCAGCCCAGCCAGACGGCGAAGATCAGCATCAGGAGCGGGCCGGTAAAGAAGGTCGGCAGCGAGAAGCCGACCATCGACACGAAGCTGCCGGTCTGGTCGAACCAACTGTATTGCCGATAGGCCGAATAGACCCCGATCGGCACCGCCACCAGAATGCCCAGCAGGTAGGCCAGCCCCACAACCCAGAGCGTCTGCGGCAAACGCTGGGCGATGATGTCGGCGACCGGCGAGCGGGTCTGCCATGAGAGGATGCGCTGGCCCTCGAGCGAGACGTTCAGGCCGGTCAGGTTGGCCAGCACATGGCTGGGCTCGATGACGGCGAACATGTAGAGCCATTTGTAGAACCGGATATACCAGACCTCGCCAAGACCCAAGGCCAGGCGCATTTCCTGGCGCACTTCGGGCGGGATGGTCAGCGGCATGTCGGCGAGCGGGTCACCCGGCGACAGTTCAAGCAGCAGGAAGATCACCAGAGCGATGAACAAAAGCGTCGGTATTGCCAGCAGCAGCCGCCGCAATGTGTAGTTGAACATGGGAAAGGCGCCTTGGTTCAGCGTCTGAAAGGCGGGCTGCCGCGGCCACGCCGTGGCGGTCGCGGCAGCCCCGGTTCAGGTTACTGGATGCGATACCAGTCGTGGACGTTCCACATCTCGGTATCCCAGACGTTGAGCACAACGCCACCCAGATTGTTGGCATGAGCCGAAACGCGGCCACGATCCACCAGCGGGATGATGATGTAGTTCTGCATCAGGATGTCGTTGAGCTCGCGCGCGATGCGGGCGCGCTCCTCGATCACCGCGGTTTGCGCCAGCTCCAGATGCAGCGCGTCATAGGCCGGGTCGCAGAAACGGTTGATGTTCTCGCCCTGCCACTGGGTCGCCGGGCGCGGTTCCAGCCCGCAACGATAGGCACCCAGATACTGCTCGGGATCGGTGCCCGAGAAGTTGTTGGCGTACATTTCGACATCGGCATAGAACTTCTGGAAGGTGTCCGGCGAGCCGGGATCACCACCGAAGAACACCGAAGCCGAGACATTGCGCAGGTTGGCTTCGACGCCGACTTCACGCCACCACTGCTGGATCAGCGCCTGGAAATCCTGACGCACGGCATTGGTCGAGGTCAGATAGTCCAGCGTCAGGCGGCGACCGTCCTTGACACGGATACCGTCCGAGCCGGGAACCCAGCCGGCTTCATCCAGAAGCGCGCGGGCGCGGTCCTGGTCCTGGACCATGCAGCCGTCATTGGCGTCCGAACGGAACATCGGGGGCGCGGGAACCAGGTTGCAGCCGGGCCGGCCAGCCTGGCCATAGCCGATCTCGACGAGCAGTTCGCGGTCGATGGCCTGGCTGAGCGCCTCACGCACACGAATATCGCTCAGGATCGGGTGCGGTGCCTCGCGCGTGGAGCGGATGTCGGCAGGAAGATCGGGCGAGGGGTCGGTCATGTTGACCTCGATGCGCTCGACCAGCGTGCCGAAGGCCGCGATCGGTGTGCCACGCCCACCGCGGGCGATCTCGGCGATGACATCGGGGGCCAGCTGCAGGTTCCAGGCGTAGTCCATCTCGCCGGTTTCCATGACCGCACGCGCCGCCGAAGTGGCATCGCCGCCGCCGCGGAAGGTCATAGTGGCAAAGAACGGACGGTCCGGATCGCGGTAATTCTGGTTGGCTTCGAGCTGGATCACGTCATTGGGCCGGAAATCGGTGACGACGAAGGCCCCGGTGCCGATCGGATAGAAATTGGCATTGGTGCATTCGGGCGCGCGCGCGCCCAGGCATTCGGCAAATTGCGCCGCCTGGATGATCGGCGATTCACCACCCACGAAGGCGCCATAGGGCACCGGCTTGGGCACCGAGAAGTTCACCCGCACGGTGAAATCGCCCAGCGCCTCGACCGAGGTGATGTCGTTGAAGTTGCGCCGCTGCGCGCAGCCACCTTCGGGATGCATGCAGTATTCGGCAGTGAACACCACATCGGCGGCCGTGAACTGCGTGCCATCCGACCACAGCACGTCGTCGCGCAACTGCCAGGTGATGCTCATCAGGTCTTCGGCCACGCCGCCGTTCTCGACGGTCGGGATCTCGGTGGCCAGCCAGGGCACCATCTCGCCGTCTTCGTTGTAGCGCGCCAGCGGTTCGAGGATGATGTTCGAGCTGTCGACATCCTTCGTGCCGCCCGAGAGGTAAGGGTTCAGGATCGACGGCGCTTGCCAGTAAATGATGCTGACATGGCCGCTCGATCCGCGCTCGGCGATGGCCGAGGCCGGGATGAGTGCCACCGCAGCGGCTGCCCCCAGAAGGGCGATTTTCCGTTTCATGCATCCTCTCCTTGTTGGATACTGGTCTGGTTGTGCTCTGACCTCGTGCCGCCGGTTGGCCCGGCGGTCTTGTTGTTGTCCAGCAGATGGCAGGCCGCAAAATGGCCCGGCGCGTGTTCGCGATATTCGGGCTCGATCTGGCGGCAGATATCCATCACCTTCGGGCAGCGGGTGCAGAAGTTGCAGCCCTGTGGCGGATTCGACGGCGACGGCACATCGCCCTTCAGCACGATCCGGTCCTTGCGCCCCTCCAGCGAGGGGTCGGGCTCGGGGACGGCCGACATCAGCGCCTCGGTATAGGGATGGAGCGGGTTGGCGTAGAGCGCATCGACCGGTGCCAGTTCGATGATCCGGCCCAGATACATCACCGCCACGCGGTCGGCGATATGCTTGACCATGCTCAGATCGTGGCTGATGAACATGTAGGTCAGGCCGAACTGCTCCTGAAGCTCCTCCAGCAGATTGACGACCTGCGCTTGAATCGAAACATCCAGCGCCGCAATCGGCTCGTCGCAGACAATGAACCGGGGGTTCAGCGCCAGTGCGCGGGCAATGCCGATCCGCTGGCGCTGACCGCCGGAAAAGGCATGCGGATAGCGGTTGGCGAAATCACGGTTGAGGCCGACGGCATCCATCAGCTCGTAGATGCGTTCCAGCTTCTTCGCGCGGTTCCAGTCGGTGTGCTCGTCCAGCGGCTCGCCGATGATGCCGGCCACCGTCATGCGCGGATTGAGGCTGGCCTGGGGGTCCTGAAACACCATCTGCATGCTGGGCCGCTTGCGGCGCAACTTTTCGGGTGAAAGGGTGGCGATATCGACCCCGTCGATCACCACCGAGCCTTCGGTCAGTTCATAGAGCCGCAGCACGGCGCGCCCGCAGGTGGATTTGCCGCAACCGGATTCTCCCACGATGCCAAGCGTTTCGCCTTCGAAGATGTCGAAGGAAACCCCGTCCACGGCCTTGACGCTGCCGACCTGGCGGCGCAACAGCCCGCCGTAGATGGGAAAATGCAGCTTGAGATTGCTGACCTCGACGAGCTTGCGGCCCGGCGCATCGGATTTCGCGGCCGGGCTGGCGGCGGGCGTCGTGGCGGCGGCGCTCATGGCTTGGCCTCGTTGTGGTCCCAGTGGCAGGCGACGTCATGGCCCGCGCCGATCGGGCGGCGGGCCGGGTTTTCGCGCGCGCAGCGATCGAAGGCATGGGCGCAGCGGGCGCGGAACGGACAGGCCGCGGGATGTGCAGTCATGATCGGCGGCTGCCCCTCGATGACGCGCAGCTTCTCGTCGCGCTGGCCATGCAGCTTGGGCACCGTCTGCAACAGCGCGCGGGTATAGGGATGGGCGGGATCGGCAAACAGCTCGCGCACCGGGCCCTGCTCGACGACCTGGCCGCCATACATCACCATCACCCGGTCGGCGATGCCGGCAATGACGCCCAGATCATGCGTGATCCAGATGATTGCCATGCCCAGCTTCTGGCGCAGGTCTTTCACCAGTTCAAGGATCTGCGCCTGAATCGTCACATCAAGCGCGGTGGTGGGTTCGTCGGCGATCAGCACCTTGGGGTCGCAGGCCAGTGCAATGGCGATCATCACCCGCTGGCGCATGCCGCCGGAAAACTGGTGCGGAAAATCCTTCAGCCGGCGACGGGCATCAGGAATGCCCACCAGTTCAAGAAGCTCCACCGCGCGATCGCGTGCGGCGGCGCGGCTCAGGCCCATGTGGGTGCGCAGTGGTTCCATGATCTGGAAACCGACCGTGAACACCGGATTGAGCGAGGTCATCGGGTCCTGAAAGACGAACCCCACCTCGCGGCCGCGCACCGCGCGCAATTCCTCGGGGCCGACCTTGAGAAGATCGCGCTCGCCCAACATGACCTGACCTTCGCGCACCTCGGCCGGCGGTGACGGCAGAAGGCCCAGCAGCGACATCATCGTCACCGATTTGCCCGAGCCGGACTCGCCCACCACGCCCAGCAACTCACCGGGCTTGAGGTGAAAACTGACCGAATTGACGGCGTGAATGTCGCCTCCGCGTGTGCGGAACACGGTCTTGAGGTCCTTGACATCAAGAACTGGCATAGCCCCATCGGGCATATATCCGTCCCTCCCCAGGGAATATTATTGTCGTTGCGACCCGTGCATCATTTGCTGGCATCGGGCCGGTCTGCGCCGCACCATTACAACAAACGATCCCAGCGGCAAGCAAAAATCAGCCCGGTGGCGGGCCTTGCGTTACCGCTCACGCTCCGGGTGGGGAAAAGCGGTGACGCGGGTCCGCGGGTGCTTGACGATGCCGGGGCGGGCTGTTCTTTTCGGTGGCGGTCAGTGTCGGCCCGATCAATGCGAAGGTGACGCATGCATGCCCCCAGAAAGCTCTCGGCGCGCGAAATCCTCGCACATCTCGTGGCCTTCCCCACGGTCAGCCGCGACACCAACCTGCCGCTGATCAACTGGGTCCAGGAGTATCTGGCCGCGCATGGCATTGCTGCGACCCGCGTGCCGTCGCCCTGCGGCACCAAGGCACATCTCTACGCGCAGGCCGGCCCCGCGCTGCCGGGCGGCGTGATTCTCTCGGGCCATTCCGATGTGGTGCCGGTCGATGGCCAGGACTGGAGCAGCGATCCCTGGGTGCTGAGTGAACGCCACGGGCGGCTTTACGGGCGCGGGGCTTGCGACATGAAGGGCTTCGTGGCGCTGGCCATAGCGGCCATGGTCGAGGCGCAGGGCAGAGCGCTCAAGCGCCCGCTGCAACTGGCGCTTTCTTATGACGAGGAGGTCGGCTGCATGGCGGTGGCCGCACTGGTCGAGGCGATGGCCGAAAGCTTGCCGCGCGCCGCGGCGGTGATCGTCGGCGAGCCGTCGATGATGAAGGTGGTCAGCGGGCACAAGGGCGGGCTGGGCTATGCCGTCACCGTCACCGGCTTCGAGGTGCATTCCTCGTTGCAGCCTTATGGGGTAAGCGCGATCCACGAGGCCGCGCGGCTGATCCAATGGGCCAATGACCGCAACACCGAGAGCGCCACCGCCACGCCCGGCCCGCTGGCCGCGCCTTTTGATCCACCCTGGACGAATGTGCATGTCGGCATGATTTCCGGGGGCACCGCGCATAACATCACCGCGCGCCATTGCGAATTCGTGCTCAGCTTCCGCCTGGTGCCCGGCGATACCGCCGAGGACTGGAGCGCGCGGCTGAAAGCCGAGGTGGCGCGCATCGAGGCCGGCATGCACCGGGTGCACGCTGAAACCGGCATCACGCTTTCGCCGGTCTTCAGCATGCCGCCGCTCGGCCCCGAGGAAAACGGGCCCGCCGAAGCCCTTGCGCGCCGCCTGACCGGCGACAACAGTGAAAATGTGGTCAGTTACGGCACCGAGGGCGGCCAGTTCCAGGTGCGCGGCTTTTCGGCGGTGGTTTGCGGGCCAGGCGATATTGCCCAGGCCCATCAGCCCGATGAATACCTCACGCTTGAACAGTTCGCCGCCGGGCAGCAGTTCATGGAACGACTGCTTGATGATCTTTGCACCTGAAATCCGCGCCGGCGGTTCATCGCCGGCGCGTGATCGGGTTGCGGCAGGCTCAGAACCGGCGGTTCAGACCAAAACGCAGGCTGTGATAGTCCGGCGTGGCGCGGGTGGTATGCACACCGTCGGTCAGGTTGCGGCCGCGATACTGGGTATAGCTGTATTCACCGCGCATCGACCAGTTGCCCTGGATCATGCGCTCATAGCCCACGCCGACCGAGTAGCCCAGCGCCGTGTAGCGGCTGTTGATGTTGGAGGTCACGCCATCCGAGGCCGTGTAGTTTACCCGCGCGGCGCTCAGCCCGGCGGTGGCGTAAAGCAACCCCTCGCCCGCAGCCATGCCCACGCGGCCACGCAGATCGGCAACCGGGCGAATGCGCATCGAGGCACTTGCGGTTCCCGAGGTCAGCGCATCGCGCGTCGCCAGCAGGTTCAGCCCGCCCTCGATGCCATAGACCATGTCGCCACGCTGCCAGTTATGACCCAGTTGCCCGCCCAGCACCGCGCCGCGCACCCGCAGCGTGCCGATCACGCCCGGCGGAGCGGGGGCAAGCTGCACGCGGTCGGTGCCGCGAAAGTTGTAGCCCAGCGTGAAGCCGTAGTAGCTGCCTTCCCAGCTGCGGGCTGCCGGCGCGGGCGCATAGCGCGGGATCGCCACAGGATCGCGCGGAGCGGGGCCAGGGCCGTTGGCCTGAGCCGTTGTCACGCCCAACGTGCCGACCAGGATCAACGCAAGTCCGGCAGACGTTGCCTGCCACGGAAGTTTGCGGCGCGTGCCGCGCCGTTGAAGCGAAAATAGCATCTGCTCAACCTCATTTGCTCTGCGGTCTCTGACGTGCCGCTGCATGGATTGTCGCACAGGGCGATTCGGCTGTAAATTTATATCTGGGACACGCCGATAACACCCGCGCGAGGAGGCTGCGCCCACCCGCCCGGCGATCCGCCCAGCGAACTGGCCGGCCGGTGCCGGTGAAGTCCGGCGCGGGCGGAAGTGCCCTTGCGACCCGCTGCAATTCGGTTCAGTTTACACGTGAAGAAATGAGGGATTTCATGCCGCTGAAAAATCGCTTTGCCGAACTGCATGCCGAGATCACCGCCTGGCGGCGTGATTTTCATGAAAACCCTGAGATCCTCTATGATGTCCATCGCACCGCCGGGCTGGTCGCCGAGCGGCTGCGCGATTTCGGCTGCGACGAGGTGGTCGAGGGGATCGGGCAGACCGGGGTGGTGGGCGTGATCCATGGCCGCAGCCGCGCCTCTGGACGGGTGATCGGATTGCGCGCCGACATGGATGCGCTGCCCATCGAGGAGATGACCGGCGCGGCTCATGCTTCCAGGGTGGCGGGCAAGATGCATGCCTGCGGCCATGACGGCCATACCGCGATGCTTCTGGGCGCGGCGAAATACCTTGCCGAGACGCGCCACTTCGATGGTTCGGTGGCGGTGATCTTCCAGCCCGCCGAAGAGGGCGGCGCCGGTGGCAAGGCGATGGTCGAGGACGGGATGATGGAGCGTTTCGGCATCAACGAGGTTTACGGCATGCACAACATGCCCGGCCTGCCGGCGGGGCAGTTCGCGATCCGGCCCGGGGCGCTGCTGGCCTCGGCCGATGAATTCGTCATCACCCTGACCGGCAAGGGCGGGCATGCCGCCATGCCGCACACCACCATCGACACCACGCTGGCGGCCAGCCATGTGGTGGTGGCGCTGCAATCCATCGTTTCGCGCAATGTTGATCCTCTGGGCAATGTGGTGGTGACGGTTGGCAGCCTTCATACCGACAGCGTGGCGTCCAACGTGATCGCCCACAAGGTGGTGTTGCAGGGCACGGTGCGCACGCTCGATCCGGCGCTGCGCGATCTGGCCGAGGAGCGCCTCAAGGCGGTGGTGGCGCATACTGCCGCCGCCTATGGCGCCGAGGCCGCGATCGACTACCGGCGCGGCTATCCGGTGACGATGAACACACCCGAAAACACCGATTTCGCCGCCGATGTGGCGCAAGAGGTGGCCGGGGCCGTCAATCGTGACGTGAAGCCCCTGATGCCGGCCGAGGATTTCGCCTTCATGCTCGAAGCGCGGCCCGGCGCCTATATCTTCATCGGTAATGGCGACACGCCCATGTGCCACCATCCCGAATACGATTTCAACGACGAGGCGATCCCGGCCGGTTGCAGCTGGTTCGCCACCCTGGCCGAGCGCCGCCTGCCGCTGGCCTGACATATCGCAAGAGAGGAACCCGAAATGCCCGTCAAGAACCGCTTTGCCGAACTGCTGCCCGAAATCACCGCCTGGCGGCGTGATTTCCACGAAAACCCCGAACTGCTGTTCGATGTCCACCGCACCGCCGGTATCGTCGCCGAGAAGCTGCGCGATTTCGGCTGCGACGAAGTGGTCGAGGGCATTGGCAGGACCGGGGTTGTCGGAGTGATCCGGGGCAACAAGACGGCCTCGGGCAAGGTGATCGGGCTGCGCGCCGATATGGACGCGCTGCCGATCTTCGAGGCCACAGGCGCGCCGCATGCCTCCAAGGTTTCGGGCAAGATGCATGCCTGCGGCCATGACGGCCATACCGCGATGCTTCTGGGCGCAGCAAAGTATCTGGCCGAGACGCGCAATTTCGACGGCACGGTGGTGGTGATCTTCCAGCCCGCCGAAGAGGGTGGCGGAGGCGGGCGCGAGATGTGCGCGGACGGCATGATGGAGCGTTTCGGCATCCAGGAAGTCTATGGCATGCACAACATGCCCGGCCTGCCGCTGGGCCAGTTCGCGATTCGCGAAGGGGCCTTCTTTGCCGCGACCGACCAGTTCAAGATTCATGTCGAGGGGCTGGGCGGCCATGCCGCGAAGCCGCAGGAAACGATCGACACCACCGTCGTTGCCGCGCAGCTTGTCACCGCGCTGCAAACCATCGCCAGCCGCAACCATGATCCGGTGAAGAACCTGGTGGTTTCCGTCACTTCGTTTCGCACCGAGTCGGAAGCCTTCAACGTCATTCCGCAGCATGTGGAGTTGAAAGGCACGGTGCGCACCATGGACCCCGAAACCCGCGAAATGGCCGAGAAGCGCATCAAGGAGCTGGCCGCGGGTATTGCCGGGGCCTTCGGCGCCAGCGCCGAAGTAACCTATATCCGCGGCTACCCGGTGATGGTGAATACCCCCGAACAGACCGACTTCGCCGCGCAAATGGCAACGAAAGTGGCCGGCACCTGCCACCCCGCGCCGCTGGTCATGGGCGGCGAGGATTTCGCCTTCATGCTGGAGGAACGCCCCGGCGCCTATATTCTGGTGGGCAATGGCGACACCGCGATGGTGCATCACCCGAAGTATGATTTCGACGACAATGCCATTCCCGCCGGTTGCAGCTGGTGGGCCGAGATTGTCGAAAACCGCATGCCGGCCTGATCCGGCAACGCACCGCGCCGGCCCGCACTGACGCCGGGCCGGCGAAGAAAGGATGACGATGCAGCCCACTGCCGCCGATCTGGAAAGCCTGATCGCCCTGCGCCATGACCTGCACCGCCACCCCGAGCTTTCGGGGCATGAAGCCGCCACCGCCGGGCGCATCGTCGCCGCGCTCGAAGGGAGCGGCGCGCATATCGTCACCGGGCTTGGCGGCAATGGTGTTGCGGCGGTCTTCGACAGCGGCCTGCCCGGCCCCTCGGTGATGTTCCGCGCCGAACTGGATGCGCTGCCGATCCATGAAACCGGCACCCTGCCCTGGGGCTCCACGGTGGACGGCAAGGGGCATCTGTGTGGTCATGACGGGCATATGGCGATTCTGGCCGGGCTGGGACTGGGCCTGGCGCGGCGGGGGCCAGCACGGGGCAAGGTGGTGCTGCTTTTCCAACCCGCCGAGGAAACCGGCGCCGGCGCGCGCGCGGTGATCCAGGATCCCCGCTTCACCGATCTGATCTGCGACTGGGCCTTTGCGCTGCACAACATGCCCGGCATCGAGCATGGCGCGGCCTGGTTGGCGCCCGGGCCGGCGAATTGCGCGTCGCTGGGGCTGGTAATGCAGTTCGAGGGCAAGACCTCGCACGCCTCGGTGCCCGAGGCCGGGGTTTCGCCGGCCCCGGCGCTGGCGCGGCTGATGCCGGCATTGGTCGCGCTGGGTCCGGGCGGGCCGCTGGAACCCGGCTACCGGCTGGCAACCGTGACCCACGCCCGCCTCGGCGAGCGGGCGCTGGGCATCGCGCCGGGCTGGGCGGAACTTCTGGTGACGCTGCGCGCGCTCGATGATGCCGGACTGGAGGCGCTGCTGCGCGAGGCCCGCACCATTGCCGAGGCCGAGGCCTGCGCGGCAGGGTTGGCATTCCAATGCCATGTCGAGGACCATTTCGCCGCCTGCGCCAACCACCCCGAAGCCACCGCGCATCTGGCAGGGGCGCTCGATGCCTGCGGCGTCGTCCACGAGACGGGCACACTGCCAATGCGCGCCTCCGAGGATTTCGGTCTTTTCGGCAGTGTCTCCAAATCGGCCATGGTGTTCCTGGGCGCCGGGCGCAAGCACGCCATGCTGCACAACCCCGACTATGATTTCCCCGACGATCTGATCGCCCCAGGTGTGGCGATCTTCGGCCATCTGACCGAGCGGATCTGCGGGCGTTGACAGCACCTTGCGTGCCACTTGCACGGAACGTCAGTACCGCTCGATTTTCGCTTGCACCCGTCGCGCGGAGCCACTACATCGGGCCCCATGACCCCAGCGCGGAGAGGTGCCGGAGTGGTCGAACGGGGCGGTCTCGAAAACCGTTGTGGGGGTGACCCCACCCAGGGTTCGAATCCCTGTCTCTCCGCCATCTTCCCCATCCCTAAATTTCCCGTAAGCGATTGAAAATAAATGGTTTATGCCAGTTTCGGCGGCCCTGTGCCAGATCATTCCGCTTGTTTTGCTGCACATATTGCTGCACAATCCGCTGCACACGGCCACGGCGGGAGTCAGTCCATGAGTATCGTTCGGCGCGGTTCCACCTTCCACCTGCGCAAGCGGGTGCCCTTGCGGTATCGACGGGTTGAGCCCCGCGAAACGGTCTGGATCAGCCTGCACACGGATTCGGAGTCGGTGGCCAAGAGCAAGGCCCCGGTGGCATGGCAACATCTGGTCGAGGGCTGGGAAGCCCGGCTGGCGGGTGACACGGGCGACGCCGAAAGGCGGTTCGAGGCCGCCCGCGAACTGGCGGCGGCACGGGGCTTTCGCTACCTGCCAGCCGCGCAGGTTGCCAGCCTGCCCCGCGAAGACCTTCTGGAACGCATAGAGGCCGTGCCCCTGCGCAATGGCCAGCCTGACCGGAAAGAGGCTGCCGCGCTTCTGGGCGGCGCGCAGGAACCGAAAATCACGGTCAGCCGGGCGCTGGAACTCTACTGGACCCTTGCCGCAGATCGCACCATCGGCAAGAGCGAAGACCAGATGCGCCGCTGGCGTAATCCCCGCGTCAAGGCCGTGAACAACTTCCTTGCCGTGGTCGGCGACAAGGCACTGGCCGACATATCGGGCGATGACATGCTGGACTTCCGCAACTGGTGGATCGAACGCATGGACTCCGAAGACCTGACTCCGAACAGTGCGAACAAGGACCTGATCCACCTTGGCGACGTGTTGAAGACCGTCAACAAGATGAAGCGGCTGGGGCTGGTGCTGCCCTTGTCCGATCTGTCCTTCAAGGAAGGCGAGAAACGGTCCCGCCCGCCGTTCAGCGTGGCATGGATCAGGGACAAGCTGTTGGCACCGGGGGCGCTGGACGGGCTGAACCTTGAAGCCCGCTGCATTGTCTTGGGCATGGTGAATACCGGCTACAGGCCCAGCGAAGGGGCGTGCCTGACGGCGGCCCAGATCAGGCTTGACCACAAGGTGCCGCATATCTCGATTGAGCCTGTAGGGCGGCAGTTGAAGTCGGCCTATGCGCGGCGGATCATCCCGCTTGCCGGGGTCAGCCTTGAAGCCTTCCGACAGTGCCCTGACGGCTTCCCGCGCTACGCCGACAACCCGGCCTTGTCGGCCACGGTCAACAAGTATCTGCGCGAAAACGGGTTGATGGAGTCGCCGGGGCATAGCCTCTATTCCTTGCGCCATTCCTTCGAAGACCGGATGCTGGCGGCGGGCATTGATGATCGGATCAGGCGCGACCTGTTCGGCCATCGCCTGACGCGGGAACGCTATGGGAAGGGGGCCGATCTGGACCACCTTGCGAAGGTGATTCAGGCGGTCGCCATCTGACGGGCCACGGCACGGGCGCGGGCGATCACGTCGCCCGACAGTATCGCTTCCATGTCGGCGATCTCGGCTTCAAGCCGGGCGAAGATCGGCGCATAGACAGCATCGGCCACCACCAGCGCAGCCACCTTCACCTGCGCGCGGCGCAGACGGTCAAGCTGGGCTTTGATGGTGGCCGGGTTCATGGTCAGCCTTTCAGCCGCACATGCACGCTGGCCGAAGGGTTCGGGGCGGCGGTGACGGCGTGGCCAAGGAAGGGATTGGCCCCGGAGTCATCGTCGGTCGTCACCACGCCCCCGGCCACATAGACCGCTTGCCCGATGGTGATTGCGTCGGTGCCGACCTTCGGCAGGTCGAACACGCCGACCAGCACAAGATCAAGGTCTTCGCCTGTGGCGGCGTCCCCGGCGGCCACGCCGATAATATCACCCATGGCGACGATCTCGCCCCCCTCGATATCATCGGGGGCGGGCACGGTGACGGTGTTGCCGGGCTGGATATAGTTTTTCATCGGTGGAGTCCTTTGCTTGTCTTGAAGCGGATGGTGTTCGAGGGGCGACGCTGGGCGGCGGCGATTTCCGAGTCGAGCGCGGCAAGGGCGCGGGCCATTTCGGCATCACCCTTGAAGATGACGGTTTCGCCGTTTTGGTCGCGCACCTCTCGGGCACCGTTCATGCGGGCCTTGAACAGTTCGGCCCGCATCTGGATCATTTCGGCCAGCGTCGCCATGGGGATCACTCGCCGGGGTTGCGATACGCGCCGCGCCAGTCGGTCGCGCCACAGCCGAAGTCCAGGACCACACGAAACTCGCGCCCGAGGATTTCCCAGCCGTCGCGGCTGGCAAGCTGGGGACCGGGGGCGCTGGAAAGGTAGGCGTATTCGAGAGTCGGCATCACCGCCGGGTCACTGAACACCCACCACGCTTTCGAGGTGCCCAGCCGGGGTTCGACCAGCAGGGACAGTTTCCCGGCGTGCGGGTTCACGTCATCGGTGCTGGTGGCGTAGATGCTGGACAGCAGCTTTTCCACGTCGGTTTCCAGTTCGGGGCCGCACAGGATGTAACGCGGCGTCGCTGAAATCGGCGTCTTGCCGTCCAGCCCCTTCATGGTGCGCAGGGCCTTCCGGGCCGCCGTCAGCGTCGACTCGTCGGGCGCTGCCCCGGTCTGGGCAAGGTTCCCGTGATCCGCATGGAACAGGCGCTTGCCATCCTCTCCCATCACCGGCCCGGCCCCGCTGGCCTGCGTCAGCAGGGTCAGCAGTTGCGCGGCCTCGGTCTCAGCGGCGGCCCTGCCCATCATCTCCGACCAGCGACCGAAGGCCCCCAGATCGTCGTTCACCAGCGCCTTGCGGCTCAGGGCGAAGGTGCCGCCGAAGGTTTCCAGCGCATAGCCTTCCTTCGCCTCGCCCGTGGTCATGGCCTTGATCTCGCCGTGTTCACTGACCTTCTTGAGGCCCGAGAACTCGCCCAGCTTCAGCACCGACAGGGGCCGGAAGTCGGCGGCGGTGCGCTGGCGGGCGATGGTCTTGAGCGGGCTTTCAGCGCGCCGATAAGCCCCGGCCAGCACGCGGTTGCCCGACTCGGTCAAGAGGGCCGGGAAATCCGAAGTGCCGTGCATGGCGCGGGTCATCAGTTCTTCGGTGCCCAGCGCGCGGGTGGCGACGCCTGCACGGGCAAGGGCTTCCCGCGCCAGATCGTGCAGGCCCAGCGTCATGAAGGGCCGGGCAGCGTCGGACGGGGCGTCACCGCCCATGCGCGCGGCAAGGGCTTCGGCCTGCCGGTTGCGGATCACCGCCGGATCGTCATTCGCCGGGGCAGCCGTGCGGATGGTCGGGCTGGTGCGGGTCTGACGGGTGGCCAGCGCGGTTTCGCGGGCATCCTGCCGGATTTCATCGTCGGTCAGTTCCTCGCCAGCATCGGCCATGCGAGTCGCCCATTCCTCGGGCAGGTTATGGGCAGCGCGAACACGCGCGATCAGCGCGGCGCGGTCTTCGGTTTCGAGGGTTTCTTGTTCCATGGTTCGCACCTTTGCATTGGGGTCGGCGGGGTTGCTTGTCAGGGTGATTTCACGCGGGATGACGCGCAGGGCGGTCTTGGTCCGCTGCCCGCCGTTTCGCCCTGAACTCCATCCGGCGACCCGGTAGCCCAGAGACACGCCGCGCAGCGTTCCATCCGCGATCCGCTGCCCGATGGGGCCTACATCTTCGGCGGCGGAAAGCTGAACGTCGGCGACGATCTCGGCACCTTCGCGCCGGATGGAGAGGGTGCGCCCGAGAACGGCCCGCACGGTCGAGGTGTTGTGCGAGTCGAGAACGGGCAGATTCTGGGCCGACAGGTCGAAGGCGTCGGCGGGCAGGATTTCGAGGAACGGGCCATTGGCATCATGGCGCAGCACGGGCGAGTCCGTCGCCACCACGGCGCTGAAGGTCCGGGTTTCCGGGTTGTAGCTGGTGGCCCCAAGCGTGGCCGTGCGGGTCAGGCTTTCCATCGGGCGGCCTCTTTCTCTCGTTTCAGGACAACACGCGCGAACGGCGACTCCGGCCCTTCGGCGCGGCCAGTCTCGGGGTTGAAGAACTTGGCGGCATGGCTGGCGCGCACGGTCAGGGTGCGGCCCCCGTGGCGTTCATCGGACGCGCGCAGGCGCTTCAGTTTCTTGGCAATGGCGCGGTCATTCATCGGCGCGCCCCTTCGGCTTCTGCCAGCCTTCGGCGGCCAGTTCGGCGTCCAGATCGGCCAGCGACCAGCCACGGGCCGCGACCAGTTTGCGACGGGAAGTCAGGCCAGCTTCCATTTCCGCAATGTCGGCCTGCACGGCCTTCAAGGGGTCCACCTGCATGAAAGCAGGCGGCAGCCATTCGACCGTCAGGAAGCGGCGCGGGTCATCCTCATAGCCCGGCAGATCGCCAGCGGCGGCAGCCCAGCTTTGGACTGCGCGCCAAACTGGATTCAGCAGTTGCGGAACAAGGGTGTGATACTGAATTTGCTCCACACGCTGGCGGAAGGGCAGCAGGCCAGCGCGCAAGGAACTGTAATTGGCATTCGTCAGATCGCCGCTCAGAAGGTGTTCGGGCAGCCCCAGACCGGCGGCCAGTTGCTGCAAATTGAGGCGCAGAAACGCCCCGATTTCGCTGATCTGGCCGGGGCTGTTGAACTTCACGTCGGTTCCGCCGGGCAGGCGAACCATCGTGCCCGGTTCCAGCGACGGTTGCGCTTCACCTTCCCAAAGATCGGCACTGGTGCCGACTCCGTTCAGGTCCACCACAAACCCGGCGTGCATCGCTGCGACCTTCACGCCCATAAGCAGTGCATCAAGTAACTGATCCAGTTCCCCGGCGGGCAAGATCACGGGCGCAAGCCAACTGACGCCGCGAACCTGACCGGGGCCAAGGGGCTTGAAAATGTGCAGAATCTCGTTCGCCGGAATGCGCACCGGCTGGGCCGATGTAGCGAAAACGTCGGTCGGCCTGCCGGGCAAGACGTGATAATGGGAACGGGTGCCATCGGCGTTGACCTCGATACCCGACACGATGAAGCGACCGCCGCAAAGGTCAGCGGTCATCGACTCATCGACCAGTTCGGGCGGCAGGACGCGCAGGCGAGGGCCTTCGGGCGAGTCGATGATCTGCACGAATGACTCACCATCGACCACCATGCTTTGCGCGATCTGGGCTTGCAGGCCCCGGAAATCAGTTCTGCCGTCGGCGTCGGCCAGATCGGCCCAGAGGTTATAGACCGCGACGGCCTCGGGCTCGCCGGTCGGTTCAATCCCCGGCCCGATCAGTGCCCCGGTCCAGTTCGCCACGGCCTGCGCAAGCCATGGGTTGTTATTCGCCAGATACCGCGCCCGCGTGCGCAGGGTCGGCCCCGCCGCCGCCGTTTCAGTGCCCACGCGCCCAAAGGTGCCCGCGCCCCAGCCGCGCCGCCCGCCCGCCGCACCATCGAAACGGCGAACGTGCAGGGGCGGCGCGGTGCGGCCCAGAAGGCGAGACAGGGCGGCAGGCAGGCGCATTAGTTGGCAACCCCGCTGGTGGGCTGGTGGGTATGTTTTGCGCGGCAAATGTGGGCCAGCAGATCGTCAAGGCCGATCAGCAGCGAAGACCGGATCACATAGCTATCCGGCTGCGGCGCAAAGCGGCTGCCATGGCCTTCGGCATTGGTAACGCGGCAGGCATAGGCGATTTGCCCGGACTTCTGGCAGCGCAGCGTGCGAACCTCAAACGCCAGATTTCGCGCCCCGCGCAGGTATTCGACCATAGCGAACATGGCCGGGCTGCGCGGCACATCGGGAAACGGTGCGCCCGACTGAATATCGTCTTCGGTGCGGCCAATGTCATCGGCCCGCCAAGTGTTCAGGGCGAGGCTGACGGCTTGCCGCAAGCCGGGATTCTCAAGGCCGATCTCGCCCAGCCGATGCAGCACGGCGGCAATCACCACCTGATCGGCGCGGAACAGCCATGCACGGCGGCCAGCGCGGCGGCGGCTGTAGGGGTGAATGAGGCCCATTTGCAGCAGGTTGCGCCAATGGGCAGCGGCGGCGTGCTTGGGCAGGCCGGGTTCGGTCAGGGCACGGGCGGCTGCGTCCGTTTCGATGCCCAGCGTGTCGTCGTCAATCTCGGGGACATGGAAGGCCCCGCCGTAGCTCATGGGTTGGTCGGTCATCGGTGATCCTCCTTTGGACGAATCAACCGATAGCCACTTGACTCCATGGAGTCTATGGCTTTGTTTCTCATATACAACTAGCGGTTGGCTATAGACTTCATTTTCATCTCTGGCTTGACCCGATTGTGTGAAACGGGTTACAGATTCGCCCGTGGCCTCCTGACACAGGCGCGACCAGATGACCGAGAGAGGCACGAAAACGATGACCCAATTTCACGCAAAGCTGGTGCGCCGGGAAGTGCTGCGGCGCGGCAAAACCCGCGACGAATCGGCCCTGCCGCCGGAAGTCCGGGCTTGGATTCCCGTCCTGACAGATGAAGCCGAACGCTGGCCGCCCGGCCATTTCGGGCCGCTCGGCCTGACGCGGGCGCGGGTGCGACACCATGTGATGGAACGACTCTGGCCGTTCGGTGCAATTGATCCGGGGCCGGTCAACCTGCCGGAAGCGCTCCCGCCCGGATAGTGGCGGTCAGTCAGCGGGACTTGAAACCCGAAAGGCCCGCCCCCATGTCCGGGGCTCTTTGGCACGGAAAGGCACGGCAGATTATCCAAAACAATCAGGAGAACTGCCATGTCTATCAAGAACGCGGAAGCCCAACTGCGCCGCCTCGCAGCGCGCAAAGGCTACACGATGACGAAGTTTCGTCACCCGAACGAAGTCGGGCCGAAGTATCGGCTTGAGGGTAACGGCCACCAGATCGAAACCGATCAAGCTGGGCTTGACGGTATCCGGGAACTGGCTGACGAAATCTGGTAAGCAGAAAGGCGGGCTTCGGCCCGCCTTTCTCATGCTTTCTGGCCACTCATGAAATCTGCTGTAGCCTTCATTTCATCGCCCAGAATCTGGGCCGCTGAACCTTCAATGTTCTGCCTTTGGCTTGTGCAAAACCGAATTATGAAATCCCGATGCTCGGGAAAGCGCCTCATTTCGTAAACAGCGGCTACCTTTGCCGCGATGCTGCCTTTTTCATCGAGAAACTTCATAAGTTCATAAAACTCATTTCGCCTTCGCTCTCTAGAGTCCATGAACACCTTGATTACGAATGCGAGGGCCGACCCTGCTATTGTCACAAGGGGAATAATTATCCCGACAATGGTTGCGAAATCCTGCATTTCCCGAATTACCCCCCGTTCAGCCACTTGGACTTGACCACGGTAGCCGCCTTGGGCGGTCCTGTCACGCTGGCAACCTCGGCTTCCCGCCGGCCCAGATCAGCACCGACGATCTGCCGAGCTGCCAGCGCGTAAACCACCGAGTCCAGGCATTCGGCCCGACGGCCCGGTATGCGCTCGAAGCGGCGCACCGGCTGACCCTTAAAATACCGCACGACTCGCCGCTCGCTGGTCAGTTGCTCGAAAAAATCCGCCGACAGATCGGCGCTGAACCGGAACCCGCTGCCCCGTGACAGGCGGTTGTAAAGCTGGGCTTTAATCGCATCGACGCCGACAAGGAACAGCGGCAGGCCCTTCATGCCTGACCGGGCGATGAAGGGCCGCGAAAAGCCCGGCACCCCCTTGCCACTGACAACCCGCCGCCCGAACCGGGGGCGGGTGAAGGAATGCACAAGATCGGCGTGGCCCCCGTCGCCGCTGTCGACAACGGCAGCGTCAACGCGCAGAACGCCCCCCGCCGGGTGTTTCCAGACCGTGCGCAGCGCATCATCCAATTCAAGCCACGTCTCGTTCGCGTCGATAGCCCCCCAGATGACGCTATGCGTCAGAATGAAGGTTTCATCGCCCTTGCCATGGCCCAGAAAGACCAGTTCGAGTCGGTCGTCTTGGCAATCTACCCCAGCAGTGACGATCAGCACTTCCGGCGGGATACGATCAGGCAGGCCGAAGGGCTCGCGCCGGGCGGCAAGTTCGTGTTCGTCCAGATCGTCTTGCGCCTCGCGCCACGGTTCGCCCAGCGTCAAGTTGACGAAGGTTTGCAGCGTGGCCGAGTGTTCCTTGGCGCGCAGGAACTCGCTGGCCAGTTTCCCCCAAGAGGCATTGGCATGGGGCGAGACAAGCGCATTGATGCGAAAGCCCGCATGGCCCCGGACATGCGGCTGTGTGGCCCGCCAGCGGCCCAGATCGACCATGGCGGCCTTGTGCCGTTCAGGCACCAGTGCGGTGCAGGACGGGCAGCGCCACGCGGCGGCCTCGGGCTGACCTTCGGGCCATTCGATCTGCGCCCAGCGGATTTCATGGTGGTCGCCGCATTCCGGGCAAGGCACCTCGAAAACCCGCTGATCTGACTCGGCATAGAGGCGGCTGACCGGCCCGTGGTCGAAGATCGGAGTCGAACCGGCGATGATCTTCCTATCCCGGAAGGCCAGCGTGCGCATCTCGGCCAGCTTGATCGGGTCGCCTTCCTGCCCGGTCTCGAAGCCGTCGATTTCATCAAGCAGCAACACGCGGGCGTTGTGACGGCGCAGGTTCCGGGGGCTGCGCGCCGCCACCAGCTTCAAGCTGCCACCGGGGAAGCGCCGCGACAGAAGGGTTGACCGGCCCGTTTCGTCGGCTTCCGCGTCCAGCAGACCCCGCAAGGCCGGGCTGGCGTCGAAGGTGCCTTCCACGTCGCCCACGGCATAGTCGCGGGCGTCGTCTGACGTGGGCAGGACGGCCAGAATCGGGCTGGGTTGGTTGGCGACGTAGCTGGCGATGACGCCCGTCAGAAGGCTTGTGTAGCCGATGCGCGCAGACTTGATGACCGTGACCCGCTCAATCTCGGGATCGTCTATCGCGTCGCAAATCCCGCGCTGGTATTCCCAAAGGCGCACCCGGCCCGGCAGGGCGCTGACGGTCGCAGGGAAGTGGATCGTGGACTCGATCCAGTCGGCCAGCGGCCGGACGGGCGGCGGGCGCAGGGCTGCCATTGCGTTGCGGCGCACAAGGTCAATCGGCTGCATCGGATTCATTCCCAGATAGTTCGCTCAGGACGGCGGTAAGTTCTTTCGTGATCTCTGCCACGTCATGGGCGGTCAGGTGCGGCAGGCGCGACCCGATGCGGGACGGCGCGGCCAGCACTCCGGCCCGCACATCGCGCAAGACGCCAGCCCACGCCCGTTCCACGTCGGAAGCGGCCAGCAGATCGCCACGGGCTTTCGCGTTCGCCAGTGCCAGCTTGTCGGCACTCTCACGGGCCACCCGCAATTTCTCGGCGGCAAGGGCTTCATCGGCTTTCCGCCCCATGGCGGCCACCCGTGCGAAGGCGGCATAGGCCGTCACGGATGCCTTGAGCGGGTATCGACCATCGGCACGGCGCGGCAGGTGGCCTTGCCGGGCGAGGATGCCCACACGTTGCGGCGTCATCCCCAGCCAATCGGCCAGTTCGCCCGCCGTGACCAGATGCGGCACCGCGCTGGGGTCCGGGTCCGGTTCTGCCAGTAAGGCGTCAATCTCTTCCAAGGTCATTTTACGGACTCCCTGTTACGGTAGGCGGTAGACGGGAATCCGTAATGGGGATTCCGAAAATTTCCCCACGGGCCGAAAAGCCGGGGCTCCGCGCCCCCCGCCTCGCAATCCCACCGGAAGGACCCGTGCGGTAAACGGTAATGGGGGGCTTCATTTGACGACACATCGGCTGGCGACATAGCGACACCCCTAAAGGGGTGTGTCGCTGTGTGTCGCCATGGCCTGCCGGTTTGTGCTGGCGACACATGGCGACATGTCGGCCACATGTCGCTGCATGTCGCCATATCGGGGCGTTACGGACTCCCGCCTGTTCAATCCGGCCACGCATCAGGAAACCTCTCACTGGCATCAATCCGGGGAAGAATCCGCCGCACGAATCCGCTGGGGGAAATCTCCACCCGATCTTTCCGGGTCAGTTCCTGCACCGCACGGGTGAACGCGGTTGCCCGGCTCTTGGCATTATCCGACCCGCTGACCTCTCGCCCTTCAGTGCAGGATTTGCGCCAGATGGATTCCGTCACAGGTTCGCCCCCTTCCAAGAGGCGGGCCAGTATGTCGAGGGCCGCTAGGGCCGAACTGTTCAACCGTTCGATCTTCGGCCCGGCGGCGCTGGCGTCCAGATCACTGGCAAAGGCGGCGGTCACGTCTTCGCCGTCTGAATCAACGCCAACGACTCGGGTGCCGATGGTGAAGGCCACATCAATGTCGGCGCTGCCATTCCGGTTCTTGGTCGGGCGGCCCCGCACGATGCCGCCTTCGCGGGTCAGGTGCAGCGACATGTCAAGCGCGCCGTTCAGGATCGAATGGCCACGCGGCAGGCCGCCCCCCTCTTTCGTGTCATGGTGGATCAGCACCACCGCCGCGCCCCACTTGGTCAGGGACCGGGCAGCGGCGACGACTCGGCCCATGGCGTCGGCCTCGTTTTCCTTCAATCCGGGGAAGGCCATTGCAACAGTGTCAATCACGATCAGGGCCGGGCGTTCGGCCTTCACCGCTGCGCGCAGGGCCGCCAGATCGGGCGAGTCGGGGAACAGGCTGGTGACGCCACCGACAAGCCGAAAGTCGGGCGCGTCGCCATATTCATCGCGCAGGGCGGCCACGCGGTTATCCATGCCGTGTTCATCTTCGGCGGCGACGTAGAAGACCCGGCCCCGGCGGGTGCGCATCCCGAACACCTCGCCCCCCTGCGCCACGCCGAAGGCGACGCGCGGGCCGATCAGCGACTTGCCGACTCCGGGCGCACCGACAATCGCGGCCACGTCGCCACCGGCCAGCAGCCCTTTCAGCACATAGGGCCGGGCCGCCACGTTGCCGCATTCGGCAGGGGCCTTGAAGGTCAGCCGCCCCTTGGGCCGCGTCGGGGCGTCGGCAGGCGGGTCAGCGATCAGCGAGTCGATTTCGGCCAGTTCGTCGGCAGTCGGGATGGAATCGAAAGCGCGCAGATCGTGCCAGCCATGGCGTTCGGCCTCAGTGCGGATCGTGGCCCATGTCCGCAGTGCCCCGTCGCGGCGGCGGAAGGATTGCCAAGCGGCTTCGGTGGCGTCGGCGTCATAGCCCGGCCAAATGCCAGACCATTCATGCCAGAGGGCCGCCCCTTCGGCGCTGCCGCCCGTCGCATGGGCAACAGCCATGCCCTTGCCCAGCCACCAGTCGCGGCCATGGGCATCGGGGTTATCCTCGGTGTTCGGAATGGCGTGCAGGGCATCGCGCAGGGTTGCCAGTGGCACGCTGCCGGGCGTGGCCATGGCATCGCTGGGCCGCTCAGGGGCGCGCGGGCGCAGGGCCTCGGGCCAATGGGGCAGCATCTCGGGGCCGATCAGGCGCAGGGCGTCCAGATCGCCACCAGAGGCCGTGTAGCGGCCCTTGGGGCTGACAGCGCCGGGGGCGATCACATAGCCGCCTTCGCCCCGCACATCGACTCCGGGGGGCAGCCCCGTGGCGCTGTTGCCCATGCCTTCGGACCACCGAAAATAGGCGTGCAGGCCGTCGCTGGGCGTTTCCACGACCACGGGCGACAGCGTGAGCGGGTCGAGGCCCATAGCTTCCAGCGCCGCCACGCCGTCCCTGCCGCTCTTGCGGTCGATATCCATCACCGCAAGGCCGCTGCGCGCGCCCGTGGGCAGGCCGGGCATCGCGTCAGGCCAGCGTCGCCACCAGTGGCGCAGCCGGGCCTTGTCGGCGGTGGCGCGGGCCTGCCAGTCCTTCACAAGGGGCCGCTTGTCAGGGCGGCAAGGGAACACCGGAAACCCGGCATCGGCCCGTGCAAGGGCCGTGTTCAGGTTGGCTTGCCTGACTTCATCTGTAATGATATTAAGACGCATGTGCATTTGTCCTTTTCGTGGGGGGCGGTGCATATGCAGGTTTCCTTCTGCGGGGCGATCTGCAATTCGTGTCAACCCAGACGGTCATCTGGTATCCTTCGAGCGCCGCCCCTTTCAGCCACGGGGGCGGCGCTTCTCTATTCAGCATACAGAGAAAGGGCTGGACCGGCACCGATTCTTGCAGCACATTTTGCTGCACAAAGTGCTCACAGATTCCAGTATTATTGTAATTTTTCAGTAGTTTAAGAGATACGCGGAAGGGCGATTGTCGGACTGTCTCTCCGCCACTTGCCCTCGCGAAAAGGTTCTCCCCATCCGGCTGCGGCCGGATTTTTCCGTTGTTTTCGAGGGTTATGCGGGAGGAGCTGAGCACTGGCTCGGGCACCAGGTGGGCCGGAAGCGGTCTCTCCAAGGCGATATTCTCCGGACCTGATGACCGCGCCCGTTTGGTGAATTTCTTATAAGCTCCTGTAAGAACGAAAGAAAATCCAGCGTCCGAAATTGCTTGGATTGGAGTCGCGTTTGCGTCTGCCGCGACCGGGTTCGGAAGTTCTCAGGCCATGGCCCTTTCCAACCTCTGCTTCCGACGCTCCCAATCGGGCATCATCTTGTAGAGTAGCTCGAAGAAGGCAGCACCGTGATGAGGCTCCGCCACATGGCAGAGCTCGTGGGTGATCACGTAGTCGATGGCGTCGACCGGCGCCTGCACGAGGCGGCGGTTCAGCAGCAGGCGTCCGGCCGGCGACATGGACCCCCATCGCTGCCGGGTCTGGCGTACGATGAGACCTTTCGGCCTGAATGCCTCCGGATCCGGGAAGTGGCCGAGACAGAGCTCGATCCGCTCCGGAAACTTGATGTGTGCCCGGTCCCGATACCATGCCTCGACCAGTTCGCGCGTCACCTCCGGCCTGGTCGGCCGGTGTGTCTGCACAACGATGAAGCCGCGGATCAGCTTCACGCTTTCCTGGACATGCGGGACGACCTTCAGCCGATACTGGCGCCCGAGGTAGAGATGGGTCTCACCGGCGACAAACCTGCGCTCCGGTGTTCTTGGAAGGAACTGGGCGAAGTACCGCTGCTGCCGCGTCACCCATGCCGCGCGCTTTCGCAGCTTGGCTTCTATTGCGTCGAGCGTCGCGTCCTCCGGGGCCGCGATCACCACCGAAGCATCCGGCTCGACAGCGATCTCTAGCGTCTTCCTCGGACGGCGGACGATCTCGTACCGGATCTCCTGCTCGCCGTACTGCAGGCAGTGCAGTTCCCGCGTCATGCCGCGAACCGGGCCCGAGCAAGATCCATGATCTTGAGTTCGAGATCGTCGAGCACCTCCACGGGCAGGTCAACGCCCCTCTCGTCACGCAGAACGTCGAAGAAGTAGTCATCAATGGCATTGCGCAGTTTGTTCTGGGCCACTTCGTTCGACCAGATGTCGACGATCAGGTGGGACTTGATGATGTCGATGATCTCCAGGGCGATGGATGCTGCTTCGTCGCCGGCCACCGGCTCATCGTCCTTGATCTTGAGCTGACCTTCGAGGACGCCGAAGAACGCCTGTGCATCCTCATCGCCCCGGATGCTTTCGGGAACATCCCGGCCCCGATCCTTGCGTGCCACCTTGCTCGCGAGGTCCACGACGCTGTTCAGGTACTCGCGCTCGGAGAGCCGCTTCTCGCGATAGGCGCGAATGGTCTCTTCGAGCAGCTCGGAGAATTGTTTGTAGAACGTCGGGTCCTCATCCATCTTCTCGGTGATTGCCCGCCGGGTGGCGCTGGCGATGCGGTCCGCCCTCGAGGCTTCGGAGACGCCCGTCTCCTCGACGACCGCCTTCAGCGCATCAGGATCGTTGATGTTCACCACCTCGATGATGGTCTCGGCAGGCATCGCCACGACATGGTCATCGAGCAGCTTCTGGATCTTCGGCTCGAACTCGCGGACATCGACCGTCTCCTGGTAGCGGAGCTGGACCGACCGCTTGAGCTCGGAGAACTGCTTCCAGTCCCGCTTCAGGGCGTCGACCTTGGCCTCGTCGAAGACATCGAACAGCTTGTCCGACGAGAGCGATATGTGCAGGCACCGGCTGAAAGCCTTGAGGCGCGCGTAGAACTCATGGCGCAGCGACTCGTCGGCAAGGTGCTGCTCGAACTGCTCCATGTCCTTCTTGTTCCGGACCGGCTTGAACAAGTCCCAGAGCTGATCGTGCAGCTGGGGCAGCTTGCGGATCTCCTCGCGGACGTCATGCACCGTCTCGGCGAGGTCCGCCGCCTCGTACCCCTCGAATGCGCTATAGGTCGTCAGGGCGCTGTCGAGCTCGCCCAGCAACCCTTCGTAGTCGATGATGAAGCCGAACTGCTTCTCCGTGCCACCGTCCTCGTACAGCCGGTTCACGCGCGCAATCGCCTGCAGAAGGTTATGTTCCTTCAGGGACTTGCAGACATAAAGGACCGTGTTCCGGGGCGCGTCGAAGCCGGTGAGGAGCTTGGAGACGACAATCAGGATCTCTGGATCGCCGGAGCCCTTGAAGGCGTCGATGACCTTGCGATTGTACTCCTCCTCGGTCTTGTAGCGCGCCATCATCTTGGACCAGAAGCTACGCACGAGGTCCTTTGATTCCTGGTCGACCTCCTCGTTGCCCTCGTTCTCGTCCGGCGGCGAGATGACGATGGCGCTCGACACGTGGCCGATCTCGTCGAGGACCTCCTTGAAGCGGACGGCAGCCGCTTTCGACGGGGCGATGAGCTGCGCCTTGAACCCAGTCCCCTGCCAGTGCTGGCGAAAGTGCTCGGAGACGTCGAACGCCTTGGCTCGGATGGCCTGATCGGTCTTGGCCAGCGCGTCCATCCGGGAGAACTTCCGCTTCAGATCACGCTTCTGGTTCTCGGTCAGCCCCTCGCTGATCTTGTCGAACCAACGGTCGATAACGGCGCCCGAGACCTGCTGCTCAACGAGCCGTCCCTCGTAGAGCAGCGGCACGACGGCACCGTCGGCGACCGCCTCGTCGATAGCGTAGCGGTGGATGAGCCGCCCGAAGGTCGACAGCGTGTTCTTCTCCTTCTTCAGCAGGGGCGTGCCGGTGAAGCCGAGGTAGCAGGCCTTGGGCAGGAGGCGCCGCATCTTGGCGGCGAATTGACTGTGGCCGCCGTAGCGCCCCGTCTGCGTCCTGTGGCTCTCATCAACCAGCACGAAGATGTTCGGATCGTCGTCCGCCAGCTTGCTGTTCTTCAGCGCCGTGTCGAACTTGTTGATGATCGTGGTGACCAGTGGAGCCTTGTTGTGGACGAGCTCCAGAAGGTGAGACCCGCTCGTTGCGCGGACCGGCTCCAGGTCGCAGGACTTGAAGGTGTCCTTGATCTGCTTGTCGAGATCATCGCGGTCCGTGACGATGATGATGCGCGGGTTCTCGATGCTGCGCTCGAGCGCGAGCGAGCGCCCCAGCATCACCATCGTCAACGACTTGCCCGAGCCCTGCGTGTGCCAGATCACGCCGCCCTTGCGGGCGCCGCTGACGTCGTGCTGCTTGACCGTTTCCACGGCGCGCCGGATACCGAAGAACTGCTGATGGCGCGCAACCTTGCGGACGCCGCCATCGAACACGGTGAAGCGGCGGATGAGATCGAGCAGCCGCTGGGGGCGGCAAAGCGCGAACACCGTCCGGTCCTGAGCCGTGACCGCGCGCTCGCCCTCGGCGGCCATCGCGTCGAAATAGCCGCGCGCGCCCGCGAAGTCGCCGGAGAAGATGGCACCTTTCTCCGGCGCGGTGAGCACGCGGTTGGCGAAGGGCGCGATGGCCTCGTCGGTGTCCTCCTCGTCGCGCCACTCGGCCCAGAACTTCGGTTTCGTTGCGACCGTCGCATACCGCGCCGCATTCCGGTTCATGCCGATCAGCAGCTGGGCGAAGTGGAAGAGCTGCGGGATGTTGTCCTCGTTCTGATAGCCGATCAGCTGGCTGTCCGCCTTCTTCAGGCTCTCTGTCGGCCGCTTGTTCTCGATCACCAGGATCGGGATGCCGTTCACGAAGGCGACGATATCGCAGCGCTTGGTTTGGCTCGACGCGGTCCTCTCGACCGAGAACTCGGCAGTGACGTGGAAGACGTTGTTCTCCGGCCGCTCCCAATCGATGTAGCGGAACGTGTAGCTCTTCGAGTCGCCGTCGATGGACTTCGTGATCGTCGTGCCGAGCACGAGCGTGTCGTAGATGTCCTGGTTCGTTCCACGCAGCCCCTTCAGGCGGTCCGGCGTGGGCTTAAGCCGCCGCATCGCCTCGTGCGCGTCCTCGAGGTCGAAGGCATACTCGCGGCCCCGATGGGTAAAGCGGTTGATGCGCATCAGCTGCTCGGCGAGTACGTCATCCAGCACGACGTTCCGCAGGCGCCCGCCGCGGAGGCGCAGCGCTTCGTCCTGCGAGAGCGGGGTAAACCCGAGCGCGACCAGCAGCTGAAGTGCGGGCACCTGAGACTGATGTTTCTCCGCGGCGTTGAAGGTCATGAGCGCTCTCCGAACGCTGCTCCGCGACCCAACTGAAAGCGCGATCTGTTAGGGGTCCCTTGACTTCCGAGCCATATGATGACCATATCTACCTTGAGTTCACTGCCCAACGGCCGTGAACCTATCGAGGCCTCGGACGCTGAGCCAGCGTAGCAAATCAGCGTCCCACTTCCCTTACAGCAGTGCATTGACACAGTCCTCTCTCGTCCAGAGGGGAGCGCCGATTATCTTTCCGATGCTGTTGTCCGCTCTGTAGCAGGTGATGAAATTTGCCTTGAGCCGGCCATCACGGCGCTTGCTTAGCGCGATGATGACGACGAAATCGCCCATGACGACAGTAACGCGCCGGGTGGGATCGTGGCGGCGTTCTCGCTTCAACCAACCCTGAAAGCGCTGTGCGCCGGGATCAGCCAAGGCTGCCGCGATCCAGTCCATCCTCTCCGCACGGACAGGGGAGAACACATCGTTCTCGCCGCGCCTGGTCGAGCTCTCGAAGAAGGCGTGGTCGAACTCTTCCCTTCGAAAGAACACGGGGATCCCATCCTGTGTGAAGATACCGCCACGGCAAAGCGTTCGCTCGTAGTGCGCGCGGTAGGCTGCTTCGTCAGCTAGTTTCAAAAGCGGGGGCATCACCAGCCGCCCTCGAGCCTGATCCGGAAGATATTGAACTTCTCCTCCGACTTGTGGGTTGGGCGCAGCCTCGTACGGTTAAGACGCCGTTCGAGATGAGCAATTACGCTTTCCTTGGCCGCGCCAAGGTCCTTCCGATCGTTCATCCGCGCCGAGGCAGCCCCGAGCAGAACGTCGCAGAGCTGCAGCAGAACCACTTCGGGAGACGGCAGCGATTGAACGTCACGGATGATCGAGGTCCGGTTGGCATTGTTCAGAACCCGCTTGAGCGTAGCGAGCCGGGTCCTGTCCCGGTTGCGCTTCAGGTCGCAGAAAATGGTGTATTCGTTCTGATCGAGGATCCAGTGGTGCAGAACCTGATAATAGAACTTGTAGAAGCCCAACTCGGCGTCGCCATTGTGCAGGCCGAGGTTCATGGCCTGGTGCTCGACAGCGATGCATCGGAACCGCAGGTCGAGACCGAAGCTCATGAAGAGGTCAATGAGATCGGTGTAAAAGCCCACCTTTGACGGCGACACCTTGCGCCACTTCATCTCGCCATGGACGCCATGCTGCTGGCGCAGCCCTGCGATTCGGGCCTTCACGACGTCTCGCAAATCAGCCGGGAGCCACAGGCTCCCGATCATCAGGAAGCGCGCGTCGGGGTGTGCCGAGGTGAAGAGGTCTGGCAGCGTCTCGTCGCAGTAAACTTCGAACTTCACCGGGTGACCCTCCAATCGCCCGTCAGCAGCTTCTGCATCAGGCCGCGTTTTTGGCGCGTGACGGCCTCGATCTCGCGCTCGGTCACGGCCAGGTCAGCCCGCGCGGTGTTCAGGACCGCAGCGATGGCCTTCTGCTCGTCCAGTTCCGGCAAGGGCAGCTTTAGCGCGGCGAGGTCGTCGTAGTAGGTGCGTTGGCGCACGCTGCCCGACCCGCCGCTGTTGATGTAGTGGGCCCACCAGGACGTCTTGCGCAGATGGTCGAGGTAATCGGGGTCGAGGCCGTCGACGTTGCAGGCGAAGACGACGTAATCGGGGCTGACGAGAACCTCCTTGCCTCGCTCGTTCATCGCGATGGAGCCGACGTTGATACGCATCGGATTGTAGGCGAAAGCGCGCGGCGGCAAGCGCTTGTATCGGCTGATATCGGCGGCGACGGTCTGCTCGCGCATTGGGACGACGCCCTCTGCCTTGGTGACGCCCATGACGCAGTCGCGCCCGAGTCCCTTGGCGCCGTTCCGCCTGGTCAGTTCATGTGTCACTGCGTCGAGTCGCGTCGGCGCCCAGTTGTGGCGGTGACCATTGAGGCGGAGTTCCCCGAACAGAAGCGCGAAGCGGAGGCCATCAAGGCGCCGCGCCTTCGCCGCGCGGAGGGCGGTGAGCTTTTCGAGCGCCTCGTCCCAAGCCCGCAGGATCTCGGCGATCTTGCGCTGCTCGGGTAGCGGGGGAAGCAAGATCGGGAGCTTTTCGAGCGCCTGCTTTGTGAGCTTGTAGCGCCCTGCGCCCTGACGGGTGAGCGAATGCGAAATGTCTCGATGCCTAAAGAAATGGAAGAACCAGTCGACCGCGCAGCTCTTACCGCTCGCGATCAGATGGGCGTGGTTGTTGACGTTGAACCGCCCGGACACCCTAACTGTTTGGCTCTTCTTCGCCGTGTCGAGAAAATGATCGCCATCTTCGCCAATGAGCGCAAACTCACCTTCAGCCCGGAACTCATCAAGGTAATCGAGAACGCCGGTCGGGCCGTAGTAAGGATACTTCCCCTGCATCGCCGATCTTGTTTCGACCGAAAGCGGCAAGCGGAGATCATTTCGGATCGTGCAAGCCTTGCCCACAGTGGAGAGCTTCCAGCCATCTGGAACCATTGTCACGCCAAGGCGACCGAGGTCGCGCTCAGCGGCGCGGCTCCGCGCGCGTTCTTTTGCCGAGATCGCTCCGTCACGCATCAACGCCGAGCTCCTTGAGATACCCGACCATCTTCGCCCGGACCTCGGTCAGTTCAGCCTCGATCCGCTGGATGTCCTTCTGGACGGCGGCGACGTCGATCTCGTCCTCCGGCTCGAAGGTGTCGACGTAGCGGGGGATGTTGAGGTTGTAGCCGTTATCGGCGATCTCCTCGGGGCTGGCGCGATGCGAATACCGCTCGACCTCGGCGCGGGTGTCGTAGGTCTCCAGCACCTTGGCGACATGCGCCTCGTCCATCACGTTCTGGGTCTTGCCCGGCGTGAACTCCTTGCTGGCGTCGATGAACAGCACGTCGCGCCTTCCCATGTTCGCGCCACCTTCCTCGCGCGAGCGGTCGAAGATCAGGATGGCGACCGGGATCCCCGTGGTGGTGAACAGGTTCGCCGGCAAGCCGACGACGGCGTCGAGCAGGTTCTCCTCGATCAGCTGCTGCCGGATGCGCCCCTCGGCCCCGCCCCGGAACAGCACGCCATGCGGCACGATCACCGCGACGCGGCCGGACTGGCGCTTGGCGATTTCGATCATGTGGGTGATGAAGGCGTAATCGCCCTTGGACTTGGGTGGTACGCCGCGCCAGAACCGCTTGTACTGGTCGCTGTCCGCATCCTCCGCGCCCCACTTATCGAGTGAGAACGGCGGATTGGCGAGCACCACATCGAAGCGCATAAGGTGGTCGCCCTCGACGAGAGCCGGGCTGTTGAGCGTGTCGCACCATTCAATGCGGGCGGCATCCTTGGCGTGCAGGAACATGTTCATCCGGGCCAGCGCCCAGGTCGCCCCGTTCACCTCTTGCCCGTAGAGGGCGAAGTTCTCGGACCCGACCTCCTGCGAAGCCTGGATCAACAGCGAACCGGACCCACAGGCAGGGTCGCAGATTGTGTTGCCGGGCTGCGGCGCGGCAAGCTTGGCCAGCAAACTGGACACGGCCGAGGGAGTATAGAATTCGCCCGCTTTCTTCCCAGCGTCCGAGGCGAACCGGGAGATCAGGTAGATATAGCACTCACCGATGATGTCCTCGGTCACCCGGCTGGGTCGCAGGTCGAGCGCAGGTTTGGCGAAATCCTCAAGCATGTTCTTGAGGCGACGGTTGCGATCCTTCGGGCGGCCGAGATTGGCTTCAGAGTTGAAATCGATATTGCGAAAGACGCCTTCGAGCTTGGCGCGGTTCGAGTCTTCGATCTTCTCCAGCGCGATGTTGATCAACTCGCCAATGTTGGCCTCGTTCCGCTGAGCGTGGAGGTCGTAGAAGCTGGCGCCCTCGGGCAAGATGAAACGCTCGCGCTCGAGGCGCCGGCGAATGCGCGCCTCGTCTCCACCGTACTGCTTGCGGTAAGTCTCAACATGGTCGTTCCAAAGGTCGGAGATGTACTTCAGGAACAGCGTGACAAGGATGTAATCCTTGTATTGGGCCGGATCGACCGCGCCGCGGAAGCTATCACAGGCTGCCCAAGCGGCGCCGTTAACTTGGTCTTGCGTGATCTTGCTGGTCATCAGACAACTTCCTTCTGCTCGGCGGCCTTTGCGACCTCCCCGAGAATGGCACAAACCAGCTCCTCCCGCCGATCTGCGAGCTGTCGCAGAAGGCGCGCCTCTTGTCTAACCAGTGCATTGAGCGCGACGATGCGTTTCTGGGTAGGCAAGTCAGGAAGCGGGATTTGAAGATCTTCGAGGGCCGCCATTGGGATCATCCTAAGGCTCGTTCCCTGCGCTTCTGCGCTGAGGCGACGTTGCGCCTCTGGGTGATTAATGGCCCAAGCCAAGTATTCCGGCAGCACCCGATCCTTGTCAGGGCGGACGATCACAAGCGGCACAATCACTGCGGTTGGCTCTGTCAACGCGTCGCCGACAGCCATAGCCGTATTCGGCTCTCCGCGAGATCGAAAGACCACCTCCCCCCCACGGACGAAGTAACGATCAGACAGGGCGCCCAGATCGTACCTTTGGAGCCGTGGACCAAGCATCTCGCTGTCCGCGCCGACGTCGCGCAGCTGCATCGCCAGCACACCGCCTTCGGGCAGCGGCTCAAGCCTGCCGCGCGCAGTGTAGCCCGAATGAATGTCGCAGAGCTCAGCGACCCGCATAGAACAATCTCCTGTAGACGGCCTACAGAGAAACTATTCATGCGAGGCACTCGAGTCAATCTTCTATTTTTGCAGTAGCGTGATTACAGCATAATTCACCGCTACCATCCAGCAGATCATGGGCGTGTAGCCTACGCCCGACACCGTCCTTTTCTCACGTCATCTGCGGTTTACTCGAACAGATTCAGGTACGCCCCGATCTCGAACACCAGCCCAAGGTCAATCCCCCCATCGCCCCGCATCTCGTCCAGCGCCGCTCGGGCACGGTCCCTCGATGTCCACTCGGTCTCCGGAACATCCGGCGCTGACCAGCGCTCCAGCAACCACGCCTGGTACTGCCCGCGCTCTTCCGCCGAGAGCAGCTCAGGAGCGTGAAACGCTACGAGACGGCGGCCAAGCTGGCGCAGTCGGGGATCGGCAAGGTTGGCGACGATCTCCTGGCGCCGGGACCAGTTCGCGCGCTGGAACTCCGCGAGCAGCGCCTTGTCGGCATGGCTGTAGAAGCCACCATAGATCTGCTTCTCGACCGGAGGCGCGGGCGCAGTGGGGTCTTCGGGGAAACGCGCGGCGAGGGCTCTCCCCACCCGCGCCCCGAACTCGGGCGCATGGGCGATCACCGCGGCGCGGCGCAGCTGCTCGGCGCTCGGAGCGGCGACGGAAAGTAAGGCGGGCGACTTGTTGATGGAGAAGGCCCGGATGACTTTGGGCGTGGCATCCACGGCGGCGAAGACCACAGAGTCATCGGCCGTGAGCAAGTCAGTCGGATCGGCAGCATCCAGATCGAAGAATGCCGCCTGATTGGGGTTGCTGGCCGAGGTACCGCAAAAGCAGCCGACGGTTGCGCGCGGCAGGCCACCCCCGAACCGCTCGACCAGCGCCATGGGCTGGAAGGTCGCAAGGCTGGCCTGGACATGCGCCTTGTCGCGGTTGGCGAGCAGCTCTGCCCAGAGTCCCGGCGCGCGCTGGGCGATCTGGCGGGCGATGTGGATGGTCGCCTCGACATCGCCGAGCGCGTCATGGGCATTGTGCGCCGCAAAGCCATTCAGCGGTGCGATGCGGTCCAGCTTGAAGCGCACCCGGCCATCGGGATCCACAGGCCACTCGAACAGTTCGGGCTGGCGGTGCCAGACGGCACAGAGCGCGGTCAGAATATCGAAGCGGGTGTTGCCGTTGAATAGAGTGGCGAAGACGTCGGGTTGAAGGTTCTGGTAGAAGGCCTGACGCAGCATCTCCTCGTCGAAGCGGATGCTGTTGAACCCCGTCCAGATCGCGGGCGACCAGCGTTCGATCAGCGCGCCGATCTCCTGCATGAACTCGAAGAGCGTCGGGAATGCGGGATCCACCAGTTGCGCCGGGCGCACGCCGGTAACCGCCAGCGCCCAAGGCGAGGGGATGATGTGCGGCGCGATACGGCAACGAAGATTGACCCGCTCGATCTCCCTGAATTCACCATCCGTCAGAATGGCGGCGAATTGCAGCGGTTGATCGAAGGCGGGCGATGTGCCGGTGGTTTCAAGATCGTAGAAAGCGAAATTCATCAGTGCAGCTTAGCGGGCACCCGGGATTCCGTCATCCAGCAAAGCGCTCGCACGTGGCCATTGAGGGCATGGCGCTCACTGCACGGCTATGGGCCGCAGCATGTTGTCGGTGTCGAGCTTGAGCGCGCTGCGCCACAGCGGGGTCTTGAAGACATGGCACACATGCTTGCCGGGGCCGTCCTCGCTGGTTTCCATCAGCAATCCGGCCCATTCGAGCGGCCGCAGCACGCAGGACGAGAACGCGGCCATCTCTCTCCAGCCGGCCGTGTGCCAGTCCTTCGCCTCACCGTAGAATGCTTGGAACAAGGCGGCCTCGGTCGTGCCGTGGTCGGCCTCTACGTTGATGACGTTCATCCAGACATCCCACTTGCCGAAGGGGCGCTCGTCGAAGCGCGCATAGGAGGCGTGATCGATCCGGAGCACGAAATAGGGGATCAGTTCGGCAAACAGGCGCCCCGGGGCGCCCGCGAGCTCGGCGCCCCGCTTGGTCAGCCGGAACTCGCCCTTGTAGTGCCGCCCCAGGCGCAGGGAGATCAGCAGGAAATGCAGCACCTCGAGCGGCGGGAACTCGTATTCGTTGATGACCTTGTTGTAGCGGAACATCTCTTCCGCGCTTTTGCCCGGCCAGCCGAAATGCTCGACCGCCCAATGGACGAAGACGCGCTTGAATGCCTTGGTCTTCGTCAGTCCGATCGATCCATGCTCCTGCGCGTATTGCAGGGTCAGGAGTGCTGCCCGCAGCATGGGGGAATGCGCGAGATCGGGATGGTCATCAGGGAGCGGGCGGAATTCAATCATGGCGCGACGTTGGCACAGCCTGCATCGTGTTTCCATGGCCCCGAAGCCGACGGCACCGCGCCAACGCCCGAGAGAGATGACGTCATCCTGGCGTCAATGGGGTTTGATCGCAGGCGACTGACAGCAACGACGCTTGGCGGCAGAATAGGGCGCTATTCTGCCATCAAGCGATTTTGCCGCGACATCGTTGGGCCGCCGCGCGGCGCTCTACGCCTTCGATCCCGTCTTGATCTGCCGAAAATCGGGCGCCCTGGGCGCGTCGGAGGGCGACTCCCAAAACGTTGACATGGCGTTGACATGAACTGAACGCCGAAATCCCGACTGGTTAGGTCAGGTTCTATCTATCCGATATATTTAAGGTTTTTGGTTGCGGGGGTAGGATTTGAACCTACGACCTTCAGGTTATGAGCCAAAACACAGGGGCTCTGGCAGTTTGTTTGTTGTCAACACCTTAGCCAACAAGCTTTTGATTTCGCAATCTTTCCTTTCGTGATCTGCGGGATTTCGACGCGTTTCGGCGACGCCAGAAGTGTTCAAAACCGCGTTCAGGGGTTGACCAGGCGTTGACTAAGGCACCCGCTCATAAGCCAAACCTTGATCGTAACCCATGGCGATTCCCGATGCGTGTCCCTATAAAGCGGGGCATCTGCCTTAGATGTCCAATTCAGACCAAAGGAACTGAAAGTAGTCCTGATACTTCTTGTTACTGCGCAGTTTCACCGGATCGCGTTCGTCACGGCTCAATTCGATGTCGACCATGCACTTGACGCGTCCTGGGCGACGGCTCAGCACCATCACCCGATCCGCCATGGTTACCGCCTCCCCGATGTCATGCGTCACGAGGATGGCGCTCTTTCGCTGCTTACCAATTATGTCGAGAACCTCTGCCTGCAAAAGTGTCCGCGTCTGAAAGTCGAGGGCCGAAAATGGCTCGTCGAGCAGAATGACATCCGGATCGAGCGCGAGTGTCCGCATGAATGCCACGCGCTGGCGCATGCCGCCCGACAAGGTGCTCGGCCTGGAATCCTCGAACCCCTTAAGTCCGTAGGACGCGATCAATCGCTCGGCAACTTCGTAGCGCTTTTCACGTGACACTCCTTTGACTTCCAAGCCGAGCGAAACGTTGTCGCGCACATTGCGCCAAGGCAGAAGCATGTCCTTCTGAAGCATGTAGCCGACCTGACCCTTCGCATCGAGAACCCGCGTGCCGTTGACAAAAACCTCGCCCGACGTGGCAGGTTGCAAACCCGCAATTGCGTTGAAAAGGGTCGACTTGCCGCATCCCGAGGGTCCTACGATTGCCAGGATCTCGTCCGGCTGCAATTCGAAGGTGATGTCGGAGAAGGCCACCACCTCGTTCTCGGTTCCCTTGTTGAATGTGACCGATAGGCTCCGTGTCTCGAGAGGGAGGTTATTCTTCACCACCGAACCCTCCTGTCGATTTCGGTAACGGCACGATCGATCAGAAGCGCCACAATCATGAGGGCGATGATGCCGACCCAGACACCGTTTAGGTCGTAAAGAACGCCCGAGTAATAAACGAGATATCCAAGACCTTGCTGCGATGAGATATATTCGCCTACAACTGCGCCAATAAGAGCAAAGCCGACATTCAGGCGCAGAGCCGAGAGCATCCAAGGGATTGAAGCGGGCACGACCACCTTTCGCCATGCCTGCAGCCGAGTGGCACCGAGTGATCGCATCAGGCGCAGCAGATCTTTGTCGGTCTCAAGCGTGCCGTTATAGGTCGCGATCAGGCTGACGATGAAGGTTAGTGCCGCAGCAATGGCAATCTTCGACTCGATTCCAATACCGAACCATACGATAATGAGAGGTGCGAAGGCGATCTTCGGAACACCATTGATCGCGACAATGAATGGTCTGACAGTACGTGCTACTGTCTCGTTCAGCCATAGGCAGAGCCCGAAAAAACTGCCAAGAGTACTCCCAATCAGAAAACCTACGATCGCCGCAAAGGCGGTGACCGAAGCATGGCGGAATATCTCGCCCGACGTCACGAGCGTATAAGCCCGCGCAGCGATTCCCGACGGATATCCGTATAGATGGGCAGACAGAACGCCCGCAGACACCATAGCCTCCCAAAGGAAAAAAATGGCGACTGCGAGACCGATCTGGCCTGGTAAGTATTTGAAGCTTGACCAGCTCATTGTTGGCACCTCTTGGCTTTGCGCTTGACTACCTCAGCCACCGTTGGCGATCACCTCGATGGCACGCTGGGCGAAGGACATGTCGACAAGCTGATCATAGGTTCTTTCGCCGCGCACCGTCCCCGCGGCTGTGTCATGGGCAATGATGGCATCCCATTCCTCGCGGGTAATCATCGGATTACGCGGCACAACCCCTTCAGCTGACAGAAGGCGCTGGGTGCCCGCAGCAATCGCCTCGGGCGGCACCTGATCGAACTCTGCGGTCGAGACTCGGCGGTAAACTTCCGGATCGGCATGCAAAAGCTCCATACTTTCAGCCAAGGCGTTTACGAAAGCCTGTACGACTTCGGGATTGCGCTCAGCATAGCGGCTCGAAACCAGTGTAGAGGTAAATGCAATCGGGCCCAGTACTTCGGCCAGAGGCAAGGACACCTCAAGGCCATGGACAACCTCGGCAATGCTTGCGTCCCATTCAAAGACGCAACCCAGATCGGCCCTGCCATCGACCACGGCGGGAATTATCGATCCGAATGGGCCTTCAAGAAAGCGCACACCGGTCGCCGCAGGATCAAAGCCCCCGACCGAGCGCATCGCGTAGGTCGGCGAGGAGACAGTGTTGGACGGGAATCGGTAGGACGCGATGGTCTTGCCCTTTAGGTCGTCAAGCGATGTGACGCGAACACCGGGTCTGGAAATGAACCAGAGTCCGATGGCTCCGGCCATCTTAGCGATCACCTTAGTATCGGCACCCTCGATCGCTGAGTTTACCGCCATTCCCGTCCCGGTCATCGCGAATTCGGCTCGGCCCGCGTTAAGTATGGAGATGGGTTCGGCGACCGAGCTCGCCGCCGTGACTTCGACTGCCAACCCATGTTTCTCGAAGATTCCTTCGCGCAGAGCGATGTAGGCCGGCGTGTAGTTGGCGAGGCGCAGCGCAGTGCTGATGTGCACGCGTGTAAGGGATTGGGTTCTCGCCGGGAGACCAGACAGTGTCACGGCTGCAGCGGCCCCGATGCCGCCAAGGACCGAACGGCGAGAGAGTGCGGATTTTCCAGTGGCAATACGTGCAGACATTTCATTCTCCTCCTCTAAAGGTTAAAACTTCGACATTGCGCGAAGGGTGCTGTGTTCCTGGCCTTTTATCTTGGCGTGATGCCCCGAAGCACCCAGGCGCGAATTACCCGCAGTGGCGTCATCCTGCGCGACCTTCGAGCCCGGCACGAGCGTCAGCGTCAGAGCCCGGGACGCGCATCTCGAAGGTTTCGCGCACCACCGTGTAGTCGAAATAGCCCAACCGGGCGATTGGCTGGATTGCCGCGACATCAAGCCGGCCATCGGCGCGGATGAATTGATCGTCGACATGGATCTTTTCGACCTGGGCGAAGACGACGTCGACAGTTCCCATCGCCGAGTGACCGCGCTGCGTATGCGTGCTGAGGTAGCGGCATTCGTATTTGCAAGGACTTTCGAGTACCATCGGAACGTTGCCGTTGTCGGAGTAAATGCGCGTAACGTCGATCCGGTCGAATTCGCTTTCGTGGGGCGCCAGAGCCATGGCGCTGATATTGACGGCCTCACGGAGCGCGTATGTCGCCATATTCCAGACGAACCATCCCGTCTCCTCCGCGTTTATGACGGTGTCTTTACGGCGACCATCCGGATAGCGGTTCGCCGCGAACATCACCATCGGCGGATCGAAGGTCAGATTGTTCCATTGGCTGTAGGGCGCGATGTTCTCGACCCCGGAAGCGTTTCTGCTCGAAAGCCAGCCGATCGGTCGCGGCACAGTGCAACTTTTAAAGGGCGAGAAAGGGAGAGGGCAGGGCTCGGTTCCCGGAGAATACTTCATGGTCGGGTCATCCTCGGATGCTTTATGTTGTGCGATATGTAACCGATATATCGGTGGCATGTCAAGCAACTTGCGTTTACGATATCAGTAAGCGCAAGAAGGAGCGAGATGCGAGAATGAACAAAACGCAGCAAGCCATTGATGTGCTTCAAAGGATGATCGAGCAGGGAGAGCTTGCTCCTGGGTCGATGGTCTCAGAGCGCACGCTCGTCGAAATGACGGGTCTGGGGCGAACGCCGATTCGCGAAGCGATTCAGCGTCTCGCGCCAAGTTATATGATCCGCGTTCATGCAAGTAAGGGTATCGAAATCCCGGCGATCACGGTCGAAGATCAGCTCAGCGGGCTTGAGGTTCGGCGCGCGGTCGAAGTTCTTGCGGTTGATCTCGCCTGCTCGCGGGCCGACAGTCGGCAACGGTATTCGATGGTGGCACTTGCCGCTCGGCTGTCAGGTCGTTTCTCGTTGTCGGAATACATCGACACGATTCGCGAGACGCATTCTCTGATCATCGAGGCTACCGGAAATCGGTATCTGGGTGCATTGATGCTCCCTCTTCAAGGGTTGTCGCGGCGTTTCTGGATCGTGCACGTTCGTGACGAACAACGCGAAATTGCGCGTGGGCAGGAATTGCATCGCCGGATATTGTCAGCGATCGCGGAAAGCGACGCTAATGCCGCCGTCGCGGCTTCGCTCGCCCTGAACGATTACCTCGTAGAGTTTTCCCTTGCAGTGCTTTCGAAGCATGCTTCCAGATCCCGCAGTGGGTAGTAACAGGCGTGCCCCAGAATACCGCTCGGTGCGAAGGGGAGCTTGCTGTTCTGGATGGAGAGAAGCCAGAAGATCGACCGTGCGCAGGTGCCGCTTCACCAGGGTTTCAGCGCCTGAGGAAAACGCGAATCTGCTCGACTTTCGCCATCGTATCCACGTATCCTAGGTCGATCAGAGCGCCTACATATCCGGGCTCGAACATGAGGTAGCTTTCAAGGCGCCCATCGCCGCCCCAGGCCCCGGCGCTCCGCAGCAGCATGCGCACCGGGCGAGGCAGATCAGAGGCATGCTCCTTGGCGATTGCCCTGAGGTCTGTCGAAGGGGATAGAAGAATACTCTCGATGACACGCAGAGGCGTGAGTTTCCTTCGCTGTTCCGGGATGAGCGAGACGGTGTGGTTTATGCGATCCATTCGCTCGTAATCCGCCTCGAGATTGTCGTTGAAAAGGATATCGAGGGAATGGCCTGCCACTTCTCCAAAAGTTGGTCCACGTTTGCTCGCTGGCCGTGGCCCGGTGTCGAGATGGGTATCGCGCGTGCCAATGACAAGAATACGCTCGGCGCCCATCCGGATCGCAGGCGACAACGGCGCGGTCGAGCGAAGCGCCCCGTCGCCGAAGTATCCCGTATCGAGATGGACCGGTGCAAAGGCAAAGGGCAGAGCAGCAGAGGCCAGTATATGCATCGGTTCGATCTGCGCCCGCTGGCCAGTTCGCCGGGCTCTGTGCCAGTCAGGTATACTGTCTGCGCCCTCAAAAAAGGTGACGGCATGACCGCCTTCATAGCTTGAGGCCGTTATACACAACGCATGCAGGGCTTTGCTTCGGATGGCGTGTGTCAGGTGAGATCGACGAAACTCGCGCTCGAGCAGCTGCCTGAGCGGTTCGTAATCCAGAAGACCGCCAGAGGCGCTGAAGCCGAGGTATCCGAAGATCATCGTGCCTGCCAACCGTCCCGTCGAGAGCAGAAGCGATAAGGCATCAGCGTTGTAGACAGCATGACATCTCAGGCTGCGCCAAAGGGCCGAGAGATGCTCGGTGCCTCGTTGAAAATCGTTTGCCGCGACAGCAATGGATGCGGCATTGATTGCGCCGACCGACGACCCGCAAATGATTGGGAACGGGGAGCGTCGAGCGCCGGTGATTTCTGCGACTGCTCTGAGAACGCCGACGTGGTATGCGCCGCGCGCGCCGCCGCCCTGGAGCACGACTGCGGTTCTCGGGATTTTCATCAATGTTGCTTCCATGGGTAACTCTGAAGGAAATATGACGAACGCAATCTCTCCTGACAGCCTACTGGACATCGCGGCGCCGAAAAAGGCTATGCCGTTGAAAGGATCATGGAACACACGCGTGATGGCCCGCTGGTTGCTAAAGGAGGAAACGTCCCTGCCACTGCGATGCGGATCCGGAATACTTCGTAGCCAGCTGCCACCTCGGCGCCGATAGCCTTATCGCAGAAGAAGCTTGCGCCTGCGACTTGTCGCCGCGCCGCAACCTGAATCAGGGCGGGTGGACACGACATTCCGGAAAGACTCGGACCTTGCACAGGAACGGAATCGGGGTGACCGACTCGCGCAGATGCGATAGGATCGGCCGGTGGCGTTTCCGTGACTCGGGGCCGGGTTTGGTCGTTCGGGGAGGGAGGGGCATGTACCAGTTCGATCTGGGGCGATACGTCCGCAAGGTCACCACCGGTTCCGGTGAGGCGCAGGCATGGTTCGATCGCGGCCTCGTCTGGCTCTACGGGTTCAACCACGAAGAGGCCATCGCCTGCTTTGAGAAGGCTATCGCCGCCGATCCGGACTGCGCAATGGCGCATTGGGGCATCGCCCATGCGATCGGGCCGAACTACAACAAACTCTGGGAATTTTTCGCCCCCGACGAAAAGGTCGCCGCGCTCGAAAAGGCGCATGCGTCGCTGTCGCAGGCCCGCGTCGCGGGCGATACCGCGACGCCGGTCGAGCGGGCGATGGTCAAGGCCCTTGGTGATCGCTTTCCGACCGACCCGGCGATCGAGGACTACGGGCCCTGGAATGACGCTTTCGCCACGGCCATGCGCGAGGTCCACGCCGCGTTCCCCGACGACCTCGACGTCGCCGCAATCTTTGTCGAGGCGCTGATGAACCGCACGCCGTGGCAGTTGTGGGATCTGCCCGCACGAACCCCCGCGAAAGGCGCCTCGACAGCCGAGGCGCAGGCGCTGCTCGAGCGGGTCTTCGCCACGCGCGCCGAGGCCTGGGACCATCCCGGGCTGCTGCACCTCTACATCCACTTGATGGAAATGTCGCCGACACCCGAGAAGGCCCTGCCGCATGGCGACAGGCTGGTCGAGCTGGTGCCGGATTCGGGGCATCTGTTGCACATGGCGACGCATATCGACGTGCTCTGCGGCGACTACCAGAATGTCGTGTGGCGCAACCGCCGCGCCGCCGAGGTCGACCGCAAGTATTTCGACCACGCCGGTGCCGAAAACTTCTACACGGTCTACCGGATCCATAACCTGCATTTCGTGATTTACGGCGCGATGTTCCTGGCACGGCCATCCGAAGCGCTGGCAGCGGCTTCGCGGCTGGCGGAGGCGCTGCCCGAACCTGTCGTGCGCTTCCTGCCCGAGTTCTTCGAGGCCTTCCTCGGCATGAGGCTGCATGTACTCGTCCGCTTCGGGCGCTGGGCCGATATCCTGACCGAGACATTCCCCGAGAATGCCGAACTCTACAGCTTCACCACGGCGCTCCTGCATTACGCGCGCACTGTGGCGCTGGCAAATCTTGGCCGGATCGCCGAGTCCGAGGTCGAAGCTGCCGCCTTCGTGGCCGCGCGTGATGCGGTGCAGGAAGACCGGATGATGTTCAACAATCCCTGTTCCGAGGTGTTGAAGGTCGCCGAGGCAATGATGCGGGGCGAGCTTGCCTACAAGGCGGGCCGAGTCGAAGAAGGGCTTGAGCATCTGCGCGCGGCTGTGCGCCTCGACGACGGGCTGCTCTATGATGAGCCTTGGGGCTGGATGCAGCCGACGCGGCACGCGCTCGGCGCTCTCCTGATGGAAGCCGGCCGCTACGATGAGGCCGAGGTGGTCTACCGCGCCGATCTCGGGCTCGACGACTCGTTGTCACGCCCCTGCCAGCACCCGCGTAATGTCTGGAGCCTGCACGGACTCGAGGAATGCCTGCGCCGCCGCGGCGAGACGGTCGAGCGGCGCCACATAAGGCTGGCGCTCGACCAGGCGCTGGCCCGCGCCGAGATCCCGATCCGCGCCTCGTGTTATTGCCGGTCGCAGAAGGCCGCGGCATAAGGCGATTTCCCACGCATGGATGCCGAGTTGGTCGGCGGGAAGACCGCCCTGACGGACAACTCGTCCGTGAAGGCAGGGCGCCTCGAAAATCACAGATCGCGAAACCCGGTTTTTGCCCCACACAGTTCCGCGATTCGTACCCCGACCGCGCTGGGCGCCACCCTAAGTCATTGACATGACTGACCGGAATTGCCCTGCCCGTTTCAATTCCTCCTTCCGCCTGTATTCCGCCCCCTGCCCCGTGATCTGACTTGATAGAGGCGCAGTTCTACGCCTGTGTCGCACGGTAAGGGAGACCGCATGCATGGCCAAGAGATTGAAACTCAACGAGAAGCTTCTTCGCGATTCCGAGCCCAGGCCGGGCCTCAGCTATCAGATCTTCGACACCGAGGTGATCGGCTTCGCCGCACGCGTGCAGGCCTCCGGCGCGCGCACCTTCACCATCGACTACCGGTTTGGCGGGCGCCAGCGGCGCATGACCCTCGGGCGCTGGCCGGAGTGGAGCGTGACGGCCGCGCGCGAGCGCGCCCGGGAGCTGCGCCGCGCCATCGATGAGGGGCACGACCCTTTGGCGCTGAAGGAGGAATTCCGCGACGCCCCGCGCGTCAGGGACATGATCGATCGGTATATCGCCGAGCATGTGCCCAGACTTGCGCGCAACAATGGCTCGGATCAGGTGTCGATGTTGCGCAAGATGGTCGAGCCCGCCTGGGGCAATTTGCTGGTGAGCGAGATCACCAAATCCGAAGTGGCGAAATTCCTCGATTTTGTAGCAGAGGGCCGCCCCCGCCCCAGCAAGGCAAAGCCCAACAATCGCGCGCGCAAGCTGCAGGGCCACAAACCCACGCCGATCCGCGCAAACCGCATGGGCGAGATGCTGCGCAAGATGTTCACGCTCGCCATGGAATGGGAATGGCGCGCGGACAATCCCGCACAGGGCTTCCATCGCCGGATTGAGCATGCACGCGAACGCTTTTTGTCACCTGAGGAACTTACCCGCCTCGCCGCCGTGCTGGATTCCGCCGAGGACCAGCGCGCCGCCGCGATCATTCGCATCTGCATGCTAACCGGTGCGCGCGTGGGTGAAGTGCGCCAGGCCCGGTTCGAGCAGTTCAATCTCGACTACGCGATCTGGTCCAAGCCCGCGTCGACCACCAAGCAGCGCAAGATCCACCGGGTGCCGATCTCGCAGGATGTCGTCACCATCGTGCGCCAGCGCCAGCTGGTCGTCGCGCGCGGCAATCCGTGGCTGTTTCCCAGCGAAACGGCGATTGGCAAGCCTGTGCATGATGTGCGCCGCTTCTGGGTGATGGTCCAGAGAGAGGCCGACCTGCCCGATGTCCGCATTCATGATCTGCGCCACACCTTCGCCTCGCTGCTGGTCAGCGGTGGTGCCTCGCTGGAAATCATCGGGCGCTTGCTGGGCCACAGCCAGATGCAGACCACCCAGCGCTATGCGCACCTGATGGAATCGCCGCTGCGCGCGGGCGTGGACAGCGTGGCCAGCATCTTCCGCCCGCGCCCCCGGCTCGTGCATGACGCCGACAAGGACAAACGCTCCGCATAGGCGCCGGGCGTCACTTGCCCCCGCGCAGGAGCCGCCAGATCAGGATGATGCGCTTGCGGATCGTGCTGTCCTCGGGAACCTTGCCCGATGTCGAGTTGCGCACAAACCAGTCCTGCACCTCGCCCACCAAAGACGCCTGGCTCTCGGGCAGGCCCGCGTCGTTGATGCGCTTGAAGAGCCACGCGTACATCGCGTCCCAGTCATAGCGCGGCGTCGATCCCGCCGAATGCGCGCTCCGGCGCAGCAGATCGCGCTCATCCTCATAGCGCTGCACATCCTGACCGGGCACAAGCAGGTCGGTGCTGCGGATCACCACCCCCTCGGCCGGATCGGAGATATAGATCCAGTCGCCCCCCTCACAGGGCGCGATGCGGCGAAGCGTGGTGACGTCATCGCTTGGACCGAGGCGGCGGAACATCGGCAGCATGTCCGCGACATTGACCTGGACCAGACCTCCGATCCGCTGATGCCCGCAGCTGACCGGCGGGATGCCGATGACAACCCGCAGCTGGCCCAGAATGGCAGCATCCACCACCCTGTGCAGCGTGCATTCCCAGCGTATTGCCAGCTCCATGATCGAAAAAAACGCGCTCGGTGAAACAGTCATCATTATTTTTCCCTTCTTTTTTACCACCATCCGGCCAGCCGCACAGGCCTCGGCATGGCCAGCGACATGCGCGGGCGATGCGCCCCCGGTCGCGCGCTGACGCAGCGCGCGTGGGTGGATTGCGAGAACGAATGCGCGGAGAGCGAGAGAATCGCTCCGGCCGACACGCGGAAGTTGCGAAACCCGCGCGACAAATGCACTATCGAAGGCGTAAAACCATGGCACCCTCCGAACATGACCTATGTCCCTTTCACCAAGACCCTGGAGCTGATGCGGCTCGCCGGCATGGCCGCCGCGCGCGTGGAAGGCGTTTGCCTGCACGACATTCAGACCGCCTTCGGAGTGAACCATCGCAGTGCGCAGCGCATGGCACGCGCGCTGGAAGCCGTGTTTCCGGCCGTCAGCATCCGCACCGATGAGAAACGCAGGCGGTGGTGGTCGCTCTCCGGGGATGAGCGCCTGCTGCGCCTGCAGGGCATCCGCGATGACGAACTCGCTGCGCTGGAGATGGGCATACGGCGCGCGACCCGCGAAGGCGCCACGACAGAAGCACGTGCGCTGTCGGCACTGCGCGACCGGCTGGCGGTCGTTCATCCCCCTGCGGAAGTGCGTCGCGCGGAAGCCGATGCGGAAGCCACGCTGCAGGCGCGGGGGCATGCCTGTCGCCCCGGACCGCATACGACCTATTGTCCCGAAGTGCTCGAGGTGATCGACGCAACCCTCAAGGGGCCGTTTCGCCTCGAGATGACCTATCTCGGGGATCGCGACGGGGCACCGCGGATGCGCCGTGTCGAACCTTACGGCGTTCTCTTCGGTCTGCGCTGCTATCTCGTTTGCCGCGAACCCGGTGTGGATGACCGCATCCGGCATTTCCGGCTCGACCGCATCGTGAAACCGCGACGCCTGAAAGAGACCTTCCTGCGTGATCCGGACTTCTGTCTCACGCAGCATGCGGCACGGTCCTTCGGGTCCTACCATTCGGTGGCCGAGTTTGGGCCCGTGATCTGGCGCTTTGACCGCCGGGCGGCGCCGGTGGCACGCGACTATGTGTTTCATCCCAGCCAGGTCATGCAGGACGATCCCGAGGGCGGCCTGATCGTGACCTTCGAGGCCGGCGGCTGGCTCGAGATGGCCTGGCATCTCTACGCATGGGGGGACACGGTCGAGGTCATCGCCCCTGACGCTTTGCGCGCGCTGGTCGCGAACCACCGCCACCCTGATTTCCCCGCCTTGCCGTAACGGCGCGATCTCGCTCGGGCGGAACACGGCCGGATACGTTTCCGCCCCGGTTCCCTCCGGTTTGATCCGTTCAGACCCGGTGCTGTCCGACCGACACCACGGTAACGCCATTGCGCCGGTGAAGGGGGGTGGAACCGGGGTGGAATTTCATTGGAAAATTCCGCGGATGTGCCTGGGATTCGCACGGCGCGCGCGCATGGACAGGCGCAAACCCCAATAAAACATGGGGTGGAATTCACCTGCGTCTTCAATTCCACCTTCCGCCTCGTTTCCACCCCTCGGCCTCTGCTGTGATCGCCTCAGCCCGAACCTGTCGGGCGCAAGACAAGGAGATCACCGATGTCGGAGACGATAACGCTCGAGCCGGGCACGGCGCCGCTCAACCTGCTCGCGGACTGGATCAGCCGCGAGCATCTGGCCGAAGAATTGATGATCACGCCCGACACGCTGTCGCGCTGGGAGGCTCGGCGCGAGGGACCACCCTGCATGCGCGTTGGCCGGAAGGTGTTCTACCGGCGCAGCAGCATCGAGGCGTGGCTGTTGAGCCGGGAACGAAGCCGCCCCACGCGCAAGCGGAGGGGCACTCGATGAGCATCCCTCTTCCGTTTCGCCGGCGCGGCGCACGAGACCAGGCCCGTCAGGCATGGATCGAGGAGCGCCGGCATGAGGCCCGGATTGTGGTGGCCGATGTTGCCCATCATTCCGACCACCTGCTGCGGTTGGCCTGCAATGTGCTGATCCGGCACGGCGAGACACCCACTGAGCGCGAGGATGCGCGGATCCTGCTGATCATTCTCGATGCCAGGTCGCCCGGGCGCGTTGATCGAAACCAGTCCGAGCCGGAGGGCCGGCGATGAAGCGGCGCGGTACCCCCGAGGCGGATCTGCAGCGTGCGGTCGTCACCGCGCTGCGTTTTGCTCTGCCGAAGACATCCATCATTCATCACTGCGCCAACGAGGTGACCGAGGCGGGTCCGCGTGGGGCAAAACGTCAGGCGATCCTGGTCGGCATGGGCGTCCATTCCGGCTTTGCCGACCTGATCGTGCTCTGCGAGGGGCGCGTGCTGTTCCTCGAGCTGAAATCCCTCAAGGGCAGGTTGAGCCCGGCGCAGGAGGCGTTTCGCGATGCGGTGATGGCGCAGAGCTTCGGCTGGGCTCTGGTACGCTCGCTCGATGATGCGCTGGAGGCGCTGGCAGATCATGGGTTCACCACGCGTGTGGTCCAGCCGAACACGGCCCAGCGCAGTGCGCAGGTTTCAGCGCGGAGGGCCAATCCATGAGCCATGCCGCCACCAACTGGGCCATCCAGCAGCGTGGGTTAAAACCCACCACCAAGATCGTGCTCTGGCACCTCTGCGATCGGTTCAACCCGGATTATGGCTGTTTTCCGTCGCAGCAGCAGCTCGCATATGATTGCGAGATCAGCCGATCGACCCTGAACGAGCATCTGGCAGCACTTGAGGCGGCCGGGCTGGTGCGCCGCATCCAGCGGCTGCATCCGGGCACGAAACGCCAGATGCCCACCCGCTACATCCTGGCGTTTGAGCCGGGCTTCACACTGCATGCGCCGGAACCGTGTCCGGAAACCGGACATGGAAATGGAGATCGGGACGATCTGCCGTTCATGGACGCCGAAATCGACTTTGAGTCCGGCGATCAGCCTGTGGATACCCCCGAGCCGTGTCTCAATTCCGGACACGGCTCGGAGGCGGGAGCCGTGTCCGGAATTGACCCTGACCCGTGTCCGGAAAACGGCCAAAACCGTGTCCGGAATCCGGACACTAACCCTGTAAGGGAACCTCTAAGTAAACCAGTAAAGGAGGAGGAGGGCGCGAGCGCGCGCGAACATCTCTCGGATCAGTTTTTCGAAGAGCTGCTGCGAGCGCTGGGCCTCGATCCCGCCGCCCTGCCCGGCTGGTGGCAGGGCTGGCCACCGCGCGAGCATGTCCGCCGCTGGCGCGACGATCTGGGCCTCGACGAGGAGGCGATCCTGACCGTGGCCGAGGCTTCACGGCGCGACCACCCCGAACCGCCCGACGGCCCCAAGGCGCTCGACCGCGCGATGCAGCGCGCAGCCCAGCGCCTGAAGCAGACCGGCGCGGCGATTGCGATGAAGGGTTCGTCAAGCGGCATTGGCGAGGCCCGGCGTCGGAAGCGCGATGAGGGCCCGAGGCCCAGCGACGATGACCTCGCAGCCTTCTACGCCGACCTGGTGAACTCGGACAAGTTCCTCCCCGCCAACACGATCAGCAACACCATGCGCGACGCGATGCTGGCGCGGGGGCTGGTCACAGTCGAGCGCCTGCGCGAGCGCGGGGTGCGATGAATGGCATGGTGTCACGTCCCCGGCACGGATTGTCCCTCTGCGCAGGCGGCGGAGGCCTGGATCTGGGCCTCATGCTCGCCGAGCCCGGCTATCACACCCGCGCCTTTGTCGAATGGGAGGATTGGCCCCGAACTGTGCTCATCGCGGCCCAACGCGCGGGATACTTCGCCCCGGCCCCGATCTGGGACGATCTGCGCAGCTTTGATGCCAGGCCCTTCCGCGGGGCGTTCGACACGGTGCTGGCCGGATATCCCTGTCAACCCTTCAGCGCCGCCGGCAAGCGCGGCGGTGCCGACGACCCCCGCCATCTCTGGCCCGACGTCGCCCGCGTCATCAGCGAGTGCCACCCTGAGTGGATCTTCCTCGAAAACGTCGCCGGGCACGTCACCCTCGGCCTTGAAACCGTCCTGCGAGAGCTTTGGGCCATGGGCTACACGCCTGCGGCGGGTCTGTTCTCGGCGGCAGAAGTCGGCGCGCCGCACCAGCGGCTCCGGATCTTCATCCTGGCCCACACCGATGAGCCTGCATCCGGGGACCAGCAGCTACAACCCGGCCGGGAACAGCGACTTCACTCGGAAGGCCGAGTCGCTGGCGCTGGGCATCACCAACTGGTCGACGCCGAAGGCGACGGACGGCGCGAAGGGTGGACCGCGCCAGAGCTATGGCTCGGGCGGAACGCCTCCCCTGCCGGCACAGGCAGCGCAGTGGCCAACACCAGCGGCGCAGAACTGGAAGGGCAGTTCGGAGGCCAGCATCACACGGGCCGATGGCAAATCCCGGATGGATATCCTGCACTACCGGGCGGAGCAGGGCTTCACCCGCCCGGCCCCGGCGATCATGCTGCATGGCGCGCGATCCTCGCTGCACGCCCCGATCTCGCGCCCGCTGTGGGCTTCGATGATTGCCTCGCATGGGCGCGCCGGATCAAAGCGGATCCTGAAGGGCCGGGCGCGGCGGCGGCTGAACCCGCTCTTCGTCGGATGGCTGATGGGCTGGCCCATAGGGCACGCGCTCTGCGCCTGCTCGGCAACGGAGTTCACCCTCTGGCAGCAGCACATGCGTGGCGCACTCTCGCAACTGCCCATGGCCTTGGGTCCGTGGATCTGGCGACCAACGGATGCAGCCCAGCGCCCGGCGCAGATGGATTTCCTTGAAGGATTGCAGCCATGAGTTTCCAGGGACGGATTGGGCGCGAAGGCGGCACAAGGGTCAAACGCGCGCTGAGCGTGCAGGCGGCACTGGAATGGGCGTTCCGCATAGAGAAGGTCCAGCTGGAACTGCCCGAGCGCCCAGACCCGGAGCGGGGGCATGGCTTCGGCTTCGGCCTCGAATACGTCCTGCTGCAGCGCGCCGCGCTGGGCTGCAAGGTCGATGGCGGACAGCACAAGATCGGCGGCTACACCCACGAGGACGCCGAGGTGATCGCCGCCACCGTCGCCGGGCTCCCCGACAGTCTCGGCGGCAAGCGTATGGCGATCCGGGTCGCGGAACTGGCCCGCGCCGGGCTGACGCCGGACTGGATGACGGGTGCCATACCACGCTGCGTACCGGTTGAGGTCAGGCGCAACCGGCATGGCGATCGCGCGACGACCATCGTCGTCGCCACCGAACGCGTGCTGGCCCGCGGAAATTGGCGCACGGTCGAGGTTCTGGCCTGCCCGGTGACATTCTCCCCGCACCCGCAGCAGATCGAGGCTGCCCGCCGCGCCTATGGCGACTGGTGGCAGGCGCTGGGCTGGGTTCGGGACGGGCTGATCGAGGGCGGGATGCTGCGCGAGATCGAGGTGACGGCGGGGCTGCCGCTGCCAAAGCCCTGGACGCGGGTGAGTGTGCAGGGGTAGGAGCTTGTCATTGCCTTTTGGCACATAATGTCTATATTAATGCCAAAAGGAGATTGACCATGCAGTTCGCCACAGTGCAGCCCATCACCGCACGCCCTGACCTTCCCGTCATCACCGACGAGGAAGCGGCGGCGCTGGCGCGTGCCACGGTCAACCTGTTCCGCGCCTGGGGTCTGACCGATGTCGAGGCGCGCGGGCTGCTGGGCGACATGGCCCAGCGCACATGGGCGCGCTGGAAGACCGGCGATATCGGGCGCATCGATCGTGACCTGAGGGCGCGCATGGCGATCCTGTTGGGGATCCACAAGGCGCTGCGGTACCTCTTCACCGACCCCGCGCGCGGCTATGCGTGGATTCGCAAGCCCAGCGAGGCCTTTGGCGGGCGCAGTGCGCTCGATGTCATGCTGCGCGGCGAGATCACCGACCTGATCGACCTGCGCGCATATCTGGATGCGGAGCGGGGTGCCTGGTGAATGTGCCTGTCCGCCGCGTGACCTGGCCACGCACCTCCCGCATCATCCGCTCTATCTATCCACCCATCGACCTCTTCGAGGACATCGCCGATCCCGCCGACTGGGAGGCGCTGGCCTCGGCCGAGGCCAAGTTCAACCCGCGCATCCGCTACAGCATCGGTGATCTGTCCAAGGTGCCTGTCGCGCGCCGCGTGACCGGACCTGGCGCGAGTTGGGTCATGGCGCCCTTCGTCCATTGCTCGCCCCTGCGCCCCGGGCGCTTCTCAGACGGCAGCTTCGGCCTCTACTATGCGGGTGACCGCACCGAGGTGGCCATCGCCGAGACGATCCACCACCACGCCCGCTTCATGCGCGCCACGAACGAGGTGCCCGGCTGGACCTCGCAGTTCCGCGAACTGATCGGGTCAATTGATGCCGATCTGGACGATGCCACCGGCCGCGCCAACCTGCTCGACCTCGACGACTACCACCCCTCGCAAATTTTTGGCGCAGAGCGCCGCGCGGCCGGATCGAATGGCATAACCTGGCCCAGTGTCCGCTATCCGGGCGGGCAGTGCATCGGGGTGTTCTGGCCCGATGTGATCCCGATCCCGACACAGGGCGGGCATTTTGCCTACCACTGGAACGGGGCGGTCGTGGATTATGTGAAGCGGCTGGAGACTGGTGAGGTAATGGCCGTGCGTTGAAATTTCTCATTGCGATCTCGCGCCGCCCCGAAGCTTGCGATCAAGATTACAGGTCGCAAGGCGAACGAATCGCCGCTAAGTTAATGACAATTAAGGCAAGGAACACTCATGACGGCACTTGATCGACTCCTTCAATCTTACCGCGATGCTGCCGTCACCGAACGCGAAAAGGGCACCTACTTCGAACGCCTCGCGCTGGCGTACTTCCTGAACGATCCTGTGCAGTCAGAGGAATACGAAGCCGTCTGGACCTGGGCCGATTGGGCCAAGGCAAATGGCCGTGAGGGCAAGGATGTCGGCATCGACCTTGTTGCCAAGCTGCGCAATGAGGATGGGTTCGCGGCGATCCAGGCCAAGTTCTACGCCGCCGACACGCGGATTCAGAAGGCGCATATCGACAGCTTCATCTCGGCCTCGGGCAAGGAGCCGTTCCGCAGAAGGATCGTGCTCGACACCACCGAGCAGGAATGGAGCGCGAACGCGGAAGAGATGATCCGGGGACAGGCAATTCCCGTCGTGCGGATCGGCCTGACCGATCTGCGGGAGAGCCGGATCGACTGGACGATCTTCGAGGCACGCGGCGAAATCGTCCTGGCCGCCCGGAAGACCCTGATGCCGCATCAGCGAGATGCCTTGGCACATGTCAGAGAAGGTCTTGCCAGGGCGGACCGCGGCAAGATGATCATGGCCTGTGGCACAGGCAAGACCTTCACAGCCCTCAAGATTGCCGAAGACCTCGCCGGCAAGGGCAAGCGCGTGTTGTTCATGGTGCCGTCGCTGGCTCTGATGTCACAGACAGTGCGCGAGTGGACCAATGATACCGAAACCCCCATCCGTGCCTTCGCCGTTTGCTCTGACGCGCATGTCGGCAAGCGGCGCAAAAGCACGGATGATATCGCCGAAATCGAAATCCACGATCTGGCGTTTCCCGCCACCACGGATCCGGACAAGGTAGCCGAAAAGGCCGGCAATGACGATGCCGAACGGATGACAGTCATCTTCTCGACCTATCAGTCGATCGGCACCCTCACCCGAGCACAGGAAGCCGGGCTACCCTCGTTCGATCTGATCATCTGCGATGAGGCGCACCGGACAACCGGGGCGACACTCGACAAAGAAGACGAGTCGAACTTCGTCAAGATCCACAGCAATGACCATGTCGCAGGCAAAAAACGTCTCTACATGACCGCCACGCCCCGGATCTTCGGGGACAATGTGCGGAGCAAGGCCAATGAAGTCGGCGCCGAGCTGGCATCGATGGATGATCCGGCGCTGTTTGGTGAAACCCTGTTCTACCGTGGTTTTGGCTGGGCAGTGCAGAACGGCCTGCTCACCGATTACAAGGTCATCGTGCTGGCCATGAACGAAGGTCTTGTCAGCGCGGCGGTGCAAAAGCGCCTCGGCGATGCGGGCAGCGAACTGGTGCTGGATGACGCGACCAAGATTATCGGCTGCTACAAGGCGCTAACCAAGGTCGATCTGAAGGCCGAAGTCGCGGCAGATCCCCACCCGATGCGCCGCGCGCTGGCCTTCGCCCGCGATATCCGCAGCTCCAAGCTGATCCGGGATGAGTTCACCGCTGTGGTCGATGAATACCTCGGCCAGGACAGTCTGCTCGACGACGATGCCCCCTCAGACCACCTTCAATGCGAGATTGAACACGTCGACGGCACCTTCAACGCCAAGACCCGTGGTGCCCTGCTCGATTGGCTGAAGGCCGATGCCGGTGACAATGTCTGTCGCATCCTGACCAATGCCCGCTGCCTGTCCGAGGGCGTCGATGTCCCCGCCCTCGACGCCATCATGTTCCTGCACCCGCGCAAGAGCCAGATCGATGTCGTGCAATCTGTCGGCCGCGTCATGCGCCGGGCCGAAGCCAAGAAGATGGGCTATGTCATCCTGCCCGTAGGTGTTCCCGCCGGCGTCCCGCCCGAGCAGGCGCTCAATGACAATGAGCGCTACCGCGTCGTCTGGCAGATCCTGAACGCGCTCCGCGCCCATGATGAACGCTTCGACAGCACGATAAACAAGGCCTCCCTCGGGCAGGACATCTCGGACCAGATCGAGATCGTCGGGGTCAGCGCCGATACCGAAGAACTCCGCTCGGTCACTGCCGTGGTCGAGAACCTGCCGTCGAGAACCAAGGCCGCCAGCTCAGGCATCGGCAAGGGCAGCGGCGGCACCGGCGACGATGTGATCGAAGGCCCAACCCAAACCGAGATGACCTTCTCCATCGACGAATTCTCGCGCGCCATCATGGCCAAGATCGTCAAGAAATGCGGAACTCGCGACTACTGGGAGGACTGGTCGGCCTCCATCGCCGAGATCGCCAAGAACCACATCACCCGCCTGACCGGCCTGCTGAAAGACCCCGACAGCGCCGCCCGCCGCGCCTTTGACGCCTTCCTGGCCGAACTGCGCGACGATCTGAACGACACGCTATCGGAGGGTGACGCCATCGAGATGCTCGCCCAGCACATCATCACCCGGCCGGTGTTCGAGACCTTGTTCGAAGGCCACAAGTTCACCGCCGAAAACCCGGTCTCGCGCGCCATGCAGCGCGTGCTGGATGTGCTGAACGAGGCCAACCTCGACAAGGAATCCCGCGACCTCGAAAAGTTCTACGCCAGCGTCAAGCTGCGGTCACAGGGCATCACCGATCCCCAGGCCAAGCAGAAACTGATCGTGGAGCTTTACGACAAGTTCTTCCGCCGCGCTTTCCCCCGCACCACCGAAAAACTGGGCATCGTTTACACCCCGGTCGAGATCGTGGATTTCATCATCCATTCGGTGAACGAGGTGCTGCAGTCCGAATTCGGCCAGACCCTCGGCTCCTCCGGCGTCCACATCATCGACCCCTTCACCGGCACCGGCACCTTCATCACCCGCCTGCTGCAATCCGGCCTGATCGCACCTGAAGAGATGGAGCACAAGTTCCGCCACGAGATTCACGCCAACGAGATCGTGCTGCTGGCCTATTACATCGCCGCGATCAACATCGAGGCGGTCTACCACGGGCTGCAGGGCGACGAGTACGTGCCCTTCGAGGGCATCTGCCTGACCGACACCTTCCAGATGTATGAAAGCGACGACCTGATTTCGCATTATATGCCCGACAACTCGGAACGGCGGAAACGGCAGAAGGCCACGGACATTCGGGTGATCGTTGGGAACCCGCCCTATTCCTCAGGTCAGAACAGCGCGAACGATAACAACGCCAACGTCGCCTATCCCACCCTTGATGGCCGCATCCGCGATACCTATGCGGCGAAATCCTCCGCCACCAACAAGAACGCTCTTTATGACAGCTACATCAGGGCCATCCGTTGGGCATCAGATCGGATCAGCGATGCAGGCGTCATAGCCTATGTGACCAATGCAGGGTGGGTTGATGGTAACTCCGCAGACGGCCTTCGCGCATGTCTGGCGGCCGAGTTCAGCGAACTTTACATCTTCCATCTGCGCGGCAACCAGCGCACCAGCGGCGAACTATCACGCCGGGAAGGTGGAAAAATCTTCGGTTCAGGCAGCCGCGCGCCAATAGCAATAAGTGTTCTGGTCAAGAACCCAGACGCGACGCAACACGGGCGCATCCACTTCCACGACATCGGCGACTATCTCGATCAAAAACAGAAACTGGAAATTGTACGAAGCTTCGGCAGCATCGGCGGAATTTCTCAATCGCAAGGCTGGTCGTCGATCAAACCTGACGAGCACAGTGACTGGCTGAACCAGCGCGACACCAGCTTTTCGTCATTCATCAAGATCGGTGACAAAAAGGATAAATCTGCGCCTGTACTCTTTGATTCCTATTCAAGTGGTGTCAAAACGAACAGAGACGCTTGGTGCTTTAACTCGTCGCGAGAGGGCCTGAAGAAAAATATCCGGAATACAATTGATTTCTTCAACTCTGAACTGAGCTTGGTCACCGCAGGTATGTCGGCGGCTGCCAAGGAATGGGATAACGATCCAACAAAGATTAGTTGGACAAGAGCTCTTCGAGCTGATGCCGATCGAGGCAAGCGTCTTGACATAGATCAGGGCGTCTTTGTGCAGAGTTCGTACCGCCCATTTTTCAAGACTTGGCTGTATTTTAGTCGGCGTCTGAATGAGATGGTGTACCAAATACCTCGTATTTTTCCTACCGTTTCAGGCGCCAACCGAGTTATCTGTGCCGTCGGGATTGGCGAAGAGCAAGGTTTCTCGTCGCTAATGGTCGATTCAGTGCCAGAGTTTAAAACCCACTATAATGGGCAGAATTTCCCGCTTTACCTTTATGACCAGCAGGATGAGGAACCAGGTGGTCTGTTCGGTGACCAGACATCCGGCCCTCAGCGCCGCGACGCGATCACTGATCCTGGCCTGAAGCACTTCCAAGATGCCTATCCTGGCGAGACGATCACCAAGGAAGACCTGTTCTACTACGTCTACGGCCTGCTGCATTCCGAGGATTACCGCGCGAAATATGCTGACAACCTGTCCAAGGAACTGCCCCGCATCCCCCGCGTGAAAACCGCCGCCGACTTCTGGGCCTTCAGCCGCGCGGGCCGCGAACTTGGCGACTTGCACGTGAACTATGAAACCGTCGAACCCTACCCGGTCACGATCAAGCAAGGCGACCTGCGCCTGACCGACATCAAGAACCCCGAGGCATTCTACCGCGTCACGAAATGGGCCTTCGGCAAGTCGGGCAAAGAAAAGGACAAGACCACCGTCATCTACAATGCCAACATCACCATGCAGGACATTCCGCTGGAGGCCTACGACTACGTCGTCAACGGCAAGCCTGCGCTGGAATGGGTGATGGAACGCCAGGTGGTCAAGACCGACAAGGCCAGCGGCATCGTCAACGACGCCAACCGCTACGCCATCGAGACCATGAACAACCCCGCCTACCCGCTCGAACTGTTCCAGCGCGTCATCACCGTCAGCCTGCGGACCATGGAAATCGTGCGCGGCCTGCCGAAGCTGGTAGTGATGTGATCCGCGCGGTGATTATGGTCGGCGTCTTGTCCATGGCCACCCCGGCCATGGGCCAGAGCTTTTCGTGCAACATCGGGGCACGGCCCGCCTGCCTCGGGTTCGGCGAAACCGTCTGTTCCAGCAGCGGCATGTGCATCAACCAGGACTCGGCCTGCTTCGACCGCTACCAGTGCAACTTCGAGGGCTTCACCTGCAGGTCCAACGTGACCGAATGCGTTGACAGGTATGAGCGGCTGCTCAGGGAGCACAACGACCTAGTGAGGGATTACAACACGCTGCTGGCCGACCACCGGACGCTTCTGTCGACGCACAATGACCTCGTCGACGAGTACAACCAGAACCTGGCGATCACCCGACGCTTGAGGAGCGAACTGGCGGATGTCGAAACCTGCCTGATCCTCGCCAGCACGTTGGAGGCCGCCCGGCTATGCGCGCCATGATCCCGGAGGGCGATTTCCGCTTCATCGCTCTGGACGTGGAAACGGCCTGCAGCGACGCGGGCAGTATCTGCCAGATCGGACTGGCCTGCGTGTCCCCGGACAACCGGATCCACACGTTCTCGAAGCTGGTGAACCCTGGCACGAGGTTCGACCCGTTCAATATCCAGCTTCACGGCATCGCCCCCGATCATGTGCATGGCGAACCCCGGTTCGATGAGGTGCTTGACCATCTGTTTCCGCTTCTGTCGCGACATCATCTGGTCCAACACAGCAATTTCGACAGGCAGGCAGTGAATGCGGCCTGCCTGTCGTGTGGTATCGCCGCCCCCGATTTTCGCTGGGCGGACAGTGTCACCATCGCCCGCAGGGCCTGGCCAGAACTGAAAGGCAATGGCGGTCATGGGCTGGGAAACCTGAAGAAGGTGCTGGACCTCGACTTCCGTCATCACGACGCCGGCGAGGACGCGCGCGCCGCCGCAATGGTCGTCCTGCATGCAGAAGCGCACCTTAGCCTGACCTTCGACGAACTGATCAAACCCGCCCGGAAGCACTATCCCGCCGCCATCACGCGTGAGGGCGATCCGGCCGGCGCACTTTCCGGCTCGGTCGTGGTGTTCACCGGCGCGCTGAGCATGTCGCGCGAAGAGGCAGCGGCAATGGCCGCGCGTGTAGGTATGGACGTCAAGTCTTCGGTTACGAACAAGACGACCCATCTGGTCGTCGGCGACCAGGATCTGAATGTCCTTGCCGAGCACACGAAGAGCAGCAAGCATCGACGCACCGAGGAGATGCAAAGCGCCGGCCTACCTATTCAGATTATTGGCGAAACCGAGTTCTGTGCGCTCGTGACCAGCGCCGAGGCGAACTTATGAGCCGTCGATGGACTGCTGCGTGCGCGGGTATGCTTGACGAACTGGTGATAAACGGCGTTGATCAGTGGTACGTCGAAACTAAGTGAAAGAAAGCGAAAGCATGACAGCAGGAACAATGAAAGTACAAAAGGCGACCGAGCCCTATCTGCTACGGTTCGCAACGCCAAGAAGCTGCGAAATACCAGACATGAAGGGACATTACTGCGAGACAAGGCAGCTTTGGATGGTCGACGTGGGGGGTATATCCCGGCCTATAGTTCAGGAAGCGCAAGCCACGCTCGGCCAGACGCAAACCAAAACCATGGTCCAAGTCGAAGCCGATGACGACGACCAAAGCCGGGGCGCCATGGCGGAGACCAGAACGATAACGGAAGTGAAACAGGAGGTCGACGACCGGGACGCGTGCCTAATGCTACCGGAAATTCAGACGAAGACTGACGTGCAACAGGAAACTGACGATCAGGCAGTGAATTTGCTATAATGTCGAGGAAGATAGTAATTTGATTCTCCTCGCAACCAATCGGAGAGATGTGACGACCGACTTCGTCGTGCTTGAACTCGAACGTAGGGGAATAAAATTCTTTAGGCTAAACACTGAAGACATCCACACCTATCGGACGGTAATTCCAAACGGTGATCCCACTAGGCTGCGACTCGAGGGGAAGAACAGGACATTGGATCTGAGCGAGGTCAAAGGTGCTTACTACAGACGCCCCATGCCGCCGGAATTTGACGGTCGAGACCCTGCAACGGTAAACTATCTTAATGCTGAGTGGTCAGCCATACTGAGGAGCATCTGGAATGCCCTTAATGGTCGCTGGCTAAATTGCCCATTCGCGATCCTACGTGCCGAAGACAAACCACGACAGCTGATGCTTGCTCGTCGGGTAGGCTTCAAAGTGCCCGACACGATCGTCACTAATGACCCCGACCACGCAATTTCCTTCAGCAAGCGTGGGGACGTCGTGGCAAAACCATTGCGTCAAGCCCTCATCGACGACGGCCGGCGAGGCAAGGTGATTTTCACCTCGCGAATCGGGCCGGGCATAGAGGACGACGCAACTACCATCGAACTCGCGCCTGTCATTTTTCAGCGCGAGTTGCGCAAGCAGTCCGACATTCGTGTTATTGTCGTTGACGACCACGTCTTTGCTACCGCCATAGATTCCCAAGACCATGAGGAAACCAGTGTTGATTGGCGCAAAGGCATCAGGACCGATCTAACACACCGCACGATAACGTTACCACGCGACATAGAAAGAGCATGTGTTGCGGTCACAAAGGCCCTCGACCTCCGCTATTCCGCCATTGATCTCATCGAAGATCCGAACGGCGAACACTGGTTTCTTGAGGCGAACCCAAATGGACAGTGGGCTTGGATCGAACAGCGAACCAGTGCGCCGATCAGTGCCGCAATCGTTAAAGGACTATCCTTGTGAGGTGGTCGAAGTGGTTGGATGCCATTTTTCCCTATATTGAATCTCTCACGGTCGAAGAGAAGAAGGCTCAGTCGACGCAGCTAGACAATGACATCTCCGCAATCAATGCAGCTAAGTTCTCGAGTGAGTCGGAGCGTGCCCTAGACGAAGCGCAGCGTGTTGCCGCAGCAGAAGTTGAAAGAGCAAGAACAGCGGAAAGCAAAGCAACGACCTACTTGGCAGTCCTCGCTGCCCTCGTGCCCCTCGTCATTACTCTTCAAGCCGCAACTTGGGAAGACAAGTCCGGGCCCGCTCCTGAGACCCTCAAACTGGTAGTTTTGTTTATCGCGACTATCTACGTCGCGGCCGCAGGCTACCACGCCTTTAGAACATTACAGGTCTCGGGTTTTCATCGCGTGATGGAAAGCGATATTGCAGCCGCTTGGCGATCGCCCTCACCTCTGCAGAGATTGGCGAAGAGCACATTGTTGGCCTCGCGTATGTCGAGGGATGCGGTCAACGCCAAGGTGACGAGAATAAAGGCAACGCATCAACACCTAGTTCGGGCGTTCGGTGCGTTTGTATTGTTGCTATCCTTAGACCCCATTTTCTATTCTTTGGGGGCAATCGGAGAAAATTTGGAAATTCGGACACCGATGAACGCGGAACAGGTCCGTGAGCTGTTAGATGGTGATCCCCAGGCTTCGTCAACCTCACCACTGCCTGATGACGGTCCTTCGGAACCGAACCAGAGCAGTGAGAGAGAAAGAATGCTCCAAGTCATATCGCGCCCCGAAAATGCGCAAACTGTGGATGAGGATGGCACCGAATGATCGCAACCAATGGACTCCTACGCAATACACTGTTCGGCTCAGTCGTTGTTAGAAGGGCACACGTCCCCCATGCCATGGTTCCTCCCGGGCGCGATCCGTATACGGGGGGGCTGAGCGCGGCATTTCGCTAGCGACTGGCTTTTTCACCGGGGAATCCACTTTGAAGCCACCCCGGCCAATCTGTAGGAATTTTCGAATCTATATCAGAGACTTACGCGGCCTTGCCCCTGGCTAGGTGGATTCCTCCGAGGAAGCCACCCTGGCCAAAGAAGCCACCCACGAAAGCCACCCGTGCCACCGACGCTCGCAATCAAACTCAGAACTCGCAGAACGCCTTGATTCCAAGCCGAAAAATGGATTGACTTTTCTAGCCCCCTTGACCTATCACTTGATCATCGAAGAGTTGCGCCCAGAGGATACCCCTCGCGGGCGCTTTTGTTTTTCCCACATCGCGGACCCTGACACAGCAGCCGGCTCTGCCGGCAGCGCTTGCGTCTGTCCGCCCTGCCCCACATCAGAGACCCGCCCCATGAACCTCGTCTTCGCGCCGAGCCAGATCGAGACCTGGCCGATTGCCCGGCTGCGGCCCTATGCCCGCAATGCCAAGATGCACGGCGACGACCAGGTGGCGAAGATCGCCGCCAGCATGGCCAAGTTCGGCTGGACCGTGCCCTGCATGGTGGCCGACGATGGCGAGCTGATCGCGGGCCACGGCCGGGTGCTGGCCGCCACCATGCTGGGTCTGACCGAAGTGCCGGTGATCCGGCTCAGCCACCTTGACGAGGCGGAGCGCCGGGCCTACCGGATCGCGGACAACAAGCTGACGGAACTGGGCGAATGGGACGATGCCCTACTGCGCGACGAAATCGCCCGGCTGCTGGCCGAGGATTTCGACCTGACGCTGCTCGGGATCAGCGACGAGGACCTCGATGCGCTGCTGCGAGATCCGGAGGTGCCGGGCGGCGACGGCCCGGTCGAGGGCGAGGACGATGTTCCTGAACTGCCGGTCACACCGGTGTCGGTGCCGGGCGACCTGTGGCAGTTGGGCGCGCACCGGCTGATCTGCGGCGACAGCACATCCGCCGATGTGGTCGGTCGGCTGCTTGGCGATGTGAAGCCACTACTGATGGTGACCGATCCGCCCTATGGTGTGGAGTATGACCCCTCATGGCGCAACCAGGCCGGGGCCGCGAAGACGAAACGCACGGGCAAGGTGCTGAACGACCACCGTGCCGACTGGCGCGAGGCATGGGCGCTGTTTCCTGGAGACGTCGCCTATGTCTGGCATGGCGCACTGCATGCCGCGACCGTGGCCGACAGCCTTATGGCGGCCGGTTTCGCCATCCGGTCGCAGATCATCTGGGCGAAGGACCGGCTGGTGCTCAGCCGCGGCGACTACCACTGGCAGCATGAGCCCTGCTGGTATGCGGTGCGCGCGAAGGGCAAGGGCCATTGGGCGGGGGACCGCAAGCAGACGACGCTCTGGTCGATCGGCAACCGCGACCAAGATGCCGACACGGTGCACGGTACCCAGAAGCCGGTCGAATGCATGCGACGCCCAATCCTGAACAACTCGTCCCCCGGCCAGGCAGTCTATGAGCCCTTCATGGGATCCGGCACCACGTTGATCGCGGCCGAAACCACCGGCCGTATCTGCTTCGGTGTTGAACTGAACCCGGCCTATGTCGATGTGGCCGTCGAGCGCTGGCAGTCCTTCACCGGCGCCGAGGCGGTGCTTGCGGAAACCGGCGAGAGTTTCGCCGCCCTCAAGGCCAGGCGGCTCGCGGCATGAACGCGCCCCTCCTGCCCGGCCGGATCGAGCATTGGCCGCTGGCCCGCCTTCGGCCCTATGCACGAAACGCCAAGACCCACGATGCAAATCAGGTGGCGAAGATCGCCGCCAGCATGGCTGAGTTCGGCTGGACGGTCCCCTGCCTCGTCGCCGCCGACGGCGAGTTGATCGCAGGCCACGGCCGCGTCCTGGCTGCAGCGCAGCTGGGGCTGGCCGAGGCGCCGGTCATCGTGCTGGACCATCTGACCGAGGCACAGCGCCGCGCCTATCGGATCGCCGACAACAAGCTCACGGAGATGGGCGGCTGGGACGACGCTCTGCTCGTCGAGGAACTGCGCGGGCTGCTGGCAGACGACTTCGACCTCGGACTGATCGGGATCCCCGAGGACGAGCTGGACACGCTGCTGCACGATGCCGACGACGACCGCGCGCCCATCGACGATGACACTGCGGATGCGATCCCGGAGGCCCCGGACGAACCCATCACCCGCCCCGGAGACATCTGGCGGCTCGGGCATCACCGGCTGATCTGCGGCGATGCGACCGACCCGGCCGTGGTGGCTAGGCTGATGGACGGCGCGCAGGCGTCGCTGATGTTCACCTCCCCGCCCTATGCCCAGCAGCGCGACTATGGCGCGGCGAAGGAGAAGGTCGGCGATTGGGATGCGCTGATGCAGGGCGTCTTTGCCGCGGCACCCGTCGCCGCCGATGCCCAGCTGCTGGTCAACCTCGGCCTCGTCCATCGCGATGGCGAGTGGATCCCGTATTGGGACGGCTGGGTCGACTGGATGCGCGTGCGGGGCTGGCGACGGTTCGGCTGGTATGTCTGGGACCAGGGGCCGGGCCTGCCCGGTGACTGGAACGGACGGCTGTCTCCGTCGCACGAGTTCATCTTCCACTTCAACCGACAGCCCCGAAAGCCAAACAAGACGGTCGAGAGCAAGCATGCGGGCGAAACCCTCGGCGGCGGCGGCCTGCGCGGGGCGGACGGTACCGTCCATCGCAAGACCGGCTTCGGCAACGCCATCCAGAGCCATCGTATCCCCGACTCTGTGTTCCGCATCATGCGCCACAAGGGTGGGCTGGGCGCCGCCGGATCGCACCCGGCCGTCTTCCCGGTCGCGCTGGTCGAGGCCGTGCTGGAGGCCTTCACCAACCCGGGCGACCTCGTGTTCGAGCCCTTCTGCGGCTCCGGCACCCAACTGATCGCGGCGGAACGCACCGGGCGGCGGTGCTTCGCGATTGAATTGGACCCAGTCTATTGTGATGTCGCCGTGCGGCGGTGGGAGATGGCGACGGGGATGAAGGTCATGGAATGTGGTCAAGGAACTCATGACGCGGCAACGGCGCGCTGAGCTGTCCTGATCGCGCGCCCGACGAGCCCTCAGTATGGACTCTTCTGGAAATATGCTTGAAGTAAAAGACAATCATGCCCTTTTTGGCCTTCATCGACTAGCGGTCGAGAGCCGGAAGAGGCCCATACCCGAGGCAGAAATACCGGATGACACTATGATCGGCGATTTTGGCGACCGAAACCCAGAGAAATCGGTACACTTGGCCAAAGAGGTGAAGCCCGAAAACTGGACGAAACATCGGGCATCTCAGGAAGTATTTGCCGAACAGGCGGTCAAGCATATTGGTGCTAAACTTGAAACGCACAGGGTCTTGGTCCTGGTTGACCTTCAGGGCATGTACCTCGGGCTTCATAAATGGCTTCTCGATCAAGAATTCCCCATTGAGGGCGGCCTCGTTCTCAGCCGTTTAGCAACTTTCCAAATACTGGATGTATTTGATCGCATAAAACAGCGCATCCTACAGACGCCCGGAGAGTCGTTTTCAGACTTCGAAGATGTTTTGGAGAGCATTGGCCAAGCAGAGCCCGGAGGATCAATACCACTTCGGCCAAAATCCACGTATCTGCGCTTCATTCCACAGTTCGAACTGTTCTATGCACCTGCTCCCCTTGAGAAAATTGAATGGCAGCTCCGAAAGGAAGCCAAGGCCGGTAGCACTGAGGCTAAGCTGCAGCTGAAGAAGTTAGAATTTGGAGTTGTGAAAAATCACCTCTTTGAACGCGACTATGCCGCCTACGATGATTTTGTTCAAAAACTGAAGGCAAACCCGGAATATTCAAAATCAACACAAGGGTTCTTCAGCTACTACGTTGGACCAAAAGGCTTGACGTTCTTCGATGAGAAGGAAGTGGATACCCGAATTGTTATTCGGGCAATGGATGCGTTTTATAATTATGAGTCTGATTCCGTTTGCATCGTCTCATCGGATCAAGACTTCATGCCCCTGCATGATAGAGCACGCGATTTTGGCATTCAGACCTTCCAGGCCGACTTGGCAAAATTCCTGGCAACAGACAGAATGGCAAGAAAGTTTAGGGATCTTGGAGAGAACTTCTTACGTGGCCGATTTGATCCATCCTGGCCTATGAAAATCGTCATTGAAGCTTGCGAGGGGACGTTCAACGGAGTCACGATTCAAGCAATGCACACCCTCTCCGAGATGGAATTCTCGGCGCTGTGCAAGATTCACAACAGCCTGAATGAAGTTCACCTAGTTCCGAACATTCAAGAAAATGGAAAAGCCTCGTTTTCGCTCTACAGACCCCTGAAATAGCGAAGCGCTCTTGATGTCGTCGATCCACGCGGAACTGATTGCTGCATTCAGGGCAACCGATATACCGTCCCTCTGCCCTCGACCTTCTGCGAGGTGATGGGCAGGCCCAGTTTTTTCTTCAGCGCCCCGGAAATGGCTCCTCTCGCGGTGTGAACTTGCCACAACGTCGCCTCAACGATCTCGGCGATGGACGCGCCCTCGGGTCGCTGCAGCAGAGCGATGATCTGCGCCTGCTTGGTGCCAGTGCGAATGGCAACGGGCTTCTTCGGGGCTTCGGGCGTTTCAGTCACGGCGGGTTCCGGATCCGATTTCTGCTTCGCCTTGCTCGGTGCGCTGGTGGCTTTCGCGACCACCTGCTCGATCCCGATGGCCTCGAGCCCGGCTTCGGTGGCGATCAGCGTGGTGCCATGGCCATCACCGGTTTCGCGCCAGAGCGGCTCGCCTCTGCGCAGGTCCGCGTCGACCTCTTCGAGCCAGCCATTAGTGATCATGCGTTTGACGGCCATCTTCGCGGCCGCGCCATGTAGGCCCTCGGGCAGCGGCATGGCCAGATTGCCCGGGCGGGTCGCGGCACGTCTGAGGATGATGGTCTGGGTGTCGGTGAGTTTTGGCATCATGGCCTCCTTTCATAAGAGGGGATTTCTGTTTTCTGGGTTAGTCGCTCTCTGGCATGCTGGCCATGACAGCGAAGTGCTGGACCCATCCGGTCAGGTAGGGCAGCCCGGCAGGGATCCCTTCCTCGTGTTCGGTAGTGCGGCTGATGCGCCAGCCCTGCCACTTGCGGATCGTGGCGGCGATGGCCTCTTCACTGGTCGCGGCGCCGGCGTGCAGGGCCACGACCACATCGTCAGCGAAGTGGCGGCCCACGCGGCTGTCGAGGAAGTCCCGGATGCCGATCCGCTCGTCCTCGCTGTTGGCACGCACGGCCTCGGCGATCAGGGTGGAGGCGATCGTCCAGACATCGCGCGTCCGGCGCTCGCGTAGCTGGCAGACAGTCAGGGTGCCGAAGAAGCCGAAGTCCTCGTTGCAGCTGGTCAGGATGGCATGTGCGTTCATGGCTGAGGACTTCCGGGCTCGATAGTGTCGGGATCGAGTTCGACCCACGCCCCGTCCTGCCAGACATACAGGTGGCAGAGTTCGCGGGCCGGGCGTGGCAGGACGGGCGGTTCGCGGGGCGGGTCGAAACAGTCCAGCGCGTCCGCCCGGACCTGCCGGATTTCCTTGGCAGCGAGGATGTCCTCGGGCGTCCAGTGCGCCAGCGCGGGCAGCATGTGGGAGGGGTAGCCGTCGTAATGGACGTAAATCTGGGCCCATTTCTCGGCCCCGATCTGGATGGCGATCTGCGCGCGCGTGCTCATTGCTCATGCCCCTCAGATCAGTTTCAGATCAGCCAGCACCGCGCTGGCGGCGGCAAGCTGGGTGGTCGGCAGCTCGATCTTCAGGTGCGAGATCACGTCCGAGGCTTCGGCTTTGATCCCGTCCTCGCGCAGCGCAGCCTCGATGACCCTGGCCACGGAATCGAGGCGGCTGCGGTCGAGGGGGTGGGGCAGCGCTGCGTGGTCGATGCGGATGGTGGTGATGGCGGTCATGTTGGCGTCCTTTCAGGGTTGGGTGTTCGCGGCAGCGCCCGCGCGGCGTCCGGCTTCAAAGACTTCTTCCAGCGCATCGCGGATCGCCCAGACGGCGACATCGTGGAAATCGAGGCGGTCGCGGTTACGGGTCTCCAGCGTTTCAATGAAGAAGCGGCGCTGGGCGATCTCGAGGATCAGGGCGTCGCGGGCGGCTTCGGGGCTGGGCTTGCGCTTGGCCATGATCATTCCTCTCAAGCGTGCTCAGGGTGCGTGGTGCGGGCCCGGGCTTCCTCGCGCATCATCTCGTGGGCGCGGGCCATCTCCGCCATCCCGTCCTCCTCGCTCATCCGCCCGGACATGACCTCGTCCATCACCCAGTTCACCCGCTCCTGCGCGGGGCTGGTGTGATCCCGCCACCCCTCGCTCATCGAACTGTGGCCCATCTTCTCCTGTGCGCGCATGGCTCTCTCCGATCCTTGTCCGGGGGTGCGCGATGCACCCGCTTGCTTCGACACCATGAATCGCTCGACAGGGGAGTGTAATCAACTCAAATAGACCGTCTTTCCTGTTTATTTCCAATATGTTGAGGATCATCACAGCGCCATGGAAGGTCTCTCTGAGCGCGCCTATGCCGCCCATTCGGGCCTCTCGCGCGGGGCCGTACAGAAAGCGCGCAAGAACGGGCGACTGGTGCTCTTTGCAGACGGATCAATCAACGCGGCCGCCTCGGATGCGCGGCGGGGTGCGATGACCGATCCGGATCAGCAGCTTCGGTCACGGGGTGCGCTGGGCGCTGGCGAAGCCGCCGTATCGGGACCGGGTGACAGCACGTCCTATCTGAAGGCGCGCACTGCCTTGACGGTCTACCAGGCGCAGGAACGGCAGTTGTCGATTCAGCGCAAGAAGGGCGTACTGGTCGATCGCGCCCGGGCCGAGACGCTGGTGTTTCGTCTTGCGCGCCAGGAGCGTGACGTCTGGGTCACCTGGCCCACCCGTGTGGCGGCGCTGATGGCCGCGCAATTGTCCGCAGAGATGGAGAAGGCATCGGGGGTGCCCGTGACAATCGAGACTGCGATCCTGCAAAGGGTGCTGGAAACCCATGTCCGAGAGCAGCTCGACGCATTGGCCGACCTCCGGGTCTCGCTTGCATGATGAGGAGCAAACATCTGATCTGACCGAGGGGCTGGACCTCGGGTTTGACGGGGCCGAGGACATCTTGCGCGCCTGGCGTCAGGGCATGCGGCCGGACCCGGACCTGACGGTGTCGGAATGGGCCGACAAGCACCGCAAACTGTCGTCGCGGGCTTCTGCCGAGCCGGGGCAATACCGCACCGCGCGCACGCCCTATCTGCGCGCGATCATGGATGCGCTGTCGCCCAGCCACCCGGCACAGCGCATCAGCTTCATGAAAGCCGCGCAGGTCGGCGCGACGGAAGCCGGGAACAACTGGATCGGTTTTGTCATCCATCACGCGCCGGGCCCAATGCTGGCGGTGCTGCCGACGGTCGAGATGGCCAAGCGCACCTCGCGGGGCCGCATCGATCCGCTGATCGAGGACAGCCCGGCCTTGCGCGAGCGCGTGCAGCCTGCCCGTTCGCGCGATGCAGGCAATTCGATGCTGTCCAAGGAATTCCCCGGCGGCATTCTGGTACTGACTGGCGCCAATTCCGCCACTGGTCTGCGGTCAATGCCCGCGCGGTATGTGTTTCTCGATGAGGTCGATGCCTATCCGGCCTCGGCCGATGAGGAAGGCGACCCGGTCACGCTTGCCGAGGCCCGGACCACCACCTTCGCGCATCGGCGCAAGGTGTTCATGGTCTCGACCCCCACGATCCGGGGGTTGTCGCGCATCGAGCGCGAGTTCGAGGCCAGCGACCAGCGGCGCTATTTTGTCCCCTGCCCGCATTGTGGTCACATGCAGTGGCTGCAGTTCGAGAGGCTGCGCTGGGCGAAAGAGAAGCCCGAGACTGCAGCTTATCACTGCGCGGGCTGCGAGCGGCCCATCGCCGAGCACCACAAGACGGAGATGCTGGCGCGGGGCGAATGGCGGGCGACCGCCGTGTCTGCCAACCCGAATGCCATCGGGTTTCACCTCTCGGCCCTCTATTCGCCGATCGGCTGGAAAAGCTGGGAGCAGATCGCGCGGGACTGGCTGGCCGCCCAAGGCTCGGACGAGATGCTGCGCGCAGCCCGCAATACGCTGCTGGGCGAGACCTGGATCGAAAGCGGCGAGGCCCCGGAATGGCAGAGGCTGGCCGATCGGCGCTTTGCCTTCCCGGCGCAGATCCCGGCAGGCGGGCTGTTCCTGACAGCGGGCGCCGATGTCCAGAAGGACAGGATCGAGGTCGATGTCTGGGCCTGGGGCCGAGGTGGGACAAGCTGGCTGGTCGATCACATTGTCATTCCGGGCGGACCGGATGATCCGGCTTGCTGGGAAAAGCTGACCGCGCTGCTGAGCCAGACATGGGCGCATGAGAATGGTGCCTTCATGACGCTGGCCAAACTCGCCATCGACACGGGCTACGAGTCCGCCGCCGTTTACGCATGGGCGCGCAAGCAGGGCATCGCGCAGGTGGCGCCGGTGAAGGGCTTGGAAGGGTTCAACCGGGCTACGCCCGTTTCTGGGCCGACCTATGTCGATGCCACGGTAAATGGCCGCAAGTTGAAACGCGGGGCGCGGCTCTGGACGGTGGCCACCGCCACCTTCAAGGCGGAGACCTATCGCTATCTGCGCTTCGAGCGGCCGTCCGAGCCCGACGTGCCCAGTCCCGCGGGCACGATCCACCTACCCGACTGGGCTGACAGCGAATGGCTGAAACAGCTGGTGGCCGAGCAGCTGGTCACCATCCGCGACCGGCGCGGCTACGCCCGCCAGGAATGGCAGAAGATGCGCGAGCGCAACGAAGCCCTCGACACAAGGGTCTATGCGCGCGCCGCGGCATGGATCCTCGGCGCTGACCGCTTTGACGAGCGGATGTGGCGGCAGTTGGAGAAACAGGCAGGGGTCGAGACCACGACCATCGCTACGACGGCACCACCGGACAAACCCGACACGCCCGAGGCCGGGCGGATCACTGCCCCAAGGCGGCGCGGCTGGAAGATCAGCACACCCCGATACATGGAATGAAGATGACCCTCGATGATCTGAAATCCCGCCACAGCGCGCTGCTGACCGCGCGCTACAGCGGCACGCGGTCGGTCAGCTATGACGGAAAGACCGTGAACTACGGCACTGATGCCGAACTGGCCGCCGCGATTGGCGATGTTGAGCGCCGCATCGCCAAGCTGGAGCGCGGCGCTGGGCGCATCTTGCGCCCATATGCCGTGAAGGATCTGTGATGAACTGGCGTCAGCGCCTCGGGGCGTTCATCGGCGGGTTTGATGCGGGTCAGCATCACCGCCGGTTGCGCGGGTTTCGCGCGACCCGCGCCCATATCAACGCGCTGATCGCTGCCTCTGGTCCCGATATCACCGCCCGCGCCCGCTGGCTCGTGCGCAACAACGGCTATGCGGTGAATGCTGTCGAGAGCTGGGCCGCGAATACCGTGGGCGACGGGATCAAGCCGATCTCGAAGATTGGCGATGCCGCGCGCAAGGAAGAGCTGCAGCGCCTCTGGCTGGCCTGGACCGATGAGGCGGACGCCGAGGGGCTGACCGATTTCTACGGGCTGCAGCGCAGGGCCGCCCGCGAGGTATTTCTGGCGGGCGAAGTGTTCTTCCGGATCCGGATGCGCCGCGCGGGCGACGGGCTAACCGTCCCCCTACAGCTTCAGATGCTGCCCGCAGAGATGTTGCCGCTGGAGCAAACGGGCATCGCTGCGAACGGGAATGCCGTCCGTCAGGGGATCGAGTTCGACCGCATCGGGCGGCGCGTGGCCTATCACTTTTTCCGTCGCCATCCCGGCGACAGCACCGATCCGGGGCTTGCAGGCGAGATCGTCCGCGTGCCAGCCAGTGAGGTTATCCACGTCATCGATCCTGTGGAGGGCGGCCAGCTGCGCGGGGTGTCGAAACTGGCGCCGGCCATCGTGAAGCTGTTTCTGCTCGATCAGTACGATGACGCCGAGCTGGACCGCAAAAAGGTCGCGGCGATGTATGCGATGTTCGTGACCTCGCCTGCGCCGGAGAACCCTCTCGCCCCGGCGGAAGATGACGACACACCCGCCGGTGTCGAGATCAGCCCTGGCCAGATCGTGCGGCTCGATCCGGGCGAGGATGTGACTGTCGGCCAGCCCGCCGACAGCGGGGGCACGTATGAGCCGTTCCAGTACCGCACGCTGCTGCAGATATCAGCCGCGCTGGGCATCCCCTACCCCTATCTCGCCAATGACATGGTGAAGGGTAACTTCTCGAACTCCCGCCTTGCCCTGATCGAGTTCCGCCGCCGCGTCTCGGCCTGGCAGCATTCGGTCATGGTCTGGCAGCTCTGTCGCCCGGTCTATGCACGCTGGATGGATGCCGCCGTACTGTCCGGCGCCCTCGCGCTGCCCGGTTATGAGGCCAACCGTGCGCGGCTGCTGACTGCCGATTGGCTGCCCACGAAATGGGACTGGGTCGATCCGCTCAAGGACGCCAATGCCGAAATCGCCCAGATCGAGGCGGGCCTGAAATCCCGCACGCAGGCCATCGCAGAGCGGGGCTATGACGCCGAGCAGGTCGATCGCGAGATCGCGGCGGAACGGGCGCGCGAGCGGTTGCTGGGCCTCGACTTCCGCCGCCCCGGTTCGCCAGCGCAGGGCGTCGCTGCAGTCCCGGTCGAGGGAGAGCAAGCAGACCCGGAAGACGAAACCGACGACGCGGAGGACCGTCCCCGCCCTGAAGAGGACCAACGCTGATGCTCCATGCCCGGATTGCCGCGCGCGCCTTCAACACGCCGCTGCTGGTCGAGCCCTCCAAGGCCATGGCGTTTCTGTCCGGTCTTGGGCCGCGCATCCTCGGGCGGCGTGTTGAACTGGCCGATCATGGTGGAAGGTTCGATGCGCCCGGCACCGCCGCCCTGCCCGCGCGCGCCAGCATTCTGGCGGGTGGCTTGACCGAGACCTTACGCCAGCATGGCGATGCTCCGTACCCGGTCGTCGACGGCATCGCCGTGATCGAGGTCTCCGGTGTCCTGATCCATCGCGGCGGCTGGATCGGTCAATCCTCGGGCCAGACCAGTTACGAGGGGATCGCCGCACAGATCGAGGCGGCGGCCGATGATCCCGCGGTGCGTGGCCTCGCATTGGAAATTGACAGTTTTGGCGGTGAAGTTGCGGGCGTCTTTGACCTCGCAGATCGGATTCGTGCCATCTGCGCGCAAAAGCCCGTCTGGGCTTTTGTCGCCGAACACGCCTTCTCGGCCGGCTATGCGCTCGCAAGCCAGGCCGACCGCATCGTCCTGCCCCGCACCGGCGCGCTGGGCAGCATCGGCGTGGTGGTGCTGCATGCCGATCTCAGCGGCCAGTTGGATCAGGACGGGGTGCGCGTAACCATGATCCATTCTGGCCGGCACAAGGTCGACGGCAATCCCTACATGCCGCTGCCCGAGGTCGTGCAGGGCGAGATCCAGCGCGAGATCGATGTGCTGCGGTTTCTGTTTACAGAGACCGTCGCGGCCGGACGCGCTGGCAGGCTCAGCCAGGAGGCAGCGCTGGCGACCGAAGCCGCAACCTATCGCGGGGCCGATGCTGTGGCCGCAGGTCTTGCGGACGAGGTCACCGACCTGGCGCGGGGCTTCGCCGCCTTCAGGCAGATGCTGACACGCACCCTGATCCCTTCTCCCACGCGCAGCCAGCGCGAGGCAGCAACTCAGTCCCGCAAACCAACCCACCCCAAACAGGAGGCAATCATGGCCACCGAGAACGACCCCGAGGACAGCCCGCAGGACGTGGGACCGGACGTGACGGACATCGAGGAGGGTGAAACCAATGCCGCCGATGATCCGCTCGACCCTCCGGCTTCGTCCCCCGCTGAAACTAAAACGCCCGCTGCCGCAGCCCCTCCCCCCGTGCAGACCGCCCCGCAGGCTGGCAATCTGGCCGAGCTCTCGGCGAAACTTCGCGAGGCGGCGGCGGAGATCGCCGATATCGCGGCGCAAGCCGGGCGCCTTGGCATCGCAATCGATGCAGCCAAGGCGCTGCGCGAGGGCACCGCCCCCGAAGCCCTACGCCGACTGGTCCTGGAGCGTGCCAGCGCCGCCGCGGACGCGCGCGATATCGTCGCCGCCCCGCCATCGCCGGTCATCCCCAAAAGCGCGGAGAGCCCGATCGTCGCCGCCGCAAAACGCGCGGCGGCGTCGGGCAATCGGGCCTGAAGCCAAACCGCCATCCCCGGCGACTGTTACTTCCTCAACCTGTCCACCGACATGACCCCCGCCGAACGCCTTCGGCAGGGGGAGTTTTCTTGCACCTTTGAAACAGGAACCCCGCCATGACCGTCCTCAGAAAGCCCGCCACGATGGGCGATGTCCTCAAATATGAGGTCAACCCAAACTTCACCCGCGAGACCGTCACGCTTCTTGCCGGCACCGACTACCCGGTTGGCGCCGTGCTCGGCCGCATCACCGCGAGCAGCAAGTACACGCTCTCTTCAGACAGCGGCGCCGACGGATCGGAGGCCGCTGCGGCCGTGCTGCTCTATGCTGTCGATGCCACGCTTGGTGACGCCATCGGCGTGGTGGTCGTGCGCGGCCCCGCCATCGTCTCCAAAGCCGCACTGGTCTTTGACGCCACCGTCGATGATGCGCCCAAGACCGCCACCAAGCACGGCCAACTGGCGGCGCTCGGCATCATCCCGCGCGACACTGCCTGATCTGGCTGCGCGCATAACGCAGCAATCCTCCCTGCCCCCTCATTCCCCGGAGTTCCCCATGACCATCACCCGCAACCCCTTTGACGCGGGCGGCTATTCGCTCGCCGAGATGACGCAGGCCATCAACATCCTGCCCAACCTCTACACCCGGCTGGGCCAGATCGGCCTGTTTCGCTTTCAGGGCGTCACGCAGCGCGCCGTTATCATCGAGCAACGCGAGGGTGTCCTGAGCCTTCTGCCCTCCGTCCCGCTGGGCGCGCCCGCCACGGTGGGCAACCGCGAAACCCGCTCGATGCGCAGCTTTGCCCTGCCCTGGATCCCGCATGATGATGTGATCCTGCCGTCAGACATTCAGGGCATGCCCCTGCTGGCCCGCTCGGACACCCCCGACCGCCTGGCCGAGGTGATGACGGAAAAGCTCACCTTGATGCGCCGCAAGCACGCGCAGACCCGCGAATACATGGAGATGAATGCGCTGCGTGGCATCGTGAAGGATGGCGCGGGCACCACGCTCTACAACTACTTCATCGAATTCGGGCTCGAGCAGATCTCGGTCGATTTCGTCTTCGGCACCGCTGGCACCAACATTCAGGGCAAGGTCCGCACGACCTTGCGCGCCATCGAGGACAACCTGCTGGGCGAGACCATGGCCACGGCGCATGCGCTGGTCAGTTCCGAATTCTTCGACAAGCTGATCAGCCACCCCAAGACCGAGGAGGCCTACAAGTTCTTCTCGGCCACTGGCGGCCAGCCGCTGCGCGAGGATATGCGCCGCGCCTTCCCCTTCGCGGGCATCTTTTTCGAGGAATACAACGGCTCGGTCACGCTCTCGAACGGCACCTCGGAACGCCTGATCCCCACCGGCGAGGGCATCGCCTTCCCGATGGGCACGTTCGACACCTTCACCACCTATGGCGGGCCCGCGAACCTGCTGGAGGCGGCCAATACTGTCGGACTGCCGCTCTATGCGCGCCAACATCTCGACGAGAAAGGACGCTGGATCGATCTGATGACCGAGGCCTCGATCCTGCCCGTCAACAAGCGCCCACGCATCGCAATCCGCCTGCACAGCTCGAACTGAGGGGTAGCGCACGCCGTCGGGTCTGGCACTGGTCCATGATCGGACTCAGTGTTGCGGGTCAGAGGGTGACTTCATACCGGGCACGCAGGTCTTCGATATGCCGGGCCAACCAGTCTTGTTGCCCGGCATCCTTCCAGGACGACCACAGTTCCGGATAGCTCATCGCCCTGAACACCGGCGTCGCGCCCGCGACTCGCTCCGCGAACGCCGCGATCTCTCGTCTGTGATCTGCGAAAACCGGACTCGCTGACGGGTTGGCAGGTTCCCAGAACAGATACAGCAGGGTTGCCGGACGCTCACTGACTGTCCTCGCGAGGCCGAAGGCATGCTTGATCAGCTGCGCGGCATCCAGCCAAACATAGCTGACCGGTTCCTCGATCAACCGCAGCATCTCGCGGAAGTAGCCCTGTTCGCGCCGTCTGCCCTGGATCTGTTCCGCGTATGCCGGCGAAAACCTGGCGCGGTGCGATGTGAGGTACTCCGTCAGTTTCGACTCAATTCCAACCACGCCGCTCTCTCCGGACAACAGGACATCAAGGTTCGGTGGCGTACCGCGGCGAAGGCCTGTCGGACACTTCTGCTCGAAGGCAAGCGTCTTGAACCCGCCGTGGTCCAGCAGTGCGAGCTCGCCAATGCGCCGTCGAAAAGGTGCAAAGGCGTTCACGGCAAGCGCCGATGACGAATGCACGGCGCGAAACTTGGTCTGCAACTCGTTGCCGTTCCCTGCACTGAGGTCGGCCTCGAAATCTTCCGGTGACACCATCGGCAGAAGGGTGTCGCGGAAATCAGCAGCGTAGCCTTTGTCGTCGAGCACCACTGAGGGGCGATGGCGGGAAAAGGCGTCTTGAAGGGCCGTGAGAGCCCGGCTTCGGATCGGGCCGACCGAAATGGAATTGTGATTCATGAAAGCAGTATAGTCTTGACCAGCATATTTGCATCCGCAATCGCCGCGCTGTTTGCCGATGGCAGCATCGCCCGCGATGCCGTCTACATCGCCGACGGTGGTGCGCCCGCCCTCATACGCGCGGTCATGCGCCGCGCGGATGAGGTCACCAGCTTTGGCGATGCGCGCCTCTGGTCGGAGACAACACGCATTGATCTGCGCGTGGCGGAAGTGCCAAACCCCCGCCCCGGTGATCGGATCGAGATCGACGGCGAGGCGTTCAACATTCAGGGCGAACCGGTCCGCGACCGCGAGCGGCTCATCTGGACCGTCGATCTGAGGCCAGCATGAGGTTGAAACTCGACATCACCCCGGGTCTGGTCGCCATGATGGCGGCCGAAATCAAGGCGGGCGAGAAGGCCGTCAGCCAGGCCGTGAACGAAGCGGGGACCAGCGTCAAAACCTCCTGGCGCGCACAAATCACCGGTGCGGGGCTGGGTCAGCGGCTGGCCAATACGATCCGCGTGGAGCAGTTCCCCAAGGGCAGGCCCAGCTTGAACGCGGCCGCCGTGATCTGGTCGAAAGCGCCGGTGATCGTCGGTGCGCATGATACCGGGCCGCTGATCCGCTCAAGGAACGGCTTCTGGCTGGCGATCCCAACTCCTGCTGCCGGGAAATCCGCGCGCGGTGGCCGGATCACACCCGGCGAGTGGGAGCGGCGGTCCGGATTGCGGCTGCGGTTCGTTTACCGGCGCACGGGCCCCAGCCTGCTGGTGGCCGAGGGCCGACTGAACACACGCGGTCGCGCAGTGGCCTCGCGCTCGAAAACCGGGCGCGGCGTGACCACAGTGCCGATCTTTCTGCTGGTACCGCAGGTGAAACTGACAAAACGGCTGGACCTCGCGCGCGATGCCGCCCGGGCGCAAGAGGCCATCCCCGGCGCGATCGTGGCGCATTGGGTGGAGCCAAGACTGGGGTGAGTGTTCAAAAGGGATCGACCAAAAACTTCATTGCCTCAACCACAGGGGCTCTGCAGTATATTGTGCGTCTCTGAACCAATACAGCGTAGCGTGTTGCTGTCAGCCCGCCCCCTGTACACCTATATACCGAAGGACGTTGCTCGCGGCTTCAGGGGTACGAAGCCGGATCTTGAATTCGCCTAGAGCAGTTCTCTGAGCGTCCGGGAATTGAGCGAGGATGCCGGGCTCGTCAACCAGACCTGTTGCCAGTGCCGGTTTGCGAAAATACCAAAGGATCCATTTCTGGTTCAGGACAGCTGCATACTGCCAGCTGCCATCTTTCTCGAAGCGAAGTTCTCGTTCGATGTAACCATGCCCAGATGGGCGGACCGTCATACCACCGGGAAGTCTGGCATGTGCCAGCATCAAGTAAGCGCGGCGCACAGGTTCCTCGACTGACTTCGCGTCCTGCAGCTGTTTTTCGAGTTTATCGCCATCGACTAACATTCGTTACCCCCTCCCGGGCCAGTACAGGTTTGGGCACATTATCCGGAAAACCGAAAAAAGACAGTGTTCGGAATCACTTGAGCCCCTGGACAGAAAATGCCCCCCACTCGCGAAACCATCCTCATCGCCCTCGCAGACCTGTTGCGCACGGTACCGCACGTGCCGGTGCTGCGCGGCGAGGTCCTGCCCGAGCGCGTCCCACTTGCTGGTCTGATGATCCTGCGAGACGGCGAGCCGGGAGACCCCGGTGTGACGCTTTCCCCGCTGCGCTACCACTACCAGCACCGCGCCGAGATCGAGGCCGTCGTGCAAGGCGCTGATCGTGACACAGCGTTTGCTGCCCTCTGCGCCGATATCGGCGCGGTGATTTCAGCTGACCGCACGCTTGGCGGCCGTTGTGACTGGGTCGAGGCGGGGGCTCCGCGCCCGGTTGATCTGCCCGTCGAGGGGGCCGCCAGCCTAAAGGCTGGCGTGATCACCATCGTCTTGCACTATTCCACGGCCGACCCGTTGGCCTGACCCACCTGACACTCTGAGGAGACAAGACAATGGCACGAGCTCAAGGAGCGCGGGCGCAGATGGCGCTTGCGTTCGAGACAACCTATGGCACCCCGCCCGCGAGCGGTTTTGTGCGGATGCCCTTTGCCAGTGCGACGTTGGGGGCGGAGCAGCCGCTCTTGAACAGCGAATTGCTCGGCTATGGCCGCGATCCACTGCCGCCGATCAAGGATGCAGTGACGGCGGACGGCAATGTCGTCGTGCCCATCGACGCACAGGCGTTCGGCTTCTGGCTGAAGGCGGCCTTTGGTCAACCGACGACCACTGGAACGGTCGCACCCTGGACCCATGAGTTCCGCTCGGGTGCCTGGACCCTGCCGTCGTTGTCGATCGAGACCGGCATGCCCGAGGTGCCGCGGTTCGCGATGTACTCTGGCTGCGTGCTGGATACGCTCAGTTGGCAGATGCAGCGCTCGGGGTTGCTGACCGCGGCCGCGAGCCTTGTCGCGCAAGGTGAGGCTGTGGCAACCACCTCTGCCGCCGGGACGCTGGCAGAGCTGGCCCTGCAGCGCTTCGGGCATTTCAACGGGGCGATCACGCGCAACGGCACGGCGCTGGGCAACATCGTCTCGGCCGAGATCACCTACGCCAACACTCTCGACCGGGTGGAAACCATCCGCTCGGACGGGCGCATCGACGGGGCAGACCCGTCCATCGCGGCGCTGACCGGACGGATCGAGGTGCGCTTTGCCGATCAGGTGCTCGTGACCCAAGCCATCAACGGTGATCCCTGTGAGATGAGTTTCGCCTATGTGTTGCCCTCGGGCGAAAGCCTGACGCTGACCGCCCACGCGGTCTATCTCCCCCGCCCGCGCATCGAGATCGCCGGGCCGCAGGGCGTGCAGGCGACTTTTGATTGGCAGGCCGCGCGCGATGCTACGCTGGGGCGGATGTGCACCGTCACCCTGATCAACGCCATCGAGGAATACTGACCATGCTGCGCCTGAACCTCGCTCGTGAGCCCTGGTGGCTCGATCTTGGCCTTGGCGTGCGCGTCCGGGTCGAACCACTGACCACCGCGTTGATGGTCGCCGCGCGCAGTGACCCCGGCGTGCGCAGCCTGGCCGACGGGACCAGTGACGACGAGATCGCGGTCATCTTCGGCAAGGCGCTGGCCGAACGCGCGATCCTCGACTGGGACGGCGTCGGCGATGCCGACGGCAGTCCCACGCCCGTGACGCCCGAGGGGATCTCCGCACTTCTGGACATCTGGCCGATCTTCGAGCGCTTCCAGATGGGCTATGTCGCCCGGGGTCTGGATCTGGAGCAGGAAAAAAACGCCTCCGCGCCCTCGCCGAGTGGGTCTACGGCGGGGGTGAAGGGTACTGCGCCGCCTGCGCGCAAAGCTGCAAGGACTGCCCGCAAATCCTGAACGCGCCGCGCACGTTTGAAGGCTGGCAGGTCTGGGATCTCGCCGGGCGGCTGGGCGGTCAGATCCGGGCTGTGCCGGGCGTGGTGCTGGGGTGGGACATGAGCGCAGCCTTGGCAATGGGGGATGCGTTGGGCGTGGATCCCCGCGCGGCAGCCGAGTTCCTGCCCGTCATCGAGGCCGTGATGGCGCGGCATCTCAACGAACAGATGGACGGCAGCAAGGAGGCTGACTGATGACAGAAAAACGCGTTTCCGTCCGTCTGTCTGCCACCGGCGGACGGCAGGTGAAGGCCGAACTGGAGGGCGTTGGCGAGGCTGGATCGCGCGGTTTCGGGCGGCTGTCGCGCGAGATGGAGGGCGCGAATACCCGGCTTGCCGCCTTCGCGCGGCGTGCCCGCGTGGCTATGGCCGCAGCGGCGGCAGCGATTGCGGCCGCAGCGACTGCGATGATCCGCTCGGGCCTGCAGGTGATCGACAGCCAGGCCAAACTGGCCGCCTCGCTCAGTACCACGGTCGAGAGCATTCAGGTGCTGGAGCGCGCGGGTGATCTCGCGGGCGTGTCGATGGGTCAGGTTGAACAGGCCGCGATGCAACTGACCCGACGACTGAGCCAGGCCGCTGCTGGGACTGGCCCTGCTGCTGATGCGCTGGACCGCTTGCGGTTGTCGGCCGCCGAATTGCAGGCCCTGCCGCTCGATCAGCGCATTGCGCTTATTCAGGATCGGCTCGCCGAGTTCGTGCCCGAGGCCGAGCGCGCCGCCGTGGCCTCGCAGCTCTTTGGTGACCGGGCCGGGCTGGTGTTCACGCGCATCGACACCGCCACGCTGCGGCAAGCGACGCAAGATGTGCGCGATTTCGGCGTGGTGGTCTCGGACCAGGACGCGGCCCAGATCGAGCGGACCAATGACGCGATCTCGCGGCTGGGTCTGATCTGGCGCGGGCTGTCGAACCAGCTGGCGGTGGCCGCTGCCCCGGCGCTGGAGGCCGTCGCGGATGCCATGGCGGCGGTGGCGCGTACCACCGGACCCCTTGGCATCGCGATCCGCACGCTTTTCGAGAACCTCGGGCGGTTGACCGCCTATGCCACCGGCATCGCAGCACTAATGGCCGGGCGCTTTGTTGCCGCCAAGATCGCAGCGGCGGCTTCGGTGCGCGGGCTCGCCATGGCCCTCGTGATCCTGCGTGGCGCACTGCTGCGCCTGCCCCTCATCGGACTTGTGGTCGCCGCGGGCGAACTGATCCACTGGTTCGGCCGACTGGTCCGCGGCGCGGGTGGCTTCGGTAATGCGCTATCTCTCCTCGGTGATCTCGCGCGCGAGGTCTGGGAGCGCATGAAGCTCGGCGCTGTCGCCATGGGGTTGCAGGTCATGGCCAGCTGGGCCGAGATCAAGGCGGCCATCGCCGAGGCGTTGCAGGCCTCGCTCGAAGCGGTGGTCAGCTTTGGCAATGCCGCCCTGAACACCTTCCAGGGGGCATTTGAGGCGATCAAGGTGCTCTGGAGCGCGTTGCCCGGTGCCATCGGGGATTTTGCATTCCAGGCGGCGAACGCGCTGATCGCGGGCGTCGAGGCGATGCTCAATGGCGTCGGCCAGCGCATCAACGGGTTTCTGGACGGGATCAACGCCGGGCTCGAGGCGCTGGGGATCGAGCGGCGCATCTCGCTGATCGGCACTCTCGAACTGGGCCGGATCGACAACCCCTTTGCCGGATCGGCGGCGCAGGCGGGAACGGAGGCTCGTGCCGCGTTTCAGGCGGCGTTCAATTCCGAGCCCATCGCGATGCCGGATCTGGGGCTGGCCACCTATGCAGACGAGGCGCGCAGCCAGGCCGAGGCCCTGCGCGCGACCATGGCGGGTGTGGTCGAGGCCGCAACGGCGCCGCTCGACTCCGTCGCGGCCCTGCGCGACGCAGTCGCCGCAAGCGGCCTTGAAGCTGAAGCCGCGCTCACTGGTGCGCGCACTGCGGCCGAGGGGTTGGAGGATGCGCTCGATGCCACCGGCGAGGCCGCCAACCGCGCGGGTGGCGCCGGTCGCGGAGCGGGTCAGGCGCTGCGCGAGGCGGCCGATACCGCGCGCAACGCCTGGGAAGCGACCGCCGAGGCGGTGCGCGCGGCGCAGGAACGCTCGCGCGAGATCGCGCAAGGCCTGGCGCAGGACATCGTCGGTCCCATCAAGGAGGCGCTCAAATCCGGTGAGTTCACCTGGGAGACCTTCGCCAGCGCCATCTCGCGCATCGCCCAGAACCTTGCGAACCGGCTGATCGAGCTTGCCTTCAAGCCGATCGAGAACGCGATCATGCGCGCGTTTTCCGGCATGGGTGGCGGCGGCGGCGGATTCTTTGCCAGCCTCTTCGGTTTTGCCAAAGGCGGGGTCTTTGCGGGCGGTCAGGAGCTGACGGCGTTTGCGCGCGGCGGTGTTGTCAATCGACCCACGGTGTTTCCCTTCTCGCGGGGCATCGGGCTGATGGGAGAGGCCGGGCCCGAGGCGATCCTGCCGCTGCGGCGCGGCCGCGACGGGCGGCTCGGGGTGGAGATGAACAGCGAGGGTGCATCCCCTGCCGCTGACATGTCGACGCGCATCATCAACGTGCTCGACCCGTCCGTGGTTGGCGACTACCTCGCCACGCCCTCGGGCGAGCGTGCCATCCTGAACGTCATCCGCCGCAACCGGAGCGCGCTGAATGCCTGATGCGTCAAGCGTGCCCCCGCTCTGGCCCTTCCCGGCCGCGCAGGAAATCACCGAGGTGCTGGAATGGCGCACCGATGTGCTGCAATCGCGTGCCGGCGAACAGCGCATCGCGCTTCGGCCGCGCCCGCGTGAGATCGTCACCTTTCGCCACAGGCTGGATGCGCTGGGCATGGCCAGAGCGGCGGAACTGGCGCGCGCCGGGTTTGCCGGAGATTGGTCGGTGCCGCTCTGGCACATGGCACTGCAGCCGGGCGCCGATCTGGTGCAGGGGGCAACTGAAATTCCGTTCGACACGGCGGTGTCGGATTTCCGCGCGGGTGATCTGACGGGTATTGCTGTGGATGGCTGTGATGCAGCAGTTCTGGAAATCGCCACGGTTCAGACCGACCGGCTGATCCTGGCGGAACCGCTGGTGCTCCAGTTGCCGGCCATGACGGTAGCCGCACGCCGGATCACGGTCGCGCCGATCCGTACCGGTGTGCTGACCTCGGCCATCGAGATTGCCCGCCGCAGGCAGGGCGATGGAACGGTCACCGCCAGTTTTCTCTTGCGCGACGCGCCGGACCTGACCGCACCGACGCTGCCGACCTATCTGGGCCGCCCCGTCCAGACCGATCCGAGCCTTGTGCGCCGCCCGCTCACCGCCAGCCTGCGGCGCACCGTCGAATATGTCGACAACGGCTTCGGCCCTGTGGTGGTGGAGCCCATGCGCAATATGTTTGAGCGATCTGAGGCGATCACACTGAAGGCACAGGGTGCAGCAGGGCGTTACGCCCTGCGCCGCTGGCTTTACAGCTTGCGCGGCAGGCAAGCGAGCTTCTGGCTGCCGACCTGGGGCCATGAGCTGCAATTGCGCACCCCGATGACCTCGGGCTCGGTGCTGATGCGCGTGGCGCCGGTTGCAGATCTGGACAGCTATATCGGGCGGCGCGTCATGTTTGAGATGCCCGGCGCGCTACGGTTCCGGACGATTACTGCTGCCATCGAAGATGGCTTCGACCACAGGCTGACGATTTCGTCGAACCTTGGTGAGGCGGTGCCGGTGGGGACGAAGGTGCATTTCCTGACCGCGGTAAGGTCGGACACCGACAGAATAGAAATCCGGCAAGGGCCAGTGGCCAGCGAGGTGACCCTACCGGTGGTGGAGGTGCCCGAGTGACGACAGTTGCGGCAAGCAATGGTCCGGCTATGTGGCTGATCGGGTGAAGCAGATACCGAACAGACAGAAACGAACGGCCGCTTCAGCGAAGTGCCCTATCCTCCAGAGAGGCAGGATGCCGTCGAACGAGCGTAGTCATCGCCAGTAGTCCCAGAACAGCGAAAGGCATGCAGGCAAGGAATATCCATCGGGCGACGTCCGCCGCCTCTTGGGCCGTTTCCATTGCAGTGAAACCAAGGATATTCGCCACTATCCCGATATAGGCCGCGCCGAGCGCATATCCGAGCCTTTGAACAGTCGGTATCGCACCAGAAATCCGCTGCACTTCATGGGGACCAGCCAGAGCCGTCGTCCGCCTCAGAATGAACGTCCAGGCCATACCGAACCCAGCCCCTTCCATCGCAGCGAAGACCGCGATCAGCCAGACCGGACCATTTGGAACAGCGTAGAGGAAGCCTGAAATACTGATGGCAACCAACACCATTCCTAGTGCAATCATCAATCGATCCAGTCGTTCCGGTGAACCGCTCACCAGCACGGCCGCGAAAGTCCAGCCGATGGACGAGCATGCAACGATGTATCCGGCTGTCAACGCAGACGCGTTGTGGATCGCAGTGACCAGGAGCGGGCCAAAGGCAGTGACGGCTATCGTGGCCATGGATAGCGAAAAGATCATCAACAGGGCCGATCCCGTCGGTTTTCTGAAATCGAACGGGCTTATCGGAAGAAGCCGGTCATGTCCCGCCCGACTGTCCCGCCAAAGAAAGTAGGCAAGACAGCAGATCCCGAGCGCAATGCAGATCGTGGTCTGAACCATCTCGATCTCGACGCCGCCATATGACACCATGAGAACGGCGAGGCATAGAAGTGCTAGTCTTTTCAAGGGGACTTTGCTGCTCGCGACCTTTTGTGGCGCTGCATGGTCCGGCCGCATCGCGATCCATACGGACAGGCCGAACGCCTGCAGGGCGAAAAAGGCAAAGCCCCACCTCCAGGTCGCATATTCAACGAAGAAACCGCCAATCAGCGGTCCGAGAAAAGCCGATACACCCCAGAACGTGGAGACGGTGGCCATGGCCCGGGCGGCATAACGTCTCGGGAAGATGATGCCGATTGCCACGAAGGACATGGCAACAAGACCGCCCCCACCGAGGCCCTGAAAAACCCGTCCGGTCAGAACAACCGGCATGGTGGGTGCGAAGCTGCTCAACAGACACCCGAGGCCGAAAACGAGGGCCGCGAGGCTCATCGGTAGTCTGAGCCCGTATCTCATCGTCAGCAGGGCGCTCGCGGCACCGGCAACCACCGATGCGATTTCGTAAAGCGAGACCGACCACCCTACGAGACCAGCTCCCCCGATCTCGTCAACAATGGAAGGCAGCATCGTTGCGACGATGAGCGAATCGGCGGCATGCAGCCAGACCGCGAGGCATACGAGGGCCAGGGCAGCGGTGTAGGAGCTTCCGAGGAACTCTCTCCATGACACGAACGTTTCGGTTTCTGCTCTCGATGCAGGGGATGTCTCAGCCATCTCTATCTCCTTGACACCCTGACCGCTACGTCCTCAACTATGGTTGAGGTCAAGGAGAATCTCTATGGTGAAGAGTTATTTGTCCGTCGGCGAAGTCGCTGATCGCACGGGATTGCCAATCTCGACTCTGCACTTCTACGAACGAAAGAGGTTGATCGCCTCTGCGCGAAATAGCGCGAATCATCGCGTTTATAGGCGTGAAGTCCTGCGTCGTGTGACCGTCATCAAGGTTGCGCAAAGCGTCGGTATCCCGCTGGCGGAGATAGCGGATGCGCTTTCCAGTCTTCCGGCCCATTCCGTGCCTGACACCGATGATTGGGCGCGTATATCTGAAGTGTGGCACGATGATCTCACACGCCGCATAGAGTTGTTGACAGCGCTCCGGGACAAAATGGCGACGTGTATTGGCTGTGGGTGTCTCAGTGTGAAACGATGCCCGCTCGTAAACGCCGATGATCATATGGCGTCGGAAGGCTCGGGTGCCCAACTGCTATAGCATTCACCAAAGCGGGCATAAGCCGCATCACGGCTAATCGGCACGTAAGGGCTCTTTGCATTCGCCATTACCCGCCGCAAGCCTATGCGGCGCCACCCAAACCGGTGAGCACCACCGTTCCCCGGCTGCTTCTTAAAGCCCAGGCCCCATGACCTATACCAGCATCGAGTCCTCGATTTCCGAGGGCCGCCCCTATTTCCTCTACCAGTTCGTGGAGGGGGAGGAGGTCTGGCGTTTCACCAGCCGGGCCACGGCCTGGACCAGCGCGGGCAGCGGCGGCGACGCAATCACCTGGGAGCCGGCCGCGGTCGCCCATGGCGATGTGGTGCAGACCAGCGAGATCGAGCGGGGTCGGTTGGAACTGACCTGGCCGCTGTCGCATCCCTTCGCGCGGCGGTTCCTTGCGCCCATGGGCAACGTGCCGGTGACGATGACGATATTTCGCGGCCATGAGCAGGTGCTGGGCGAGACAGTCGCGCATTGGAAAGGCCGCGTGGTCGGCGCCGAGGGCGAGGGCCAGCGCATCCTGCTGACCTGCGAATCCGTCTTCAGCTCGCTGCGCCGCGCCGGCGTGCGGGCGAAATACCAGCGCCTCTGCCGGCACGCGCTTTACGGGCGCGGCTGCGGGCTCGACATCGCGCTGCACTGGCAGACCGGGACGATGACAACTGTTGCCGCCAATGCGGTCACGATCCCCGAGGCAACGGAACAGCCCGATGGCTGGTTTCGTGGCGGGGTGCTGCGCCTCAACGCGCAGCTCGGCTTCATTACCGGCCATGCGGGCGCGGTGCTCACGCTCTCGCGCCCGATGCCGGAGCTGGCTGCGGCCATCGCCGCACCCGAGTTCGATCAGGAGACCGGCGACCCTCTGCCCGTCCTCGTCGACATCGCACCGGGCTGTGATCTGCGCGCGGCTACCTGTGCCGCCAAATTCGGCAATCTTCTCAACTTCGGGGGCTTCCCCGAGATCCCCGGCCGCAATCCCTTCGGCGGCGGCTCCATCGTCTGACGCGCTCACGCGGCATTCAAGCACAAGCGGCACACCCCCATGGTCTGGACCTTCATCGCGCGGCTCGTCCTCGGGCTGGTGCTCTCGGCGATTTCCTATGCGCTGAGCCCGCGCCCCAAAGTAGAGAAGCCCCAGGCTGCGGGGCTCGACGACTTCTCGCTACCGACCGCCGAGGAAGGCCGGCCGATCCCGGTCGTCTTCGGCACCGTGCTGATCACCGGGCCCAACGTCGTCTGGGCCGGGGATCTGCGGGTCGACCCCATCACGAAGAAAGGCGGCAAGAAGTGACGGACCCGGAGCAGACCGCACCCGCGCCCCTCCGCGTGACAATCCAGGACCTGCGCGCGGCGCGCTATTGCCTCGCGGGCGCGCGGCCGTGGTTTCAACGGCACGGGTTCAACTGGCAGGCGTTTCTGGATCACGGCATCGCGGCCGAGCGACTGCGCGCCACCAGGGACGCGCTGGTGGACCCGGTGATCGAGGCCGCCGAGGCACGCGCGGCGGCGCAGGCGGCCATCGTCCAGCCGCGAACGGAGGCCCGTGATGGGGGGTAAATCGGCGCAGACCATCGGCTATCGCTATGCGCTGGGGGTGCATCTGGCACTCTGCCACGGCCCGGTGGATGCGATCCGCGAGATCCTCGTCGATCGCCGCACCGCCTGGTCGGTCACCACCGGCAGCAGTTTCAGCGGCGGCGGCGCGGCGGTGGAGACGAGGATCGGCACGGTGGCGAGCATGGCGGCCACCGCGGCGCTGGCAGGCGATACGGGCGCTTTGATCTCCTTCCCCGGCACGCGCGCAGGCGTGCGGATCGGGCGGGAGTACCGGCTGGCGCTCGCCAACGGCACGAGCCGGACCATCACGTTGCAGGGCGTGAGCTTCGATGCGGCCACGGGGGTGACCTCGTGGTCCGTTCTGCCCGAAATCCTGAGCTTCCCGGCGCAATCGGTCGAGGTCTTCGAGGCCACGACGGGCGCCAGCAACGCCGGCGCGGGCGGCGGGCGCATCCGGATCGACAAACCCGACCTCTTCGGCGGCGAGAAGCGCGAGGGCGGCATCGTCGGCGATGTCGATGTGCTGATGGGCGGGCCCGGTCAGGGATCGAACGACTACCTGGCCGCGCGGATGGGCGGGGATGTCCCGGCCTATCGCGGGCACTGCAGCCTGGTGCTGCGGCAGGTGTATCTCGGCATCAATCCGTATCTGAAGCCATGGGCGGTGCGCGTGACGCGCGTGCTGACCGGCGAGGCGGGTGCGTCGCAATGGTATCCGGCCAAGGCCCCCATCGTGCCCGAGGCCAACATCTCGGATGCGGCGATCTACATCGCGCTCGACGTCTCTGGCTCGATGTCGGGCACGCGCATGGCCGCGCAAAAAGCGGGTGTCGCGGCCCTCATCCGCGAGATCGGCGCGGGCGTGGATCCCGAGCGGCCGAACGACATCCGCATCGTTCTGTGGAATACCGGGGTGGAGGGATCGATCGAGCGGCGCGGCATGGAGCCCGGCGACTACGCCACGCTCGAAGCCTGGATGCTGGCGCTCTCCAACTTCGCCTGGGGCGGCACCAGTTTTGACGCCGCGTTCTTGCAGGCCGGGGCGTTCTTTGCCGGGAGCGGATCAAAACGCCGGATCGTCATCTTCGTGACCGATGGCGAGCCCTCGCCGGTCTCCTCGGTCGATGCCGCGCTGGCCGCCATCGCTTCCCTGCCGCCCGCCGACATCTTCGGCTTCAACATCGCGCTGGCGGATACCAGTTATACCGCGCGCATCGACAACACGCCCGTCGACGGCGTGCCGGTCATCCCGCCCGGCGACAGCCAGGCGCTGGTGGCCTCGCTGCGCGGCGCGTTTGGCAACGGGCCGGACATGAACCCGGCGCATATCATCTTTGAGTGCCTCACCAACCGCGACTGGGGTCTGGGGTATTCCCCGGTCGAGATCGGGGCGAGTTTCACCTCGGCCGCAGATACGCTCTACACCGAGGGTTTCGGCCTGTCGCTGATCTGGCAGCAGGATTCGTCGATCGAGGAGTTCATCGCCAGCGTGCTCGATCATATCGATGCCACGCTCTTCATCGACCGGCGCACCGGGCTCTGGGAGATCAGGCTGATCCGCGCCGACTATGCGGCGGCCAGCCTGCCTCTGTTCGACGAGACCAACGTCGTGGACTGGGGCCGTCTGGGGCGACGCGCGCCGTCGGATCTGGTGAACTCGGTCACCGTGCGTTTCACCGATGCCAACACGGATGAGGCCGGCGCGGTCTCTGTCACCGACACCGCGCGGGTGCAGGCCATGGGTGAGGTGATCGCCACCACGCTCGACTATCCCGGCATCCGCTACCAGGGGCTTGCGGTACGGGTGGCCGAGCGCGATCTGCGCGCGCTGTCCGTGCCGCTACTGTCTGGCGAGATCGTGGTGAACCGCGAGGGGGCCGATCTCGGGCCCGGCGACGTGATCCGGCTGCGCTCGGAACGGTTGGGGCTCAGCGATGTCGTGATGCGGATCTCCGAGATCGGCCAGGGCGACGGGCGCGACAACGGTATCCGGCTGAAGCTCGCCGAGGATGTCTTCGCGCTGGGCGCCACCGCCATCGCGGGCGGGCGTATGCCACCCGGCGCGGGTATCGCCGCCCCGCCGCGCGTCCTGACCCGGCGCATGGTCGAGGAGGCGCCGTACTGGCTGCTGGTGCGCGAGCTGGGCCACAGCGAGGCCGATCGCATATTGGGTGAGGACCCGGACGCAGGCGCGCTGGTTGCCACGGGCGAACGCCCGAGCGCGGATGCGCTGGCGGCGGAGCTGTGGATCGACCCCGGCACCGGCCCCGCGCAGGAGGGCGTGGTGGGGTTCGCGCCAACCGCTCTTCTCGCCGACGACCTTACCGACGATCCCGAGGCGCGGGTGATCTCTGTGACCGGCTGGCGCGACATCGGCGCGGTCGGCATCGGCACGCTGGCCAGTGTGGGCGGTGAGCTGCTGCGCATCGACGGGATCACCCAGACTGCGATCACCGTCGGCCGGGGCTGCCTCGATACCGTGCCGCGCGCGCACACTGCGGGCACGCCGGTGATCTTCTTTGACGAGGCCGCGCGGATCACCGAGGACGCGTGGGCCGCAGGCGAGACGCTCAAAGTCCGGCTCCTGCCCGAGACCGGGCGCGGCACACTGGCCTTCGCGCTCGCGCCCGAGGACGGGGTCACGCTGGACCGCCGCGCCAACCGGCCCCTGCCGCCGGGGGCTGTCCGGGCCAATGGCAGCTACGCGCCCGACGTCGACGCGCTGGTCGCGGGTGATCTGGTGCTGACCTGGACGCACCGCGACCGGCTGACCCAGACCAGCCCGGTGATCGTCGATCACACCGGGGCATCCATCGGCCCCGAGCCAGGGGTAGGCTACATCATCGAGATCCGCTGGATCGATCCCGACACTGGCGTGGCCGTTCTGCCCGCGGGCGTCGTCATCGACGTGGGCGCCGCCACCGCCTGGACCCTCTCGTCCGACGACATCCCCGAGAGCGGCGCACCGGATCGCACCGCCGAAATCCTGGTCGCGGTTCGGGCCCGGCGTCTGGTCGAGGGTGTCTGGCTCACCGACCGGGAGGCGAAATGGTATCAGTTGACCGCGCCCTTCGCCGCCGGATGGGATCGCGGCTGGGGTTTTCTCTGGGGCAGCTGATCCCGAGCATCGGCGCCATCGTCACCAACACGACCACCATCAACAGGACTGCAACGAAAGAGGACGAGCATGCCGGAACGGATCATGCCGGGACTGGGGCTGCGCGCCTTCTATGACCCCGGCCAGCGCGATTGGGGCACCAGCGTCAGTGAGGACCTGCGCGCGCTCTCAGTTTTGGTGCAGGCGCGCGCGCTGTCGCGCAGCACCCCGCTGCCCGTCACCGGCAGCGTGGGCCAGATCCTGATCGTGCCGGCCGTGGCAGGTACCAATGCCAACGCTGTGGCGCTCTGGGACGAAGCAGGCGGCATTCCCGCTTGGGTTTATCTCGCCCCGCAGGAGGGCTGGCAGATCTGGATCAACGACGAGGCGCGGCATGTGCGGTTCACCGGTGTGTCTTGGGTCGACGTGCCGCGCCCCGGCATCGTGGCGATCCGCACGCTCACAGTGACGGTCCACACGCTGGACCTCGTGGATACCGGCAGCATCCTCGAGACAACGGGTGCGTCCAGCGTCACGCTGACGATCCCGCCCGAGGCCGCCGTGCCGTTCGAGACCGGTACCTTGATCAACGTGACGCAGATCGGTTCCGGTGTGACGACCGTTCAGGCCGCCGCCGGCGTGTCGCTCAATGGCGTGCCCGGAGGGTCGGTCGCGCTCGACGGCCCGTGGTCCGGCGTGGCGCTCACTAAACGCGGGGCGGATGCCTGGGTGATTCAGGGCGCGCTGGCGGGCGCGGTCGCATGAGCCTCCTGATGATGCGCGCCGCGATCCTGGCGCAAGGCGGGGATGCCGTGCCGCCGATTGATGCCGGTAGCGCCTGGGAGTTGGACGTGACCCGCCGCCCCGCGGGCTACACGCTGTCGGACAGCAACCAGACCGCCATCAACACCTCGGGCGGGTCCAACTACCAGCGCTGGGTGCCGAGCGCCAAACCGATCCTGCCCTCGGACGGGCGGCGCTACTGGGAGGTGCTCTGCGCCGCCAGCGGGGCCGCCAGCTTCGACGGCTTTCTCGGCGTCGTCTCGGCCGAGCAGCGCGAGGAGTACAACGCCAGCCTCAACCCGATCACGATGGGCTCGATCGGCTGGCGCGGCAACGGCACGCTCTGGTCCTCGAACACCGCCACCGCCGCGCAGCGCGTGAGCGGCCTACCGACGCATGGCGCGGGCGATGTGTTGATGTTTGTCCTTGAGGCCGGACCCGGCGCTCTCTGGATCGGCAGGAACGGCGTCTGGCGCGACGACCCGGTGGCGGGCAGCCCGACATGGACCTCGCAGAGCAGCAGCGCCTTCTACCCGCAGGTTCAGGGGCGCAACCCCGGCGATGGCGGCACCCTGCGCTCGACCCCGGCGCAGTTCAGCTATCCCGTTCCCCCGGGCGCGCAGGCGCTGAGTTATCAATACCCCGACCTCGGAACCCTGCAGTCCGAGGCCTGGCTGGACCTCGGCTGGAGTGACCCCCTGTCGGTGAGCGACGCATCGCACTGGCTCGCCCTCGGCGGTGGCGACCATGCCAGCGTCGCAACATCTGACCTCTATATCGAAGTGGACCTTCCATGACACACATCCTGCATCTGGGCCACCAGCCCACCGACATCTCCGGCGTCAATGGCCGGATCAGCACCAATGCGGCCGGTTTCGATGCCGATCTCGACGTGAACGGGATCATCTACACCGGCTTCAACACCTATTCCTCCCGGTTCTCGTTCGCCGTGCCGGAACCGGCAGGCGATCTCTGGCTGGGGTTTCGCTATGTGACGCCCCATGCGGATGCGCAGGTCATCAACGTCGCGGGGGCGAGCTTTCTGGAGTTCTTTGACGCCAACCAGGCGCTCATGGCCCAGATCAAGCCCGTCACCAGCACCAATTCCTACCACGCCATCGCCCACGGCGACGCGAGCGTGCAGGGTGGTTCCAGCTACATCGCCCCGAACGGCCAGGCGCAGTGGATCGATGTGCGTGTGGTGGTGGGGGCTGACATCACCCTCGAGTTCCATGTCGATGGCGTGCTCCAGAGCGCGGCGACAGCGGCCAACACCGCCGGCAAGGGCAAGCCGCGCATCGTGACCTTTGCCAACACCGGGCTGCACGGGCTGGCGGCCAACCGCACCTGGTACTACGCCCATGTCGCGGTTCTCGACGGGGTCTCCACCATCGGGCGGCGCTTCGTGCGCCGCACCCCGAACACCATCGCAAGCTTCAACCAGATGACCGGCAGCGTCGACGCGCTCAGGGACGGCAACATCGCCACCCGCGTGGCCAGCACCGCCGCCGGGCAGCGGATGTCCTTCTCGCTGAGCGGGCCGACCGGCCCGGCTGCGGTCTCGGCCATCGCGGGGGTGCATCTCAAGCAGATCGCGCAGGCGGGTGTGACCGGGCCCGACGCCCTGGCCGGGTTCCTGCGCATCAGCGGGGTCAATCACGACGCACCGCCCGTGAGCGTGCCGGTGCTCGCGCCAAAACCGGTCTGGTCCAGCTGGGCGCTCAACCCCGCCGATGCCAGCCCGTGGAGCACCTCGACGCTGCCCACCGAAGTCGGGATCGTCTCGGCATGAGTCCCCGCCGCTCCGGAGAGGGCCATGTCCGCATGCCGGATGCCGAGTTCGAGGCACTGCTGGCCCGCGCGGCTGAAGAAGGCGCGAAACGCGCGCTCGCCGATGTCGGCCTCGACGGCACCGAGGCCGCGCTCGATATCCGCGATCTGCGCAGCCTGCTGGCCTCGATCCGGTTTGTGCGCCGCACCGCCGTGCAGACCACGGTGCATATCATCACCACCGGCGTCATCCTCGCCCTGCTCGCCGGCATCGCGCTCAAGCTCAGGATCTTTGGTCCGGGTGGCTGACGTTCGCATCGCACGCTGATCAAACCGCGCGGCAACCTGTCGCGCTCATTCTGTCCCTAACCCGCTCTCGTCACCTATTCCCTGCCGCCCTCCGGGCGAGCGGCCGTCCTCGTCTGTCCTCAAGCCAATGGAGCCCATCATGCCCGACCCAATCCGCACCTTCCGTCATTTCCGCGACGTGCCCGATACCCTCTGGCGCTGGCCGAACTTCTCGCCCGCGGAGATCGCCTGCCGCGGGACCGGCCAGCTGAAACTGCATCCCGCAGCGCTCGATACGCTGCAGGCCCTGCGCGACCGGCTGGGGAAGCCGTTGATCGTGCGCTCCGCCTATCGCAGCCCGGAGCACAATCGCTCCGTGGGCGGCGCGCCGGCATCAAAACACATGGACGGCACGGCCTTTGATATCGCGATGAGCAATCATGATCCCGCGGCGTTCGAGGCCGCCGCGCGGGCGGTGGGGTTTCTGGGGTTTGGGTATTACCCACGCTCGGGCTTCATGCACATCGATCTCGGGCCAGCGCGAGTATGGGGCGAGCCCTTCCCGGCCCGTGCCGTGCCGTTTGCCGAAGAGATCCCTCCGGCGCGCGAGTCGCTGGCCGAAAGCCGGACGCTGAAGGGTACTGGGACTGCGGGCGTGGCCACTATCGGCGCCGCCGCGGTCGAGGTGGCGCAGGAGGTTCTCACAGAGGCGCAAGGCGCGGTTCTACCGCTCGTGCCGTATCTCGATACGTTGCGCTGGGTGTTCGTCGCGCTGGCGCTCGGCGGGATCGCGGTGGCGGTCTGGGCGCGGATCGATGACTGGCGCAAGGGTCTGCGGTGATGTGGGGCACGCTGGCGGCCGGGCTACTGGCTCGGCCTTGGGCGCGGCAAGTGGCGCGTTTCGCCCTCGTCGCGCTGACAATCACCCTGTTCATTCTCAACCTTCGCCACACGGCCGAGCGCGCAGGCCGCGCCACCGAGCGGCTAGAACAACTGGAGTGCACAAATGCCATCCACCGCCAGATGCTGGATGCGGCCGCTCGCCGCCCTCGCAGCCGCGACGATCTTCTTGACCGCCTGCGCGGGGGTGGGTTTTGACGGACCGCCCAGCGCCTGCCCGCCGGTTGTCGAGTACAGCCGCATCGAGCAGGTGCGCGTGGCGGAGGAGGTGGCGGCGCTGCCGGAGGGCGCGCTGATCGTGGGCTGGCTCGCCGATTACGCCGTCCTGCGCGATCAGGTCCGGGCGTGCGCAGGCCGGTAAGCTGGAACCGTCGTTCTGAATCGTGGCGCGACCGCTGCCCTATCTCGATACGCTGAGGTGGGTGTTCATCGCGCTGGCGCTGGGCGGGATCACGGTGGCCGTCTGGGCACGGGTCGATGACTGGCGCAGGGGCGTGCAGTGATGTGGAGCATTATGCCGGATGCGATCCTCGCCCCTCCCGGAGCGCAGTGGGTGGCGACTTATTCCCAACTCACCCGCCAGAGATCAATCAAGCCCAGAGTTCGAGCACCACGCCATCACAATAGCTGACGCGTTTCACTCTACAGGCATCTTTCAACATGGTCCATCGATGCGGGATCAAACCGGTTGCCTGGTATCATCTCGTAGGGGGGGCGCCAACCCGGAAGCGCCGCGATACGCTCAAGCCATCGCGCAATGTTGGGGTGGCTGACGGGGAAATCGTAGCCAGTTTCAGTTTTGGGATAGTAGAGGTAGCCCACCATCGATAGATCGGCAATCGTCGGTAGCCCGCCAAGGATGAACGCGTTCGTTTCCAGGCGATTTTCAACAATGGCGAAGCATGAATCGATTCGACTTCTCAGGAACGAAAGTACAGCTGCATCCGGGTTGCGGGTGAACGCACGCAGGAAGCGGTGCGTCACAAAATAACTGGTGAACTTGTGGTTATCGAAGAAGAGCCAACGCATCAACTCGCGACGTTCGGCTGGGTCGTGGGCATCAAACCGGTGTAATACTTCAGCGAGGTATCCGAGAATTACCGCGGACTGGGCTATGCGGATTTCCCCTTTCTCCAACACTGGAACCTCGCCCATTTCATTGACCGCGACTCGCCACGCTGCAGTTTTTGTCTCACCGCCGAAGAAGTTGACATAAACTGGATCCCAATGCGCGCCACACAAGGTGAGCATCAATGCGACTTTGTAGCTGTTGCCGGACTCCGGAAAACAGTGCAGGCGAAAGACTTGAGTCTGTTTCACGACCCACTTCCTCTCCAGGCTCAAAGATCGAAGGGCGGTCTGTAACATTCAGAGAGATTTCTGCCGCGAACTCAGTGAGATGGTTCTGAGCGATATAAACGCCGTTGCGCAGTGCGTCTCAATGCTGCCGCGGCGCACAAATACATCCGTCTGGGCAAGTGACGCGGTTCGGCCGACCCGTACCGTCCGCCCCCGGGCAACGAGTTGTTCCCCGTTGGCAGGCGTAAGGAGATGCAACTCGTAGCCGACGGTGGCGACCCCGTCGCCCTCCGGTAAAAGTGTAACAACCGCCAGACCGCCCGCGAAGTCCGCCAAAGCACCGGTTGCCGAAGCTTGGAATGCGGACCCGTTGTGGGAGAGTTCCGGACGGAAAGGCAAGACCAACGCACAATACCCTGGCTCAACGTCGAGAAGGTCTATGCCGTAGAAGGCCGCGATCGGCATTGATTCGAGGAATGTGGCGACGGACGTATGGAAGTTAGGATTCGACGGCGTCATCATGAGCGACCTCCGATCACAGGAAATGCATTGGGGGACAGGTCGCGCACGACCTGGTAGGGCACTCCTGAACAGGCATCGTCATGATCTCTGGCCGCGTGATGTCGACGGCGGCCCGTCTGGACGTCCATCCAGAGCCATCATCGTCACCAGCGCCGTCGCACAGACAGTCTCGACACCTTTTTCACTAGTGCTGACATCGGACCGAACAACGATCAGTGTCCGTCCACCCTTCAAGACGCGCCCGCGGGCGACGAGGATATCACCACGAGCTGGTGCAATAAGATTGACCTTGTACTCGACGGTCAGGATCGTCGCCGTGGACGGAAGCAAGGTGAAACCCGCATATGCTCCGGCGGCGTCAGCTAGGGCGCCGACGACACCTCCATGGAAATATCCGTGCTGCTGGGCAACGCGGGGGCCGAAGAGTATGCGGATATCGCACGCACCTGCCGCAGGTACCTCCAGCTTCGCGTTGAGATGGGTCATGAAACCCTGTCTTGCAAAACTCTCCTTGACGCGATCTTTGAAGTTCGGGTCAAGCGGCTCAAAATTCATTTCGGCTCCCTCCATGTTTCAATGATGGGACAGCGCGCCGTAACTTTTTGGAAGTGAAATTTATTCTTCCGGCGGCAAGCATCGCTCATTGCATGATTGAACAACGTTCACTCCCTGACGCGAATTTCTCAGTTGTCTAAATGTTTTCGACATCGCCAAATACGGTCGGCAACACCGAATAAGCGGAAAATGAGAAACCGACTTTGGATAGAAGGGGCCTGGAAATGAGTCACGTGCGAACAGAGAAGAGAGGAGATGTGTTGTGGCTCGTACTCGACCGCCCCCCAGTGAATGCTCTGGACATAGCCTTTTGCAATGAGCTCGCTGAACAGCTCGATACGCTTTCCGCCGACACGAATGGGGGGCCGGTGGTGATTACAGGTGCAGGCGCTTCGTTTTCCGCCGGCGTCGACCTGAAGACTGTAGTTGGCGGTGGCCAGGCCGAACAGGATGAGATGCTGCACGAGCTCAATCGTGTCTTTCTGTCTGCATACCGGTTTCCAAGGCCATTGATCGGCGCGATCAACGGGCATGCAATCGCCGGCGGACTTGTCCTCGCTCTGACTTGCGACGTTCGCATAGGCGTGGACGATACGGCCAAGTTCGGTCTCGCCGAAGTCAGAGTTGGCATCCCTTATCCCGTCGCGGCGATCGAGATCGTGAAAGCCGAACTAGGCAAGAATGCTCGGAGATTCGTGCTCCTTGGTCAGCCAGTGGACGCACGGTCCGCGCATGCAGCGGGGGTTCTGGACGAGCTTTGCGCGCCAGGTGAGCTTACAAGTCGCGCAAACGCGCTGGCATCGGCAGCCTCAGCTCTGCCGAGCATTGGCTTCGGCAAAATCAAGAGGCAGTTGCGCGAGGAAGTATTGGCAAAATCGGCTCGAGCGGTCGCGGGCGAGGAGCCACTACTGGGCAACTGGATGGCACCCGAAACACTTTCTGCATCCAAATCAGCGCTGTACCGCTAAGTCTTCCGATCGACCGATCCAACAAGGGTATAGATAGGTATGAGCTCGCATTCAAAGCTACGGAGGTCGAGAACGGCCAGTTGTCAATGCGGAACACTTTCAGTTCGCGCAGTCGGAGAGCCCGACTTCGTCAATATCTGTCATTGCGGTTTCTGTCAGCGTCGTTCGGGCTCTGCGTTCTCCTACAACGCCTACTATCCGGCCCATGCCATCGAAGCCCGGGGACCGAGTCTCTGCTATGCGAGAGACGGTGCCGAGCAGCGCAAACTACGCAACCACTTCTGCCCGGACTGCGGGACAACATTGTTCTGGTGCGCTGACCTGCGGCCCGACCACATTGGCATTGCGGTCGGCGCTTTCAACGATCCAGACTACTCTTCACCTTCGGCATCGCTGTGGGAGAGATCGATTTACTCTTGGGTTGGTGTTCCGTCCAGCATTCAACGCTTCGACCAAGGGCTCCCTTCCACACTGCTGATCAAGCCATAGAGAGACGCCGTCGCTTGCTCAGATCATCCACAAGTAGATGAATTGGACTTTGACTTGACCGTTTATGTTGTCGCCCAATTGAAGATTCACAACCGCGCCCGCTACGAGCGGTATGTGACGGAATTCATGCCGATCCTGGCTCGTTTCGATGGCAAGCTCCTCGCTGCGGATGAAAAGCCAGAGCGCGTTGAGGGTGCTTGGTCGGGAGACAAGGTCGTACTGCTCAGCTTCCCAGACAATGAGCACTTCCGGAGTTGGGTAGCGTCCGATGACTATCGGCGAATTGCGTCAGAGCGCCAGGCGGCGACCGAATCCGTTGTGTTGGTTCTGCGCGGCTTTGATCAGTCTGAGTTCATGGGCAGATCCAACGGTGGAAGCGAATTCAACCCACGATAGGGCCTGAAACGGTGATTCTCCATAAACATTGCTTGGTCGAGTGCTCATCGGTAGGTGTCACGGATCACAGGCTAAACAAAAAATGAAATTCCCCTCACTCTCACTCCGGTCGCCAGCATACTGTGACCTTCCGAATCATCATGTCAGCATCCGGAAAAAAGACTTCGGAAACACCTTGGTTCCGGTGATTTGTATAATCTATCACGAATGCGTCCGGGCCAATTGCAACTGACTTGAGTGAAAACTTCGGTTTTATCTGACCTTGCAAGCTAACTTGAAAATAACTGCGAAGTTCCTTCGCGCCCTTGATCCGCCCGCTGGGACGATGAAGTCGCTGTACGACAAGAGGCGATGAAAAGTCCACGTCATCAGAATAGTGGGACATGATTTCATTCACGTCTCCAGCATTCCAGTCATTGATCCATTGCTGGCAGAACGCCATAACGCGATCTTTCTGAAGCACGATTTCCTCCTTTAAGTCTAGAAAAAGAAGCCTATCTTATTGTTTGCCCAGCTCTCGGCGAAATTCATTCATTTCGTGATGACCGAGATTCAACCGAAGCACGGCCGCGTGTGATTTCACTGAGCCCGGTCGATTTTGTTTGCGCGGCCATGACGATTCCATAGCAAGCGGCACTTCCGTCTGCTTTGGCTGAGAACTTCCACACCTCCAGCCATTCAGGCGAAGACTGTCGCCTTGGGTGCCAGCTCATTTCGAGAATTCCGATGACGTAGAGGCGCTTGCATTCTCCGATGCGGCACCATCCCGGAGTTCGGCCATGATCCATTTGCGAAACGCGCCAACCTCCGGTCGTTCGAATGTTGTCGGCAAGCCGACTAGCCAATAGGAGGTTTCCGCATCTCGTTCGGGGACGGGAAGCGGAACAAGTCGGCCTGACTCAATGTCTTCATCGATCAGTGGTCGCCGCCCCAGGGCAATGCCAAGTCCATAGGAGGCGGCCTGGAGCGCCATATGCACGGTGTCGAATCGAAGGTCTTGCCGGGTCTGCTCAGGCGAACGGACCACGACATCATCAAACACGCTCCAGTCTCGGCGTACACTCGTGACATGAATCCACGGGATGTTGGTGAAGATGTCTTCCACCGTACGGTGCGCAATCTGCCGCGAAAGTGCCGGAGCGACTACGGGAACCAACCGCTCCTTGAGCAGACGGTACCAGATTCCGTTGGCCTGACGACGCGCAGCCATCCGAATAACGAGATCCACGCCGTCACGCGGCATGTTCACTTGCCTGTGCGTCGTATCCAGCGTGACCGACACGTTGGGCTGCGCATCCGCAAATCGGGACATCCGCGGCAAAAGCCAGATCGATGCGAATGTCGGAGCGACGCTGATCGTCAGAGAACCCCGCGCCTTGCGGCCAGGTACTCGCTCCGTTGCATCTGCCAGCGCGACCAGAGCGCGACGAACGGGGGCAAGATAATAGACTGCCGCCTCGGTAAGCAGCAGCCCTTGCGACCCGCGCTCGAACAGGCGAACGCCGAGCCACGTTTCGAGAACGACAATGCCATGGCTGATGGCGCTGGGGGTTACATTCAATTCGTCAGCGGCCGCTCTGAAGCTGAGTAGGCGTCCTGCCGCCTCGAACATACGAAGCGTACTGAGCGGCGGAAGTTCAAGACCCATCCATGGTCACCTCTCACCGTCGGTTTGCCCAACCCGGATCGGGGAGTCGGGTCTCACTTCCTGGCACTTTGCAAGCACAGATTGCTTTGACCCCGCTGCTGCGTGAACTGCATAGGCCGACAACTCTTCTATCAACCACAGTCGGAATGACTGAATGTCTGGGCGAGTCATTGTCTCAGGAAGTCCAACCAGCCAATAGGCGGTGGGCGAGCGCATCGGCTGATCGACAAGCGTCACAAGCGTGCCGGCGTCGATCTCCGGATCAATGAGTGGCCGCCGGCCGAGAACAACGCCCATGCCGCGGAGTGCGGCGTCGAACGCCATCTGAAGGGTATCAACCCGGAGCCCCTGATTGCTGATTGCCGACGCCTGCCCGATGGATTCAAGCCAACTGCTCCAGTCGTGCGTCACAGTGGTCACGTGAATGAGCGGCCAGTCGCCGACAGAGCCCAAAGACTGAAATCGTTCGCGCATAGCTGGTGCGCAAACAGGCACTAGATCCTCATACAGAAGGCATTCGGCTTCGAGACCAGGCCATTCTCCCGTTCCCATGCGGATGGCCAGGTCAGCTCCATCCTGGGGAAACGCGACCTGATGGTGGGTCGTGTCAATATATACGGCCGTCTCAGGATGGCGGTCACGAAAACGCCCGAGCTTCGGCAGCAGGAGTCGCGCGCCAAAGGTGGGCGAAACACTGATACGAATGTGATCAGCCGTTCGCCGACCTGGAACCCGCTCGCTCGCCGACGCAAGGAGTGTAAGGGAGTCCCGCACAGCAGGGAGATAGGTCGCACCTGCTTCAGTAAGTGACAATCCGCGCGCATTACGCGCGAAGAGCGGGGTTCCCAACCAGTCCTCCAAGCCTTGAACGCCGTGGCTCACGGCGGAGGGTGTGACGTCAAGCTCCTGTGCTGCGAGTTTGAAGCTCAAGTGACGGCCCGCCGCCTCAAAAAGACGCAAAGCGTTCAATGGAGGGAGGCGAAAGCCCATGCAATAGTTCCCTTCTATTCGGCGCCACTATTACTTCAGAGTAGCTCCGCCCAGCCAAGTGAAGAATATTCACCTCCAATTGAAAAACGCTTGAAACTTCTCCCTGTCAAGGACTGGACGGCGAGGCATCCGCTCTCAGAGAAAAACGGTGGCAGCTGAGATGGCTATCAGAACACCCATAGCAATGTTGAAGCCTCTGATTGCCTTGTTGCTTTTGAGCAGCTGGCGCGCCGTGAGACCGATTGCCGTCCACAAAAGCACCGCGGGAACGAAGGCGAGCGCGAAGGTCAGGGTGATGATAAGGGTCTCGGCAAAGACTTCTCCGCCCACACTGGTGAAGATAGAGAATGCCCCCAGGGTCATCACCCACGCCTTTGGATTTAGCCACTGGAACAAAACGGCAGTACCGAACCCTAATGGACGTTGCTCACCTTCGCGTGTGTTTAGGGGAGTGGTTGCGATGCGCCATGCCAACCAGAGCAGATACGCGACCCCAAGCATCTTCAACCACGCATGCGCGGTAGGCCATCGAACGAATATTTCTCCCAGACCCAGCCCCAAGGCGAGCATGAGTGCGGTTAGGCCCACAAGGGTGCCGAGGAGATAGGGCGTTGTCCGCCACGCGCCATAGCGGCTGGCAATCGCTGCAATCATGATGTTGTTCGGACCTGGCGAAAGCGACATCGCGAGAGCGAAGGGCGCGACGGCAATCATCAGCATCACACCGTTGTCGAAAGTCATGATCGCTATGTTCCACAGAGCCCGGGTAAGGGCGGACTCGCGCAAGATACGGCGGCATGAATACCTGTGCAGCTGAAGAGAACTCTTTCGGGCGTGATGGATATTCATTTCCGTGTCGGCTGCCGTCGCCCATAACATCAAGTCAGCCAACGTGATGAAGGAAGCCACGCCATGAAAATTATCGAGTTCTGGTTCGACTTCAGTTCACCCTACGCATATTTCGCATCGCTGGAGATCGAGTCGCTGGCAAGAAAGCATGATCGCATGGTGGTCTGGCGCCCGCTCCTTCTTGGGCGCGCATTCCAATTGACGGGGATGCAATCATTGAGCCAAACGCCCATCCGTGGCGACTACGCGCGCCGCGACTGGGCACGCACGGCACGCAGACTCGGCGTTCCCTTTCGCGTTCCGAGCATCCACCCGATCGTGTCGACAACACCAAGTCGTGCTTTTCTCTGGATCGAAGAGCATCAGCCCAACTACGCCGCACCTTTTGCGCGCTCCGTATTCAAGGCGCTCTATGTCGAAAATCGGGATGTGCGGGATGCAAACGAGACGCTCTCGCTCGCTGACGGTTGCGGTGTAAACGGTCTCGGCGCACTCGAAGCCGCGCTGCCATCGGAAGATCTCAATTACAAATTTCGTCAACAGACGGAAAGCGGCATAGCACGCGGCGTCTTCGGCTCACCGTTTTTCTTCGTTGATGGCGAGCCTTTCTGGGGCCATGACAGAATGCCGCTGATCGACGACTGGCTTTCCCTTGGCGGCTGGTAAGCCGAGTTCGGCAATGGGTGGATGCCAGAGGACAGAGTGTAAGGGCACACCCCATGAATCGAGGGCGCACCTGGTTGCGTTTCCTGATCCTCATTGGAAGGAGTGGACGATGACCAACGATCCTGCCGCACCATCTCTGCCCGCCGGCTATGTCCCTGGCGTAATCGGTCGTATCGCCGAGCTCCATGCCCGACACTACGCAGAAAGCCACGGGTTCGGCGTCTATTTTGAGGCGAAGGTTGCTTGTGAACTTGGCGAGTTCCTCAAAAGGTTCGATCCCGCCAGGGATCATTTTCGCACCGTCCTTGTAGGTGGGCGAGTGGAGGGAAGCATCGCCATTGACGGCAGCGCGCACGAGGGTGACATCGCTCACCTGCGATGGTTTCTGCTGTCCGACGAACTTCGCGGCACTGGTCTTGGCAGACGAATGCTGTCCGAGGCCATTACCTTCTGCCGTACCACCGGGTTTCGCGAAGTCTATCTGTGGACCCTAGGGGATCTGCACGCGGCGATGCGGCTCTATCGCGATTTCGGCTTCCAGGTCAGTGAGGAGATAGCCGGTGCTCAATGGGGTAGAACAGCCCATGAGTTCCGAATGGTCCTGCGGCTTGCCGGCTGAGGTTCAACCGACTGTGCAACCACTGACGGTCTGACCTGTTTGGCGCTCTCTTCAGCCGGGAACGGGCGCGAAGTGAAAATCTCGCAACCTGCGTCGAATTCTTCTCATCACTGCTCCTGGCGAGAGATCTCTAACATGGCGAGGGCAACATCGGCTTCGTCACTTTACGGCATCACACGAGCCGATCCAAACGTACGGTGGTGACAGCGGGTGCATGCGAGCGACATTTTCCCCGGAACGCGCAGGAGTCGTTCATGAAACTTGCCATCTCACCCGGCAAGCCGTCATCGCCTTGGCTGGTGGTAGGGTTCGGCACGCTGATCGTCTTCACTACGCTCGGAATGCGGCACGCTTTCGGCTTCTTCCTCGATCCGATCACGACCACGATGACAGGCGTCAATCGGGACAGTTTTGGCCTTGCTATTGCCATACAGAATCTCGTGTGGGGGTTCAGCCAGCCCCTGGCCGGTATGATCGCCGATCGCTACGGCACTGCGCGTGTGCTTTTCATAGGCGGGATCCTCTACGCCTCGGGCCTGTTGATTACGGCGGCAAGTTCCGGACCTGTCACCCTCTATATCGGTTTCGGTGCATTCGTCGGACTCGGGCTCGGATGCGCGACATTCGCAGTCGTGTTAGGCGCTGTCGGACGAGCGTTTCCACCAGAAGGAAGAACCACCGCGCTCGGCGTGGCGTCCATGGGTGGCGCTGTGGGCATCTTTTGCTCTGTTCCGATCACCATTTGGCTCATCACGCAGTTCGGCTGGCAGGGTGCGCTGGTAAGTATTGCAATCCTGTCGTTCACGGTATGCCTCGCTGCGCCATTCCTTGCCGGCAGTAGCGACAGGTCCGGCGACCACCAAAGCCTTGGGGACGCGCTTCGGCAAGCGGGCCGCCATCGCGGCTTTCTGCTCCTGGTTATCGGTTTCTTCGTTTGCGGGTTTCAGCTTGCATTCTTCGCGACGCATCTTCCTGCCTATCTTCTCGACCAGCGGATGCCGCTCTGGGTCGGAGGCGCTGCGCTCGGATTGATCGGACTTACCAACATCCTCGGCACTTTCGGTTGCGGGGTGCTGGGTGACAGGATGAGCAAGACCAGGTTGCTGGCGGGTTTGTATACGGTCCGCGGGCTTATCGCGCTCTGGTTCCTTCTGACACCGATATCTCCGGTCACCGTGATGATCTTCGCCGCAGTGATGGGATTCACCTGGCTCGGGACGGTCCCGCTCACCAGCGGAGTTGTCGCCCAGATATTCGGGGTCCGATACATCGGAACGCTTGTCGGCGTTGTGTTCCTTATGCACCAGGTTGGCAGCTTCCTCGGCGCGTGGCTGGGGGGCATCGCCTACGAAGCAAACGGCTCCTACGACACTATTTGGTGGGCAGTCGTCATTCTCGCCTTCGCGGCGGCGCTGATTCATCTTGCCATAGACGAGCGTCCGACTGGTCACGGCGTCAAGCAGCCTTTGGCGGCGGGAACGGCGTGATGGACAATGGTACATCTCGTCCGCCGGGCATGACCGCCCTTGTCGCTGCCAGCGTATCGCTGATGATCCTTGCCGCCTGCGCTGCAGCCGTTACGTCGCAGCCGATCAATCACGCCTACCAGTTGTTCTACTTCACCGACGGCATGTCGTCATTCTTGTGCCGGTAGTCGGATGAAGAAGCATCACTCGACGATTAATATTGCAGGAGTACAAAATGAAAAACGTATCGTCAGCTGAAGCATTTATGGACGATGTCACCCTCACGGCGCGGGTTGCTCTCATTCAATCATGCTGGCATCGCGAAATCGTAGACGAATGCTGCAGTTCGTTCATGTCGTCGGCAGAGGCGCGTGGCATCGCGCGATCGTCGATGGATCGCTTCGAAGTTCCGGGCGCCTTCGAGATTCCCCTGCAAGCCAAGCTTCTGGCGATATCGGGCAGGTACGACATCATTGTCGCTGCGGGCTTCGTGGTGGACGGAGGTATCTATCGCCACGAATTTGTCTCCGCTACCGTTATCGACGCCCTGATGAAGGTGCAGCTGGACACGCTGGTGCCGGTGATTTCCGCGGTTCTTACGCCACAGCATTTTCATGAGCATGATGTGCATGAGCGATTTTTCCGCCAGCACATGAAGGACAAGGGAGAGGAAGCCGCCGAGGCTTGCCTTGAAACGCTCAAGAACATTCGTGCAGCCAAGAACACAAGACCGGCGGCGGATGTTGGCCAGGCTGCGCAGAAAAGGTGAGCGCATCTTGCCTTCACAATGCCCTTCAATGGAGACGCGGTAACGAAGCCTTGCCTCGACTTTGAAACACACCGTTCAACGTAATTGTGATAGCATTCTGGCCGTCTACATACGGCATCACCAGTTCGCAGAGAGCGACTGCGGCACCAAGTTTCCGCCATAGCTGCGAGAGGACACATGAATGGATGCAGCTGATCTAAAGATCTTTGAGACAGTCGTCCGACTTGGAAGCATGAGCCGCGCCAGCGAAGAGCTCAATACCGTGCAGTCGAATGTCACCACGAGGATCCAGGCGCTGGAGCGGGAACTTGGCGTCAAGCTGTTACTCAGAACGAACCGAGGAGTAAGCCCGACGCCGGCCGGGAAGCGGCTGTTACCCTATGCTGCAGTCCTTGCTCGTGTACTTGGCGATGCACGACAGGCTGCAATCGACAATGGGACTCCTGCCGGGCCACTTAGCGTCGGCACACTGGAGACCACGGCGGCGATGCGCTTGTCATCGGTGATGGCCCGCTACACCTCTACCTATCCTGATGTTGATCTGACTTTGCGCACTGGGACGACCTGTGAACTCATCGATCAGGTTCTGGACAGCCGTCTCGATGGCGCCTTTGTCTGCGGCCCTGTCAATCACCAGGAATTGGCCGAGGAGTTCTTCTTTGACGAAGAACTCGTTGTGCTGACAGCTCCAAATGTGAAAAGTCTGGACGCCTATCTGACCAGGCCCAGTCTGAAAATCATCGTGCTGCGTGCTGGTTGCTCCTACAGGCTCATCCTGGAGGCGGCGCTTGCCCGCAGGGGCGTCGTCGGTTTTCGACTTCTGGAATTCGGCACGCTCGAATCGATCTTCAGCACGGTCTCGGCGGGACTTGGCCTTACCCTCTTCCCCAAACGACTTGTGGGATCAGTCTGTCCCGAGGGGAGAGTTGCCGTTCACAGCTTTGGCGGTAACGAGTGCCGGGTACAGACGGTCTTTGTCAGACGCCACGACGCCTATGCATCCAGCGCACTCACCCGTTTCCTTGATACGGCACGCGCAATCTGGGACATCGGCGACATTGCCGCCGAATAGCTTGATATCTCAGTTCCCGATAGCGACCATCTAATATATTCATTTTGAAGGATTTCTTTCCCATTTTATGCTTCTTCCCAGATCGTCAGGGGAAGATGCGCTCATGGACACTGCCACTCAGAATAATGGCTCCGCCGTTCGAGCGGTGATTGCTGCGGTGCTGGCGATACTCGTAGGCATTGGCATTTCGCGTTTCGCCTATTCCCCGCTCATTCCTGCGGTTATCCAGGAAGGATGGTTTTCCCCATCCGAGGCCGCCTACCTTGGCGCCGCGAACCTCGCGGGTTACTTGATTGGCGCTCTCGGCGGCCGACGCCTCGGCGCCTGGTTTGCGCCCGCAAATGCTCTTCGGTTGCTCATGCTGATCGCATCGCTTGCATTCGTGGCGAGCGCGTTCCCGCTCTCCTTCGCCTGGTTTTTTGTATGGCGACTCTTGTCGGGCATTACAGGCGGTGCGTTGATGGTTCTTGCGGCACCAACAGTGCTGCCGCATGTGCCGGCCAAGCGTCGGGGATTGGCGTCTGGCGTCATCTTCACCGGGGTCGGTCTGGGCATCATCATCTCCGGCACACTGGTTCCGGCTCTACTCGTACAAGGCCTTCCTGCGACCTGGTTTGCTCTCGCCGTTCTGTCCTTTGCTGCTACCGGAGTTGCCTGGTTTTGGTGGCCAACAACCACCGCAGCGGCTCCAGTGACCGCGACTCTGCCTGTCCGACATGAACTGCGTCAGCCAGGACTCATTGCAGTTTACGCCAGCTATGGGCTCATTGCGCTGGGACTTGTGCCCCACATGGTCTTTCTTGTCGACTTTGTGGCGCGCGGACTTGGCCAGGGGATCGCCGTAGGTGGTTCGTACTGGGTGTTGTTTGGTGTCGGCGCGCTGGTCGGACCGTTGCTCGCCGGCCGGCTCGCCGACTTGTTTGGCTTCGGACCATCGCTTCGTGTCGTTCTGGTACTTCATGTCGTTGGTGCGGGTCTCCTGGCATTCGACCACTCCACAATGTCTCTTGTCATTTCCAGTGTGCTGGTCGGGAGCGCTGTCTCAGGCACCGTACCTCTCGTCCTTGGACAGACCCAGCAGCGGGTTCATTCTCCAAACGCCCAGAAGGCGGCATGGGGCATCGCGACTGCGACCTTCGCGCTCGGCCAGGCAGGAGGTGGATATGCATACTCCTACCTTTTCGCCTCCACAGACGGGAACTTTGAACTTCTCTTCATGCTCGGGGCAATCGCACTGCTTCTCGCTTTGCTGACCAATCTCCTCGCTGCTGTCTTCCCGCATCCGCAGTCCTGGTCCGCAGCGGAGGGCGCCGCAAGCGCAAGAACGATTTATCCACTGAAAAGGAAAGACCCATGAAGCTGTATCTCAACCCGCCGTCCCCCTATGCGCGGAAGGTCGTCGTCGTCGCCCATGAGCTCGGTTTGGCCGACGAGATAGAAATCTTGAAGTTCGACCCATGGAGCGATCCGCCATCCCTCCTGCATGCAACACCGCTGGGCAAGGTTCCGGCCTTGGTTGATGGGGACGGCTCGCTCGTCGTCGAAAGTGGCACAATCGCAGAATTCCTTATGGAAAAAGCAGGGAGGCCTCTACCGGCAGACCAAACGCGTTTGGATATACTGGGGCGCGCCGCCATCGCACATGGCATGATGGACGCCGCCTTCATATCTGTAATTGAAAAACGCCGTCCAAAAGAGAAGCAATGGGATGACTGGATCGACCGCCAGTATCGGGCACTTACACGAACATTGCCAACAGTCTCCGTGCCACCACTGAGTCGTTTCGACCTGGGTGATATCACGCTCGCCTGCGCATTGTCGTATATGGATTTCAGGCTGAAAGATCTGCCATGGCGAACGATGCGGAACGATCTGGCGATCTGGCTCGACAGCGTGTCCAAACGTCCATCAATGGTTGCGAGCAATCTTTGAACAAGACCGCACGAAGGCGATCCGATTGCAGTACCCGCTGTCGTTGGTTTTTTCGAGCTGTCTCGTGAGCGAGTTCAGCCGCCAATCCCTTAGCGGCCGAAACGCGCCTGTTCCATCAAGCAAGGAATGTGCACAAGTGAACCTGGAAAAAACCAGGCGTAAGTTGCCGCCACAACTGGATCCTCGGATACAGGTCGGCAGTCACGGCTATATCCTGGGATGGATCCTTGTTTGGAGAAATCGCAGCCGCGCCCGAGCGGAACCGAAGCAGCTTGTGCTCTGGTCGCCTGACAGCGTCCTAGAGGATGCGGGATTCAGCCGGGAAGAGGCACGGCGCGAGGCGGGGCGTCCTTTCTGGATACCATGGGGTAAAGCATAGGAAGTGTGCACAAGAGCTTGCTTCGGCGTGATCTGATGGATTCGTGGGCTGCTCCGCGATCCCAGGATTGTTTTCAGTTTAATTTCAGCAGCCCTGCCGTAAGTTAAAATCCGGACAATTTGTCCGCCCCGAATGCTGCCCGCCTAGATCCCGGCATACCACTCGTAGCCGCGATCTGCCCAGTAGCTACCCCTCCCGCGTCCGAGGCTGGCGAGGCTCTCGACCAGTTCGATCGTATGCACGTATTTCGCCATCTTGTAGCCCAGCTGGCGCTCCACCCGAACCCGCAGCGGCGCGCCGTTGGCGATGGGCAGGGGTGCGCCGTTGAGGCCATAGGCCAGGATCGTCTGCGGGTGGTTGGCATCGATCATGTCGATGCTTTCATAGTAATGGACCGGTCCTGACAGGGTCCGCTCGATGGCGTCGTGACAGTGAAACACCACATAGCGCGCATTCGCTCTGGGCCGCGCCTGCGCCAGCACGAGGGCCAGCGGCACACCGGTCCATTCGGCAATGCACGACCAGCCCTCCACACAGTCATGCCGGGTGATCTGGGTGCGCGCGGGCATGGCCAGAAGTGTGTCCCGCGACAGGGTCAGGGGCGCGTCGACCAGACCTGTGACCGCGAGTTCGAAACCGGCGAAATCATTGCGGGCCATCGCCTGATAGTGCTCTCCGTCGGGGAACACGCTGCCATTGGGATGCTGCGACTGGCGGATATCGGCTTTGGTGTATTCGCGCGCAAGGCTGTGTTCACCGCCCAGCAGGCGCTGCGTGCGATAGGTCAGACCGCCGGCGGATTCGAACACAGTGCGCAGCGTTGATCCCTGCTCGGTGGCGCCGTCGAAGATCTTGCAGCCACCCAGAGCGAGGGCGGACGCCCCGAGCACGCTGCGCCGCAAGAAGGCGCGGCGATCAAGTGTCGTGCCGGGCATGTCAGCTTTCCTTCTGGGTCGAGGGTTGGCCGGGTGCGTCTGCCCCCGACCCCGGTTCGGGGTCGATCCGATACCACCCGCTGAGCATCGAGCGCAGCCCGTTGAGCGGCCCCGAGGCCAGCACCATCAGGATATGGATGACAAAAAACCCGATCAGCGCCAGCATCACCCCGAAATGCAGCGTCCGCGCCGTCTGACGCCCGCCGAAGACGTCGAGCAGCCAGGGCGCGACCGCGTTGAAGCTGGGTGACATCGAAAGCCCGGTCAGGATCATCAGCGGCAGCAGGAGGAACATCACCCCCGCATAGGCCAGCTTCTGCAACGGACCATAGCGGCGACGGTGATGAAACCGCAGCCGGGCATGGCTGGCAATGTCCGGCCCCAGGGCGCGCAGATCGCCGCCGCGCGGCAGCAACTGGCGCAGATGGCCGTTCAGCGCGCCTGCAACCAGCCAGAGTGCCAGCGTGCCGACCAAAAACCATGCGAAGAAGAAATGGATCACCCGGCCCGTCGCCAGATCGCGGCTGGACGGAATCGTCACGACTGCCGGAAAGGCCTGCACCTGACCGCCCGAGACACCCAGCACGCCGGTGGTGTCGAATTCGCGGCCGAACACGCGGGTAAAGCCCTGCACCTCGCCATCAATCCGCCGCGCCCCGATCTCGAAGACCGAATTGTCGTATTCGAAGCCGGATTCCTTGCCGATCTCCAGTCTGGGATAGGCGTTGAATATCTGCAGGCCGGTGAGCATCAGAAAGAACAGGCAGAGCGCCCAGATCCAGTGGGTCAGCCGCGTCCAGACCGACTGGCGGTAGATCAACGGGCCTTTGGTCAATCGATTATTGCGCGACATCGTTGATCTCCCTGAGTATTGCCATCCCGACGGAAGGCGCGGCAAGGCGGGGTCATACCCGCCCTGCCGACGATCGCATCAGCGCGGCAAGAGCACGCCGTCGACCACATGGATCACGCCATTGGACTGGTTCACATCGGCGACGCTGACCAGATAGGCATTGCCGCTTTCATCATAGATGTAGACGGCGCCCGAGGGGCGGACCTGCGCGGACAGGGCGGCCCCCGAAACGGCATTGAAGTGATGGAAGCCATCCGACGAGGCGCGCGCCATGGACGCGAGTTCAGCAGCAGAGATCTTGCCCGCAACAACATGGCTGGTCAGAACCCGCGTCAGCGCCGCGCGGTTCTCTTCCATCAGCAGGGTCTCGACCGTGCCCGCGGGCAGCGCGTCAAAAGCCGCGTTGGTGGGCGCGAACACGGTGAAAGGGCCCTCGCCCTGCAGCGTTTCCACCAGCCCTGCAGCCTGCACGGCGGCAACCAGAGTGGTGTGATCGGCCGAATTCACGGCATTCTCGACAATGTTGCGATCCGCGAACATCGGCGCGCCGCCGACCATCGGGTTGTCGCCCGAGGCCATGCCGGTCTGCATGGGCATGGCATCCATAGCAGCATCATCGGCCGCAGGCAGCAGAACCCGGTCGATCACATGGATCACACCGTTCGATTGCACGACATCGGCAATGGTCACGGTCGCGGTGCCGCCGGTCTCGTCGGTCAGGGTGATCATGCCGTTTGCTGAGCGCACTTCAAGCATGCAGCCGCCCAGAGTCTCGACGGTGTGCACACCGCCGCCATCAGCGATCATTCCGCCGATGACATCCGACATCGCATTGGCGCCGAGCACATGGCAGGTCAGCACCTCGGTCAGCGCATCGACATTCTCAGGCATCAGAAGCGTCTCAACCGTTCCGGCAGGCAGCGCGTCGAACGCCGCGTTGACGGGCGCAAACACCGTGAACGGCCCGGCGGTCTGCAGCGTGTCCACCAGACCGGCGGCCTGCACGGCAGCCACCAGCGTGGTGTGATCCGCCGAATTGACGGCGTTTTCGACGATGTTGCGATCGGCGAACATCGGAGCGCCACCAACCATCGGGTTGCTCGCCATCTGCGCGACGGCGGGTGCGGCGACAAGAACAGTTGCGGTCATCAGGGCCGCGCGAAGTGAAAGTCTCATGAAATATTCTCCCATTGGCGCCGGGATTGGCGCGATGTGCAGGAGTTACGGAAGGGTTTCGGGAAAAGTTTCACCTGACATGAATCTTTTCCGCGCCTGCCCACAAATCCGGCGGCCCGCGCATTCAAACATGCCACCCCGGTTGACAGGTCACCGGCGAACGGGAAAGGCTTGCAACGCAACCAAACAGGCACCAAAGCTTGACCGAAGACATACTGACCCCGCTGCTGCATCAGGTCGCCCGCCAGGATCGGGCGGCGTTTCGTGAGGTCTATCGGCAGAGCGCGGCGAAACTTACCGGTGTGCTGACCCGTATGCTCAGGGACAGAACAGAGGTCGAGGATGCTTTGCAGGACGTCTATATCCGGGTTTGGCAGCGCGCCGCGCAATTCGATGGCGCGCGCGGCGATGGCATGGGCTGGCTGGTGGCAATCGCGCGCAATATTGCGCTCGACCGGCTGCGCGCCCGGCCCGAGGCGCGCGGCTACGCGCATGTCACCGCCCGCAGCGACGCACCCGATGCCGACCCCATCGCGCGGCTTCGCGCACCCGGCCCCGATGCCGAGGGGCAGATGGTGGCCCGCGCCGATGCCCGCCGCGTGGTGGATTGCTTTAGCGAGTTGGAGCCAGACCGCGCGACCGCCGTGCGCGGTGCCTATCTGCAAGGGCTGTCGTATCAGGAACTGGCCGAGCGCCACGCCGTGCCGCTCAACACCATCCGCACCTGGCTGCGCCGCAGCCTGTTGCGCCTGAAGGAGTGTCTGGACCGATGAGCGATCCGACGCTACCCCCTGATCCCGGCCCCGAGGAGCAAGACGAGCTTCTCGCCGCCGAATATGTGCTCGGCACGCTGCCGGGCGACGAGCGCCGCGCCGCGCGCGAACGGGCCGAGGTGGACGGGGCGTTTGCGGCGCGGGTGCGAGCCTGGGAAGGCCGGCTGGGGCCGCTCAACGACGGGTATGATGAAGTGCCCGCGCCCGATCTTCTGCCGCAGATCGAGGCGCGGCTCTTCACCACTCAGCCCACTGCCGCGCGTCGGCGCTGGTCGCTCTTTGGCTGGCGCGGCGGGGCGCTGGCCACGGCGGCCATCGCGGCGGCGGTCTTTCTGGCCGTCACCCTCTGGCCGCCGGGCCCGGCACCGGTGGTGCTGCAAGCCGACCTGACCGCCGAGGATGTCGACCTGCGCTTCGCCGCGCGCTGGGACGGCGCCGCCGGGCTGCTGGAACTCACCCGCGCGCAGGGCGACGCCGCGCCGGCGGGACAGGATTACGAGCTTTGGCTGATCGACGCGACCGGCGTTCCACGCTCGCTCGGGCTGTTGCGCGCGCCGGTCACACAGGTTTCGGCGCCGCTGGCGGCGGGCCTGACCCTGGCGATCAGCCTCGAGCCTGAGGGCGGCTCGCCCGACGAAGGTCCGACCGGCCCGGTGCTGGCCTTGGCGGTGCTGAATGAGGCCTGAGGGCAGCTAACAAACAAAAAGCTCCCAACAGGGGGACTCGCCAAATGTTGACCAGGCGTTGACCAGAATTGGAACGCGTTATACACAAGCAAAACACTCGGGATTTAAGTATGTGATTTATTTGAAGATTTTGGTTGCGGGGGTAGGATTTGAACCTACGACCTTCAGGTTATGAGCCCTATGGTGTCCTACAAACGTCAACGACCGCCAGAATTTTTCCATCGCTAATTCAGCGACTTATGTCATCTTTCGCTGTTGAGGGCTATTGCCTTTTGTGGC
>JBKBMS010000001.1:0-518216 GCA_046295695.1 Pararhodobacter sp. | reverse complement strand
CGGCGTTGTCTTTGGCCGAGCCCACTTTGAGGCCGGTCGAGATCTGGCTCTGAACATCGCTCATGTTGCGGTTGATCTGCTTCATGGTCTGCAGCGCAACCATCGCGCCGTTGTTCGTCAGGATCGAGGACATGTTTTTATCCGTCAAAAGGGCGACTTTGCGCCGGTTGAAATGCCGTTCAATGAACGGTTCCAGCCCTTTCTGGACCTGCGGCGACCCGGTTTGCGGGCTGCGCGCCACCTTGTCTGGTGCGAGGGTCAATCTGCCGCGTGAAACCTAACGCGCCATTAATGCAGAGAAAAATTCGCGTCTCGCAGGCAGGAAAAGAATACCCTGATAGCCAGTTGTGCGCTTTCGGTGCAACGAAAAGGCCGGGCGCACAGGCCCGGCCAATTCGACGATTCGCGCCCGTGCGGTTCAGTTGCGCGCCTTGTCCACCATCTTGCCCTTGGCGATCCAGGGCATCATGGCGCGCAGTTTCGCACCCACCTGCTCGATCTGGTGCTCGTCGTTGAGCCGGCGGGTGGCCTTGAACATGGGCTGGCCGACGGCGTTTTCCTGCATGAAATCGCGCACGAACTTGCCGGTCTGGATATCGGTCAGCACCGCCTTCATGCGCGCCTTGGTTTCCTCGTAGGGCAGGATGCGCGGGCCGCTGACATATTCGCCGTATTCGGCGGTATTCGAGATCGAATAGTTCATGTTGGCGATGCCGCCCTCATAGATCAGATCGACGATCAGCTTGACCTCGTGCAGGCATTCGAAATAGGCCATCTCGGGCTCGTAGCCGGCCTCGACAAGGGTCTCGAACCCCATGCGGATCAGTTCCACCAGACCGCCGCAAAGCACGGCCTGTTCGCCAAAGAGATCGGTCTCGCATTCCTGGCGGAAGTTGGTCTCGATGATGCCCGAGCGCCCGCCGCCGATCGCCGAGCAGTAGCTCAGACCCAGCTCCATCGCCCGGCCGGTGGCATCCTGATGCACCGCCACCAGACAGGGCACGCCACCGCCCTTGACATATTCGCCGCGCACCGTGTGGCCGGGGCCCTTGGGCGCCATCATGATCACATCGACGCCGGCCCTGGGCTCGATCAGGCCGAAATGCACGTTCAGGCCGTGGGCAAAGGCAATGGCGGCGCCTTCCCGCAGGTTGTCATGAACATATTTGCGGTAGGTCTCGGCCTGAAGCTCGTCCGGCATGGTGAACATGATCAGATCGCACCAGGCGGCGGCTTCGGCAATGCCCATCACCTTCAGCCCCTCGCCTTCGGCCTTCGCGGCAGAGGGCGAGCCCTCGCGCAGGGCCACGACAAGGTTCTTGGCGCCTGAATCGCGCAGGTTCAGCGCATGAGCATGGCCCTGGCTGCCATAGCCCAGGATCGCCACCTTCTTGTCCTTGATCAGATTGATGTCGCAGTCGCGGTCGTAATATACGCGCATTGTCCTGTCCTCTCGTTCCAGATGGGTGCAGCATAGGCAGGTTCTTGGAAAAGACTTTGCAAAAACCACTAGAATTCACTTTTTCATCGCTATAATCATTCGTAATATTCGCATCTATAGAGAGCTTCATGCGCGTTGACGACACCGACCGGCGGCTCTTGCGCCAGCTTCAGGCCGATCCCGCCCAGCCGATCGCCGCCCTGGCGCAGCGCGCCGGCGTGACCGAGGCCACCGCGGCACGCAGGCTTGAACGGCTGCGCGCAGGGGGCATCCTGAAAGGGCAGCAAGCGGTGATGGACTGGCGCGCCCTGGGCTGGGAAGTCGAGGTCAGCCTGCGCTTCACCCTCGACAAGACGGACCCGCGCGCCTTTGACGAGTTCCTCGCCGCCGCGCGCATGGTGCCCGAGGTGCTGGAGATCCAGACCTTTCTGGGCCGCGTCGATGTGCGCCTCAATGTCATCGCCCGCGACATGGCGCATTATCAGCAGATCTATCGCAGCCGCATCCTGACGCTGCCCCATATCGCCGATATCGAGGCGCTGATGCATATTGCCGAGATCAAGCGCGGCGAGGCGCTGCCGCTATGATCGCGCTTGATGAAACCGACCGCGCCATCCTGCGCGCGCTTGCCGGGGATGCCACTCTCGGCGCCGGGGCGCTGGGCCGGCAACTGGGGCTCAGCCAGCCGGCCTGTTGGCGCCGGGTGCGCAGGCTCCACGATGAGGGCGCCATCACCGGGCGCCGGCTGGTGCTTGATCAGGCGGCGCTGGGGTTTGGGGTGACGGTTTTCCTGGGGGTCACGCTGGCCACCAAGGGCCGCGTCAGCCTTGAGGATTTCGAGCGTGCGGTATCGGCCATCCCCGAGGTTCAGACCGTGCAGCATGTGCTGGGGCTTTACGATTATCGCCTGCGCGTGGTGGCGCGCGATCTGGCTGATTTCGAGCGTGTGCTCAGGCGGCGCATCATGACGCTGCCCGGCGTGGGGCAGGTGGATGCCAATGTGCTGCTCAGCGAGGAGCGCCACCCCGGCCCGCTCTAGGCGGCGGGCAGGGTGGGCGGGTTGCTCAAGGCAGGGGCAGAGGAAGGGGCGTCTGGCGGGACGGGGCGCGTGCCACCATGCGCCATGCCCCTCCACCGGTTTTGCCTCAGGCGGCGTGGCTGTTGCGCCGGCGCGGACGCCGGGGTTTGCCATGCGCGTCGGCATGGGGTTTGGCATGGGCCGGGTGCTGCGCCGGTTTGCGCCCGCCGGTTTTCTGCCCTGCGGCCTTTTGCCCGCCGGGCTTTCCGCCGCCGGCGCGCGGCCCGCGGCTCTGGTTGTTGGCCTGGCGGGCCTTGGTGCGCGCTTCGTCGGCCAGCGCATTGGCCCAGGGCTCGCCGCCGATCACCGTCACGTTTTGCCGCGTCAGCTTCTCGATGGCGCGCATATCGGCCATTTCGGCCGGGGCGCAGAAGGCCACGGCGCGGCCCGCCCGCCCGGCGCGCGCGGTGCGACCGATGCGGTGGATGTAGTTTTCCGGCACATTGGGCAGTTCGAAATTATAGACATGGCGCACCAGCGGAATGTCGATGCCGCGCGCGGCGACATCGGTTGCCACCAGCACCTTCAACTCACCCGCGCGGAAGGACGCCAGCGTGCGCTCGCGCTGCCCCTGGCTCTTGTTGCCATGGATCGAGCCGGCGGCGAAGCCCCAGCTGACCAGCAGTTTCATGAGCTTTTCGGCACCGTGCTTGGTGCGCGCGAAAACCAGCGCCGATTCCTCGCGGTGCTGGTTGAGGTAATGCTCCAGCAGTTTGGCCTTGTCGTTCTGGGCGATGAAATGCACCGCCTGTTCGATCCGCTCGACGGTCTTGCCCGGCGGCGCCACCTGCACCCGCACCGGCGCGTTCAGATAGGTTTCGGCGATCTCGCCCATCTGCTTGGGCATGGTTGCCGAAAACAGCAGCGTCTGGCGCTCGGCGGGCAGATGGCGGGCGATCTTGCGCAGCGCATGAATGAAGCCCAGATCGAGCATCTGGTCAGCCTCGTCCAGCACCAGCACGCGGGTTTCCGCCAGGCTCACGGCATGGCGTTCCAGCAGGTCGATCAGCCGGCCCGGCGTGGCCACCAGCACGTCGCAGCCGCGCGCCAGATTCTGTGCCTGACGGTTGAGCGAGGCACCGCCCACCACCACCACCACCTTGAGCGGGGTGCCGTTGGTCAGCCCCTGAAGGTTCTCGGCGATCTGGTTGACCAGTTCGCGCGTTGGCGCCAGGATCAGCGCGCGCGTCGTCTTGGGGGCGGGACGTGCCTGCCCGAGCAGCCGGTGGATCAGCGGCAGGCCAAAGGCCAGTGTCTTGCCGGTGCCGGTCTGGGCCATACCCAGCAGGTCGCGCCCCTCCATCACCGAGGGTATGGCGCGGGCCTGAATCGGGGTCGGAGTGGCGATGCCCATGCGATCAAGGGCTTTCAGAAGGCTCGGGTCAAGCCCGAGCATGGAAAAGTCGGTCATCATTCATCCTGTCTGTCGCAGAGCTTGGCGCGCCGCGTCGTAAGTATTGGCGCAAAGCGCCATGGGCCGCCCTTGGGCGGTTGCGGGTTCGGGGGCGCAAAAAGGGTTTGCGCCAGCCCCCACGCGTGATCTTGGGAACCATTGTCGGCCCCCCATCGGGGGCCTGAGCATCGTCTCTTGCGGCCATGGGATGGCCTTGACCGGCAAGGGCTGCTCACGCGGCAGCGCAACGATGGTTGCATGTCAAATGGGCGCCTGCGGGCAGAATGTCAAGCGAAACCCTGCGATTGCACCGCGCAGTGCTTCAGAATGCTTGATTTTGTCCGAAAACATGGCAAGCTTTCGCCTGTGACAACAGACTTTCCCGCGACCGCCTGTCCCAGGCAGCCCGCACTACTGGAAGACCTGGCTGCACGGCCTGTGGCAATGGCGCCGCAGGATAACTGACAAGGGGGGGGAGCGGATATGCCCACCGGCACCGTGAAATGGTTCAACGCCACCAAAGGTTTTGGCTTCATCGCACCCGATGACGGCGGCAAGGACGTGTTCGTGCATATCTCGGCGGTCGAGCGCGCCGGACTGACCGGACTGGCCGACAACCAGAAGATCAGCTTCGAATTGCAGGCCGGGCGCGACGGTCGCTCTTCGGCTTCGGATCTCAAGCTGCTCTGATCACCAAGGCTGACAAAGATCACCGAGGCTGACAAAACCCCGCCGAAACGCGGGGTTTTATCATGGTCTGATACCGGGGGCGCGCTCAGGTCACATCAACTCAGGACACGCCAAGGGCGCTGCGCTCGTCAGGGCCCCAGCCCAGGTAAAGCACGTGGCCCTGGCGGATCACCGGGCGCTTCATCAGCGCCGGATGCGCGGCCAGCAGAATCCGGGGCGAATTCTGGCGTTCGGCTTCCGGCAGACCGCGCCAGGTGGCGGAGGCGCGATTGACCAGCCGTTCACCGAAGCGTTCCAGCAGTTCGGCAAGTTCGTCGCTGTTCAGCGGTTCGGCGCGGATGTCACGAAACCGCGCCTGCGGCAACGCCTTGCGCGCCTTTCGGCAGGTATCGCAGGTCGGCAGGCCCAGAATGACGGTTTCCATGATGGTGTCTCCGTGGTGGTGTCTTTGTGGTCTTTTCGCCTCTGGCGCTAGTGGTAACGGGGCCTTGCGCCAGATGCAAACCACGCGCCCGCCGATGAAAAGCGCGATCAGGGGCCGCGATCGCCAACCCCTCCCGGACAGCAGCCCCGCTCAGGCACCAGCCCCGCTCAGGCACCGACATCGCGCGCCAGCACCAGCGCGCGCCCCTCGCAGACCAGCGTGCCATCGGCGAGCCGGCAGGTGGTGGCCAGATCGACCAGATGTTTCTGCGGGCGCAGGCGTGTGATCTCGACGCGCGCGGTCAGCGGCGTGTCCAGTGGTGCGGGGGCCGGAAAACGCATCTCCTGCTTGAGGTAATTGGTGCCGAAGCCGGGCAGATGCACCCCCAGAAGATATGAGAAGAGCGCGCCGATCAGCGGCTCGGGCACGGTTCGCGGCCGGTCGTGACAGGCCCCCGCACTGGCCAGCACGATGAAGGCCGCCACATCATCTTCCGAGAAACTGCGCGTTGTTTCAACGAATTGCCCAAGGTTCATGTGACAAGCTCCACCTGTCCCTGAAGCACGATCAACTGATCGGCCTTGCGTGTCGCCAGCAGCGCCAGATGCCCTTCGGGGGTTTTCTTGACTTCCAGGATCACCGGCTCGCCGGCAAAGGTGGGGTTGGGGAACATCAGGCTCTGAAAGGCGTGCCGTTTGCCGGGGCAGGCGCTTTCAAGCAGCGCCCAGAGCCTGGCATAGATCAGCATGCCGTGGCTGACCGTGCGCCCGAAGCGCGTGCGTGCCGAGAAATCGGCATCGACATGGATGGGGTTGTCGTCGCCCGAAACACGGGCAAAGGCATCGAATTCATCCTGGGTGGGCACCCATTCCTCGCGGGCGAGGGTGATCATGGCGGGGGTGGTCATGGCAGGCGGTCCTTCAGAAGCGGCTTGCGCACCTTGCCGGCGGCGGTGCGCGGGAAATCATCGAGCAGGTGAAAGCTGCGCGGCACCTTGTAGCCGGCGAGATGACGGCGGCACCAGCCGGGCAGGGCGTCCAGATCGGGCGCATGGCCGGGCCGGGCGATCAGGAAGGCGGCGCCGACCTCGCCCCAGCGGGTATCGGGCACCCCGACCACCGCGGCTTCCAGAACATCGGGATGGGTGATCAGCACGCGCTCCACCTCGGCCGGATAGACGTTCTCGCCGCCAGAGATATACATATCCTTGATACGGTCGATGATGGTGTAATAGCCGTCCGCGTCGCGCCGCGCCACATCGCCCGAGCGCAGCCATCCGTCGCTGGTGAAGGCGGCGCGGGTGGCTTGCGGATTGTCAAAATAGCCCGGCGTCACCGTGGCCCCGCGCAGCAGCAATTCCCCCGCGCCGGGCTGGCCGTCGGGCACGCCGTCCAGGCGCGCCTCGGTCATGGGCTGCGGCTTGCCCACCGAGCCGATCCGCGCCAGCGCCGCGCCGGGTTCGAGCAGAAAGCCGGTGGGGCCGGTCTCGGTCATGCCGAAGCCGTTGCAGATCAGTGCGCCGCGTTCGGCGAAGAAGGTGATCAGTTCGACCGGCAGGGCGGCACCGCCGCAGGCATAGCTGCGCACCCGCGCCAGATCCACCCGGTCGATCTGCGCATGCAGCCGGAATGCCTGATAGATCGCCGGCACACCGAAGAAGCAGGTGATGCGCCCCTCGGCGATCAGGGCGAAGAGATCGTCAGGCTGGAACTTGCTCAACACATGGCTGTGCGCACCCCAGAAAAAGAGCGGCAGCGTATAGAGATTGATGCCGGCGGTGTGAAAGAGTGGCAGAAAGCACACCGAACTGTCGGCGGCACCCAGCCCCAGGAACTGCGCGATATTGGTGGCGTTGGCCAAGGCCATGCGCGGCGTCTGGATCACCGCCTTCGGCAGCCCCGTGGTGCCCGAGGTGAAGAGAAGATACCAGGGCGCATCCTCGTCGATGGGCCGCGGTGGCGGCACCGGGCCGGAAAGATCGAAGCCGCCGGCATCGCGCATGGCGATGCAGGGCCGTGCCCCGGCCAGCGCCTGCGCCAGCGCCGCATGCTGGCTGTCATGGATGAGCGCGGCACAACCCACGCTTTCCAGAACCGGGCGCAGCTCGGCTTCGGGCTGGCGCCAGTTTAGCGGCGCCAGCACCAGCCCGGCCTTGAGGCAGGCGAAAAGCGTGATGAAGAACTCGGCGCGGTTGTGGCACAGCACCGCCACCCGCGCGCCGGGGGCAAGCCCCAGCCCCAGAAGCCCGCCGGCCAGAGCGCCGGCTGCGACGTCGAATTCACCAAAACGCCAGGCACGCCCGCTGGCGTGGTCGGTGAAGGCGGGCGCATCGGGGGAAAGCTCGGCGCGGCGTGCGGCCATATCGGGGGCCAGACCCATTTCAGACTCCTTCAAGACCGGCCAGAAAGCGCGCCATACCCTCTTGCACCTCGGCGAGTTCGATGCGTTCGACGAAGGCCGCGCGCTCGGCCTCCAATGCCGCCTCGAGCGCCGGCAGGTCGCACATCAGTGCCTTGGTGGCGGCCATGGCGCCGGGCACATGCCCCTCAAGCTGCGCCAGCCAGCCGGCGATCCGGGCGTCCACATCGTCGCAGACCGCCTGCACCAGTCCCAGCGCCAGGGCCTCGTCGGCGGGGATGCGCTGGTTGAGCAACTGCACCGCGCGCGCCCGCGCCGGGCCAATGCGCGCGGGCATCAGGGCCGTCCAGCCGCCGTCGGGGGCAAAGCCCACGCGCGCATACCAGGGCTGGATGAACGCGTCCGGGGTCATCGCCACCAGATCGGCGGTCAGCACCAGCCCCAGCGCGCCGCCGGTCAGCGCGCCCTGCACCTGTGCCAACACCGGGCAGGGCAGGGCCGCGAGCCGCAGGATGGCGCGGTTCAATCCGCCCACGAGCCGGCGCGCGTAATCCTTGCCATTGCCGGCAGCGACCTCGGTGGCAAAGCGCGCGACATCGCCGCCAGTGCAGAAATGCCGCCCCTCGGCGCGCAGCAGCACCGCGCGCGGCGCATCCAGCGCATCGAGCGCGCCATGCAGATCGGCCAGCAGCGTATCGCTCAGCGCATTGGCGCGTTCGGGACGGTTGAGGGTGATCGTCGCCAGCCCCCGCGCCTGGGTCAGCAGCACCTGCTTCACGGCTTCAGCCCCCGTTCGAGCATGTCGAAGACCTCGGACACGACGGCATCGCGGTCGGCATCGGCATGGCCGAAACGCTCGCCCAGCGTCACCGCCATGCCCATCAGCGCCCAGGCGCGGATCTCGGCATTGCCGGGGCGGATCTCGCCTTCGCGGGCGGCGGCGGCGAGGTTGCGGGCATAGCCACGCGCGAATGAGCTGAAATAGGCGTTGTAGCTGTCAGGATCGACGAAGCGCGCCTCCTCGACGATGTTGTAGAGTGTGGGCCGGGTGGCGGCGATCTCCAGAAAGGCGCGCAGGCCCAGCCGCTCGGCGCTCAGCCGGTCCGGCGCGCCGGCGACGGCTTCGGAAAGCGTCTTTCGGGTAAGGCGGCCCATCTCCAGCACCAGTTCGCGAAAGACATGCTCCTTGCTGTCGAAATAGATATAGAAGGTGCCCTGGGCGATGCCGGCGGCGCGGGTGATGTCGCTGATCGAGGCGGCCGAATAGCCCTGCGCACCGATCACCTCTTCGGCGGCGCGCAGGATCGCTCCGAGGGTTTCGCGGCCGCGCCGTGTGCGTGGTTTGCGGGGCTGGGTGACTTTTTCCATCAGGTGGCGGTCTCGGTGCGGGGGGCGGCGGCGAAGCGGGCAATGGCGGCCAGGCAGGCGGCGGGCTGCTCCAGAATGGGGGCATGGCCGGCCCGAGGCAAGACCAGCGCGCGGGCACAGGGCGCGGTATTGGCCAGCCAATGCGCGGTTTGCGGCGGATAGACGCGGCTTTCCTGCCCGTGAATGGCCAGAAGCGGCACCGGCAGCGCGGCAATGGCGGCGCGCAGGTCGCATTCGACCAGCGATTCCCACATCATTGCCATGACATCGGGCGGCTGGCGCAGGATACGGGCATGTGCCTCGGCGACCGACAGGCCGGGCGCGCCATCGGCGCCAGAAAACATGGTCTGCGCGATGGCACGCGCGGCGCGCGGCCAATCGTTGCGGAACCATTGCGCCTTGGCGCGCGCCTGTTCGGCGCTCTGGCCGCACAGGCCCAGATCCCAGCCGGGGGCAGGCAGGGGGCGCGGGCTCATGTCCAGGCTGACCATGCCGGCGATGCCCGCGCCGCCGGCCTGCGCCAGATGCGCCCAGCCCACCAGTGCGCCCAGCGACCAACCCACCAGGACCGCCCCGCCGCCGGGGGCCTCCTGCGCCAGCAGATCGCCCAGCATCTGTGCCGCGCCGGCAATGGTGATGCTGTAGCCGCTGGTGCCGCCGTGTCCCGGCAGATCGGGCGCCAGGCATTGATGGCCCGGAAGTGCCGCGAAGGCGCCGTCAAAGATCGCGCCGGTCATCGTCCATCCATGCAGGAACACCAGCACCGGCGCATCCTGCGCCACCGCCCCCGTGGGTGCCGGGCCGCGATGGATATGGATGCGGCGCGCCACCTAGCGCTGCCCCCTCAGACGCCCGACAATGCCCGTGGGGAAGAAATAGACCGACAGGATGAACAGGATGCCCAGCCACATCAGCCAGCGGTCCGGGTTGAGCAGATCCGGCACCAGCGGCAGGAATGCGGTGGCATCCGAAGCGCCGCCCATCCAGTCCTTGAGGTAGTTCTGCGCCAGCACGAAAACCGCCGTGCCCACCACCGCGCCATACATCGTGCCCATGCCGCCGATCACCACGATCAGAAGGATATCGAGCATGATCTCCACCCCAAGCGTGGTGGCCGGGCCGACATAGCGCAGCCAGATGGCGAAGACCGCCCCCGCCAGCGCCGCCATCAGCGCCGAAAGCACGGTGGCCATGGCGCGGTAGAACACCACCCGGTAACCGATCGCCTCGGCGCGGAAGGCGTTCTCGCGGATCGCCTGCAACACCCGCCCGAAGGGTGAATTCACCACCCGTAGCATCAGCAGGAACATCACCAGGCAGGAGAAGAACACCAGATAATAGTTCAGATGCCGCCCGGTGATGCGCAGCCCCAGCACCGGCTCGTCGAAGGGGCGATAGGCGGGGGTCAACTCGCGCGGGATACGAATATTGAGCCCGTCCTCGCCGCCGGTGATGGCCGAAAGCTGGCTGACCAGCACCGCCACCGCCGAGGCCACGGCGAGCGTGATCATGGCAAAGAAGATCGCCCGCACCCGGAGCGAGAAGAGCGCGATCATGAGCGCGAAGACCGCCGCCAGCCCGGCGCCCGCCGCCGTGCCCAGGATCAGCGCGTCATAGCCCGTGCCGATGTAGCGCGTGGCCAGGGCCACGCCGTAGGCACCCATGCCGAAAAACATGGTGTGGGCAAAGCTGACGATGCCGGCATAGCCCAGAAGCAGGTCGTAGCTGGCCACCAGAACGATGAAGATGCAGATGCGCGCGGCGGTCTCGAGGCTGCGCGTGCCGGGAAAGAGAAAGGGGGCAAAAGCCAGCGAAAACAAGATGATCAGCAACACCGCGCCCAGAATGCGGCTTTGCGGTCCGTCGCCGGAAAGGAAAAGTCTTACCATCGTCTGCCCTCACTTGGCCTTGATCACGGGCATCATGCCCTGCGGGCGCCACATCAGGATCGCCACCATCAGCGCGATGTTGGAAATCAGCGCCAGCTTTGGTTCCAGAAAGGCGGTGTAGTTCTGCATCAGGCCCACCAGCAGCGCGCCGATGAAGCACCCCTCGACCGAGCCCAGCCCGCCGATGATGACGACGATGAACACCAGGATCATGATTTCCATGCCCATGTGGGCGGTGATCATTTCCTGATAGAGGCCCCACATCACGCCGCCCAGCCCCGCCAGCGCCGAGCCGGCCACGAAAACCAGCACGAAGACCCGGCGGATGTTATAGCCCATGGCCTGCACCATATCGGGGTTTTCGACGCCGGCGCGCACGATCAACCCCAGTTTGGTGCCGCGCAGCACCGCACGCATGCCGACAAAAAGCACCAGCCCCAGCCCCACCGCGACCAGGCGGTATTTTTCCAGCGTGGCACCGAAAAGCGTGATGGAGCCTTTCAGCATTTCAGGCCGGCCGATGAAGATTTCCTCACCGCCCCAGATCACATGGATCAGCTGCTCGGCCACGATCAGCCCGCCCATGGTGACGAGGATCTGTTTCAGATGGCTGCCATAGACCGGGCGCACGATCACTCGCTCGAAGGCAAACCCCATCACCCCGGTCACTGCCATTGCCGCCAGGATCGCCAGCCCCACGGCAAGCAGATTGAGCACCAGAGAGGGCGCGCCGGTCATGCCGGTGAGCACCAGCAGCACGCTGACGCCGACAAAGGCGCCGAAGGAAACAAAGGCGCCATGGCCGAAATTGATGACATCCATCAGCCCGAACACCAGTGTCATCCCCGAGGCGATGACAAAGATCATCATGCCCATCGCCAGCCCCGCGACCGTCAGCGTGAGCCAGGAGGTCGGCGAGGCGATGCTGAGCCAGCCGGCGAAGATCAGCGCCGGCACCAGCAGGACCGGCGCCCATGGCTCCAGCCGCGCGGCAAGCGTGAGGCGCGCCATCTTGGGCGCGTGTTCGGGGGCGAGGTTGGTTGCGGCGCGGGTCATGCGACCTCCATCTTCAGGCCCATCAGGCGTTCTTGCAGGGCGCTGTCACTGGCCAGTTCTGCCATGGCGCCGGCCCAGACGATGCGCCCGTCATCCATGACCGCGGCACGGTCGCCCAGCGCGCGGGCCAGCGAGAAATTCTGCTCGACCATCAGGATCGAGGCGCCCTCGCGCTTGAGGTCGCGCAAGGCCCGCGCCATGGTGGCGACGATGGCGGGCGCGAGCCCCTTGGAGGGTTCGTCGATCAGATAGAGCCGGCGCGGCTCGATCACCGCGCGGGCGATGGCCAGCATCTGCTTCTGCCCGCCGGAAAGATTGCCCGCCGGCATCTTCCAGAATGTGCGCAGCGCCGGGAATGCGGCCAGAACCCAGTCCTTGCGCTCGCTTGCCAGCGGGCCGGAGAGCGCGGCGAGGATCAGGTTTTCCTCAACCGTGAGATCGGCGAAGATGCCCATGTCCTCGGGCACGAAGCCGATGCCCGCGCGCGCGATCTGCGGTGGCGTGCGCCCGGCGATTTCGGTGCCATCGAGCAGGATGGAGCCGTCGCGCGGGCGCCACAGGCCCATGATGGTGCGCAAGGTGGTGGTCTTGCCGGCGCCGTTGCGCCCCAGCAGCATGGTGACCTGGCCGCGCGGCACGTCCAGATCGACACCATGCAGGATGTGATATTGCGCGATATCGGTCTTGACGCCGCGCAGCGTCAGCATCGGCTCAGACATCGGTAAGCTCCTTGCCCAGATAGGCCTCCTGAACCACGGCCGAGCTCATCACCTCGGCGGGGGCGCCATCGGCGACCAGCGCGCCGTTATGCAAGACGATGATGCGATCGGCCAGCGAGCGGATCACATCCATCTTGTGTTCGACCAGCAGCACCGTGGCGGCTTCGTCGCGCTTGATCTCGGCGATCAGGTCCAGGATCACCGGGGCTTCATCGAGCGACATGCCGGCGGTGGGTTCGTCGAACATGAAGATGCGCGGCTGCATGGCGATCAGGGTCGCCACCTCCAGCTTGCGCTGGTCGCCATGGGGCAGGGCGGCCACCGTCTGATGGGCAAGCGACGACAGGCGCACGCGCTCCAGCACCGCCTCGGCGGCGGTGATCATGTCGCGGTGGCCCATGGCCACGGACCACATGTTGAAGCCGCGCCGCGCCCGCGCCTGAATGACCAGGCGCACGTTTTCCAGCACACTCAGCTTGGGGAACAGGTTGGTCAACTGAAACGCCCGGCCGATGCCGCGATCGGTGCGCGCGGCCACCGACAGGCGCGTGATATCCGTGCCCTCAAGCGTCACGCTGCCTTCCGAGGCGGGGACCTGGCCCGAGATCAGGTTGAAATAGGTGGTCTTGCCCGCGCCATTGGGGCCGACGATGGCGGTCAGTTCGCCGGGCTGAAAGGCGCAGCTCACGTGATCGACCGCGATGTGGCCGCCAAAGCGCACCGTCAGGTCACGGGTTTCGAGCGAGGGTTGGGGCATGGCAGATCCTCCGTTGCCGGGCTGGCGCGGAACCGGGTGGCGGTTACGGGGGTGGGGTGCGCGGATAATGGGTTCGGGCAATGGGCCGGTGGCGGAAGGCGATGCACGCCGCCACCGGCGGGTGGCTCAGCGCTGGTTGCGGATCGGAATGTCCATATCGTCGATACCCAGCACGCGCACCAGCTCGGGGATGCCCCAGGCGACGTCATCCTCGACGCGGATGCGGAAATGATACATCTCCTGGAGCGCCTGGTGATCTTCGGCGCGGAAGCGCATGGTGCCCTTGGGCGTTTCCCATTCCATGCCCTCCATCGCCGTGATCAGATCCTCGGCATCGGTGGAGCCGCCGGTGGCGCGCAATGCCTCCACGACCGCCAGACCGGCTGCCATGCCGCCTGCGGTGAAGAAATCGGGCGGGGTCCCGAAGCGGGCGAAATGCTGCTCGACCAGCCAGTCGTTCACCGGGTTCTGGGGAATTTCATAGTAGTAATAGGTGGCCCCTTCCATGCCGGGCATGTCGCGGTAAGCCCCCATGGCGGCAAGGATATTCCCGCCCGATGCAATCTCGATGCCGTGGCGCGAGGGGTCCATCGCCTGGATGCGGCCCATCGGGTTGTTGCCGCCCGCCCAGATGATGAAAAGGCGCTTCTCGCCCTCCACGCCCGACATGGCGTTGAAGATGCGCTCGGCGGCGGCGGTGAAATCGGTGGTGTCGGTGGGCACGTATTCCTCGTGCACCATGGTTGCGCCGCTGCCCGCCAGCGCCTCGCGGAAGGCGGCCACGCCGTCGCGGCCAAAGGCATAGTCCTGCGCCAGCGTGGCGATCTGCACGCCCTCGCGGCCCAGCGCCACGGCGTTCGAGATCGCATCCTGGCTGGAGTTGCGCCCGGTGCGGAAGATGTAGCGGTTCCATTCGGAGCCGGTGATACTGTCGGCAACGGCCGGTTCGACGATCAGGATGCGTTCGAATTCCTCGGCCACGGGCAGCATCGCCAGCGCCACGCCCGAGCTGGTCGGCCCCACGGCGATATGCGCGTCATCGTCACCAAAAGCCTCGGCCAGCAGCGCGCGGCCCAGATCAGGGCGCAACTGGCTGTCCTTTTCGATCACCACCAGCGGCTGGCCGTCGATTTCCATGGTGCCGTTGGTGGCATATTCCAACCCCATCATCAGACCGACATGGCTTTGTGCGGCATAGGCTTCAAGCGCGCCGGTGCGGTCATAGACATGCGCGATGCGGATCTCGGCGAGCGCCGGAGCGGCCAAACCGAGAAGGGCCGTCGCAGCGACGGCAAGTTTGAGTTTCATGCATTCCTCCCTGACAAAACATGACATATGGTTCATGTTTCATATATGGGGTGGCGTAATTTGCGATTCGTGTCAAGGGTCGCCAAAGATGCCCGCGCCGAGCGGCCAAGCGCCCTGGCGTCATGAGCGTTTCCATGAATTGCCACGCCGCGCCGCTTGGCTAAACTGCGCGGCACCATGCGGCAGGCGGGCCTGCACGATGAGGGAGGAAATGAATGAATCCGGCCGAATGGCTTGCAAGAACGGCACGTTTGCATCCACGGGCAGCGGCGCTGATGCGCGGCACCACGCTTGCGGCCGATTACGCCGCATTCGCGCAGCGCGCGGCGGCGATCGGTGGTGCGCTGGTTGCCAGGGGGGTCAGGCCCGGCGACCGGGTGGCGCTTTTCATGCCCAACCGCACTGAATATCTGGAACTGCTTTACGGGATCTGGTTTGCCGGTGCGGCGGCGGTGCCGGTCAATGCCAAGCTGCATCCGCTGGAGCTGGCCTGGATTCTGGAGGATGCGGGGGTGCGGCTGTTGTTCACCGCCGACGATGCGGCCGATGATACCCCCGCTGACGGGGCCGGGCTGACGCTGCCGGGTTGCGTTGAACACCGGATCGGCGTGGATGGCGAGGCATTCGCCGCCCTGTGCGCCCATGCTCCGCTGCCCGCCCCGCTGCCGATGACGCAGGAGGCTCTGGTGTGGCTGTTCTACACCTCGGGCACGACGGGCAAGCCAAAGGGGGTGATGATCAGCGCAGCGAATATCGAGGCGGCGGTGCTGGCCTATTTCGCCGATGTCGATGCCGTTCATGCCTCCGATGCCGCGCTCTATGCTGCGCCGATGTCGCATGGCGCAGGGCTTTACAACTTCATGCATGTGATACGCGGTGCGCGCCATGTGGTGCCGCCCTCGGGCGGGTTCGAGCCCGATGAGATCCTGGATCTGGCACCGTGCTTGCGCGATGTGTCGATGTTTGCCGCACCAACCATGGTGCGCCGGCTGGTTGGCGCGGCGCGTGCGCGCGGCCTGAGCGGCGAGGGCATCCGCACCGTGGTCTATGGCGGCGGGCCGATGTATCTGGCCGATATCATCGAGGCGGTCGATGTGATGGGTCCGCGTTTCGTGCAGATCTACGGGCAGGGCGAAAGCCCGATGACCATTACGGCCCTGCCGCGCGAACTCGTTGCCGATCGCAGCCATGCGGACTGGCGCGCTCGGCTGGTCTCGGTGGGGCGGGCATTTTGCAATATCGAGCTGCGCATCGTCGATGCTGATGGTCGCACCCTCCCGCCCGGCGAGATCGGCGAGATCGTGGTGCGCGGTGCGCCGGTGATGGACGGCTACTGGCGCAACCCCGAGGCCAGCGCGCGCGCGCTGCGTGACGGCTGGTTATGGACGGGCGATATGGGCACGATGGATGCCGAGGGGTTTGTCACCCTGCGCGACCGCTCCAGGGATGTCATCATCTCGGGCGGCACCAATATCTATCCGCGCGAGGTGGAGGAGGTGCTGCTGAGCCATCCCGCCGTGGCCGAGGTCGCCGTGGTGGGCCGTGTGCATGCCGAATGGGGAGAGGAGGTGGTCGCCTTCGTGGTGGCCGAGCCGGGGACGGCTCCGCCGGCGGCCGTGCTGGACGCGCATTGCCTTGCGTATATTGCGCGCTTCAAGCGGCCGAAGGCATATTTCATGGTGCCCGCGCTGCCCAAGAACAACTACGGCAAGGTGCTCAAGACCGCCCTGCGGGCGCGGTTGCAGGGCGCGTGACCGGCACGCGGTTGCCGGCGGTGTCGGTCTCACGCCGGCGTGGGTCAATCGGCGCGAGCGGCCCGCCCAATGCGTCCTCGATGGCGCGCGCCACCGCCAGCAGCCTGGCCTCGCCGCGTGGCGGTCCGATCAGTTGCAGCCCCACCGGCATGCCATCGGGGGTGAAGCCCGCGGGCATCGACAGCGCGGGCAGGCCAGTGGCCACCGACAGGAACGAGAATTTCAGCCAGTCCACATAGTCGGTGACCGGCTTGCCATCGATCACGGGCGGGAATTCCTGCTCGACGGGGCCGGCGGGCACGCCCATGGTGGGAAAGGCCAGCACGTCGAAGCGTTCTAGTAAGGCGCGCATGGCGTTATAGAGGCGGCTGCGGCCAAGCTGCGCGTCATAGATCGCATCGGCGCCAAGCCGGCGCCCGTGCTCGATGTTCTGATGCAGCGTGGGCTTGTAATGGGCCTGCACCTCACCCGGCGCGCGACCGGGCAACGCAGCCCAGAACATCGCCCGAAGCGTCAGATAGATGCGCTCCAGATCAGGCAGTTCGGGGCAGGTTTCCTCGATGCTGCCGCCGGCGCGCTCGACGCTGTGCATGGCCTGCGCCAGCGCCGCGCGGATCACCGGATCGACATAGCCGAAACCGCCAAGATCGGGGGCGAAGGCGATGCGCACGCGCGCGCCGGCCTGCGCAACGGCGGTCTGAAACGGGGTTGCGGGGGCCTCGATGGACAAAGGCCAGATCGGATCGAAGCCGCAAAGTGCATCCATGAAGAGCGCGCAATCGGCGATGTTGCGCGCCATCGGTCCCTGCACCGCTTCAGTGTTGAAGCCATGGGCCTCGGGCGCACCACCCACCCGGCCCGGCGAGGGGCGCAGCCCGATCACCCCGCAATAGGCCGCCGGGGTGCGCAGGCTGCCCGCCAGATCCGAGCCATGGCTGAGCCAGACCTCGCCCGATGCCAGCGAGGCCGCCGCCCCCCCCGACGAGCCCCCGGCATTGCGCGCCGTGTCCCAGGGGTTGCGGGTGGCTCCGAAGACCGCGTTTTGCGTGTTGCCCCCGGCCCCGAATTCGGGCGTGTTGGTCTTTCCCGCGACGATGGCGCCGCGCGCTTCCAGCCGTGCGATCAGCGGGTCGGTGGCATCGGGGATGAAATGCTCGAAAGCCCTTGAACCCATGGTGGTGCGCACCCCGGCCACCGGCGTAAGATCCTTGACGCCGATCGGCAGCCCGCCCAGCCAGCCCGGATGCTTTCCATTGCGCGCCGCATGGACGGGCAGATCGGCCAGCGCCTTGCGCGCGCGGTCGGGGCAGGGGGTGACCATGGCATTGATTTCGGGTTCGACCTGATCGATGCGGGCGAGCGCGGCCTGCAGAACCTCGGCGGGGCTGACCGCGCCGCGTCGCAACAGCGCCACGACCTCGGTTGCGCTGAGCGCGCAGAGATCGGGGCCCGTGAAAGGCGGGGGCGTGAAAGGTGGGGGGGGCTGCTGGTGCATCGGGCGTCCGCTTGGTGATTGGCCGCCAGCTTAGGTGGAGATGCGGCTTTTGCAATGGAAACCTGGCCAAGGCGCGGCAGCCGCCGGGGGGCAGTATGTGGCGGCGGCACCCGGCGCAGCCCGTGCGGGCCGGGCATCGGGCGGAGTGCGGATGTAGCCCGCCTTTGCCATGGGCCTGCGCGGCTGTTGGCGTCATGGCAAAGGCAGATGGGCTGTCATCGCCCACCTGCCTTCATCACCTTGAAGCATCGCGCCTGAGGAAACCTTGGCGCGACACAGGGTTCACGGCCTCAAAAATCCTGCCACAACCCGTTGGCGGCCGCCTTGGCCGGGCGTGCGGCCGGGGGGGGCGTGTCAATGCGGGCCGCCGGGACTGCCGCGCGGGCGCGCACCTGGCCGAGATCGGCCACTTGTGAACCGCCCCGCCCCGAAGTCTGGAAGCCCGACAACTCGCGCGCCAGTTCCTCGGCCTTTTGCAGCAGCGAGGTTGCGGCGGCGGTGGTTTCCTCCGCCACGGCGGCGTTTTGCTGGGTCACCTGATCAAGCTGGTTGACGCCGGCGTTGATCTCGTCGAGGCCGGATGCCTGCTCCGAGGCCGCGACCGCGATTTCGCCCATCAGCCCTGACACTTCAGAGGCCCGCTTGAGGATCTCTTCGAGGCTTTCACCGGTGCGGCCAACCAGTGCCGAGCCGGCCTCGACCTGCGTGGCGCTTTCGCGGATCAGTGTCTTGATCTCGCGCGCCGATTCGGACGCCCGCTGGGCCAGGCCGCGCACCTCGGAGGCGACCACCGCAAAGCCCCGCCCGGCCTCGCCGGCGCGTGCCGCCTCGACGCCCGCATTGAGCGCCAGAAGGTTGGTCTGGAAGGCGATGTCGTCGATCACGCCGATGATGCGGGTGATCTGGTCGGAGCTCTTTTCGATCCCGCGCATGGCGTTCACCGCCTCGCGCACAACCTGCGCGCCGGTCTCGGCATGCGCGCGGTTGTCCTGGCTGGCCTTTTCGGCGGAAGCAGCGCGCTGCGCCGTCGAACGCACCGATTCGGTCAACTCGTTGAGCGCGGCGGCGGATTGTTCCAGCGTGGCGGCCTGGGTTTCGGCGCGCGAGGACAGATCCTGCGACGCGGCATTGATCTCGCCTGAGCCCGAGCGCACCGAGTCAGCGACCGATCCGATCCGCGACACGATCCCGGCCAGTTGATCCACCACCTCGTTGAAGGCGTTGCGCAAGGCGTCGTATTCGGGGGGGAAGGGATTGTTCGCCGGGCTGTCGATATGTCTGGTCAGATCGCCCGCCGCCAGGCGGTTGAGCCCGGCGCTGATGTCGTTGACCACGCGCTGCTGCTTGGCCATCTCGCGCTCCTGGCGCGCGGCATCCTCGTTGCGCTTGGCCTCGGCCTCCGCTTCGAGGCGATGAGTCTCCTGCGCGTTCTTCTTGAACACCTCCAGCGCGCGGGCCAGATCGCCAAGTTCGTTACGCGCCTTGGCGCCGGTGATCTCGGTGCTCAGATCGCCCTCGGCCAGCCGGCGGGTCTGGTTGACGGTGCGGCGCAGGCTGCGGGTGATATCGAGCGAGAGCAAAGCGGCAATCGCGGCGCCCAGGGCAAGGATCAGCGCCGCGCCGGTGATGAGCGTCACGACGGTCGAGCGCACGGTTTCGTTGCTGCTGGCTTCGATCGCGGCCATCCGGCGGTCAATCTCGGCGACCAGCGTGTCCATGGCTTCCATCAGCGGCGGAACGGCGGCGACCACCGTGCCCAGCGTCTGGCGGCGATGCAGTTCGGCGTCGCGCGCGGCGTCGATGGCCTGGCGGAATGTGGTGATGCCTTCGCGCGCGGTGACGAGAAGCGCGCGCTCTTCGGTCATCAGCGAAGCCGATGCAAGGTTTGACAGCAGGTTTTCGGTGTTTTGCAGCGGGCCCGCCGCGCTTTCAAATTCCGAGATCTGCCCGCCGGCGAGGAACCGGTCCACGCGGACCCGCGTAACGAGGAACGCCTCGGAGGCACGCAGCGCGGTATACGCAAGGTTCGATGCGGTGCGCTCTTCGAGCATTTCATTGAGCCGGCCGATGTTGCGCCGATGCTCGATACCAAGGCTCTCCACACGCGCCAGCGCCTGCAAGCGGGGCTCGTTGGCTTCAAGGAACCGGCGTGCGAGACTGGCATAGGTTTCGGCGCTGGCATCAAGCGCCACGGCTGAAACCAGCCCGGCGCTGACCAGCCCGTCTGACGCATCTTCAACCATCTCCAGCGCCTGGAACATGGCGTTCATCGACTGCTCGCTGGGCTGCGCCAGATACGCATTGGCCGCCATGCGCGCGCGCATCACATTGGTGCGCACATTCGCCGTTTCCACGGCAAGCGCGGATTCGTTCTTGAAGTCCGCAAGCAGATCGCCCAGCCGATCCGTTGACGAATATGCGAAGAAGGCTAGCCCCGTCAGAAGTGCGAGGATGATGAAAAAACCCCCGCCAATCCTGGTGGCGATTCGGATATTGTTGAACATGGTGGCCCCTCAAAGCTTTACCGGATCACGTTTGAGGGCGGAGGTTTAAGATTGCCTGAACTGTTGCCAAAGGTTGCGGAAAAGTTGAATTGATTTCACCCGGTTGCCGCGGTGTTCAGCGGTCCTGGTCCGCTTGCGGCGCGCCTCGGCGTTCGACCATGCGTGCCATCAGGGCCGCCCCGAGCGGCAGCACCGCATCGTCGAGCACGAAGCCGGGGTTGTGCAACGGCACGCTGCCGCTGTGGCCGATGGTGCAATAGGCACCGGGGACGGCTTGCAGCATATCGGCGAAATCCTCCGATCCCATGACCAGATCGTCCTTGATCTGCGCCTGCTCAGCGACCAGTTCGCGTGCGGCGGCGATCATTTCCCGCGCCAGTTCCGGTGTGTTTTCCAGCACATCAAAGACATTGCGCATGTCCAGTTCGATCCGCACGCCGTAGCTTTGTGCCATGCCATCGCAGATTTCCTGCATGCGGCGCGTTACCAGACCGGCCATGGCGCGGTCGAAATAGCGCACCGTTCCCGCCAGGCGCGCCTCCTCGGGGATGACATTATAGGCGGCGCCCGCGTGAATTTGCGTGACGGACAGCACCACCTGACGGGTCGCCGGCACATTGCGCGCAACGATGGATTGCAGTTGCTGCACCAGCGCCGAGGCGATGACGATACTGTCGATCCCGCTTTCGGGCATCGCCGCGTGACAGCCCCTGGCGGTGATGGTGATGTCGAAGAAATTGGCGCCCGCCATGGCCGGTCCGGGCTTGACGCCCACCTCGCCGGGGGCGTGGTAGGGCGAGTTGTGCAGCCCATAGACCTCATCGCAGCGGAAACGCGTGAAAAGCCCGTCGGCGATCATCGCGCGCGCGCCGCCCAGCCCCTCCTCGGCGGGCTGGAAGATGAAGACCGCGGTGCCCGCGAAATCGCGACTTTGGGCCAGATAGCGCGCCGCCCCCAAAAGCATCGTGGTATGCGCATCATGGCCGCAGGCATGCATCACGCCGGGGGTTTTCGAGGCCCAGGGCAGATTGGTCTGCTCATGAATGGGCAAGGCATCCATATCGGCCCTCAACCCGATGCTGCGTCCCGGACGATTGCCCCTGAGCACCCCCACAACGCCCGTCTTGCCGATGCCCTCGGTCACTTCGATACCCCAGTCACGCAGCTTGGCGGCGACGATGCCGGCGGTGCGCACCTCCTCGAAGCCCAGTTCGGGGTGTTCGTGCAGATCGCGGCGAATGGCGGTCAGATCCTCGGCGAAGGCGCGGATCGGGGCGGGAATGTTCATGGCGTTTCTCCGTTGAATGCAGGGCCGAGGGGCGACAGGCGCAGGCCGGGGCGCAGCCTCCGCCAGGGCAGGGTGGCGGGATCGACGGCCATCGGACCGGGGGACTGGCAGACCAGGATCGCCTCGGCAATGGGCGTGAAATCGGCGCGGAAATGGTTCGAGCTTTTCACCACCAGGATCTTTTCGCGCTCGGGGATGATGCCGAGGCTGGAAAACATCGCCCGGTCAGCCATCTGCGCCTTGGCCGAGGTCAGCGCGATACGGATGTCGCCAAGGCGCAGGCAGGCAGAGGGGCCCATCTGCATGCGACGTCCGCCATAGAAGGGCCCCGGCGCCACGAAAACCCCATCCGAGAGCCGTTCGACCAGAAACTCGGCGTCCAGGGGGGCATCGCCGGGCACACCGGATTTGCCGCCCAGAGCCAGCCGCAACCGGGCACCTTCGCCGGCGGCATGGGCCAGACGCGCGCTTTCGGGATCATAGAGGTTTCCCAGCGCACCGCTGGCACCGGCATCGCGCAGCGCGCGCAGCAGGCCGGTGGTGTCGCTGTTGGCACCGGCGCCGGGGTTGTCCTGGGTGTCGGACAGCACCACCGGGCGGCTGGCGCGGGCGGCCAGACGCAGGGCTTCGGCGACGCCCTCGGCGGCACCATGGACGCGCCCGTTGAAATCCGGTTCGGCGGCGATCACGGCATCCATCATCGTGCGGGCGGCGGCTTCGGCGCGGTTGCCATAGGCCAGCACGCTCATGCCGCAATCGATGAAATCGGCCGCCGGAAAGCCCATGTTGAAGCTCATCGCCGTCACGTCGCGCGCCAGTTCCTCAAGGTGGGCATAGAGCGCGCGCGCCGGTTCGCCCCAGGTGCTCTGCCAGGCGATAGCGCTCAGGTAGGGGGCTTGCAGGAATGCCTTGGCGGGCCGCTCGTCGCTGGCCAGCATCTGCGCCAGAACCCGTGCGGCGCGGGCGCCGGTGGCGGTCATGTCGATATGCGGATAGGTGCGGTAGCTTTCCAGCAGATCGGCCTGCGCAACCATCAGCGGCGTGACATTGGCATGCAGATCGAGCGCCACGGCCACCGGCACATCCGGTCCGATCAGCGCGCGCAGCCGGCGCAGCAATTCGCCCTCGCCATCGTCAAGATGCTCGCAGACCATGGCGCCGTGCAGATCCAGGAACACCCCGTCCAGCGGTCCGGCCCGCGCGATCCGTTCCAGCAGGCGCCCGGCGATGCGCTCGAAAGCCGCTTCGGTCACATGCGCCGAGGGTGAGGCCGCGCACCACAGCGTCGGCACCATCTCCCAGCCCAGCGCCTGCCCGGTGCGGATCGCGCCGGCAATGGCGGCATTGACCGTCGAGAGGTGCTCGAAAATCGCCTCGCCTTCGCGGATCGGGCCACAGCCGCTGCCGCCGTCGAAATCGGCATACGTCGCCCTGGATGGTCCGAAGGTGTTGGTTTCATGAAGAAACCCGCCAATGGCAATGCGTGGCATACCCATTCCTCTACATCCGGTTCAGCCCGCACCAGCGCGCGATGAACAGCGCCAGAGTTGCCGTGACATCGCGCACCGATTGCAGATCGACACGTTCGTCGAAACCATGGATATTCTGTGCCCGCGGGCCAAAGCAAAAGGCCGGGATGCCGTAGTACAGCCCATAGAAGCGGGTATCGGTCAGCGCGGTCATCTTGTGTTCGGCTAGCGCGGTGCCGGTGACATCGCGCAACGCTTCAGCCAGCAGTGCCTCGGCGGCATCGGCGCCCTCAAGCACATAACCCTCGGCCTGAAACCCGTTCCAGACCAGTTCGGGCGGGTTGTTGGCCAGGAAGGGATGGCCGCGCGCAGCCTGCACGAGACAGGCTTCAATCTCGGCGCGGCAGGCGGCAAGATCCCAGCCCGGCAGCAGCCCCATGCGGCAATCGACATCGCACCAGGCCGGCACCGACGAGGCCCAGTCGCCCCCGGCGATCTTGCCGGCGTTGAAATTGAGCGGATGCGGCACATCGCCATAGACCGGATCGCTCCCTGCGCGGGCGTTCCATTCGGCCTCAAGCCCGCGCAGGGCCTGCAACAGATCAAAGGCGGCCATGATCGCGTTGGAGCCCTCGCCGGCCTGGGCCACATGCACCGGGCGCCCCCGAACCCTGAGCTTGAACCACAAGACGCCGATCTGCGCACGGTTGAGCGACAGATCCGAGGGCTCGGGGATCAGCGCCAGGTCGGCGCGGTAGCCGCGCTGCAGGGTGGACAGCGCCCCCAGCCCGGTGGATTCCTCCTCGATCACCGATTGAAAATGCACCCGTGCGGCAGGTTCGAACCCGGCGGCGCGGATCGCATCGAGCGCGAACAGCGCGGCCACCGTGCCGGCTTTCATGTCGCCCGCGCCACGCCCATACATCCAGCCATCATGCACCACCGGCTCGAAGGGGGGATGGCGCCACATTTCGACCGGCCCGGCGGGCACCACATCGAGATGTCCTTGCAGGATCAGCGAGTGCCCGGTCTGCTGCGAGGGGCGATGCGTGCCCACCACCGAGCGCGCCCGCGAGAAATCGCCCTCGATCGGGCCAAAGCCGGGCAGGGGCTCCAGATCGGCCAGCGCGATTGCCCAGTCGTCAACCTCGTAGCCGCGCGCGCGCAGCGCATCGGCGATGAAATCCTGTGCCGGTCCTTCGGCGAATCGCATGCTGGGGATGCGCACGAACTCGGCCAGAAAGGCGATCTGCTCGGCAAAACGCGCCTCGACGGCGGCATGAATGGCACTGGCGGTATCATCGGCAAGGGGCGGGAGCGGGGCTTCGGGCATCGGCGAGTCATCCGGCGCGGTTTGGTGAACAGGTGCAGCATGCGCCGCTTTGGCTACTATTTCCAGCGCCAGTTTCGCCGCGCCGCAGCAGGGTGCGGCCCGGCCTTGGGGCGCGTGGACTGTGTTGCGGACTGTGGAGCGGCCTGTGGAGCGGACGCTGGATCGGACTGTGCAACTGCGGCGAGAATCGCTACGATTGACAGCTTGCCGGCCGCCTGCCTACCATGGTGCCACGAACAATAGTCCGCAACGATCTGCGGCGCTGGTGCCAGGACGATTGCGGAACCAGCAATGGGGGTTACAGACATGTTTTCAGGACTGCCCAGGGCGGTCGGAGGGTTGCTGCGCAACACCGCCGCCGCCGCATTGATCGCCGGCACCTTTGTCGCCGGCACGCCGGTCAGCGCCGATACGCTGCGGGTGGTGATGCATTCCGCGCTGCGGGTGCTCGATCCGATCATGACCACCGCCTATATGAGCCGCAACCATGGCTACATGATCTATGACACGCTTTTCGCGCTTGACGCCAATGTCATGCCGCAGCCGCAGATGGTGGATAGCTGGACGGTTTCGGATGACGGGCTCGAATACCGTTTCACACTGCGCGAAGGTCTGGTGTTCCATGACGGCGCGCCGGTCACCGGCGAGGATGTCGCGGCCTCCATCGCGCGCTGGGGTGAGCGCGACGCGATGGGCCAGTTGCTGATGCGCTATGTCGCCGGGATGGGGCAGGATGCCGAGAACCCCTCGGTTTTCGTGATGACCCTCAGCGAGCCCTATGGCCTGGTGATCGACAGTCTGGCGAAGCCCTCGTCGAACGTGCCCTTCATCATGCCGGCGCGTCTGGCGGCAAACACGCCATCTACCGAACAGGTGGAAGAACAGATCGGCTCGGGGCCGTTCCGCTGGGTGGCGGACGAGTTCCAGCCCGGTGTGATCGCGGTCTATGAGCGCTTCGACGGCTATGTGCCGCGCGCTGAGCCGCCAAGCTGGGCCTCGGGTGGCAAGGTGGTCGAGGTTGATCGCGTGGAATGGATCGTCATGCCTGACCAGCAGACCACGCTCAATGCGCTTCTGTCCGAGGAAATCGACTATTGGGAGGACGCGCCCGCCGATCTGATGCCGATCCTGCAGGCCAACCCCGATATCGAGGTCGCCAACCTCAATCTGCTGGGCTATCAGACCATCGTGCGGCCCAATGCGTTGCATCCGCCCTTCGATGACGCGCGCATCCGCCGCGCCGCGATTGCCGCGATCTCGCAGCAGGACGTGATGGATGCGATGATCGGCAACCCTGATCTCTACATGCTCTGCGGCGCGATGTTCATCTGCGGCACGCCGCTGGAAACCGATGTCGGCTCGGAGACGCTGGTGCAGGGCAATGGCCAGGATCTGGCGCGTCAGTTGCTGGCCGAGGCCGGCTATGACGGCATGCCGGTGGTGCTGATGCATCCCACCGATGTTTCCACGCTGCGCACGCAGCCGGTGGTCGTGGCGCAGGCGCTGCGCGATGTCGGCTTCACCGTCGATCTTCAGGCGATGGACTGGCAGACGCTGGTGGGCCGGCGCGCCAATCAGGCGCCCCCGTCCGAGGGCGGGTGGAACATGTTCATCACCAACTGGGTGGGTGCCGATGTGTTCAACCCGATCGTCAACAACATGGTTGGCGGGCAGGGGCCCAGCGGCGGCTGGTTCGGCTGGCCCGAGGATGCCGAACTGGAGGCGATGCGCCTGGCTTATGCCACAGCGCCCAGCCTCGCCCGACAGCAGGAACTGGCCGCGCAGATCCAGGCCCATGTCTATGAGCAGGGTTATTATGCGCCGATGGGGCAGTATTTCGTCTTTACCGCCTGGTCGGATGCGCTTGACGGCGTGCTGGAGGGGCCTGCGCCCTTCTTCTGGAACATCCGTCGCAATCGCTGAACCAGGGCCCCGGCGGTTATGCCGCCGGGGTCGGCCCGGCCCGATGGGGCCAGGTGGCATCGGAAAGGCTCCGGGATGCTCGGATATATCGTGCAGCGGATACTGGCTGCCATTCCCGTGATGGGTTTCGTGGCCCTGATCGTGTTTTTGCTGTTGCGTCTGTCGGGCGATCCGGCGGCGATCCTGGCGGGCGATGCCGCCACCCCCGAACAGATCGAGCGCATTCGCAACCAGCTTGGCCTCAACGACCCGCTCTATGTGCAGTTCTTCACCTGGATCGGCGACATGCTGCGCGGCGATTTCGGCACCTCGCTGCTGTCGGGCACGCCGGTCACGCAGATGATCGCCCAGCGGGTCGAGCCGACGCTGAGCCTGGCGATCACCACGATCACGCTCTCGGTGGTGATCGCGGTGCCGCTGGGGGTGCTGGCGGCCTGGAAACAGGGCACGCTGATCGACCGTTTCGTGATGCTGGTTTCGGTGATCGGCTTTTCGGTGCCGGTTTTCGTGATCGGCTATCTGATGATCTCGCTCTTCGCAATGGAACTGCGCTGGTTTCCGGTGCAGGGGTTTCGCTCCATCAGCCGGGGGCTTGGCCCGTTTCTGGAGCGCATCACGCTGCCCACGCTGACCCTGACGCTGCTTTACGTGGCGCTGATCGCGCGCATCACCCGCACCTCGATGCTGGAGATCCTCAATGAGGATTACATCCGCACCGCCCATGCCAAGGGCCTGCCCGAACGCAAGGTGCTGATGCGCCATGCGCTGCGCAACTGCTCGGTGCCGATCATCACGGTCATCGGTATCGGGTTTGCGCTGATCATATCCGGCGTGGTGGTCACGGAATCGGTGTTCAACCTGCCGGGGCTGGGGCGGCTGACGCTGGATGCGGTGCTGGCGCGCGACTATCCGGTGATCCAGGCGGTGATCCTGCTGGCTTCGCTGATCTATGTGCTGATCAACCTGTTGATCGACATTGCCTATGTGCTGCTTGATCCGAGGATCCGCTACCAATGAGCGAAACCAGCCTCAGTTTCACGCGCAACGAGCGGCCCTCGGTCTGGCGCAAGCTGCGCGAGGTGGTGCTGTCCAGCCCGCTGGTGCTGCTGGCGGCGGTTGTGCTGGCGGTGATCGTGCTGGCGGCGCTTCTGGCGCCATGGGTGGTGCCGCATGACCCTTCGCGCCTGACCCCGTCGCTGCGGCTGCGCCCGCCTGATGCCACGTACTGGCTGGGCACCGATGCCTTTGGCCGTGACCTGCTGTCGCGCATCGTCATGGGCGGGCGGATGTCGCTGGCGATCGGCGTCACGGCGGCGATCGTGGCGGTGGCGGCGGGCATGGCAATGGGGCTGATGGCGGGCTATGTGCGCTGGCTCGACGCGGTGCTGATGCGCTTTGTCGATGGGCTGATGGCCATTCCCAACATCCTGCTGGCCATTGCCATCGTCGCGCTCTGGGGGGCGGGATTCTGGACCGTGCTGATCGCCATCACCCTGCCTGAAGTGCCGCGTGTGGTGCGTCTGGTGCGCTCGGTGGTGCTGTCGGCGCGCGAGGAACCCTATGTCGAGGCCGCCATCGCCGCCGGTTCCTCAACCTGGCTGATCATGCGCCGCCACCTTCTGCCCAATACCGTGGCGCCCCTGATCGTGCAGGGCACTTACATCTGCGCCTCCGCCATCCTGGTGGAGGCGATCCTGTCCTTCCTGGGCGCGGGCATCAACCCGGAAACCCCCACCTGGGGCAATATCATGGCCGAGGGTCGGCTCTATTTCCAGATCAATCCGGGCATCATCCTGTGGCCGGGGCTGGTGGTTTCGCTCACCATTCTGGCGATCAACCTTCTGGGCGATGCGGTGCGCGATGCGCTCGATCCGCGCATGGCAAAACGGGGGATCGAGCGTTGACCCAGCCAATTCTGGACATCCGCGATCTGCGCATCGCGCTGGACGGGCGCGAGGATCAGCAACTGGTCAAGGGGCTGGACATGACCATCCACCCCGGCGAGACCATGTGCCTGGTAGGCGAGAGCGGCTCGGGCAAGTCCCTCACCGCGCTGGCGGTGATGGGGCTTCTGCCCAAGGTTCTGCAACCCATCGCCGGGCAGGTGGTGTTGCAGGGAGAGGACATTCTGCACGCCCCCGCCAACCGGTTGCGCAAGCTGCGCACCACCGCCATGTCGATGATCTTCCAGGAGCCGATGACCGCGCTCAACCCGGTGGTGCGCGTGGGCCGGCAGATCGATGAGGTGCTGGAATTTCATTCCCGCCTTTCGCCCGGCGAGCGCAAGCGCCGCGTGCTCGAGATGATGGAAGCCGTGCACCTGCCCGATATCGAACGCCTCTATCGCTCCTATCCGCACCAGCTTTCGGGCGGGCAGCGTCAGCGCATCATGATCGCCATGGCGCTGATCATGCGCCCGCAACTGCTGATCGCCGACGAGCCAACCACCGCGCTGGACGTGACGACCCAGGCGCAGATCCTGTCGCTGATCCGTGAGTTGCGCGAAAAACAGGGAACGGCGGTGCTGTTCATCACCCATGACATGGGCGTGGTGGCTGATATTGCCGAGAATGTGACGGTGCTCAAACTTGGCGAGGTGATGGAGGCCCAGCCCACCGAGGCGCTGTTGCGCCAGCCGCGCACCGACTATACGCGCGAACTGCTGCAGGCGGTGCCCAGCCATGTGCCCCGCGCCGCGCGCGCGCCGAGCGACGCGCCGGTGGTGCTGCGCACCGAGGCGTTGAACAAGACCTATGTCGATGGCGGCTGGCTGCGCCGCACGCGCGAAACAGTCGCCGCGCGCGACGTGGCGCTGAGCCTGCGCAAGGGGCGCACGCTGGGCATCGTGGGTGAAAGCGGCTCGGGCAAATCGACGGTGGCGCGCTGCATCATGCGGCTGATCGATCCGACATCGGGGGTCATCGAAATCGGTGGCACCGATATTGCCACCTTGCCGCGCGCGCGGCTCAAACCGCACCGGCGCAAGTTCCAGATCGTCTTTCAGGACCCGATGCGCTCGCTCAATCCGCGCATCGAGGTGGGCGCGTCGATCATCGAGGGGCCGCTCAATTTCGGCGTCCCGCGCGATCAGGCGATGGCGCGGGCGCGCGAGCTGATGGGGTTGGTGGGCCTGCCGGCGAGCGCCGTTGACCGCTTTCCGCACCAGTTTTCCGGCGGCCAGCGCCAGCGCATCGCCATTGCGCGCGCGCTGGCCATGGACCCCGAGGTGCTGGTGGCCGACGAGGCGGTCTCGGCGCTCGATGTCTCGGTGCAGGCGCAGGTGCTGCGGCTGATGGCCGATCTGCAGGAACGGCTGGGGCTGGGCATCCTGTTCATCACCCATGATCTGGGCGTGGCGGCGCAGATCTGCGATGAGGTGATGGTGATGCAGCATGGCGCGGTGGTCGAACATGGCCTCGCCGGGCAGGTGCTGGCCGCACCGCAGCACCCCTATACACGCGCCCTGATCGAGGCCGCGCCGGGCCGCCATTGGGATTTTGCCAATTTCCGCCCGTTTTCCGAAACCCCGCATAGGGATGCCTCCGCATGAACCCTGTTGACCTGCCGTTTGACGCCGCCACGATGCTGGCCGGGCTGCGCCCCTGGGTGGAATGCGAAAGCCCCACCTGGGAGGCGCCGGCGGTGAACCGCATGATGGATCTGGTCTCGCGCGATCTGGTCGAGATGGGCGCGCGGATCGAGCGCATTCCCGGTGCCCGCGAGCCGTCCGGCGTGATGATGGGTGACATGGTGCGCGCCCGTTTCGCGCATCCCGATGCCGGGCAGCCCGGCATTCTGGTGCTTGGGCATTTCGACACCGTCCATCCGCTGGGCACGCTCGATGTGCTGCCCTTCCGGCACGAGGGCGAAAAATGCTATGGCCCCGGCATCTGCGACATGAAGGGCGGTAACTACCTGGCGCTGGAAGCGATCCGTCAGCTGGCCCGTGCCGGCATTGCCACGAAGCTGCCGGTGACGGTGCTCTTTACCCCTGATGAGGAGATCGGCAGCCCCACCAGCCGCGCGCTGATCGAGGCCGAAGCCGCGCGCAACAGGATCATTCTGGTGCCCGAGCCGGGCTTGCAGGGGGGCGGGGTGACATCGGGGCGCTATGCGATCGCGCGCTACAACCTTCGCAGCATCGGCAAGCCCAGTCATGCCGGGGCGAGGCTGGCGCAGGGCCGTTCGGCGATCCGCGAGATGGCCCGGCGCGTGCTCCAGATCGAGGAGATGACCACCGAGGCCTGCACCTTTTCGGTGGGGGTATTCCATGCCGGGCGCTGGGTGAACTGCGTGTCCTCCGAGGCGCAAGCCGAGGCGCTGAGCATGGCCCGGCGCCAGCAGGATCTGGACCAGGGCGTGGCGGCGATGCTGGCGCTCAATGACGCCGAGGCCGGTTTCGAGGTTACCCGCGGCCTGACCCGCCCGGTTTGGGAGCCCAGCGCCGAGACCCTGCACCTGGTGGCGCGCGCCGAGGCGCTGCACCGGGCCGTCGGCTGGGGGTTTTCGCACAAGAGCCAGGGCGGCGGCTCGGATGGCAATTTTACCGGCGCCATGGGTCTGCCCACGCTTGACGGGCTGGGGGTGGAAGGCGACGGCATTCATACACTGGGCGAGCATATGGATGTGCCCAGCCTGGTTGCGCGCGCGCGCATCATGGCCGGCCTGCTGGCCAGCCTTGATTGAGCCGGATCTTCAGTGCTCGTCGGGGGCTTCGGTCATCGGCTCCAGCGGGATCGGCGCATCGGGCTGGCGGGTGAAGCCCTTCAGGCTGCCCGCGGCCTTGAGGTCGCGCAGAATCTCGACGGGGCTGAGCGCATAGGCAGCGAGCAGTTCGGCCAGCGAGGTGAGCGCATGCAGATGGATGCGCTCGTAGCCATGGCTGGCATCGACCCCGAAGGTGACGAGTGCGGTGCGCACATCGGCGCCGGCCTCGATCGCCGAGGCGCTGTCGGAGCGGTAGTAGCGGAAGATGTCTTTCTGCATGTGGATGTCGAGCGCCTTGCAAAGCGCGGCCAGCTTGCGCGTGAGGTGGTAATCGAACGGGCCTGACTGGTCGGCCATGGCAATGGTGACGCCAAATTCCGACGAGTTCTGCCCCGGCGCGGTGGTGCCATTGTCCACCGAAATCAGCGAGGCGATATCGGGCAGCAGGATGGAGGCCGCGCCATGGCCCACCTCCTCGGCGATGGTGAAAAGGAAATAGGTGTCCACCGGCAGCGCGCGCCCATCCTCGACCAGTGCCTTGAGCGCGGCCAGCATCAGCGCGACGCCGGCCTTGTCATCCAGATGACGCGAGACGATGAAGCCGCTGTCGATGAACTCGGGCTGCGGGTCGATGGCGATGGTGTCGCCGATGTCGATGCCCAGCGCGTGCAGATCCTCAAGGCTGAAGGCGCGCGCGTCGATGCGCAATTCCACATGGTCCCAGCCGACGGGTTGGGTGTCGATCTCGTCGTTGAACGTGTGCCCCGATGCCTTGAGCGGCAATATGGTGCCCCGGTAGCTGCCGCGCTCGGTAAAGAGCGTCACGCGTGCGCCCTCGGCAAAGCGTGCCGACCAGGTGCCGATCGGCGCCAGCGCCAGCCGCCCGTTGGGCTTGAGCGCCCGCACCTGCGCGCCGAGCGTATCCAGATGGCTGACGATGGCGCGCGCCCCGGCCTCCTGTTCGCCCCTGAGCCAGGCGCGGATCGCGCCGCGCCGCGTCAGGTCGTATTCGACGCCCAGCGCATCGAGTTCGCCGCAGACATGGCGCACCACGGCATCGGTGTAGCCCGTGGGGCTGGGAACCTCTAGCAGCGCCGCCAGCCGCGCCAGCAGATAATCGCTGTCAATATCCACGCGCGGCGGATCAGCGGGGGCAGTCTGGTGGGCAGGGGTGTCGGTCATCAGGAGGATCTCCGGTCGCTTGCACGGTTCGCGGGGGCCACGGTGAGAGGAAAGAGCAGGTCGACGAAGCGCTCGGCGGTGGGCTGGGGCTCGTGATTGGCCAGGCCCGGGCGCTCGTTGGCTTCGATGAACACATAGTCGGGGCGATCATGCGCCTTGACCATCAGGTCGATACCGGTGACCGGGATCTCGATGGCGCGGGCGGCGGCCTCGGCGGCGCGCGCCAGTTCGGGGTGCACGCTGGCGGTGACATCGTGGATGGTGCCGCCGGTATGCAGATTGGCGGTCTTGCGCACGTCGATCTCGACGCCTTGCGCGGGGATGTCATCAAGGGTGAAGCCGGCGGCGGCAAGGCAGCGCCGGGTCTCGGCGTCAAGGGGAATGGTGCTTTCGCCATCGGTGGCCGCGGCGCGGCGGCGGCTTTGCACCTCGATGAGTTCGCGCATCGTCGCGCGCCCGTCACCGACCACCCGCGCCGGGCGGCGGATTGCTGCTGCAACCAGCTTGTAATCGATCATCAGAAGCCGCAAATCCCGCCCCTCGAAACACTGCTCGACCACGACATCGGGGCAGAGCCTGCGCGCCTCGTCAACGGCAGCCTCCAGCTCATTGGTCGTGGTCAGGCCGACGGCCACGCCGCGGCCCTGCTCGCCGCGTGCGGGTTTCACCACCAGCTTGCCGTGATGCTCCAGAAATTCCGCGCGGGCGGCGGGGCTGTCCTCGGCCAGTTGTTCGGGCACGCGCACCCCGGCCGCCTCGACGATGCGCCGCGTGGCGCGCTTGTCATCGCAGATCGAGAGTGCCACCGCCGAGGTCAGATCCGACAGCGCCTCGCGGCAGCGGATCACCCGACCGCCATGCGTGAGCCTGAACAGCCCGGCCTCGGCATCGGTGACCTCGACCTGAATGCCACGCCGGCGGGCCTCATCGACGATGATGCGCGCATAGGGGTTGAGCCCCTCGGCCGGGTCGGGGCCGGAATAGAGCTTTTCGTTGATCACGTTGCGCCGCTTGACGGCAAAGACCGGCACCCGGCGGAAACCCAGCTTTTCATAGAGCGCGATGGCCTGATCATTGTCATGCAGCACCGAGAGGTCCATGAATGCCGCGCCGCGCCCCTTGAAATGCTCGGCCAGCCGGCGCACCAGCGATTCCCCCAGCCCCGCATGCGGCGCCTGCGGCGAGACCGCCAGGCACCAGAGCGAGGCGCCGCGCTCGGGGTCGTCGAAGGCGCGGGCGTGATCGACGCCCATGACCGAGCCGAGGATGGCGCCGGTTTCAGCGTCTTCGGCCACCAGCACCGTGAGCTGGCGCCCGTCGCGCTGGCTCCAGAAGAATTCAGGCGGGACCGGGACCATCTTGCGCTGGGCATAGATGGCATTCACGGCCTCGGCATCCTCAAGCGTGGTCAGCCGGCGAATATGGAAGCCCTTGCGCCGCCGCGCCGCTACCCGGTAGGTGGGCAGATCCAGCCGGTAGGTATGCGACGGGTCCAGGAACAGCTCCTGCGGGGCATGGGCCAGCAGCACATGCGGGTCGCGCACATAAAAGGCGATGTCGCGCCGCTTTGGCCCCTCGCTGCGCAGCGCCTCGGCCAGCGCCTGGGCATCGGCGAAGGTATGAGCAAAGATCAGCCGCCCCCAGCCGCAGTCGATCTGCGCATCACTTCGGGCGCCGCGCGGCACCTGGGCGGCTGCGGTGTGCAATCGCTTGAGCCGATGCGCCTGAACGCGCCGGCGGGGGGTATCGGTGCCAGCCATGGCCGACCTCCTTTCGAAACCTGCTGCCCGAGCGGTCAGACGCCCTGCGCCTGCAACCACAATTCCAGCGCCGCCACCTGCCACAGTTCCGAGCCGCGCAGCGGCGTGACATGTTCGGAAGGCGCGGCAAAGAGCGTGTCCAGATAGTCCTTGCGAAACAGCCCGCGATCCCGCGCGGCCTGGCTGGTAAGCGCATCGCGGCACATCTCCAGATAGGGACCATCGACATATTTCAGCGCCGGCACCGGGAAATAGCCCTTCTTGCGGTCGATCACCTCATGCGGCAGCACCTGGCGCGCGGCTTCCTTCAGCACGCCCTTTCCGCCCTGCGCCAGCTTGTGGCGCGCGGGGATGCGCCCGGCCAGTTCGACCAGCTCATGGTCCAGGAACGGCACGCGGGCCTCAAGCCCCCAGGCCATGGTCTGGTTGTCCACCCGCTTGACCGGGTCATCGACCAGCATGACATTGGTATCCAGCCGCAAGGCCTTGTCCACCGGATCATCGGCGCCGGGGCGCGCGAAATGGGCCTCGACAAAGGCGCGCGATTCGTCGCGCTCGGCCAGCCATTCAGGCGCCAGATGCTGCCCCAGCCGCGCGTGGCTGCGGTCGAAGAAGGCATCGCAATAGGCCGCCACCGGATCATTGGCGTCGCCCATCGGCGGATACCAGTGATAGCCGCCAAACACTTCGTCGGCGCCCTGGCCCGACTGCACCACCTTGATCGTCTTCGATACCTCACGCGAGAGCAGGAAAAAGCCGATATTGTCATAGCTTACCATCGGCTCGGACTGTGCGGCGATGGCATGGGGCAGGTTGGCGCGCATCTCCTCGGAGGGGATGAAGATCTTGTGGTGATCGGTGTCATAGGTGCGCGCGATGAGGTCGGAATAGACGAATTCATCGCCCTTCTCGCCATTGGCCTCCTCGAAGCCGATGGAATAGGTGGCGAGGCCCTTCTGACCTTCCTCGGCCAGAAGCCCGACGATGAGCGAGCTGTCCACCCCCCCTGACAAGAGCACCCCCACCGGCACATCGGCAACCATGCGCCGGCGCACCGCTACGCGCAGGCTGTCGAGCACCATTTCGCGCCATTCGGCCATCGGGCGGCGGGCATCCTCGGGCGAGCGCTCGAAGCTGGGCTGCCAATAGGTGCTGTCGCGGCTGGTGCCGTCAGGCTCGATGGTGCGGATGGTCGCCGGCGGCAGTTTGCGCACGCCGGCCAGAATGGTGCGCGGCGCTGGCACCACGGCGTGCCAGCTCATGTAATGATGCAGCGCCACGCGGTCGATGGTGGTGTCCACATCGCCCGCCGCCAGCAGCGCCGGCAGGGTCGAGGCAAAGCGCAACCGTCCCGGCCCCTCGGCATAATAGAGCGGCTTGATGCCGAAGCGGTCGCGCACCAGCGTCACGCGGCCCGTGGCACGCTCATGCAGGGCAAAGGCGAACATGCCGAACAGCCGCTTTGGTGCCTCCGCGCCCCATTCGGCCCAGGCTTTCAGGATCACCTCGGTATCGCCGCTCGACGCGAAGCGATGCCCCCTGGCCTCCAGTTCTCCGCGCAGTTCAGGGTAGTTGTAGATGCAGCCGTTGAAGGCGATCGTCAGGCCCAGATGGCTGTCGACGAAGGGCTGCGCCGCGGCCTCAGAGAGGTCGATGATCTTGAGCCGCCTATGGCCGAATCCCACCCGCCCGCGCAGCACCAGCCCGGCGCCGTCAGGCCCGCGCGGTGCCATGGCATCGGCCATGCGCTCGATACTTGCCGCCGAGGCCAGCGCCCCGCCATTGCCAAACCGGATCTCTCCGCAGATGCCGCACATGCCGGTGTCGTTCCTCCGTTGTGGATTTGTCTCGATGTGATCTGTCGTTTCATTTGACTGATAATAGTTAGTGCACTAATCATTAGATTGCAACCACAGGATGCCGGATGGAACCCGCAGAGGAAAACGGAATACTTCTCAAGCAGATACGCAGGCTTTCGCGGGCGCTTGACATGCAATCGCGTCATATCGACCGCGTCATGGGGCTGACCCTGCCGCAGTTTGTCGTGCTCACCGCGCTGGGCGAGATGGGCGAGGTCACAAGCCGCGCGCTCTCGGCGCGGGCGGATATCAGCCCGCCGACGATGGTGGGCATTCTGGACAAGCTGGAGGCCAAGGGACTGATCCAGCGCTACCGCTCGGCGCGCGACCGGCGGATCGTTCATGCGCGCCTGACCCCGGCCGGTGATGCGGCGCTCAAGGTTGCGCCCGATCCGCTGGGCGAGCGGTTGAGCCGGGGATTTCATGCCCTGCCGCATGATCAGCGGATGCGCATTCTCGATGCCCTGACGCAGCTCGGAGCACTGGCCGCCGAGGCGCCGAGCGAGCCCGGAGCCGAGCCGCTGGCAGGGGAAGGTGGCATCGGCAGGGCAACCACGGGGCGGTGAATCAACCAGGGGTCCGAGAACGTTGCGTGCTGGCCTTTTGTGTCCTGCGCGATATGTTCAGTTTCAGGCAAATGATGTGAAGGCGGCGAATGGCGCTCATGGTGCGAGGCCTGGTGCAGGCGGTGATGGTGGTTTTGCTGTGCGGCGGGGCGGTGGTGCTCTGGGCGCTCTGGGTGCCGGCATCGCACCCGCTGCTGGCGCGCGCCGGGCTGGGTGAACCGCTGGCGCGGATCGGCATTGCCATCACCACCGACACCGACATCGAAGGGGGCGCTGCGCGCGGCGGGCCGCCGGGGGGCTTTGGACGCGGGGCGCTCAGCGTTGTTACCGCGCCGGTGGTTCTGGCCGAGCTCAATGACCGCGTCGCCGCGATCGGCACCGGGGAGGCGTTGCGCAGCGTCGAGCTGTTGCCCGAGGTGTCGGGTCGCGTGGCCGAACTTCATGTGGCTTCGGGCGAGCATGTCGAGGCCGGCGCGCTGATTGCCAGGCTCGACGACGCCGCCGAGCGCATCGCGCTGGACCGTGCCGAGATCTTGCTGGATGAGGCGCGCAATACCGCCGCGCGGCTGGAGCGGCTGCAAACGACCGGCACGGCAACCGAGGTTCAGATCCGCGAGGCAGCGCTGGCGGTGCGCACCGCAGAGCTGGGTTTGCGCCAGGCCGAGTTCGATCTGGCCCGCCGTCAGATCGTGGCACCGATTGCCGGCTGGATCGGCATTCTGGAAGCCGAGATCGGCGCACAGGTTGGCCCCGGCACCGTTCTGGGCCGGATTGATGATCGTTCCCGCATCCTGATCGACTTCAGCGTGCCCGAGCGGCTGGTGGGCCGTATCGCCCCCGGCGATGCGCTTGACGTGGCACCGCTCGCGCGCCCGGAGGCAAACCTTTCCGGCAGGGTGCGCGCCGTTGACAGCCGCGTCGATCAGGCCAGCCGCAGCCTGCGCGTTCTGGCCGAGATCGCCAACCCCGACGACACGCTGCGCGCCGGCATGGCCTTCAGCATCGCGCTGTCCTTCCCCGGCGAGCCGATGCCGGCGGTCGATCCGCTGTCGATCCAGTGGGGCAATGAGGGTGCCTTTGTCTGGGTGGTGCGCGAGGGGCGGGTGGCACGGGTGCCGGTGCGGATCTTGCAGCGCAGCGAGGGGCTGGTGCTGCTGCGCGCCGAACTGGCACCAGGCGAGCGGGTTGTGCGCGAGGGCGTGCAGAGCCTGCGCGAGGGCAGCGAGGTGCGCGAACATGACGGGGCCGCCGCCGCCGCGCCGCCGCCAGAACCACAGCGGGGCTAGTCCTACCATCCCAGCGAGGCGCAATGAGCGACAAGAGCCAGGACAGCGAACAGAACACCGACCGGCAGGCGCTCTCCGCCGCGCCGCTGATGATGCGCTCGGGCACGGCGCTGTTTGTGCGCCGGCCGATCCTGGCCTTCGTGCTCAGCGCGCTCATCGTCATTGCCGGGCTGGCGGGGTTGATGGGGGTCGAGGTGCGCGAATTGCCCGATGTCGACCGCCCGGTGGTGACGATAAGCGCCAATTTCGACGGTGCCGGCCCCGAAACCGTGGACCGCGAAGTGACCAGCATCATCGAGGGCGCGGTGGGGCGCGTGGCCGGGGTGAAGGCGATATCCTCCTCGTCGCGCTTCGGGCGCAGCCGGGTGACGGTGGAATTCGCCGATGGTGTGGACCTCGATATCGCCGCCACCGACATCCGCGATGCCATCGGCCGGGTGCGCAATGCCCTGCCTGCCGGCATCAGCGAGCCACGCATTGTCAAGGCCGATTCCAATGCCGATGCGGTGATGCGCATTGGCGTCACCTCGCCCTCGCGCTCGGTGCAGGAACTCACGCGTCTGGTACAGGATTTCGTCGAGGATCGGCTGATCTCGGCGCCCGGCGTGGCGGATCTTCAGATCTTCGGTAATCGCCAGCAGGTATTCCGCGTCGATGTGGACATGCTGCAACTGGCCAGCCGCGGGCTGTCGCTGGCCGATATTCGCGCGACATTGCGCAATGTCTCCTTCGATGTGCCCGCTGGCGCGCTTTCCAGCCGCAGCCAGAGCATCTTCGTGCGCACCACCGCCACGGTCACTACGCCCGAGGCTTTCGAGGCGCTGGTGATGCGCGGCAACACGCTTCTGGGGGATGTGGCGCAGGTCTCGTTGGGGCCTTCGCCGGGCGAGAGCATCCTGCGCGCCAATGGCCAGAACGGCATCGGCATCGGCATCATCCGCCAGGCCACGGCCAACACGCTCGATATTTCGCGGGCGGTCAACGAGGTGGTGGCGGAATTGCAGCAGATCCTGCCCGATGACGTGCGCATCTTCGTCACCTCCGACGAGGCGACCTTCGTGCGTGGCGCCATTGCCGAAGTGCTCAAGACGCTTGGGCTGGCGCTGGCGATCGTGGTGGCAATCATCTATCTGTTCCTGCGCGATGCGCGCGCCACGCTGATCCCGGCGCTGACCCTGCCGGTGGCGCTGATCGGCACTCTGGCGGCGATCTGGCTGGTGGGGTTTTCGGTCAATATCCTGACGCTGCTGGCGCTGGTTCTGGCCACTGGCATGGTGGTCGATGACGCCATCGTGGTGCTTGAAAACATCGTGCGGCGCCGGGCGCAGGGCATGGGCCCGCGCGCGGCAGCGGTGATCGGCACGCAGGAGGTGTTCTTTGCCGTCGTCACCACCACCGCCACGCTGGCGGCGGTTTTCGTGCCGCTGTCGTTCCTGCCGGGCCAGACCGGCGGGCTGTTTCGCGAATTCGGTTTCACCCTGGCCATGGCGGTGCTGCTGTCGTCGCTGGTGGCGCTGACGCTGTGCCCGGTGCTGGCCAGCCGGCTGTTGCGCCCGGCGCGCGCGGATGCGCGTGGCCCGGTCATCTGGCTGGGCAACCGTTTGCAGGCGCTCTATCGGCTGAGCCTGCGCGCGGTGCTGGCCGCACCCTATGCGGTGGTCGTGGCGGCGGTGCTGTTCGGTCTGACGGCGGTGTTTCTGACCGGCCAGATCCGTCAGGAACTGACCCCGCCCGAGGATCGCGCCGTGGCGCTCCTGAGCGTCAGCGCGCCGCAGGGCGTGTCACTGGACTACACCAATGGCAAGATGCTGGAGATCGAGGCGCTGATCGAGCCGCTGCGCGCCTCGGGCGAGGTGACCAACCTGTTCTCGATCACCGGCTCGGGCGGGCGCGAGAACCGGGGCTTTGTGGTGCTGACGCTCGCCGACTGGGACCAGCGCGCACGAAGCCAGCGCGAGATCGTGGCCGAGATCAACGCCTCTTTGCGCAGCGTCGTGGGCGTGCAGGCCTTTGCCATCCAGCCCAATTCGCTGCGCATTCGCGGCGCGGGGCAGGGGCTGCGGTTCGCGGTGGTGGGTTCAAGCTATGATGCGCTGGCCGAACAGGCCGAAGCGCTGGTGGAGCGGATGCAGCGCGACCCCGCCTTCGGCCAGGTGCGGCTGAGCTACGAGACCACCCAGCCGCAGCTTTTCATCGAGGTCGATCGCCGCCGCGCCTCGGATCTGGGGGTCAATATCGACGGGTTGGGCGAGGCGTTGCAGGCGGTGCTGGACGGGCGCACCATCGGCACCGTGTTCATCGAGGACCGCAGCCTTGACATCAAGATGCTGTCCACCTCCAGCCCGGTGCGCGATCCCGGCGACCTGGAGCGCATCTTCATTCAGTCGGCGGGCGGGCAGATCCTGCCGCTGGCCAGCTTTGTCAGCCTGGAAGAGCGCGCCGTGGCGCCGGAGCTCAACCGCGAGGCCCAGATGCGCTCGGTGGAGGTGACGGCCGGCCTGACCCCGGATCTGGCTCTTGGCGATGCGCTCGCGCAGGTGCAGGCAATGGCCACCGAGCTGCTGCCGGGCGGCTCGCGCATCGTGCCACTGGCCGAGGCCGCCACGCTTGACGAGACTTCGGCGGGGCTGCTGATCACCTTTGGCTTCGCCATTCTGGTGGTGTTTCTGGTGCTGTCGGCGCAATTCGAGAGCTTCGTTTCGGCAGTGGTGGTGATGGCCACGGTGCCGCTGGGGCTGGCCTGCGCGGTCTTTGCGCTGTTGATCACCGGCGGCAGCCTGAACGTCTATTCACAGATCGGCCTGGTGCTGCTGGTGGGGATCATGGCCAAGAACGGCATCCTGATCGTGGAATTCGCCAACCAGTTGCGCGACCGGGGCGTCGAACTGCGCGAGGCGATCTTCGAGGCCGCCACCATCCGCTTGCGCCCGGTGATGATGACCATGGCCTCGACGGTGCTGGGCGGCGTGCCGCTGGTGCTGGCCTTCGGCGCCGGGGCCGAGGCGCGCGAGGCGCTGGGCTGGGTGATCGTCGGCGGGCTGGGGCTGGCGGCCTTGTTCACGCTCTACCTGACGCCGGTGGCCTATCTGCTGCTGGCGCGCTTCAGCACGCCGCGCACCACCGAAACCCTGCGCCTGCAACGCGAGCTCAGCGCCGCCGGCGAGGCACCCTGAGCCCCGCAAGGCCATCACCATACTGGCCGGCAACGTGCAAGGCCGGCGCCGCGGTTCGCAATGTGGCTCAGGACAGGATGACGAATGCCATGATCAGCGCGTAGACGCCCAGAAACAGCATCAGAAACCATGGATTGTTGCCGCGAACGCTGGGCAGCGTGGAAAGGATTGACGGGTGTTCGGTGACCGTTCTGCCCTCACTTCGTCGTGTGGGCTGCTTGCCCTCACGCGCGATCCGTGCGCTCTTCTTCATGATGACCCCCCCCGGTCTTTTCTCCTTATACACTACACGAATTGTCGAGATTTTCCAGAAAAATCTCGATGCACGATGTCGCAGGGGGAGCATGCGCGGCGCTCAGCCTGCCGGCGGGGCTTGCTGCATCAGGTTCTGAAGGGCCTCGGGCGAGCGGGTCAGATCATCCAGCGTCAGCGATTCGATGAGCACCAGATAGGACCAGAAGACTTCGGCAAAGACCTTGCGCAGTCGGCAGGTGGCCTCGTCGGCGCAATCCTCGCAGCGTTGATAGGCGCGCTGCGACAGGCAGGGCAGCGGGGCGATGGGCCCGTCGATCAGGCGCAACAGTTCGGCCAGCGGCACCTGTCGCGGCTCCTTGATCATCACATAACCGCCCGAACGCCCCCTGATCGAGGCGATCACCCCGGCATTGCGCACTTCCAGAAGGATATGCTCCAGAAAGCGCTTGGGTGCGCCGGAACGCCGGGCGATCTCCTCGATGCGCATGGCCTGACCCTCGGCGGCCTTCTCATCGGCCAGCACGATCAGGGCTTTGAGGGCATATTTCATCTTCTGCGTGATCATGCCGAAGGATAGGCCGCGGATCGAGGGCGCTCAAGGGGAATTGGGGTCTGGCGGCGCCCGGCGGGGAAAGCGGCCCGCGCTTCGGTGCAGGCACGACTGGACAAGCCCGCGCGGGCGGTTAATTATCCGGGCAACTGGCCGCGACCGGCCCGGCAAAGCACGTGCTCCGGTCCTGCGGTCCTGCTGAAACCATATCTGCCGAGGATCCTCTCGCGTGTCCGATGACCCCGTTGCCATCCTGATCACGCGGACCGCCCGGCAGGACCGGGCAGCGTTTCGTGAGCTCTATGCACAGGCCGCGCCGAAACTTACCGGCGTGCTGGTCCGTATGCTCAGGGATCACAGCGAGATGGAAGATGCATTGCAGGAGGTTTTCATACGGGTCTGGCAGCGCGCCGCGCAGTTCGATGCCGAGCGGGGGCATGGCATGGGCTGGCTGATCGCCGTGGCGCGCAATCATGCGCTCGACCGGTTGCGCGCGCGCCCAGCCCAGCCCAGCCGGCCCAACGGCCGCGCCGGCGACGACGACCTGTCCGATGATCCTGTCGCCCGTCTGCCCGATCCCGGCCCCGGAGTGGAAGGGCAACTGGTGGCGCAGGGCGACATGCGGCGCGTGGTCGATTGCTTTGGCCAGCTTGAACCCGAGCGCGCGCGCGCTGTTCGCGGCGCCTATCTGATGGGGCTGTCCTATCAGGAGTTGGCCGCGCGCCATGACGTTCCGCTCAACACCATACGCACCTGGCTGCGCCGCAGCCTGCTGCGGCTCAAGGAGTGTCTGGAGCAATGAGCGGTCCGACCCTCCCCGATGATCTGCCGCCGCACAGCGCCGACGACCTGCTGGCCGCCGAATACGTTCTGGGCACGCTGGGCGATGCCGATCGCCGCGCGGCCGCGCATCGCGCTGATCTGGATGGTGCCTTCGCGGCGCTGATCCGCGACTGGGAGGCGCGTCTGGCCCCGCTCAACGCCGGGTTCGATGCGCAGCCTGCGCCGGATCTGCTGCCCGCCATAGAGGCGCGGCTGTTCCCCGATACGGCGGCACGGGCGCCTGAGCGGCAACGGGGCCGCTGGTTTGTCGGCTGGCTGGCGGGGGCAATGAGCGGGGCGGTGCTGGCCGCTCTGGCGCTTCTGGCGGTGCTGGTCTGGCAGCCCGCGCCGCCCCCCGGTCTGCCCGGCTTGCAGGGCGAGTTGCGCGCCGAAGCTGATGTGCTGGTCTTTCAGGCGCGCTGGGACGGACAGGCCGGTCTTCTGGAAGTGGCGCGCACCGTCGGCGCGCCCGCCGCCGAGGGCCAGGATTACGAACTCTGGGTGATCGACGACAGCGGCGAGCCGCGCTCGCTCGGACTGCTGCGCGCGCCCGTCACACGCATCGCCACGCCGCTTGCGCCGGGCATGACGCTGGCCGTCAGCCTGGAGCCCGCCGGCGGCTCGCCGGCTGCCACGCCAACCGGGCCGGTGCTGGCGGCAGCCGCCCTGAGCGAAAGCTGACATCACTGCTCACGCGTTCGTGATTTCGGCCAGAGCATCGCGCCCGATGCTGCTGAAACTTTTTGCCAGGTCTTCTCGTTTCTCAAGCATGGGCCGGATCAACCGCGCCCCGAAACAGAAAACGGGAGACCATCATGAAATATCTTGTCACGCTTTCCGCCTCGGCACTGGCGCTGAGCGCCGGTCTTGCATTCGCCGGGCAAAGCGGCAACCCCGATGTCGGTGGCGCGCCGATGTTCGCCGATCGCAACATTGTCGAGAATGCCGTCAACTCGGCCGATCATACGACCCTGGTGGCGGCGGTGCAGGCGGCCGGGCTGGTCGATGTGCTGATGGGCGAGGGGCCCTTCACCGTTCTGGCACCCACCAACGACGCCTTTGCCGCGCTGCCCGAAGGCACCGTGGAAAGCCTGCTGCAACCGGAAAACCTGGGCACGCTGCAAACCATCCTCACCTGCCATGTAATCGCCGCCAATGTGCTTTCCGGTGACATCATGGGCATGATCGACGAGGCCGGCGGGGCCTATGAGGTCAGCACCGTTGGCGGCTGCGCCTTCACCCTGATGCATGACGGCGAGACGGTGATGATCACCGACGGGCAGGGGCGTGTGGCGAATGTCACCATTGCCGATGTGCGCCAGTCGAACGGGGTGATCCACGTCATCGACAGTGTGCTGCTGCCCAGCGGCTGAGCACGCCGCCATCCGCAATCCCGGCGAAGCACCGCCCCGGCCAGGGGCGGATGACGAAACCGGATGCGGGCCCCCGTGGTCCGCTCGCGGCAGCTCCCGCCGCGACCAGTCAGCCCGGCAGCCCCCACTGCCGGGCTGGCTTTTATGGTCTGCCGCGCGGCCCGGATGCTCGGCAAGGCTTGGCTTTCTGCGCTGCAGCGACTATGAGCGGTGCTGAACTTGGACCCGGTGCCTCGCCGGGTGGCTCTTCCGGCCGCCGATCCGCCGGACAAACACCATTGAAATCACACCCCTGGCGGCACGCCCATGCCGACGGGTGCGAAACGGGACATGAATGATCTCTCTTGATGCTTATCGCCGGCAATGGACCGGCAATATCCGCGGCGACCTGGTGGCGGGGCTGGTTGTCGCGCTGGCGCTGATCCCCGAGGCGATCGCCTTTTCCATCATCGCCGGCGTCGATCCCAAGGTGGGACTATACGCCAGTTTCTCGATCGCGGTGATCATCGCGATCACGGGTGGACGGCCCGGCATGATCTCGGCCGCCACTGCGGCCACGGCGGTGCTGATGATCACGCTGGTGCGCGATCACGGGCTGGAATACCTGCTGGCGACGACGGTGCTGGCGGGGCTCTTGCAGATCGGCGCGGGCATCCTGAAGCTGGGCTTCGTCATGCGCTACGTGTCAAAATCGGTGATGACCGGTTTTGTGAACGCGCTGGCGATCCTGATCTTTCTTGCCCAACTGCCCGAGCTTGACCCGCGCACGGTGAGCTGGATCACCTATCTGCTGGTCGCGGCGGGGCTGGCGATCATCTATCTCTTTCCGCTGCTGACGCGTGCCATCCCTTCGCCGCTGGTCACCATTGTCGTACTGACCGCGCTGGCCTGGGCGCTAGGGCTGGATGTGCGCGTGGTGGGCGATATGGGGGCGCTGCCCGATACGTTGCCGGTGTTCCTGATCCCGCAGATCCCGCTCACCCTGGAGACGCTGATGATCATCCTGCCCTATTCGGTGGCGGTGGCAGTGGTGGGGCTTCTGGAAAGCCTGATGACGCAGAACATCGTCGATGACCTGACCGACACCACGTCGAACCGCGATCAGGAATGCGTGGGCCAGGGCATCGCCAACACCGCCACCGGCTTCATCGGCGGCATGGCGGGTTGCGCGATGATCGGCCAGTCGATCATCAACGTCAAATCCGGTGGCCGGGGGCGGTTGTCTTCGGCGGCGGCAGGGGTATTCCTGCTGGTCATGGTTGTGGGGCTGGGCGACATGGTCAGCATCATCCCGATGCCGGCGCTGGTGGCGATCATGATCATGGTTTCGATCGGGACGTTCTCGTGGTCGTCGATCGCCAATCTTCGCACGCATCCGCGCTCCAGTTCGGTGGTGATGATCGCCACCGTGGCGACCGTGGTCTATACCCACAACCTCGCCATTGGTGTTCTGGTCGGCGTCCTGCTCTCGGGCATCTTCTTCGCCGGCAAGATCGCGCAGCTTTTCCGCGTCAGCACCCATATCAGTGCCGATGGCCGGGTGCGCACCTATCGGGTGAAGGGGCAGCTCTTCTACGGTTCGGTCGAGGATTTCATGGCCGCCTTCGATTTCAAGGAGGCACCCGAGCGTGTCATTATCGACGTGAGCAGCGCGCATATCTGGGATATTTCCTCGGTGCAGGCGCTGGACATGGCGGTGCTGAAATTCCGCCGCGACGGGGCCGAGGTTGAGATCATGGGCATGAACGAAGCATCCGAAACCCTCGTTGACCGGCTTGCCATTCATGACAAGCCCGGCGCGATGGACAAATTGATGGCGCATTGAGGGGGGCCGACATGACCAACAAGATCATCGCATTGGTGGATGGCTCGATCTATTCGCAAAGCGTCTGCGAGCACGCGGCCTGGGTGGCGGAACGCACCGGTTGGGCGGTTGAACTGCTGCATGTCCTGGGCCGTCGTGAAGGGGTGGAGACGGCGGATTACTCCGGCTCCATCGCCCTTGGGGCGCGGACGGCGCTGCTGGAGGAACTGGCCGAACTGGATGCCCAGCGCGCCAGGCTGGTCAGCCATCGTGGCCGCGCGATACTGGAAGATGCGCGTGCCATCCTTGATCGTGCCGGCATCAACGAGATCACCACGCGGCTGCGGCACGGCGATATCGTCGATACCGTCGCCGCGCAGGAGGCCGAGGCCGAGATGATCCTGATCGGCAAACGCGGCGAGGCGGCGGATTTCGCCAAGGGGCATCTGGGCTCGAACCTGGAGCGCATTGTGCGCGCCAGCAAGAAGCCGGTCTTCGTGGCAGCGCGCGCCTTCAAGCCGATTGTACGGGTTCTGGTGGCCTATGACGGCGGCGCCTCGGCGATGCGGGCGGTTGATCACATCGCACGCATGTCGCTCTACCAGGGGCTTGATGTGCATCTGGTCAGCGTAGGCACCGCGACCGCGGAGCTGAACCGCGGGCTGGAAGATGCCCGCGCGATGCTTCGGGCTGCCGGCATCGAGGCCACCGCCGAGGTCATCGCCGGCCAGCCGGAAACCACCCTCGGCGCGCTTGTGGGCGAGGCCGGCTACGACATGCTGGTGATGGGCGCCTATGGCCACTCGCGCATCCGCAGCATGATCATCGGTTCCACCACCACCGAGATGATCCGCTCGTGCAAGGTGCCGGTGGTGCTGACCAGATGACCGCTCGCTGTCGTGTGCCGTGGCCGTTTTCAGGGCGGCTCAACAGCGGCGCGAGGGTGGTGAAAAAGGTTGCGGCAAGTGCCCCTTTCCCTCTGGACGCCGGGAATCGGGCTTGCTATATCGCCCACGTGTTCCGGCGTAGCTCAGCGGTAGAGCAGTTGACTGTTAATCAATTGGTCGTAGGTTCGATCCCTACCGCCGGAGCCAAAAATCCCCTGTAAGATCAGAAGATTACGAGCAAGCCCCCGTCGCGGGGGCTTTTCTTGTTGGGCATGAATCGCCACCGAGTCGCCACCATGACGGAAATCAACAGTCTGGTGCAGGCTTTCCGTCAGCGTCCCCGGGACCACATGCGGTCAGCTTGAGAGAGCGCCTGAACATGATTGACAGCCTGCCGCCCCTTCAAGGCTTCGATGTCGTAGCCAAAATGCGCGAAGAAGGCAGATTGATCCTCTGTGAGGAGCTTGGCAACCCGGGTCGCGGGATAGAACGTGACTCCCTCGTCTGCCCGGCTCGTGGGCACTCCCCGGCGCGCGGGGCGCTCGGCCATCAACGGAAGCAGGCAGCGTGCAACCTTGTCCGCGTAGTGCGGGGAGGCGCGTTCGATTGACTGGAAGAACGCGCTAACCAGAACATCCGCCAACTGCAACCCGGGGACCTGCGAAGCCGTCGCCCTTTCGATCTGGTTCCACCGGAGCACACTGGCCTTGATTTCGCGGGTGTTTAGGAAAGTCGTTCCTGCCACAGCCTGATTCATGAGTTGGGCAATGTATGCCTTGAACTGCCCGAAATGATGCCCCTTCCGGCTCGCCATTACGATGCGCAAGACCGGATCGCGGATACCGTGCTGGGGGGCAGCATTCACGACATAATGAGTCACGCGCTCAAGCAGGAGACGGGCAACGAAATTGAACAGCACATCGCGCGGATTGCCAGTGGAGTTTGCCGCCCTCTCGTTGTGATACCCGATCATGGTCTTCTTGTAGGAACAGACCACAAAGCCCCGCGCGGGATAATCGGGCGACACGAGCTTACGTGCTGCAATCAGCCGATTCTTTGGCTTGAGATTGCGATAATGGAGAATGCCTCCTTTTTGTCCCCCGAATGAAACAAGGATTTCATCCCGTCGCCTTTCAAGGTCTGGTTCAACTTCGGCCCGAACAAGGTAGCCGCCAAGGCAAAGCCATTCGGAGTTTCCATCCGTGGAATCAGGCTTTAGGCGATCAACCTTATCGTCGCCTGCCTCGTCTATGAAAAGTATGTAGTGGTGCGACAAGGCCGCCTCGGAGAATATGGGAACAGACTCCACTATGCGCGCTTAGGACGCCTTCGCAAGGCAACACGAGCGAAAGCATTCACGCCGCGCCCGGCACCAGAAGCCGCAGGTCGCCCAAGAAGCTCTCAAGCGTCACAATGTCCGTTCGGATGCTGGCCGGGAACTTGGCAATCAGGGGCTCGGGCACCACAAGCTGCACATTGGCCTGCGTCATCTCGCGGAACTGTGCCTCGGACACGCCCTCCTGCAAGGTCAGGAGGTGCTTCACCGGAATCCGGTCTGCCTCGTTGATCACCTGCCGCCAGCGGTCGCGGCATGTGGTCTTGGTGGCAAGCATCCGAAGCCGGGCCTCGGGAAAGTCCGGGTCACGATAGGCGGCCTGCGAGGGGAACAGGAAATCCGGGCGCTTGCCGGGCTCCGATTGCGGCCCGTGCTGGAAATCCACGCCCTCGCGGAACCGCTCTTCAATCAGGATTTCCCGCGTGTGCAGTTCAAGCGAGCGGCCCGAGCGTGCCTTGCGCCGTTGCAGCACGGTTTGCGCCCGGGCAATGAAATCATCCAGCGTCGTGAATCCGGCGCGGATCGCCGGAAGCTCTGTCGCCTCCTCCACGCTTCGGAAGATTTCAAACTCGCACTCGCGCCGCCGCAGAAGCCGCTTGTCAGGCGGCGTGCCGTGCTCGGGCCGAAGCTCCACCGTCTTGCGCACAATGTCCGCGCCTGTCGGGAACTGTGCCAGCCATGCGGGCGGTATCTCGGCCGGTTCCAGCCAGCACCGGGCGGGCCGGGCGGCAAAGGGCGGGACCAGCCCGGGTTGATCGGGGGACCACATGACAAAGCGCCCGGGCTCCACCGGCCCGAACCGCTCCTCGGCAATGTCTTCCTCTGTCTCGTGGCGGCACACCCACACATGGCAGCGGATCGCCGCGCCGTTCTCGTCTAGCGGAAAGGCGAAGATCGTCAGTGCGCCTGTGCTTTCGGGGTCCAGAAGTGCCGAGGCACCGCCCCCGAAATTTGTCAGCCGGGTTTCATCCCGGCCGTTCGCCTGCCCCTCGGATCGCTTGGAGTTGTAATAGATCGCCCGGACCTGCCGCACGTCCATGTGCGAATCTACCGCCAGTTCAAACCAGTGATCGGGGTTCTTCTCGTCCGTCCGGTTGATCGCCGGGAATATGCGGAACAGGAACTCTTTCGGGATATAGGGGCCTGCCTGATGCGTCCGGTTGGCAAGCGTGTCATTGCCCGAAAGCCGCTTCACGCAAAGGGCGATGCCAGGTGCGCAGAACTCGCCGAGCCAATCCGTCAGATCAGAAACCGCCATACGCTCCCCCTGCAATCGTCTCGTGCGCCGGACCATTCACGAGCCATTCCGCCGCGCGGTCAAGAACCGTCTCCGCAGGCAGCCGCCCGCGCCCCTTGAGGGCACATTCCCAGATCGTCAGCACCCGCCAGCCATCGGCCAGAAGCGCCGCCTCTGCGGCCTTGTCGCGGGCCGCGTTGCCTTCGATCTTCGCGCGCCAGAACTCATGCCGCGTGGCGGGCAGCCGGAACAGCGGGCAGGCGTGCCCATGCCAGAAACAGCCGTGAACGAATACCGCCGCGCGGCGGCCGGGGAACACCAGATCAGGCGAGCCCGGCAAGCGCCTGTCATGCAGCCGGAACCGGAAGCCCCGGGCATGAAGCCCCCGCCGCAGGATCATTTCCGGCCGCGTGTCCTTCCCCCGGATGCCCGCCATCATCCGGCTTCGGGTTGCGGCGTCCACAACGTCAGCCAACGAGCGGCAGCCGCCTTTGCAGGTGTGCAGGGTCTTGCGTGGCCTCGGCTGCGATATAGGGCAGCATGTGCCGCGCAACAGCTTCGATCACCGGCACGGCAACCGAATTGCCGAACTGCTTGTAAGCCTGCGTGTCCGATACCGGTATTTTGAAGGCCGACTCGCCGGGCTTGTCGAAGCCCATAAGCCGGGCGCATTCGCGCGGGGTCAGGCGGCGCGGGTTCTGCCCGTCGCCCCGGTCAATCAGGATTTCGGAGCCGTCCTTGTAATAGCGGGCAGAGAGCGTGCGGGCCACGTCCCCCGGCCCGACAAGACCGAAGCCGAAACCGTTCCCGGCCGCGCGGTGCTTGGCGGCATAGTCTTGCAGATAGCGCCACAGATGATCGGTCAGGATGAACTTCGGATTCACCCGCCCCTTTGCATCGGTATAGTGCTTGTCCGGCCCCTTTTCGCTGCCGTCTTCCGGGTGCAGGATCGCCTTGAGCTTCGGCCCGTTCAAGGGCGAGGGCACGTCCAGATCGTCAAAGGTGAAATCGCACTCCTCGCGGAAACCGGCGATCAGGATGCGTTCGCGGTGTTGCGGCACATAGCCCCTCGCGTTGATCACGCGGGGAGTCGGGACGTGATAGCCAAGCTCGCGCAAGGTCCGCAGGATCACGGCAAAGGTGCGCCCCTTGTCGTGATTCACGAGGTTCTTCACGTTCTCAAGCAGGAACGCCTTCGGCCGGTGCTCGGCGATGATCCGGGCCACATCGAAGAACAGTGTGCCTTGCGTCTCGTCCGCAAAGCCGTGCGCCCGGCCGAGCGCGTTCTTCTTCGACACCCCCGCAATGCTGAAAGGCTGGCAAGGGAAACCGGCAAGCAGGAGGTCGTGCGCCGGAATGTCCTTCGCTTCGATCTTGGTTATGTCCCCGTCAATCTCGTGATCGTCATGCGGGAAGTTCGCGCTGTAGGTCAGCTTGGCCCAACGATCCCATTCCGAGGTGAAGACGCACTTGCCGCCGAGCGGTTCAAAGCCCCGGCGAATCCCGCCGATGCCTGCGAAAAGGTCGATGAACCGGAAGGCGGGTTGCCCGCCCCCGGCCACGCCTTGCCCGCGCGCGAGGTCTTCCAGCACCACAAGCGCGGCCTGTCGGGGCGGTGCCTCGCCGCGCTCCCAACGATAGAGGGTTGCGGGGGAATAGCCCACGAGGGGCGCAAGGGCTTCAACCGATATGCCTGCCCGTTCACGGAGCCGCGAGAAGTCGGAACGGGTTTCATCAAGCATGGTGCGCCTCTGGGTCAATTTTTGTCATTCTTGCAGCATCCGACACGGGCGCACAAGAACAAAAACGGAATACCTCGCCCCTTGATGCCCCGTTCTGCCTGGGATCGGGTTAACGCCGCAGTCAGAGCCCCCGCCCGCCCTCGCGCCCGCGCCATGCCAGATCGGCGGCCCACGCCTCGGCCCGAGCCTTGCGGCGGGCCTCGGCCTCCGGGGCATCCTTGAGCGCGGCCACCTCGGCACGCAGGGCGGCTAGCTCGCCTTGCACGGCCGCCAGTTCGGCGGGATCAATCGCAGGTATGGCGGGCGCTGGCGAGGCTGCCACGGGCTCCCGTTCGGCGGTTGCCGCCTTCTTCCGGCGCGGCGCGGGCGGTGCCGGTTGCGCGGCCGCTTGCCGCCTCGGCCGGGCCACGGGGTCGAAGGTGCCGAGGTCAAACGAGGAAACGCGAGTCGGGTCGTGCATGGGGGATTCTCCTTATGTGATCATCACCGGAAACCGGCTTCGGATTCTGAATCGGGCAGGCGGCAGGGGCGGCCCGCATGGGCTGGAGTCCGTTGGCGCGGATCGGCCGGGCCAAGTTGAACGGCAACGGATCGAAAGACGGAAAGCCCGGTGCCGGATAGCAGGAGGCGCGGCCGGTCCAAGAGTCGGCAAAGACGGGGAGCGCGCGAGGCGTCCCCCCGGGGCCGTGCCGGTGCCCGGAGAACGCGCGCGGCCGCCAGCGGGGAGCCGATGCGCCGCCGCGACACGGGCCGCCGGGCGAGTGTGCTGCCGGTTGCCCGCCCGCTCGGCAACCTCCTGCACATCGTCGCTCCGGGTCCCTCCTGCCGGGGGGCTCGGCCGGGGGGTGCGCGGAGCCCCGGTATCCGACGATTCTCGGGCGCGCTATAGCCCATCTTTTCGGGAGCACCGCCCCCGGCCCGGCAAGGCTTTGGGGAGCATTTGGGGCGCATTTACCCCGGAAATATATTGCTCCTAAGAAGAAATCCCTCGCGGGGATTTTTGGAAAAACCCCCGAATGCGCCCCAAATGCGCCCCAAGCCTGATTTTTTGCCGTATCGGGTTTCATGGTGTTTCAGATCAACCGGGAAAAATCGTCCGCATCATCATCGAAATCCTGCCGCAAACGCTCCCGGAGCCGGAAGCCCATGAACCTGCGGCCGCCCGATCCCTTGTGCGGATCACGCTTCGCCCCGCGCGCCGTCATTGCCCGCGAAAACGTCATTGCGGTGCCTGCGTTCGCCCCGAGCGAGCGGCAAAATTCCTCGTAATCGCGGAACGCCTCGGCCACCGGCACCCGGGTCTGCGGGTCGCGCTGCGTCCGCTCGGCGATCCATTGGCCGAGGAGGTCCGTTTCCTCGCGGTAGGTTTCCACCTCGCCCCGGATCGAACGCGGCACCTGCAACCCGCCGCGTGCCCATGCCACGGCACCCGCCACCGCCCAATTCAGCACGCCCGAAAGCTCTGCCGCGATAATCTGCCGGTCCAGATCGGGCACCCGGCTTTCCGCCGCTATCTGTGTGGTGAAGGGGATCGGCACGCAGCGCCGCCAGAAGCCGTCTCCGGCGTCCAGCGAGCCCGGCAAGTGATTGGTTCGAATCCAGAGCTTTGCCGTGGGCATGAAATCGAACGCCTCCTTGTGCAGGAGGCGGGCAGACATGCGCTCGCGGCTCGCAAGTTCCTTCATGCGGCCCGAATCCCACAGATCGCCAACGCCGGTTTCGTTCACGAGGGCGAGCCGCAGGCCGGGCAGCCGAGCCACCATGCGGTGCGCCTCGTTCTCGTGCTTCTGCCGTGTCACCAGCGCCGCGCCGAAGCTGCCAGAGAACTCGCCGAGCATCGCCGCGATGACGTTGGCGAAGACGCTTTTGCCGTTTGCCCCGGTGCCGTGCGCGAGAAAGAACACCTCCTCGTCAACGCTGCCGGTCAACGTGTAGCCCACGGCACGTTGAACGAACGCCCGCACCTCCGGGTCAGGAATGACGGTTTCAAGGAACCGTTCCCAAACCGGCGCGCGGGCTGTGGGATCGAACGAAGCCCCGGCCAGCTTCGACACGAGGTCGTGCGGCCGCGCCTGCCGGAGGATTCCGGTTCGCAGGTCAAGGATGCCATTGCGACAAGTCAGGTCCAGCGGGTTCGCATCGAACTCGGCCGGGCTGGCAACGTGCATTCCCCTCTCCGATTGAGCCATTTCGACCATGCGCGCGAGGGCCGCCGCGCTGCCATGCAGGGCCATCGCCTTCGCCATGCGTCCCTTGGCCAGCCCGCCCGGGTCGCGCCGGGCCTCTCGTGCCACGCGGGAAACCATCGCCGCCGAGGTGGCCTTTGCATCGCGCATGGTTTCCTCGGCCGTCTGTGCTGCCCATCGCGCGCCGGTCCATGCGAGCCATTGGCGGGTTGCCGAGACATAGCGGCGCGTGCCCCGGATGCGATCCGCATGGGCGGCCCCATTGGCAATATCGCCGAACTCGGCCAGCCGATCCGCTGCCGCCCGCTCTGCAAGCTCGGCCTCCTCCTCGTCTGTCGGCAGATCGTCAAACGCGGCAAGCAGGCGCTCCCGCTCGGCATCGGCCCGGGGGTCGTTCCAGCCGTCGCGCCGGGCGAAGAAAAAGATCGTTCCCGCGCCCGCGCGCGGGTCGTGAATCGACTCCCAGACGCGCGCGAACTCGTCCGGGTTGTGATCGCCTTCAGACCATGCGGCAGACCAAGCCTCGGCCGCCTCGCGCCCTTCCTCGCCAAGGGCATTGCGCACGGCCGCGATGATCTTCACCCATTCATCGCGGCCGAACCGGGAGTCATTGCGAATTGCTGTCAAGGCCGATGCCAGCACGTCGGGCGGCACCTCGCCGTCATCGGCCAGCGCGGGCAGCACCTCGCCCATTGCCGGAGCCGCGCCGGGCTCCGGCCACACCTCGGCCGTGCCGCCTTCGATCCATTCGGCCGAGAACTCCGCGCCGGGTGCGTGCCGAGGCAAGAAGAAAAGCCGCGCGGGGTCCATCGCGGCCGGATCGGCAGCAAGCCCGAGCCGTTTCGCCAGATCGGCCAGCCCCGCCCGATATGCACGCGCCGCCGTGCGGGTGTCCGCATAGTCTGCCGTCCGCCACGGCCGAGCCGGGAACAGGATCACCCGCACCTTCGGATGCTCGGGCCGGTGCGAATGCGAGGTGTGCAGGATCGCCGCCACACCTGCCGCCCGGAGACGCTCGGCAATCTCGTCAACCGGCTGGCCGGAATCGAGGTCCAGCACTGCAACCTGCACCGCCTCGGCCGCCGCGCCGGATCGCCGGTTGCCGGTGAAAACAGCGGGCATCCAGCACGGTCCGGCCTTCGGGCCTTCGGTATGGTCAAGGAGAAGCGCTCGGAAATCGGCCAGCGGCAACACCTGCCGCCGCACCCGGGCCGAGGTTTCCGATTGCCCGCGAGAGAACGCGATTTCTTCGGGGAGTGAAACAACATGAAACCCGAGGAGGGTCGCAGTTTCTTGATTCATAGGGGATTTCATGCGATCCTCTTGGCGTCTCAATGGCGGGACAAGCGATAGCGGTCAGTCTTCGGTGACGGCCCGGGATGCCATCTCCCGGGCCGTTTCGCTTTCCAGCGCATCGCGGATCACGGATTCAAACTCGCGCCAGACGGACGCGCCCGCCGTGATCGCCTCTCCGCACGCGCGCCGCCTGCGGAGATAGACCCGCAGATCGCCCAGCGTCCGAATTTCGGGCTTTCCTCGGTCAAGGCGGAAATCAGTTGCGAAGTCGCCGCGCGGGTCATCGGTGTGCGGCCGGGCCGCGACATAGGCAGAGAACGGCACCCGGGCAGCCACCATACCCCCGGCGCGCGCAACCGCCCGCAGAAGTGCGAGCCGCCGTGCCCGGACCGGAGAGAGCCCGGATTCCCGCAGGGCCTTCACCTCGGCCGGATCAGCGGTCGGTTGCTTCTTCCGGGTCACGCCTCGGCCTCCCTCGCCCTGCGGATTGCTTCCTCTGCGGCCTCACTCCCGGCGGGCGCGGCGGCTTTGGCGCGGATCAGCGCGGCAGCCATGGCAGGCTCGGCCGTGAATGCCTCGCCCGGCAGGACCGGCGCGGCTTCGGTGCGGAAAATCGGTGCGCCGTCGGCATCGGTTTCGCCCGTGGCGATCTGGCGCGCGCCTCGCTGGCCGAGGATTTCGGCCAGGGCGATCAGGTTCATTGCAATCATATCAGTGTCTCCCAAGGTGTTGGATTTCGGTTGCAATCTCAAGGATTCCCCGGTTGCGCCAGATGAACGCCCGGTCAAAACCGTGCGGCGTTGCGAACGAGAACAGGGGGATCGCATCGGGCTTTTCGGCCCAGAGCGCACGGGCCTCCCCGGGATCGGCGAAGCGGGCAGAAAATCCACCGCGCCCCGGGCCGAGCGCGGCGGGGGACGGGCACCAATGCGCCCCCTGCCGAACGGCCTGCCACGGCCGCACGCCGGGCACCGAAAGCCCGGCCAAGGCTGCCGCGAGCGGCGTTTCAACCGCCAGAACGGCGGCCGCGAGCGCGGCGAGCTTGTCGGCGAGCAACGCCTTTTTCGCGTGCCCATCCGCGATCAGTCGCGCGGCCACCTCGGGGGGCGCAACAAAGAGTTCCCCCCGCTCGCGTTCGACTGTCGCAAACTTCACCTCGGGCGAGCCATCGGGCCGCGCTCCCGACACTTCTGCGCCGCCCACGCGATAAACCGAGAACCGCACCGCTTGGAGAACTTCATTGTTCATTGGACTCTCCGTTCATCTTGGCAGCGATTGCTCGCGCGCCGCGTTCGATCCCCTCGGCCCACCCGTCCGGCGTGAACCGGGGAGGCATCGCAGCGACAAGTGCCGAGATAAGCGGGCGCGGCTGCCAGAGGTCGGCGGGCGGGTGCCGCGCCGGATCGAATGCAAACCGCCGTCCGGTCAGGGCTTCTCGCGCAAGATCGGCTGCAAGAAGGCGGGCGAGCGCGAGCCCGAGAGCATCAACAGCCGCCAGCACCTCAAGGTGCTCCGCATCCCGTTCCGCCCGGAACGCGGACAAGGCCAGGTCGATTATCTCGCGCTCTGTATTGGCAAGGGCACTCTCCAAAGCCGGAATCTCGGCCTCGGCCAGTTCTGCCGCCCGGCGAGCGGCAACGGCTTCGCGGTCAGCATCCGCGCCCGGGTCCGCTTTGCGCGCTGCCGGTTTCCGGTTTTCGGCCATCGCCAGCGCATCGGCCTCGGCTGCGGAAGCTCGCTCGGCATCGGCACGGGCTCCCGCGTTCTCTGCGCGGGCTTGCAGATCGGCGGCACGCTGGCGATGCCCTGCGATTTCGGACACAATGCGATCCCGCTCGGCGAGCTTGGCCCGAAGTTCGGCCCGGCCGGTCATTGCTCTGCCCCCCGGGCAGCGGCCCAAGCCTCAAGGTCCGTCACGCGATAGCGAACGGCGCGCCCGATCCGAACGAACGGCGGCGCATCGGCAGCGCGATAGAAGCGATATTTTTCAAGCGTGGAGAGCGAAAGGCCGAGCCGTCGCGCGGCCTCGGCGGTATCAACGAAAATCGGGTCTGCGGCCATTGCCGGGGCTCCTCGGGTGGATCAAGTGCCCCGAAGATGCCGAAGTCAGCACTGGAAGTCGCTGAACCGCCAGCGGTTCACCGAAGCGCTTAGCGGTTCATGCGATCCTTGTATGCCCGAAAACCTGCCGTCTGTGCCTCGGCCGAAATCTTCTTGCGGAATTTGCGGGTCCAGACTGCAATCGCGTCCTCAGTTTTTGCAGGGAAATGCTCTGCCAGCGCATCGGCGATCTGCTTGTTTGACTGCCCGTCCGTCCAACGGCGCTCGGCCTCGGCAACCTGCAAGTCCCAATCAGGGTCATTGTTGAACTTCTGCTGATAGCTCCCATTTGCACGCGAGTTTGCCTCTCTGGACTTTCCAAGAGCATCACGCAGCAACGAACGGACCTTCGCCGGGAGCGCCTCGGCGTGCGATTTGCTGTTCAAGAGCGCAGCGGTCCAAGGAGGAAGTAGTTTGCCGTTTCTGCCTGATAGATAGGCAAGGAGTTCGGCAGGACTTATTATCCCGACGTGGGGAATCGTCGCCAGCTTTCTTTCCATTTGGTCAACTTCGGCCGCAACCTTCTTCTCCCACATTCCTCGGTCATGCTCCCAAGGCTCCTGACCGGGAAGCCATGCGCCGAATGGCCGATCATCAATAGCAAAGGTGGGCTCCGGCGGCAGCACGCCAACTAGCAGGCAGGCCGCCTGCCTTGGGTCCCATGACGACTTTAGCAGCCAATCCAGAATGCTATCCAACTGCCGCGCTTCTCGTGGCCTTTCGGTGAATGCCGCCGTCATGCCCGCCCCCGCCGTTCTGCCATGTCGATCACCTCGGCACCGTCGAGCCCGAGCGCGGCAGCGATTTCGTTGCCGATCAGATCGGCCGCCCGGCGTTGCGGGTCAGCGGCGAGGTGTGCATAGCGGCGGGTTGTGCTGGCCTGCGAGTGCCCGAGAAGCCCGCCGATCTGGTGCAAGGAAAGACCGGCCCCGGCCCCTACCGCGGCGTTACTGTGGCGAAGATCATGCAACCGGGTGCCTTCGATCCCGGCCACCCGGCAAACCGCTCGCCATAGCCGATTCACGTCTGCCCGGGGCTTTTCATCCGTGGTCCCGGCCGAGGTGCTGGCAATGACGAAACGGCCGATGCGCGGCAAACCGTCCAGCACCGCCAGCGCCGCGCCGCCCAGAACGATCACTTTCGCCCCGGTCTTGGAGTCGGAAAGGCGCAACATGCCCCGTTCCCAATCCACATGCCGCCATTCCAGATCAAGGATTTCCCGAACGCGCGCGCCGGTCAGAAGGAGGAGCCGGATTGCCGCAACTGCGTGGGCATCGAACTTGACGCGGCGAAGCTCGGGCGCGGGCAGATGCTTCGCCCCGGGCGCAGCCTCGTCAACCTGCCACGGCAACCCCTCGCCCTCGGCGAGCGAAAGAGCCTCGCCGAGCCGGGCCATTTCCTCGGACGAGAGGAACCGTTCCCGGCCTTTCTCCTTGAACGCCTCAACACCCACGGCCGGATTCTCGCTGCCTTTGGGGAGCAATCCGAGGTCGATTGCCCATGAAAGCATTGCCTTGAGCACGGCAAGGGCGCGGTTGGCGATGATCGGGCCGCCGCGCACCTTCTGCGGCGCGGTGCGCTTTGCCCCCGCCTTCTTCGGCCCCCGGGCCTTGTTCGCAATCGCACCATGCAGCCGCGCCACGTCCTGCCGGGTCAGGGAAACGGCCTTGTGGGTGCCGATAGCGGGCAAGACGTGCGTATCCAGCACCGCCCGGTATAGCGTGGCGGTTGCCGCCTTGCGCTTCGGTTCGACATGCCGCGAGAGCCATTGCCCTGCAACTTCCGCTACTGTGTCCGCCGAGCGTTCCTCGGCGCGGGCGGCCGCAGGGTCCGCGCCGAGGTGAACACCGGCGAGCATTTCCTTTGCTGCCGCTCGGGCCTGTTCTGGCGTCATGGTTTCCGGGTCGCCAAGCACGATCCGCCGCTTTGCCACGCCACGCCCGCCCGCGCCCGGGCGATATTCGATGATCCACGAGCGCGAGCCCGTGGGGCGCACCAGAAGGCCGAAGCCCTTCAACGCCTCGTCATACCAGATCACCGGCCGCTCCGGGGTCGGGATTGCAGCTATCGTCCGGCGTCCGATCTTGATGATTGGCATTCGCTGCCTCCCTCTCGTGGCCGGTGGCGATTCAACCGCATGAATCGCCACCGAGTCGCCACCGTGATCTGAAAACAGAGGATACACGCTCCGGCAGAGTGAGGCAATATGAAAGCAATATCAGATGCTTGATGCAAAACTATCCGGCTCCATGAAGCCCCATAAAACGGCATTTCCGTGACTGTTAATCAATTGGTCGTAGGTTCGATCCCTACCGCCGGAGCCAAAATATAAGATAAAACAAAGGCTTAACGCATTCAAGTTTTTGAGTGCGTCCGACGTCCGACGGCGTCCGTTTCGGACGGTCAACGGACGGTCGGTTTCGGGCCTCAAATCATCGCCTCGCGGGCGTGCCGATTGCAGGTGTCGCAGAGCCGGTTGTGAGGCCCTTCGCTGGGGAAAATCCGGTTGCAGCAGAGGCACGGCCGAGGGTTTGCTTCGGCGCGGCGGCGGCGGTCGATCTGTTCCAGCGTTTCCTCGGCCAGGGCAAGGTTTCCGATGGTGCCGCTGAGGCGGTCACGCCCATCGAAAACCGCCCAGCCGCGACCCTGGGGAAGAAGCTTCAAAGGTTCCTTGGTCATGATTTCGGCTCCTAGTTGGCCTCATCGCGTTCGACGCTACCAATCGGCCCCAGCAGCGGCTCGGCCGAGACGAACCGCACCGCTGCCGGGGTGGCCAGCAGGTGCGGGATGCGCGCGTCGGCGGTGGCTTGATCCTCGATCGAGGTTCCAGGCCAGACGTTGGGCAGGGGCCAGCCTTGTTCTGCCAGCGCATAGGTCAAAGCATCAGCGGTTTCGCTGCCGTTGAAGCCATCAACAATTGCATCGACACGGCGCGGGTCTGACAGATACGCCCGCGCCCGCGCTGGCCGCTTGGTCAGCACCTGAAACGTGTGCCAGCGCGCCAGGGCCATGACGGCGAACACCCGGTCGATCCATTCATCCGGCACGCCTTCATGGAACAGATCGCCATGCGCGCAGACGAAGATCATGCGCGGCCGCGTCCAGCGCAGGGGCTGGTCGAGCCATTGTTCATTCAGGCGCACCTCGCCGGTGATCGGGTTCCAGGTGGCATCGGTCCATTCGATGGGCGAGTTTTCAGCCATTGGCGGCCTCCAGGCGGTCAAGGCGCTCGATCTCGGCCAGTGCCAGAGCAGCGGCTTTCACGAGGTCGCGGCGGCGGGTGGTGGGCTTCCACCAATCCATGGGCCAAGGCCACAGTTCATCAGGAAGGGAAGCCCGGGCCTCGATGTCGCGCCGAACGTCGGGCGCAGTTCCTGCTGCGGCCGCATAGCATGATGCGGCGCGGGCGATCTCGCCGCCGTCATGCGTATCGTCATGCTCTGGCGTCCAGCCCTCGGCCTCGATCTGCCGCTGCCGCTCGGCCAGGACGTCGAGCCAGGCATGGGGCGGGTTTTGCAGGGCGACAGGCGGGGCCTGCGGATCTGCCGGTGCCGGGGTTGACGGATCGCCGAACATGTCATCGGCGCTCATGCCACTGTGTTCCACCATCAGTGCACCTGCCTTCCGGGCGCGGGGTCATTGATTGTGTCTTTCATCCGCTCTTCCTTTCCTTGCGGTGGGGCCGCTGGATGGCCAGCACCGCGCGGCTGGCGGTGTGGACCGAGGGCGGCATGTAGGTTTCAGACAGGCGAGGATCGACGGCGGCAGAATTGCCCAGCACATCGCCCACGTCTTCGCGGCTGGCGCCGGCCTGGCGGGCCAGCACGCCGAAGGTGCGCCGCAGGTCGCGCATTTGCAGGCCGCGCAGCGAGGCCCGGCGCAGGGCGGCCTGGTCGCGCACGCGGTTGAAATGGCGGATGAACAGATCCTCGCCATAGGCGCGGCCGGTGGCATCGTTGACGATGATGGTGCGATCATCGGTTTCGGCATCGCGCAGCAGCAGCGGGTGCAGGCGGGCCTCTAGTTCGGGGTGCAGGCGCATGGCGCCTTCGGTGGTGCGCTTCTGGCGGGTGATGACCCAGATCCAGGTGGGGTGTTGCGCCGGATCGAGCCGTGCCAGCCGGAAATGGCTGAGGCGGGCCTTGCGCACATCGGTCGAGCGCTGGCCTTGCAGCGCCAGCATCAGGCAGGCGGTGCCGATCGAGGGCATGCCCAGCTCGTCTGCGGTGCGCACCAGGGCGTCCAGCTCCGGCCAGCCGGCGGCGCGGGCGCGTGGCTGGGGCGTGCGCATTTTCAGCCGCTGGCAGGGGTTGGAGTTTTCCGCGCGCCAGCCGATCGCCTCGGCCCGGGAAAAGAGGATCGACATCATGCGCAACAGCGCCTGCGCCATGCGCAGCTTGCCGGTGCCGAGCAGGGTTTCATACCAGGTCACCATGTCGGGCTTGGTGAAATCGGCCACCAGGTGATCGCCCCACTTGGCCTCGATCGGGCGCAGCAGCAGACGGTAGCTTTGGCGTGACTTTTCCGACAGATCGCGGGTGAAGGCGGGGCTGAGGCGGTAGTTGTGGATCAGATCGGCGATGGTGCGGCCGGTGTTGCGCCGGGTGTTTCCCTCGGCATTCTCGAATTCGCGGTTGAGCCGCTGCGCCTGGCGCACTGACCAGGTGAGGCGATCGCCATCAAGCTCGACAGCGCTGAAACCCATGGCGCGGGCGATAAGCGAGGGTTCCCACCAGATCCGCCAGGAGCCATCGGCGCGCTGGCGCTGGCGCAGGAACATGGGCGGATCATCGATCGGCTGGCGCGCGGCGCGCTTGCGCCGGCTCATGCGCGCAGGGCCTCGGCCATGATGGCCGGGTTGCGGCCGGGCGACAGGGCAGGGGCCGGGCGGGGCGGTGTGGCGCTGGCGGGGCGGCCCTGGGCCTTGATCCAGGCGCGGACCTCGGAGGCGCGCCACAGAAGCGGGCGGCGGCTGTGCGGCATGGGGCGTGGAAAATCGTCGATGCGTTCCATCTGACGGCGCCGCGCCAGCAGGCTGGCCGCCGAGGGCAGGCCCAGAAGCCGGGCAACCAGGGGCGCGGTGATGAAGGCGGTTTCCATCTGATCCTCGCAGATAGGGGCGCGCGCCGCCGCCGGGCGCGGCCCAGGGTGGTGGGCGGCAGAGTGTGGGAAATGCCGGGCGGCCCCGGGAAACGGGCCGCGCGTCAGAGGCGCGGCTGGCGGTTGAGCGCGTCGGCCACGATTTCGGCGATCTGATCGCCCCCGGCCAAGGTGCGCTCGATCGTGCAGATCAGGTAGGTCAGATCGCCGCTATGGCAGATCACGCGGTTGCCGCTGGCGAAATAGCGCCGCGCGCTGGCATGGGGCAGGTGATCGGGCTCGCGAAGGTTGCGCAGGCCGATCATGGGCGCGGCCCCCGCTCGCGCTCCAGCACGACGACATTGCCGGGCTCGGTCAGCGACTGGATCGCGGACATGGCGATGCGGCGCTGGCGCAGCTCGCGCATCAGCGGGCCGACGATCAGGCGCAGATAGGTGCCGTTGACGGTGTATTCGTCGGCCTCGGCGGTGGCGTCGATCTGGGCGATCACGTCGTCGAGGATGCTGTCGGTGATCGGTCCGCCATGGGCGATGGGCACCGAGAGGGTCTGAGCGGGTTGCATGTGGTGCTCCTGTGCAGGGGTGATGCACAAGAGTTAGGAATGATCACTGGTCACTGTCAACTGAAAATTTCAGAAAAGCTGAAAAAATGAGAATTCACGCTTGAGTTGAGCGACCATCCAGGCGGTGGCAAGTTCGCGGACCAGGAGCGCGATGCCGGCGGCGCTGGCAATGCAAGACGCCATCCCAGGCCAGAACCACGAGCTTTCCGAGATGTCGCCGAAAGCGAGTGTAATCAACCAGATGAACAGGAAGAAGCTGATGATGCCGGCCGGGAGGGCGGCGCGCTGTGCCTCAATCGCGGCAAGGCGGTTCAGGTCATTGCGCGCTGCAAGGGTTTTCAGTTCACGCTCGGCCGAGTGCGGCGGGAAGTCGGCAATTTGCTGGCGCAGGAAGCTGGCATGGCCGCGCAGCATCTTCATGCGAAGGATCACGGCGCCCTCCAGCTGGCGATCATCTTGCCCCTGATCACCACATTGACGCCATCAACCACGTGCACGCGCTGATCGGCCGGCTCGGCGCTGGCGGCAACCAGCACCGGCGGCTCGAAGCGTCGCAGCACGGTGCTGGCGCTGTTGCGGTGGTATATCTGGGCCACGACCACATCGCCGGCGCTGGCGCGCTCGGCCGCGTGGGTGTCGATCAGCATGTAATCGCCCGGCAGCAGTCCGCCCAGGGTCATGGCATTGCCCTGCACGCGCCAGAGATCGACGCCCGGCCGCGCGCTGCCCAGGGCCTGGGCGATCGCCTGGCTGGGATCGCCGGTCTTGGGGCCTTTCCATGGCGCAGCATCCCCTTCGGCGAAACCCGGCTGCACCTGGCTTGCTGTCTCGGGCGAGGTTACGCCGGCCTTTTCCAGGACCGTGGCCAGCGGAACGTCGAGCACGTCGGCGAAGGCCTGCGCCCATTCCAGCGACATGCGCTGTTTTCCGGTGAGGATATGCGAGACATTCGAGCGCGCCCGGCCCATTCGCGCGGCTATTTCCTCGGCGGTGACGCCGACGGCCTTCTGGCGCTGCTTGAACCACTTTTCGTCCATCGGTGACAGGTAGTCACGCGGCAACTGAAAATAAATTCAGAAGAACTGAAAATTTCAGTTGACAGTAACCGGGGGGCTGACGCTACATCTAGCGTCATGAGTGACCACCTGACACCACTACAAGTATGCCTGCGGCTGATCGGGCCAGAGCCCGAGCTGGCGCGCGTTTTGCGGTATCACCGCACGGCGCCCTATGGGTGGCATTTTGCATCGAAGAACCGCGCGGCGGGCGATCTGCCCTCGATGGCGGTGGCGCGGCGCCTGCTGGCCCATGCCGCCGCCAAGGGCATCCCGCTGACGGCCGAACATCTGATCTGGGGCGCCACGGCGGCCGAGATCGAAAAGCTGGTCTGGCGCGTGCCCCGTGATCTGCCGGCCGATCTGCCTGCGCTGCCGGCGCCGGCAAGGCCCCGGGTTGACGACCCGCCCGCTGACGCCGCGCCCCGGGTGGAGGCAGCGGAATGACGCTTTGGCTGCTGTTCATCGATCACGGCGCGCAGGGGCAGGAATACCTGGCGCTTTGCTACACCGAGGCCGTCTGCAAGGGGCTGGCGCAGCTGGTGCATGGCGCCACCGGCGCGCTGCCGCAGTGCATGCCCGTCCATAGCGGCCGCCCGGCCTGACCTGCCCGGGCGCCGCCGGCGCCCCGGCCCCCTAACAGGAGGATGCCATGACAGGATCTGATCTTCGGCGGCGGGTGCATTTTGCGGCACTGGCCGTGGCACTGAGCGCGCGCAGCGGGCAGCTGGAGGCCTCGGATGTCGAGGCCACGGCCAATCTGGCCCGCAGACTGCTGCCCGAGGATTGCCGCACCCGCGCCCAGGTCGAGCAGTTCGCCACGCGTTACGCCGAGTGCCGCCGCCAGCCGGCCGCCGTGGTCGAACTGGGGGGCGAGCTGCTGGACGCGCTGGAGCGGCTGGCGCGGACTGACCCGCCGGGCATGGAAAGGGCCGATATTCATGGCTGAGGGTGCGCAACAGAGGCAGCAGCAGCGGGGTTTTGATGCGCCGCTGACGCTGGCCGATCAGGCCTTCGTCAATTTCGCCGGGGTGCTGACGTTTTTCACGCCTGACCATCATGACCGCGTGATGGCCGAGGAAATCGCCCGCGATCTGGTGCCGATGGTCAACCGCAAGCACCAATATCTCGCGCCGATTGTTGAGGCGTTCGAGGATGCCGCGCCGGATGCGCCGCAATCAAGCCGGGCCACCGCGCTGACCCGGCTGAGCCACCACATGGCGCGCTTCATGCGCTGGCGCGGCGCGCAGGCCTATGAGCGGCTGCAAGGGCAGGGGCTGGTGCGATGAGCGCGGTCAGGGATGCCATGGCCCAGCTGGGCCCGATGATCGAGCGGCTGCGCCACCAGCGCGAGATGCTGGCTCGCGTGGACGATGTGGTGTTTCTGGCCGAGGCCCTGAAATTCGGCTGCGCGGTGAGCATCGAGCGCGCAGACGGGCGGGAGCCGGTCAGGCTGGAGCTGGTGCTGGATCTGACGCGTCCGCTGCCGGGCGCGCAATCCGGCAGCGCAGATACTGCGCCGGAAGGTCATGTGCCGCCCGCACCTGAGCCGGCCCCCGATGCCGTGCCCGAAAATCCATGGCTGCCCGGCGATGACCAGGCGCTGGCGGTGCTGCGCGCCCAGGGCAGGACCCGCGCCGAGATTGCCGGTATTCTTGGCCGCGCGCTGGACGAGATCCCCGAAGATGCCGCGCCAGCCCCTGCGCCAGAAAAGGTCCCCGCCGGCAAGGCCCCGCCCGTGTGGATCGGTGATGACGGGTTGCGGCGCGGACCATGGAGCGAGGAAGAAGAGCGCGCCGCGATCGAGATGCGCTTGCGCGGCTCCAGCCTGCCGGCGATCGCCAGCGCATTGCGCCGGGCGCTGCCAGCCACGCAGCAGCGTTTCAAGCGCGAGTTGCGCGCGCGGTGGGAAGCCGCGCGCGACGAGCAGCGCCACCTTGAGGGCAAGCACGGTGGCGCGGATGGGGGCGGCGAGGCGCCGGGCGGTGCAGTGATGGCCACAGTGCCGACTGCCGCGGCCGACCCGGCCGAAGCGGCGCCAGCGCTGCCCCCATCGCATGAGCCAAGCCCGGTAGCCAAGCGGCCTGCCCCGCAACCGGAGCCGCAAGCCGAGCCGCTGCCCATCGATGACCATTTGGCGCAGCTGCAAGGGCTGAGCGATGCCTTCTGGACGCGCGAGCGCGATGGCGAGCTGGTCCGGCTCGCGATGCTGGGCTGGAATGCGCATGACATCGCGGGCGCCATGGGGTGCGAAGCGGCCCAGGTGCTGGCCCGGTTCGAGCAGCTGACCGACCTTCGGCGGTTTTCGCGCGCGGACGTCGCGCGGGTGCTGGGCGTGGCGGTGCCGCATGACAGCTGAGCGCGTCACCCTGGCCGAGCTGCGCGCAATGCTGGAGGACCGCGCCCTTTCCGTGGCGCAGGAATACGCGCCGCCCGCCCAGGGCAGCTATCTGCATGCCGGCGAATGGTGGACGCTGAACCCCGGCCGGGCTGACCGGCGGGTGGGCAGTTTCGTGGTGCGCGTGGCCGGTGCCAGGCGGGGCACCTGGAATGATTATGCCACCGGCCAGCATGGCGATCTGATCGATCTGATCGCGCTGCGTCACAATATGACCATCAAGGATGCCATGCAGGAGGCCCGGCGCTGGCTGGGCCTGGCCGAGGATACGCCCGAGGCCCGCCAGAGCCGCGCCCGCGCGCTGGCCGAAGCCGAGCGTCGCCGCGCCGCAGCTGAGGCCGAGGATGCCAGGCGCCGCGCCCACCGCGCGCGGCAGGCCCTGGGCCTTTGGCTGGATGCGCAGGCGCAGATCAAGGGCACCCCGGTTGATCACTATCTGCGCGGTCGGTCGATCGATCTGGCGCGGCTGGGCCGTCAGCCCCGCGCCCTGCGCTATGCGCCTGCGCATGGTTATTACCATATGGACCCGGCCACCGGCGAGGTGATCGAGGGCAAATGGCCCGCCATGCTGGCGCTGGTGCATGGCCCCGATGGCGCGCCGGTGGCGCTGCACCGCACCTGGCTGGCCGAGGGGCCGCAGGGCTGGACCAAGGCGCCGGTGCCGGTGCCCAAGAAGGTGCTGGGCCATTACGGCGGCGGGGCGATCCACATCTGGAAGGGCATCGGCCCGCGCGGTGGCAAGCCGGCCCGGCTGGCCGAATGCCCGCCCGGCACGCAGGTTTTCATCGGCGAGGGGATCGAGGATGCGCTGAGCCTGGTGATGCTAGCGCCCGAAGTGCGGGTGCTGGCCGCCATTTCGCTTTCCAACCTGGGCGCGGTGGCCCTGCCGGCCAATGTGGCCACGGTAACGCTGGTGGCCGACCAGGACGAAAGCCCCGCCGCCCGCAAGGCGCTGGAACGCGCGATCGCCGCGCACGGGGCGGCTGGTCGCGAGGTGCGCCTATGGCAGAACCGCCACGGCGGCAAGGATCTCAACGATGCGCTGCGCGAGGCCATCGCGCGCCAGAAAGCCAAAGAAAAATAAGAACATGAGTAATGATGCGGCAGCGCTGCAAGACGAGGTTTTGAATGCCCCGGCGGTGGCTGCGCCCGAAGGCGGAGGCCAGAAAGGGCGCAAGGCCAGACCCAAAGGTCACGAACAGTCCACAAGCGGTGGAGGTGGCCGCAAGCGCCCTCCGCGCGCGCGCGGTGAAATCTGGGAGGATTGCCCGGTGCGCCCGCTGGGCATGCTGGATGGCGTGGGGCACTATCTGGATATCCACGGCCAGCACCGGGCGGTCGGAAAGCTGGAAACGCAGGCGATCATGGCGCTGTTCGGGCACCGGCTGCCCGAGCTGTGCCGCAAGTTCCCGTCACGCCGCCGCGGCCAAGAGGGTGGTTTTGATCAGACTGCCATTGCCATGGCCGCCTGGCAGGCCGTCTCCGAAAAGGGCCTCTTTGATCCGCAAGGCGCGGTGCGCGGCCGCGGTGCATGGTGTGATGATGACGGTCGCCTTGTCTATCATCTGGGCGATCAGCTGATCATCGGCGGGCGCGAATGCCCGCCAAGTGAGCACCAGGGCATCATTTACCCGGCCTTCCCCCCCATCCCGCACCCTGCGCCGGCCGGCAGTGTCACCTCCGATCCAGCAGCCGAGCTGCTGACGCTCTTACGCTCCTGGCGATGGCGCCGGCCAGGGCTTGACCCGGTTGTGGCGCTTGGCCTCGTGGGTCTGATGCCGTTTGGTGGCGCGCTGGACTGGCGCCCGGCGTTTTGGTTCACCGGCGGGGCGGGCACCGGCAAATCCAGCCTGCAAAAGCTGCTGGAGCTGCTTTCCGGTGGCGACAAGGGGCTGATCCAGTCCTCGGACCCGACGGCGCGCGGCATCGCCTCGCTGCTAGGGCAGTCCACGTTGCCCGTAGCGCTGGACGAGCTGGAGCCCGGCGATGCGGGGTCCACCAAGGAGCGGGACATCATCGCGACCGCCCGCGTCGCGTCGTCGGGCGGGCGATGGCTGCGCGGATCGTCGGATCAGAAGGGATCTACCGGGCAGCTGCGCTCGACATTTCTGTTCTCGTCGATCCTGGTGCCGGGCGTCCTGAAATCGCAGGATCTCCAGCGGCTGATCGTCTTGCAGCTCGACAAGTTCGAGGACCGATCCCGGGTGCCATCGATGCCGCCAGCAAAGATGCGCGCCCTGGGCGCCGCGATCCGGCGGTTGATCATCGATCGCTGGGCAGGGTGGGCCGAGCGGCTCGATGCCTGGCGGATGCGACTTGATGCGCATGATGTATTCGGGCGCGACGCTGACAACTGGGCAACCGTGCTGGCGATGGCAGGCATGATCCAGTCGGCCAAGATGGAGGCGGCGGACGAGATGGACGCGCTCTGCGCCCAGGTGGCCGGTGTCGTGCATGTCGCCCATGGAGAGGCGTGGACCGATGCGGATGAGGTGGTGCTGCATCTGCTGTCGCATCGCTACGACCCGTTCCGGCGGGGCCAGCAATACACTATTGCCCAATGGCTGATGGTCGCTGCCGGGGCGCCTGGTGCCCCGGAACCCCTGCTCAACGACTTCAGCCTCGACGATCACGGCCGCGCCCAGCGTCGAAAGCAGGCAAATGCGCTACTGGCGCCGCTGCTGCTGCGCGTCATCGATGGCGATGATGGCGAGCCACGCCTGTTTGTAGGCAATGCCAAGGCCCAGCCGCTGTTGGAGGTTTTCCGCGACACCCAATGGGCAGGCGGGGCCTGGAAACAATCGATGGAGCGCATCGAGGGCGCCGTGGCAGCCCCCAACAGCCGCACGCTTGCCGGCATCCCCACGCGCGGCGTCGAGGTGCCGCTGCGCAGCCTGCCCGGCCTGATCACATTCCCGCAGGACCGCCCCGCACCCCCGCCGCCGTCGCAAGGATCGTCAGTGTATGAGGACTTCGCATGATCCCGCTTGTCGATCACTCAGTGCCATGCCATGATCTGCTCGGCGTCTGCATTCCCGGCCAATGGGTCAGGGTCACGACGCCACGACAAAACAGCGTAACGCTGTCGTGGCTTTTGTCGTGGTGTTTTCGCAGGAAGTTCAGGCGGTTAGGCCGCGCCACGACGCCACGACGCCCAGACCCTCATACATGTATGTGCGCACCCGCACCCGCACGGGGTTTGCGTATGTCGTGGCGTCGTGGCGTCGTGGCTCTCTCTATCTCCTTGAAAAAGAAAGAAAGTTATCACGACAAGGGCCACGACGCCCCCGTTGTGCCTGTCGTGGCTCAAAAAGGGGGTTTTTGATGGCCAAGCCGAACAACCAGTTTGAGAAGCTGGCGCGAAAGGCCGTCGAGCGGCTGGAGCAGGCGCGCGCCCTGGGCGAGCAGATGGAGCTGCTGCCCGCCGATCCTGCCGACGATGCCGAGCCGGTGGCGCGGGGCCGTGGCCGGGCGCGGTCGAAATCGCAGCTGCGCAAGTGGCTGGAGGCCCAGCATTACCGCGCCCCCGAAGAGGTGCTGGCCGAGGCCGCCGGGCTGGCCAGCCAGCACGATGCTTTCGCAACCGCGATGATCCGCACCCAGCAGATCGAGGCCTTCGCCGGTGCCAACCTGAACGGCGGGGCGCGGGTGCAGCTCTTCATGTCGGTATTCGCCGCGCAGATCCGCTCGGCCGAGGCGCTGCTGCCCTATGTGGCGGCCAAGATGGACAAGCCCGCCGCGCCCGTCCAGGCGGTGCAGGTGATCATGCCCGCCCAGGGCGCGCAGGCCGCGCCTGGCGATGGTGCGCGGGTGATCAACGCGCCGAAATCGGGCCGTTTCACGCCGCCGCCGATGCCGGGGCAAAGCAAGCAAAATCAAGAGGATAGCGAGTGATGCGCGCGCAGCACGGTTGCCCCGCGTCGGACGCTCGGCGCAAGTGCATGAAAATGCAGGGAAAACATGCCCCCGCTCAATTGATCGAAAATCAATTGCCGGAGCCGGAAAAGGGCACCACCCCCCTTGCGGCCCGCATCGCCCGGCCCGGTCGATCGACCCCCGGGGGGGCCTTCCCGCCGCTCTTCCGTCCCCCCCTCTGTGTGACCCCATGCAGCGAAATCAAGCGGCCCTCGGCCCGGGGGGCGGGGCGGTGAGCGCGAAACCTGAAATCATCGGCGCGGGGGGCCGGGGGGCGCCGGGTGAGGCCGAGGCTGACCGCCTGGACCGCCTGGCCGGCATGGCGGCGCGCGCGGCGATCGATGAGTTGCACGGCGATTTTGCCGATGACATGCCGCAGCTGGGCTCGGAGAGCTTTCCCGGGCCGGTGGCCGAGGCGTTCTTTCATTCGGATGCCACGATCACCGGCATTCGCGGGCCGGTGGGCAGCGGCAAGACCACGACGCTGCTGCAATCGCGCTTCCGCCGGGCGCTGGCCATGCCGCGTTCGGTGCTGAGCGGGGTTCGCCAATACAAGCTGCTGGCCGTGCGCCAGACCTACCGGCAGCTCTGGTCAACGACGATCCCCAGTTACCTGGAAACCTATCCCAAGCGCCTGGGCGAATGGTCGGGCGGGCGGGGCGACCCGGTGACCCATCGCATCCTCTTTGAGGATGATTTCGGGCCGATCGAGTGGATCTGCGAGTTCATGGCTTTTGGCGATGATGTCGCGGCATCGATGCGCGGCATCCAGAGCACCGATATCTGGCTCAATGAGGCTGACACCGTGCCCAACGAGGTGCTGGGTGTGGGTATCGGGCGGATCAACCGCTGGCCCGGGCGCGCCCATTTCGAGGGCTACCCGCCAGAGCAGCGCAGCTATGGCCAGATCGTGTGCGACTTCAACGCCACCGATGAAGAAAACTGGGTGGTGGGCGTGTTCCATGACGAGGCGGCACGCGCGCGCATTGCCCAGGATCTGAGCCGTCACCTGCCCGAAGGGGCGAAACAGGTGACTGTCGAGTTCTACAACCAGCCGGGCTTTGGCGAGCCGGGCTGCGAGAACCTGCACAATCTGTCGCCCGATTATTACCCGGCGCAGCTGGCCGCGCTGCAGCTGTCAGGCCGGGGCGATCTGGCCGATCGGCTGGTTTTCAACAAGATCACCTATTTGCGCGCCGGTGATCCGGTGTTCAGCCGCGAGTTCAACCGCCGCATCCATGTCGCCGACCGGACCCTGACGCCCTGGCCGGATGTGCCGCTGCGTATCGGGCTGGATCAGGGCTTCAAGGGGGCGGCGGTGATCGCCCAGTTCGACGGCCCTTACCAATGGCAGATCCTGGGCGAGCTGCATTTCCCCAAAGAGCGCCTGTTGGCGCGCGAGTTCGGCCGCCGCCTGGCCGAGCTGCTGGACAATGAGCGGTTTCGCGGCCTGAAGGTGCTGGGCGGCTGGGCCGACATGGCCGGCGAGCAGGGCGCCAGCGCCGCCGCCGATGAAAACGACACCTGGAACCTGCTGGTTTCCAAGGCGGCGGGCTTCACCGTGCGCCCGCAGCGCATCGGCACCAACCGCTTGCAGCCGCGCCTGGAAGCGGTGCGCGCAGCGCTGGAGTTCCTGCGCGGTGGCACACCCGGGCTGGTGATTGACCCTTCCTGTCGCTTCCTGATCGCGGGTTTTGAGGCGCGCTATGTCTGGACCGATGAAATCACGCCGTCCGGGGACAAGCGCAAGGTGCCCGACAAGCGCCTGACCGAGGCCAATGTGATGGACGCGCTGCAATACCTGCTGCTTTCGGAGGTGCTTGGCACGGGCGAAAGCCCAATCAGCAACACTGAAACCACCGGCCTGATCGGCCACAACGGCGGCCCGCCCCTTGAGGGTCCGGGGCTGGTGACCGCCTTCGACATTCTGGACCCCTATGGAGACTGACATGGAAGCAAAGATCAACAGCACCAGCGATGCGCGCACCGTGAACAACGCGGTTCGCCATCAGTATCGCGTCCTGACTGATGCCGAAAAGTTGCAGATGCAGGTGGTGAAGGACATGGGCGCGGCCTTCATCGCCAAGCTGCATGAGATCGGGGGGACCGATCCGAACGGCGAGCGCATGGCCTCGCGCGATCTGTCGCTGGCACAGACCCATGCCGAGGACGCGGTGATGCGCGCCGTCCGCCATATCACGGCATGACCCATGGGCGGGCAACTTGACCAGCTGTCACCCGACGTCCGCGCGCGCATCAAGGCGCTCAATGCGGCGCTGCGGCGTCACGAGCAAGCCCAGCAGCAGTGGATGCGCGAGCATGCCGCCATGCTGGCATTCGAGCGTTCACTGCCCCTGCGCAGCCGGCTTCGGCTGCGCGTGAGCCCCCGCGCAATTGTGGCCGCGCAGCGTGCCGCGAACATCAGGAGGAAGAGATGACCAAGAAACCCACGGCGCGGGCCGCGCGCCCGAAGCCCCAGCCCGATTACGAGGGGATGCGCGCCGCCGTGCAGCGCATCGAGGATCACGTCGATCACAATCCGGCGGCGCTGATCGAGGCGCTGAAGATCCGCCACAAGCTGAAGCTGACCTTCAGCGGCGGCACCCATATCGCCCAGATGCTGGGTATTCGCGCCAGCGCCACAGCGGGCAACCGCCAAGCGCTGAAGAACTGGGCCAATGCCGCCCGCCGGGCGCTGAAGGGGGTGAACTGATGCCGTTCTTCAGGGAAAAGCCCGTTGTGATCGAGGCGGTGCAGTTCACCGGTTCTGTAGGTTCGGCCAATGAAGTGCTGGCCTGGATCGGCGTGAATGGTGGGGGCGCGTACAGGGTGAGCTACACCAAGCCAGATTCTGGCCTCATGATCCGAACCTTGGATGTGGATATGCATGCCCGCCCCGGCGACTGGATCATCAAGGGCGTGCAGGGTGAGTTCTATCCCTGCAAGCCCGACATCTTCGCGGCCACCTATGAACCCGCGCCGGAGGCTGCCTGATGCTGGAGGCCTGCGCCTATGACGATCTGGCGGCGCTGGCGGTGTTTCGCGCGCTGGACCCCCATGATCTGCTGGAAGCCCAGCACATCCGGGGTGCCAGCGTGCGGTATCCGCAGCTCTTTGCCGAATGGCATGGGGCGCAGGCCGCAGCAGTGCTGAGCCTGGTGCTGAAAGCCCAGGGCCTGCCCTTCGCGGTGCTGCTGGTGGGCAATACCGGGCAGGCCGGCGTTGCCCAGGCGGCGATGCTGGCGCGCGATCACGCCCGTTTTCGCCCGGCGCTGGTGGCGGCGGCGCGCGAGATCCGCACCCGCTTGCCGGCGTTCTGCGCTCGGCTGGGTGTGCACCGGATCGAGGTGCGCGCCTGGGCGGGCCACCCCCGCGCCGGGCGCTTCCTGCGCCTGTGCGGCTTCCAGCAGGAAGCCGAGATGACCGGCTTTGGCGCCGTTGGCGCCGAGCGCTTCTTGCAATTTGCCTGGATCAGGAGGGACTGACGATGTGTTTCATGCGCACAAGCGAGCCGCGCCCCATACGCGCGGCCATGGTGGACAATACCGAGGCCACGCAAACGGCCAATCTGGAAGCGCGCCTGCGGCGCCGGCGCGCCGGCGCCGCGGCCAATGTGCTGACCGGCCCGCGCGGGCTTTCCGCGCCCGTGGCCCGGCTGGGGGAGGTGGCGTGATGCTGCAGAAAATCCAGCATGAAAAACACCCGCATGCGGCGCTGGCCGCTCGACGCTGGGCCGAGCTGAAAACCGAGCGCAGCCCCATGGAGGCTGACTGGGAAGAGATCGCGCGGTTGATCCGCCCCCAGCGGGGCGGGTTTTCCAGCGACCGGCTGCGCGATCGCCAGCACAAAAAGCCTCTTTCCTCGGCGCCGATCAGGGCGCAGTCGAATTTCGCGGCCGGGCTTTATGGCACCCTGACCAACCCGGCCAATGAATGGATGCGCATCAAGACGGGTGATGACGATCTGAACCGCTGGCCGCCCATGGCCGAGTGGAACGAACTGGTGAGCATGCGGGTGCTGCGCAGCTTCATGCCCGCCAACTCAAGTTTCTATGATGCGGTGATGCCGCTCTTTTCGGACATCGCGGCCTTTGGCAACGCCGCGCAATATGACGAGATCGACACCGCGCGGCGCAAGATCCGTGATGTGACCATCTCGCTGAGCGAGGTGGTTTGCGACATCGATGCCTATGGCTTTGTCAGTGAGGTGGTGCGGCGGTTTCATCTGAAACCGGCAGCGGCGGTGGAGATGTTCGGCGCCGATGTCTTGCCGCCCAAGATCGTCGAGCTGGCACGGAAGCATTCGAACGATCTGCATGCCTATCTGCACCATGTAGGCAGCAACCGGGATTATCGGCGCGGATCGATCGGGCCGAGGGGCAAGCGCTGGTTTTCACGATATGCCATGGAGGCCGAGGGCTGGCTAATCCGTGATCGCGGCTATGAGGAAATGCCCTTCTATGTGCCGCGATGGGAGGTGGAAACCGGCTTCACCTGGGGCACCGGGCCGGGCTTTACCGCGCTGGCATCGACGCGCGCCCATCACCAGATGGACGCGGCCACGCTGCGCGCCGCGCAACGCGCCGCCGATCCGACCATTCTGGCGCCCGATCGCAACGCCTGGCCCCTGCAGGGGGCCGTGCGCCCGGGCCATGTGGTCTATGGCGGGGTCAGTATGCGCGGCGAGCCCTTGATGATGCCGCTGGCCACCACTGGCCAGATCGGCCTGACGCTGGAAGAAAAGGCCGAGAAGAAGCGCGAGATCGAAGAAGCTTTCTATTGGTCGCTGATGAACCTGGCGGGCCGCACCGGGCTTTCGCCGATGGAGGTGGCGCAGATCGAGGCCGAGCGCACGCGGCTTTGGGCGCCCAATATGGGGCGTATCCAGCATGAGTTCCTGGCGCCCAAGATCGAGCGGCGATTTCGCCTGCTGTGGCGCGCCGGGCAGATCCCGCCGCCGCCCGAAACCGGGCAACGCGACGTGCCGATGCTGGTTGAATACACCTCAGCCGCGGCGATGGCCCAGAAGGCGGATCAACGCATGCGTATTGTGCAGCTGCTGCATGACGTGACGCCGCTGTCGCAGATCGATCCGCGCTACATGGACCGGATCGAACCTGATGACGTGATCGAAACGCTGCATGAAAGCCTGGGCGCGCCGGCACGGATGCTGCGCACGCGCGAAGAGGCCGACAAGGTAGCCGAACAGCGCCAGCAGGCGCAGCAGGGCGCGGCAATGATGCAGATGGCCCAGCAGGGTGCCGGCGCGATGAAGGACGCCGCCGGCGCCATGGCTGCGCTGGAAGGCGGTGGGGCATGATGACGATTATCCTGCACATCACGGCGGGCCTGATGTGGTTTTCCGTGATCATCATGGCAATCGGGCTTGGAGGGGCGCCACGTGTCGAAGGAGCCTGGCTTGTTGCCCTGATGATGATGACGCTGGCGGCTGCGGCCTTCACCTTGCAGGTGATAGCATGAACGCCGCCCATGAACCGCGCAGCCTGGGCGATGAGAACCGCGAATTGGTAGATTGCCTGCGGCGCATCGCCAATGCGGCCCCGACCTGCGGGGAAGAGGCCCAGACCGCCTGGTCGAACCGCGTCTGGGCGGGCAAGTTCCGCGATCTGCAAAGGGAGGCGCGCTGCACCTTGCGCGCGCTTGGCCATGATCTTTGATCGCGCAAGCGCACTTCTGGCCATGTTCCCTGGCTCGATCAAGCGGGCCGCGCCCGCTGTGGTGGCCCGGTGGCGTGACGCAGCGCGCCGGCGCCCTGAGCTGGTGGCTGATGTGATTGGTATGGGCGGCGTGCTCGCCATGCAGCCGCGCAAGGCCGGCGCGGTCAAGTTGAGCCCGGAAGGGCTGGCCTATGAAGCCGGGCGGCGGGATCTGGCTCTGGAACTGCTGACGCTGATGGGCGCCAGCACCGATGAACTCAAAATCATGATGGAGATCAGTGATGAAGCTGTTGATGATTGACCTGATGCGCTTGCCGTTCTGGCAGAGCGAAGGGCAGGGGGCTGGTGGCGCCGATGACGGCCATGCCCCGGACGCTGGCGCGGGAAACGATGGCGCTGGCGGTGCCGCTGACGCAGGCGGCGCGGACGGGGGCGGCGATCCCGCGCCCTGGTGGGCTGGCCTGGGCGAGGATGCCCAGGGGTTTGTCAAGGCCAAGGGGCTTGATGCGCGCAAACCCGAAGAGGCACTTGGCGCGCTGACTGACATTGCCCGCAATGCCGAAAAGAAGCTGGGCCGCCCGGCTGACAGCCTGATTTCGCGGCCCAAGGAAGGGCAGGATGTATCGGCCTGGCTGGCCGAGCAGCGCGAGGCCCTGGGCCTGCCCACTGACGCCGCCGGCTACGAGGTCAAGCCGCCGACGAATTTCCCGAAAGAGGCCTGGGACAGCGATCTGAACACGCGGGCGGCGGCGCTGGCGTATGAACACGCGGTGCCGAAATCGGCGCATGAGGCCTATGTCGGGCTTTTTGCCGATTATGTGCAAAAGCTCGATGCCCAATCGGCGGAAGAGTTTGAAAAGGCATCCAGTGCCATGCGGGCCGAGCTGGAAAAAGAATGGGGCGACGGTGCCGAGGCGCGCATTGCCGCCGCCGCCCAGGCCGCGCAGCAGGTGGCCGAAAAGGCCGGGCTGGCCAGCGATGCGATCGAGGCCATGTCATCGGTTCTGGCGGCCAAGGCCGGTGATGCCAATGTAATCCGCATGTTCGATGCCATTGCCCAGGCCCTGGGCGAGGATAGCGCGGTGCAGATCGGCAAGGGGGCAGGCGGGTTGAGCCTGTCGGCCGCCGATGCAAGGGCCGAGCTGGACAGGTTGCAAAACCCCGGTGGCGACTATTTCGAGGCCGTCAAGCGCAGTGATACGATGAAGGTGCATGAGCTGGCGCCGCGTATTGCCGAGCTGCAGAAGATCGCGGGTGGCCGGAAGTGAGATTGCGTTTGGCAGGCCCGCGAGGGCCTGCTACCGTCGGCCTATGCGCATTCTTCTTGCCCTAATTGTTCTATGGCCGGCCCCGGTGTCCGCGACTTGGTTTCTAAACCAGCGCACAGAGTGTCGCGCGCCATTTGTGCCCCTTTGTCAAAACAACTTTGCCACCTATGAGCGGGATGCATCTTTCGAAGCGTGTGCTGAGCAAATGGTGGCCTATGACAGGGCGGCGCGCGAGTATGCTGGATGCTTGGCGCAGCAGGCTAGATCGGAGACCACTCGGCGAGAGAACGTCATGCGAGATTGGGCGTGTCGAGCGGAAATGTTCGGGCGCAGTGTCGAAGACGGCGCGTGCGATTGATGATGATCCCGTCTTGACTTCGCGATCAGCCAAATGCAGGATCAGCATGTGCGGAGCAAACTCTCTGCACCGGGATTTGCACCCCGGATCACTCTAGGCGCTCGAAAGCTGCGCCAGTTGTGCGCGGCTTTTTCTATGGTCGGGCGGATGGGGCACCCGCAAGGGTGGCCGTTCCTAGAGGCGGTAGTGCAAACCCTGTTCGTCCGGCCACCCGGGATTTGCACCCCAGTGGTCGGGTTAAACCGATCTCTAGGGGGTGCGACCAATGAGCGCCGAGATTATTCCATTCGACTTTGAAGAACAGGCCGTGCGCGTGCTGATGCGCGGCGATGATCCTTGGTTTGTGGCTGTCGATGTTTGCCGGGTGCTAGAGTTGAGCAACCCGTCTATGGCAGTGAAGGGCCTTGACGATGATGAGGTTACCCTAAGCCAGATTGAGGGTAGCCATCGCGAAACCAACCTGATTTCCGAAAGCGGTCTCTATGCATTGGTGATCAGGTCCGACAAGCCCGCCGCCCGGCGCTTCCGCAAATGGATCACGGCCGAAGTGCTGCCGGCGATCCGCCGGACGGGCCGGTATGAACTGCACGCCGCGCCCGCCGATGCCGATGCCACCGGCGAATTTGCCGGCCTGCCGATCCGCGAGGCCGAATTGTGGCTGAGCCTTGTGCGCGAGGCGCGGCTGACGCGCGGCCGCCGCGCGGCGCTGGCAATCTGGGATCGTTCGCCCCTGCCGGCCCCGCTGGGGCAGCGGCCGGGCCCCGGCCCCGAACAGGGGCGCGCCGCGTTGCGGGCGCTGTTGTCCGGCGCCATCGCGGGGCGCGAACTGGGCGACCTGATCGAGGCAGCGCGCGCCGGCGAATTCGATGCCGCGCGGCTGTTGGCATCGCAGGGGCTGCGCCTGACCGGGAACGGGCTGTTCATTGCCAACCATGCGGCGGGCGATCAGCGCGATGCCCTGCTGGCGCTGCCCGGTGTGCTGCGCGCCGATGGCGGGCGCACGCTGGCCGGTCGCAAATGCCGGGGGCTTGTCATTCCCTTCACCGTGATCGGGGGGGCATGACATGGGCCTTTCACAGCAGAACTTTGATCGCGCCGAGGAAATCGGCGATGCGCTGCACATGCTGGATGGCCTGATTGCCGTCATGGAACGTGAACTGATGCTGGCCGATCTTGGCGAAGGCGAGCTGCGCATCTGGCCGCTTCTGGGCGCGATGCGGCACTACCGGCTGCAAGCCGCAACCATTGCCGGCGCAATCGCGCGTTCCGGTCGCGAGGTGCCGGCCTGATCTACAACATATCGGCCCCGGGCGGCATTCCCGGGGCCGATCTTGTTTTTCTGCTTGACGATGGCGCGACGGCTCTGGCATCTTGCAGCGCATCGGGCAACCCTTCGCGGGTCCGGTTGACAGGCGGGAAGAGCACCCCCGATGAGCGGTCGTAAAGCGCAGGACGGGTCCGAGCGCGGGCAACCCCTCCGAAAACTCACCAATATCAGCAGTTTTCGAGAGGGAGGGGCAAATGCCCAAAACCTATTCCCAGAACGTAGAGCAGTGGCACCGCGACAGCTATTCCGACGCGGTCAAGATGGTGGCCATGCAGACCCGCGACCCCTTTGCGGGGCGGGTGATCGACACGCCGGCCAAGGGTGCGGCGCAATCCGCCAGCGACATGATCGACGATGGCGAATACGCCTATGGCGAGGAACGCGCGCGGCGCAACATCGAAATCCCGGTCACCGGCCATCGCCGCTGGCTCGTGCGCCCGCCGGTCATCAAATCGGGGCAGTATTTCGACATCGAGGACGATCTGGATGGCAGCGTGGTTGCCACCAGCGCGAAGGTGCGCAAGCACACGATCCGCGTGGTGCGCGGCAAGGCCGACCGCACGCTGGGCATTCGCAAGGAGGATGGCCGGTTCGTCGTCGCCGATGGCGGCATCCTGGGCTATGCCGTCGAGGGCAAGCGCGCGAGCACCAAGAAATCGCTGCCCGCCAGCCAGTATGTCACCCATGCGAGCACCGGCCTGACCCTGCCCAAGATCCGCGAAGCCAAGCTCTGGCTGCGCGCCAATGATTTCGGCGTCGAGGATGACGACGAGATCTATTGCGCGATCACCGCCTGGCAGGAAGACGACCTGATCGGCATCGCCGCGCAGGTGGTCGAAAACCAGTCGGCGTTTTCGATCGACGTGCTGCGCGAGGGCAAGCCCCAGCGTCTTCTGGGCATCACCTGGGTGATGACCAACCGCCTGCCTGTCAACGATGCCGAGCATCGGCTTTTGCCGATGTGGACCAAGAACAACATCGAGCGCGGCATCTGGCAGGACGTCAACGGCGATCTTTGGAACGACACCAGCGCCGACAACCGCCCCTATTGCCGGGCGCAGGCCTATATCGACAGCGTGCGCCACGAGGACAAGGGCGTCATCGCCATCGAATGCGTCGAGCCGGCGCAGTGATGCATGCGCCCGCCGGCACCCCGCCGGCGGGCTTTTCCCCTATCAGTTCGTGAGGAACCGCCATGTCCGTGGTGAACCAGAAATCCAACCTTTTCGCCGATCGTCTGCTGGACGAGGTTGTGCCCGATCCCGCCCGTGCGCGCGGCCGACCGATCGTCATTGCCGGGCGCGCCGAAAACGCCGCCGATGACAGCGAGGGTTCGAAATACCTGCTTTTCGAAGCCCCGTCCGATTGCATCGTTGACCCCCGCACCGCCTTCCAGGTGGAGAATACCGGCTTTGCCGCAATCCGCATCGGCACGCGCACCGACCCCGAAGCGCTGGTGTCACAGCTGAAATCGGCCGAAAACGTCGCAACGCCGGTCGCGCAGTTCGATGCCAACCACGGCCTGCCTCTCTGGCAGGTTCTGGGGCTGGAAGCTGACCCCGGCGGCAACATCGGGATCTATCAGCATGCCATCGCCAATGCCACCGGCGCCGGCCATCTGCTGTTCGAAATCCACTACCGCTACCGCTGACGGCAAGTGACCTGGCCGGGGCTGTCATGGCCCCGGCCTGTTAACCAATACCGGGACCGTCATGCCACAACCCATCGCAACATCTGAAATCGCGGCGCTGGCCTTTTCGCTGGTCGAGCTGGACCCGATTTCGAGCTTTGCCGATGACAGCGACCAGGCGCGCATGGCCGCGCAATTCTACCCGAAGGCCCTTGAAGCGGTGATCGGCGGCACCGACTGGTCCTTTGCCAGCACGCTGGTTGAACTGCCCGAGGCCGATCTGCCCGGCCAGGTGGTCGATCCCGATCTGCCCTGGCATTACGCGCTGCCCGCCGATGTGCTGCGCATTCGGCATGTGGCGGATGGCCGCGCCAGCTGGCGGCGCGACAAGCTGGTGCTGCGCGCCGATCGCCCCGGCCCGCTGCTGCTGCGCTATACCGCGCGCATCACCGATGAAAGTCGCATCCCGGCCGAGGTGAGCGAGTTGATCGCCTATCGGCTCGCGCTGATCATGGCGCCGCGCTGGCTGGGATCGCAGACCAAGCGCGACCAGCTGCGCCGTGACATGACCGCGCTGATGCCCGAGGCCCGGCGCGCCGATGCCGACCAGGCGTCAATGCAGCCCTACCAGGACACCGGCGGCGATGATTGGGTCAGGAGCGCCATGCGATGACCCGGGTTTCGGTTCTGCAAAACGTCTTTTCATCGGGCGAGATCAGCCCAAGACTGCATCATCGCATCGATTTTCAGCGCTTCCAGACCGGCGTGCAGGCCGCGAACGGCTTTGTGCCGACGCGCCAGGGGGCCATCACCCGCGCGCCGGGCACGCTGTTCTGGGGCCGCACCCGCCAGGATGCGTTCTGCCGGCTGCTGCCTTTCGAGTTCTCGGCCGAGGATGCCGTGTTGCTGGAGTTCTATGCCGGCATCATGCGGGTGCGCCGCTATGGCGAACTGGTGATGGACGGCGCCCAGCCTTATGAGCTGGCCCATCCCTTCGAGGCGCAGGATCTGCCCAACCTGTCGTGGGTGCAATCGGCCGATGTGATCTATATCGCCGATGGCCGCCGGCCTATCCAGCGGCTGAGCCGCTTCGCGCTTGATCACTGGACGATCGAGGCCCAGCCCATCGACACCGGCCCTTTCAGGCTGCGCAACACCGATGAGGCAAAGGCCGTCACCGCCAGCGCCGAAACCGGCAGCGTGACCCTGACGGCCAGCGCCGATCTGTTCCTGCCCGGCCATGTCGGCAGTCTTTTTTCCATGGAGCCGGTGGACTGGACAGATGTGGCGATATGGACGCAGGATACGCCGATCACCGCCGGCACCACCCGCATGCGCTATGATGGCAAGCTCTATCTGGCGACGGCGGGAGCCAACACGGGCTTTGTGCCGCCCCAGCACGAGCGGGGGACCCAGAAGGTCGATCAGGAAACCGGCGCCACATGGCAGTATCTGTCGGACGGGCGCGGGGTGCTGCGCATCACGGCTGTTGCATCGCCGACCTCGGCAACAGCGCAGGTGATCCGGCGCATTCCCATCGCGGGCAGTGCCACCTGGCGATGGGCCGAAGGCGCCTGGTCGGACGTTTATGGCTATCCCGCGCAGCTGGAGCTTTACGATCAGCGCTTCATCGCCGCCGCCAGCGAGAGCGAGCCGCGCACCGTCTGGCTTTCGGCCGCCGGTGGCGGCTATGCTGATTTTGCCGAGGGCGAGCGCCCGGATGACGCTTTCGCGCTGATCATCGACGGCGACGGCAGCCAGAACCCTGTCCAGTGGCTGGCGCGCGGCGACAGGGCGCTGCATATCGGCGCGCTCAACGAGGAATACTCGCTTCGCTCGGAAGGGCGTAACACCATCGTTGCCGCCACCACCGCCCGGCTGGGCATGGACAGCAAGATTGGCGGGGCCCCGCTGCGCCCGATCGCCCCGGATGGCGCGCCGATCTTCATTTCCCGCGACGGTGCCAAGGTCTTCGAGATCCGCTATGTGATCGAGCACGATGCCAATGTATCGGTCGAGCTGTCGCTGCCGTCTGATCACCTGGGCGAAGCGGGCTTTGACCAGGTGGTCTGGCAAAGCGCGCCCTGGCGCATGGCCTGGCTGCGCCGGGGCGATGGCTCGCTGGCCTGCTTGCTGCATGACCGGCAAGAGAATGTGCTGGGCTGGGCGCCGCTGACGCTGGCCGGCGGTGTGGTCGAGGACATCGCCGTCACGCCCAGCATCTGCCACAGCATGGATCTGCTGGTGATGGTGATCACGCGCGCCGTGGGTGGCCAGCTGCGCCGCCATATCGAAGTGCAGGCCGCGCCCCATGGCGTGGCCATGCGCGCCTGCAACATCCCGCCGGCGCATCTCTATTCGGCGGTGGTGCATTCGGGCGAGGCGCAGCAGGATTTCAACCTGTCGCATCTCGTTGGCGAAACCGTCGAGATCTGGACCAGCGAGGGCCGCTTTGAACCGCAGGTGGTGCCGCATCATGGCACCGTGACCCTGCCCGAACCCGTGACCCTGGCCGAAATCGGCCTGTTTGATCACACCCATTTCCTTGAGACGCTGGATCTGCAGGCGGCGGCGCCCGATGGCTCGCCCTGGGGGCGGCGCAAGAAGCTGTCATCGCTGGGCGCGATCGGGCTGCACCGCAGCCAGGGCGGCTTCGTGCAGGCCGTCGCGCGCGAGCTGGGCGAGGCGCCGCGCCTGGGCGCCCAGGTGCCGCTGGTCAAGACAACCGTGGGCAATGATCCGGCGCAGTTTTTCAGCGGCATCGTGCGCCCCGATCTGAATGTCGGGGTGGCGCGCGAGATCGGCCTGCGCTTCACGCCCTATTCCGGGGCCGCGCTGACGCTCACGGCACTATCGGTCAATTTGCAGGAACAGGGGGCCTGACATGTGCAATCCGGCCTTCCTTGCTGCACTTGTTCCCGGCGGCGGTGCCGCCGCCGCCGGCGGGGCCGTGGCCGGTGCGGCAACCGCCGGCAGCGGGCTTGCCGCCATTGGCACCGCGCTGTCGGTGGGTGGCAGCCTGTTGCAGGGCGTCATGGCAATGCAGGCGGCCAATGAACAGTCCCGGCTGCTGGATCAGCAGGCGAAAGACGAGGCGCGGCTTGCCGCGACCGAGGAAAGCCGGGTGCGCCAGAAATTCCGCTTCCAGATGGGCCAGCAGGTCATCGAGCTGGCCGGGCGCGGGATCCGCATGGATAGCCCGGTTGCGGTGTTCCTGGGCGAAACCGCCGCGCGCGAGATGAGCTTTGAAGCGCAGGGCGTGCGCAGCCGCGGTGCCGCGCGCACGCGCGAGCTGAGCTTTTCAGGCCGCCAGAGCCGCGCCCAGGGCGTGCAGGCAATGCTGCGCGGTGGCTTCAGCGCGGCAGGCAGTTTCCTGACCGCCGCGCCGCAGATCTGGCCGGGGATGCTGCAATGACCCTGACCCTGCCCACTGCCGGAACCAATGCCGGGCGCACCCCCGATCTGCGCGTGGCCACCCCGACGCTGGGCAGCGATATTGCCGAGTTCGGCCAGGTGATGAGCCGCGTGGGCTTCGCCATCGAGGCCGAGCGCAACGACCGGCTTTTGCAGCGCGCGCAGATCGACATGATGGACGGCTTCAACCGGCTGCGGCTGGATCTGGACCAGATCGGCGATCCCGAACAGATGGAAGCCACCTTCAGCGCGCGCGCGCAGGAAATGCGCGATCGCCATCTTGAAGCGCTGCCACAGGCGATCCGTCAACAGGCAGAGCTGCGCTTTGACGATCTGCGCGCGCGCCAGGCCTATGCGGTAGGACGCCAGGCGCTGGATCTGCGCCACAGCGAGCGCCGGGTGATGTTGAGCCATGCGCGCGATGTCACCTTGCAGGGCGCCCATCATGGCGATGCCGATGCGCGCGAGATCAATTTCGCACAGTACGCGCAGGTGGTGCAGAACGCCGTGGCGCTTGGCGTCCTCAACCCCGAGCAGGGCGATGCCGCGCTGCGCGATTGGGCGGTCAGCGTTGCCCAGGCGCGCGCGGCCGCGCTGTTGCTCGATGCGCCCGAAGCGCTGCTGGAAACGCTGGATGGCGCCGATTTCGAGGTGCTGGAACCCACCGCGCGGGAGGCCCTGCGCACCCGGGCCACCGCCGCGATGGAGACCCGCGCCACTGCCGCTGCGACGGCCCTGGGGCGCGACTTGCAAAGCGCCACGCGCATCATCCGCGCAGGCTATGCCTATGAGGGGCTGGATGCGCTGCTGGCCAACCCCGATGCCCTGGCGCATGAACATGGGCCGGCCCTTGCCGCCGCCGCCGCCTTTCAGCGCCAGGAACCCGGTTTTGCCGTGCTGCCGCCATCCGAGCAGGCCGCGCATCTGCGCATTGTCGAGCGCCGGCCGATCGGTGCCGGCGAGGAACACGAGCTGCAAACCCGCGCCGCCATGCGCGCGGCCCATGATGCCAGCCGACAGGCCTGGGCGAATGACCCGGTGGCGCATGCGCAGGAGCTGGCGCTGATCGATCCCGGCCCGCTGCCAGATCCGCTGGCCAGCGATCCGCAGGAACTGGCCGCGGCCCTGGCGCAGCGCGCGGCCGATGCCGCTGCCCTTGCCGCGCGCGGCTATACCGAAGAGCCGGTGATGTTTCGCGCCGACGAACGCGATGCCTGGCGCGCGGCAGTTGCGCCCGAAGCACCGCCCCCGCAGCGCGCCCGGCTGGCGGCGCTGGTGGCGGCCAGCCTGCCCGATGCCGCGCCCGAGATCGCCAACCAGATCAGCGATGATCCGGTTTTTGGCTTTGTCGGCGGGCTTCTGGCGCATGGCGGCTCGCCCCGGCTGGCCGAAGAGATCTTCGAGGGGCAGCGCGCCATTGCCGGGCAACATGTGCCGCTGCCCAGCGAGGCGGCACGCAATCATATCTGGTTCACCAATTTTCACAGCCTCTTCGACAATTTCGCGGAAAGCGGCATGCGCGATCAGGTCATGGCCGCGACCGATGCCCTGACCGCCCATCGGCTGCGCGGCGACCCCAGCGCCAGCGAAAACGGGGTGCCCCAGCGCGTATTCGTGCAGGCCGCGCATGAAGCCATGGGCGGCAGCGGGCAATATGACAGCCGCAGCGCGCGCGGCGGGGTGCAGCGGGTGCGCGGGTCGCTGACCATCCTGCCCGAAGGGGTGAACGGGCGCGAGGTTACCGCCGCCCTGGGCGCGCTTGCCGGTGAGCTGGGGCAGATGCCCGGCCAGCTTGATGGGCTGCAGCTGGTGCCTGATGATCAGGCCGACCGGCTGCGCGCTGCATGGCGCCATCTGAGCATCAGCGGTGCCGCGCCGCAGGTGGGGGGCGAGCTGATCAGTGGTCGCACGCTCAACAGCGTGCGCCTGCATGCCCTGGGCGGGACGGCCTATGCGCTGATATATGCCGCGCCCGATGGCAGCGAGCTGGTGTTGCATGACGAGGCCGGCAACCCCTTCCGGCTCGATATCCAGCGCCTGCTGGAGCGTGGCCAATGACCTGGTTTCTCAACCGCGCCCCGCAGGGCGAGCCGCTGCCCCGCCAGGTGCCCAGCCGGGGCGAGCAGATGATTGCCGGCTTTCGCAGCCAGCAGATTGAAGATGACGCCTGGGCGCGCGGGCGTGGCCATTCGCGCGCCTTGCGCGCCGAGCTGATCGAACGGCTGGGGGGGATGGACGCGCTGGATATGCCCGGGCTGATGGCGCAGCACCCGCACGGCGACCCGTTCAACGAGGGTGATTACGATCACATGCTGACCTTGCGCGTGCTTGAACGCGCAGCCGAGGCCGCCGGCGGCGACCCGGGCAGCTGGGCGAACCTGCCGACATCGAGCGAGGACTTTGAAGCCGAGGTGCTGCGCCGGCGCCGCGCGGAATGGGATGAGCAGCAGGCGATCATGGAGCTTGGCCACAGCCGGGGCGCCCAGATCACCGGCCAGTTTGCCGGCGCCGCCGCCGACGAGGTGACGGTGCTGGCGCTGCCGTTTGGTTTTGCCAGCGCCGGGCCGCGCCAGGCGCTGCGCTTCATGGCGACCGAAGCCGCGATCGGCGCGGGCGCCGAAGCGGCGATCCTGCCGCGCGCGCAACAGACCGCCGAAGAGCTGGGCCTGCCGGAACCCGATGCGCTGTTGCGCGTGGCCATGGGTGCCGGCATCGGCGCGGGCTTTGCCGGCATGATGAGCGCCGGCGCGCGCACGATCGACTATTACCGCGCCCGGCGCCAGGCCGAGGGGGAAACCCGCCCTGCCGGCGTGGACGGTCTGGATTTCGAAGCCCAGAGCCAGAGCGCCGAGCTGGAGCTGCGCGGCGGCAGTGAAGGCATGACCGGCGTGGGCATGATGGCTACCCAGCGCGGTGGTATCGACACCGAAGCGCCCGCCCTTCTGGGCACCTTCGGCAGCGGACAGGACATGAACGCGATGGTGCGCTTGCCCGATGGCACGCGATTGAGCGGTTTGCGCGCCGGTGACAGCTTGCCGGATGGCAGCCGCATCGCTGCGATCGAGGACGGGCGCATCTCGATTGAGCGCGAGGGCTCGATTACCAGCGCGGGGATCGGCGAGGCGATTGCCACGCGCGACCCGCAGGCGACGCTGCGTGCGCCGCAGGGCGAGGGGGCGCCGCCCAGCTTCGATTTTTCGCCCGGCGGCAATGCCGGTTGGGAAGTCAACCCGGTCGGCTACGCCTTTGGGCGGTTTCTTGAGCTGGGTTACGAGCCACGCGAGGCCGCCGCGTTGGTGGGCAATCTGATGCAGGAAAGCGGCCCCGGGCTGAATACCCGCGCCGTGGGCGACGGCGGCAATGCGTTTGGCGTAGCCCAATGGAACGGGCCGCGCCGGCGTGCCTATCTGGCCTATGCCGAGGCGCGCGGGCGCGATGCCGGCGACATAGACACCCAGATTGCCTTTCTGCACTACGAGATGCAGACCAGCGAACGCGCAGCCCGCGACGCCATCCGCGCCGCCCCGGACGTGCGCACGACCGCGCGGGTTGCCAGCGATCGCTTCTGGCGGCCGGGCATTCCGCACATTGAAGCGCGCATGGCCTATGCCGAGGCGCTGATGCGCCAGTATGAAAGCGGCCAGGTGCCCCGGTTTGAAGGTGCGGTGCGGCAACAGGGCATGCCGGGCGCTGCCACTGGCCCGCGCGGTGACAGCACCCCATTCGATTTCGGCGCACCTGATCCGCGCCGGCCCGGCATGACGCGCCATTCGGAAATCACCAGCCCGGCCGGCACCCGTGTCGAGGTGGAATGGGAAGTGGTGGATCTGTCGAGCCTGCGCCGCGCCACCGGCGATCTGCAACCGCGCGACCGCACGCGCGGCGCCTCGGCCGAGCAGATCAACGAGATCGCAGCGGGGCTGGATGCCGCGCGGCTGATGCCATCGGCGGAAGGTGACCGGGGCGCGCCGATTGTCGGGCCCGACAGCATCATTGAAAGCGGCAACGGTCGCGTGGCGGCCATCGCGCGCGCCGCCGAACGCCACCCCGAGCGCTACGCCGCCTATCTGGACCGCATCCGTTCCGAGGGCTTCGAGATCCCCGAGGGCATGGAGCGCCCGGTGCTGGTGGCGCGCCGGCGCGGTGACATGGATGCCCAGGCGCGGCGCGACTGGGTGCGCGAGAACAACACCAGCGCCATCGCCCGCATGTCTGGCAGCGAGCAGGCCAGCCTTGATGCCGACTATCTGACCCAGGCGGCCTTTGACGCCTATCGGCGCGGGGCGCCGCTGGCCGCGCCGGAACAGGGTGAGTTCCTGCGCCGCATGCTGGCCAACATGCCCCAGGCCGAGCGCGCGGCCCTTTACACCGCCGATGGCCGGTTGAGCGCCGAAGGCCTGCGCCGTGTGCGGCTGGCGCTTTTCGCGCGCGCCTGGGGCGCCGACGATCTGCTGCGCATGCTGGCCGAGGCGCCCAGCCCCGAGCTGCGCGCCCTGATCGACATGCTCGATGAGCTGGCGCCCGAATGGGCGGCGTTCCGCGCCCAGATCGATGCCGGGATGATCCGCGCGGAATTCGACATCACCGAACAGGTGGTGGGTATCGTGCGGGTCATCGGCCGCTCGCGCGCCGATGATCGCGCCGGCCAGAGCGTGATTGCCGCGATCCGCGATCATCTGGCCCAGCCCGACATGTTCCGCGCGGGCGATGACGGGCTGAACGAGGCGCTGTTGCGTGCCTTTTATCGTGGCAACACCGCGCGCCGGCCGGAAGCCACCGGCGATATTCTGCGCCGCTATATCGATGATGCCACCCTGGCTGGCCGGGCTGACAGCGACGATCTGTTTGCCGCGCCACCACCCCCGCGTGAGGTGCTGGCCAGCGCCATCGGGCACCATGAAGCACGCACTGCCCGCACCATCCCGGTCCCGCCCGCTGAACGCGCGCCCCCACCCGAACCGGAACAGGCGGTGCAGATGCTGCCGCAAACCGCTGACGGGGCTGCCAGCCCGGTTCTGGCGCGCCTGGCGGATGCGACCGAGGCGGATATTCGCGCGCAGATCGAGGCGCCTTTTGGCCCGGTAATGGCGGAGTTCAGCGGTGATTGGCGTGCTGCCGTTCGTGCGCTTTTGGAGCGCAAGACCGGAGAAGTCCCCAATGCGCTTGCCCATCCCGAAGCGCCGCCGATTTCATTGGTATATGGAGAAGTTGGCCAGCGTCGGGGAACAGGCTATGGCCTGGCAAAGATCGCGGCGCGCCATCCCGAAGTCCTGGACGACTTGCAAGGGCGGCTGCTTGCCGCCACCCGGGTGGTTACCCGCAGCGACAATCGTATCAGATTGGAAAGCGAACAGGACATCTTCGTTATCGCCCTGGACTACAGGGGCGAGCCACACACATGGCTCCTGACCGGATACGAGAAGAAATCGCAGGGCGCCAGCCGTAGTATGGGGAGGGCTGGCATTTCGTCGGACGCCTCTTCCGCTTCCGCCCTGCCGTCGGAATATAACGCCGATCGGCCCGATTTTCAAGTTTCCGGCAGGACGGAGGCCGCCGCCATCGAGGCGTCCGAATTCGCCGCGCTGCGCGATCTTGAATTCCAGATCGATCCCGACGGCCCGATGTTGCGGGCGCGCGATGTGCTGGACGATCTGGAGGCCGATGCGAATTTCGGCGACATCCTGAACCTGTGCGCGCGGAGGGCTGGCTGATGGCCGATCTTGCCAATTGCCTGCAAACCGCGATCGATGCCGGCGAGGTGGACCCGGGCCGCGCCCGCGCCGCGCAGGAAAAATATCGTGACCTGGTGCAGCGCTACAGCGCCGGTGGCACGCCCGAGGCGCTGGCCCGTCAACTGGCGGCCGATGACGTGATGGAGGCCATCACCGCCAATACCCAGCGCCGGCGCCATACGGTGCTGGCCCAGATGCGCGATCTGGCCGAGGCGCAGCGCCAGTTCGCCGGCATCGCGCGCGACAATCCCGATGCGCTGCTGCGCGCGTTGGAGATGACCGAGTTTGAGCGCGTGAACCTTGAGCAGCGCTTCATGTCGCGCATTTCAGAGTTCCTGGCGCATAACCGCACCCGCGTCACCGGCCAGCTGCGCGACAAGGCGATGGTCGAGGATGTCGCGCGCGAACTGCACGGGCAGGCCACCGGCAATGTGAGCGCGCGCGAATTCGCCGCCGCCATCGAGGACGTGCAGGAATACGCCCGCCAGCTTTTCAACATGAACGGTGGCGACATCGGGCGCTTGCAGAACCGGGGCGTTGCCCATGCGCATAACCCGGCGAAGATCCGGGCGGCAGGTTTTAAAGGCTGGTTCGATACGCTCTGGAATGGCCGGCTGATCGACTGGCACCGGATCGAGGATTTCAGCACCGGCAAGCCCTTCGTGGCCGAGGCGGGCGCGCGCCCCAACCGGGCCGCCGCCGAGCGCTTCCTGCGCGAAGTCTATGAGGGCATCGCTTCCGACGGCTGGGCCCGGCGCGAGCCGTCGATGCAGATGGGCGGTGCGGCGCTCTACAACCGCCGCAAGGAGCACCGGGTTTTGCATTTCGTCGATGGCGATGCCTGGCTGCGCTACAACGAGCAATTCGGCCAGGCCAACCCGTTTGATGCGATCGTCGGCGAGCTGCGCGGCATGGCCCGCGATATTTCACTGATGCGCAACTTTGGCCCCAACCCGCGGCTGGGCGTGGAGTTTCGCGCGCAGATCATGGCCAAGGATGCCAGCGGCGCGGCGGGTGATGCCACGGTGCGCCAGCTTACCGGACAGCGCCCCCTGCGCGAGGTGATCGCCCGCAAGAACCAGAAAGCCCAGGTCATGCTGCGCCATCTGACCGGCGAGGCCAACCAGCCGGCCGATGGCATGGCAGCGGCCTTCTTCGCGGGTGCCCGCAATGTGCTGACCGCCGCGCAGCTGGGGTCGGCCACGCTGGTGCAGGTATCCGATATCGTCACCATGCGCATGGCGGCCAAGGCGGCCGGGCTTAACCCCACCGGCCCCTGGCAGAATGCCGCGCGGCTGATGAGCGACAACATGACCCGCCAACAGGCGCGCGATCTGGGCTACATCTTTGACACCTGGTTTCACACTGGCGCCGCGCAGGCGCGCATGATCGGCGATATCTGGTCGCCCGAATGGACCAACCGGCTGACCAACTTCGTGCTGCGCACCAACGGGCTGGCCTTTCTGACCGATCGCTCGCGCACCGCGCTGCGCTATACCTTCGCGCTTGAGCTGGGCGAAATGTCCGCGCGCGGCTTTGACCAGCTGCCGCCGCCGCTGGCGGATTTCCTGCGCAACCGTGGCTTGAGCGCCAGCGACTGGGATCATCTGCGCGACCCTGCCGCCATGTATCGCCTGCCCACCGGCGGCATGGCGATCAGCCCAACCTGGTTTGCCGAACATTCCGGCCTGCCGCGCGCCGAGGCCGAGGCCATCGCCGGGCGCCTGGCGCGCGCGATCGAGAATTTCACTGAACTGGGCGTGCCCACGGCCAGCTTGCGCGGGCGCGCCACGCTGCTGGGCGATGCCCGCCCGGGCTCGCTGCCGGGCGAGCTGATGCGCTCGACGGCGACGTACAGAAGCTTCGTTCTGTCGGTGATGTTCAACCAGATGAACCGCGTGGCCGAGCTGCGCGCCAATACCCGCGCGCAATATGTGGCGGCGCTGATTGCGCAGATGACGCTGACCGGCGTTCTGGCCGTGCAGATGAAGGAACTGGCGCGCGGCCGAGATCCGCGCCCGCTTGATGATTGGCGCACCTGGGGCGCCGGTGCGCTGCAGGGCGGCGGCATCGGCATCTTCGGTGATTTCATCTCGGCCACCACCAGCCGGGCAGGGGGCGGGCTGGCCGAAACCGCCGCCGGCCCGGTGGTGGGTGCGGCAAGCGATCTGGGCCGCGCGGTGGTCAGCAACGCCCGGCGTGTGGCCGAGGGACGCGACCCGCTGATTGGCCGCGATGCCGTCAATATGGGCCGGCGCTACAACCCGCTGGCAACGCATTGGGCGGTGCGCACCGCGCTTGACCGGCTCGTCTGGGATCAGTTGCAGGATGTGCTGGACCCCGAAGCGCGCCAGCAATGGCGCCGGCTGGAGCGGGCCGCGCAGCGTGATTTCGGCACCCAAAGCTATTGGCGGCGCGGGCAGATGCTGCCCGATCGCGGCCCTGATTTCGGGAACATGGTAGGGGGGCAGCAGCGATGACGGTTCAGCCATGGCCGGAGGATCTGTTCCAGACGATCCAGAACGCAGGCCCCTATACGATCACCTTTCCCTTTGCCGTCCCGGCCGAGGTGCAAGTCTGGCGCATTCACCCGAGCGGCGAAGCCTTCGTGCTGGAGCAGGGCGATTTCGAAGTGGTCTTTGATGACCCCGCCAATGGCGGCACCTTCTTTCTGGCGCCCGAGGTGGTGGAAACCTACGAGGGCCAGAAGATCTTTGCCTGGCGGCAGACCACCGTTGAACAGGGCTGGGCCGGGCAGGCGGCGCGCGAGCGCGGGCTTGAGGCGCAGCTCGATGCGCTGACCCGCGCCTTGCAGGAAGCGCGCAACGACAATGCCCGCTCGATGCGGTTTCTGAAGCCGGTGCGGCCTTTTGTGCCGGAAGCAAACCGCGTGCTGGCCTTCAATGCCGCCGGACAGCCCGTCAACGGCCCTCTGGTGCCCGAGGTGCAGGATGTGCCGGGCAAGGCGCAGGAGGCCGCAGCCAGCGCCGCTGCCGCGCAAACCAGCCGCACGGGCGCCGAGGCGGCTGCCAGCGCCGCCGCCGCTGACCGGGCGCTGGCTGAAACCGCGCGCCAGAACGCCCAGCAAGAGGCCGGCGTGGCCGGGCAGATGGCCGAGCTGGCCGCCAGCAATGCGCGCCTGAACATGGGCGCGGTCGAAACGCTGGCACCCGGTTCCGCCGCCCAGGCCACGATCACCGGCCTGCCGGGCAGCCAGCAGCTGCACCTTTCCATTCCCGCCGGGCTGAAAGGCAACAAGGGCGATCCCGGCCCGCGGGGGATCGACGGATCCGCCGTGAAGATCCTCGGCGGTCTGGCGGATCCGTCGGAGCTGCCCGCCGAGGCGGAGCCGGGTGACAGTTATCTGATTGACGGCGATCTTTACGTCTGGGATGGCGCGGCCTGGCAGGATCAGGGGCGCATTCAGGGGCCGCGGGGGCTTACCGGAAAGGGCGTGATGCTGCGCGCGCAGGGCGGCCAGATCCAGTTCAGCCGCGAGCTGGGCGAGCCGCTGCTCGACAGCGATAATGAGATGCTGCTTGACAGCGACGATGAGGTTTTCACCGACAGCGACATGTCGGACTGGTTCGACTTGTACGCGCTGGAAGATCTGAAAGGCCCGCCGGGTGATGCCGCCGCGCTGGTCCCCACCGAAAGTTTCGTGGCCTCGGCCGATCAGACGCAGTTCACCCTGTCGGCACCGGCCAGCGCCGCGCAGGTTTTCGTGGGTGGCCTGTTCCAGCGTCCCGGCGCGGCGCATGCCTACACGCTGTCTGGCCAGATCTTGATCTTCACCGAAGCGCCGCCTGCGGGGGTGGTGGTGTCGGTGATCCCCTATCAGACCGGGAGTACCTGAGATGCCGCAAATCACTGACTCAAAATATCCGCAGGCAAGCGCGCGCAGCAACGATGATGTCTTTATCATGGATCGCAACGGGCAGACCTACAGGATGCCCGGCCCGGTGCTGGTGCCGGTGACGCAAACGCCCACCGATGGCACCCCTGCCCGGCTGCTGAAAACCGGCGACAGCGCCACGCTGCTTTCGGCCAGCCCGGCTCTGCGCGCGGCTTACGGTGGCACGGCCAATGCCATCACTCTCACCACGGGGGCAGGTATAAGCGGCACGCCACCCACTGGCTTTTCCGTGCGCTTCCGCGCCAGCGCCGCGAACACCGGCGCTGCCACCATCGCGCTGGACGGCGGCAGCGCCATCGCCTGCCGCACCGTGACCGGCGTGGCCCTGCCGGCGAGCTATATCAGGACGCAAGCAGACACCATCGCGGTATTCGATGGCACCTTCTGGGTGCTCAGCCGCCAGAACAACACCTCCACCGCGGCCTCGACGCTGATCGAAAACAGAGAAAACGGCGTTCAGGAAGCCTGGCGCACGATCAACCTTGGCCCTGGCAATGCCGAGGGCGCAGGAACCGCTGCGACCCCTTATCGCACCGCACCATTCACCTGGGATCTGCCCACATTCGTTGATCCGCCGGAAATAGGGTTCACGCTGAAATCAGCGTCTGGGCTGGATTTTCAGCAACGCGCATTTGTCGTCATCGCGTTCAATGTCACCACCACCTCGGTGGCGTCGATCCGCGCCATCAACGTGCTGCACGGCAATACCGGCGCGGACATCATCATTTCCGCCCGTGCCATCGGGCGCTGGTATTGATCGGGGGTGGCAATGGGACTGACACGGTTGCCCGCCTCGATGCTCACCGGCCTGGCCGCCGAGGTGGCCGGCATTGCCCCGGTTTATCCGTCGCGCAGCGCGGCGCTGGCCGCACTGCCGGCGCTGGCCGAGGGCACGGTGTTTCATACCGAAGGGTTGGCCTTGCGCAAACAGGCGGGCGGTGCCGGCGTTGCGGGGCTGGCCGATGCCGTGCAGGCGCATGGCCCGTCGATCGACCTGCGCCCCTATATCGACGGCGCGCCGGCAGATCTGCGTCCGGCGCTGGACTGGGCTATTTCCGTCGCCGCGACGGCCTACGCGCAAACCGGCGTGCGCCATACGGTGCATGGCGGGGGGCTGACGGTGCCGCTTTCCGCGCCCATCACCGGCGGCGATCGGCGCGGCGTGCGCCTGGATGGCATGCATTGCGTACCCGCCGGGGGTTCGAGCTGGTCTGCCGACACCGCCATGTTTATGCTCAATGCAGGCTCTGGCAGCGGGCTGGGCTCTGGCAGCTGGTTCTGGGAGTTCGGCAGCACGTTTTCCGCCAACGGCCTGCAATCCTGCCCCGGCCTGATCCGGGCGCAGAGCATCGAGTTTCTGACGCTGCACGGCGTCCAGGCGCGCGGCTTTACCGAATTCTGCCTGCGCACGCGCACCAAGTGCGGTCAGCTCAAGGTGACTGGCTGCAACTTCGGCCAGCGGCTCTGGGGGGAAACCGGCTGGAACCAGGAGGCGGACAACACCGCCATCCTATATGACATCGCAACGGCTGATTACGCGCTGATCGGCAATATCGGCTACTACGCCGGCACCATCATCAAGATCGCCACGAATGGCCCCGGCCAGCTGATCGGCAATCATGTGTGGAATGACCGGCCATCGCCGAGCGGCTACCCGGCGGCGACCTTCACCACCGATCCGATCGCGATCGAGGTTGACGCGCCGAACTGCACAATGGTGGGCAATTACATCGACAACGGCCTGCTGTTGATCAACGCAGATCTGTTTGCCACCACCTCGGCCGGGATGATCCTGGTGGCGAACCGCTTTCAGCGCAATGCCAACGGCGTGAATGCCAAAATCCTGCGCCTCACTACCAGCACCGCCAACCAGGCACTGGCCGGGCTGATCATGGGCCTCAACAGCTTCCCCACCAGCATTGCCGCGCCTGTGCAGATGAGCGCGTCAGGCTCTGGCAGCTACGTCGCCCCGCATCTGCTGCAATGCGTGATCGAGGGCAACCTGCGATCAGACGGCGCGGCGGTGGCCGGGCTTCCCCGGCACCTGGTGCCGAACGCCATGGCGCTCTTGGAAGGCAATATCGGCATGGCCCTGAAAAGCGGGCTGAACCAATGGGGCAAGATGCAGCTGAACGATGCGCGCAATGGCGTGCTGGTGAGCGCGCTATGAGTGTCTGGGATGAGCTGAAGGAGGCGCTGCCGATCCTGAGTGTCCTTGCCGCGCTGTGGATGCGGCTGGAGGTGGGGCAGGCGCTGAACCGCTCGAACATCCGGGCGCTGTGGTCGCGGCGCAAGGAAGAGCGCGGCGATCTGGCCGAAACCCTGCGCGCCCTGCGGGACGAGCAGCGCGAGGGGCGCAAGGAAACCCGCGATGACATCAAAAGCCTGCGCGAGGCTATCGAGCGAATGGGAGTGAACCGATGACCCAATTCAACCCCGCAATTCTGGAAGCCGCCGGCGCCTATCTGGGCGTAGAGGAATGGCCCGGCGCGCGGCATAACCCGGTGATCCAGGGCTTTTTCGCGGCATCGGGGCACAACCCGAACGAGCCCGATGAAACGCCCTGGTGCGCGGCCTTCGTGGGTGCGGTGCTGGCCGAGCTGGGCCTGCCCAATACCGGCCGGCTGAATGCGCGCAGCTACCTGGACTGGGGCGTGCCGGTGGATCTGCGCGAGGCGCGGCCGGGTGATGTGGTGGTGCTGTGGCGCGGCCAGCCGCGCGGCTGGCAGGGGCATGTCGGCTTTCTGGTGGGCTTCGAGGGCGACCGGATCATCCTGCGCGGCGGCAACCAGGGCAACCGCGTCAGCGATGCTCCCTATCCGATCAGCCGCCTGCTGGGCCTGCGCCGCGCCGTGGCGGCCGATGCGACGGGCCGGCAGGTGCTGCGCCACGGCGCGCGAGGTGCCGACGTGCGGGCCTTGCAGGAGGCGCTGGTGGCGCTGCGGTATTCGCTGGGGCAGGTGGACGGTGCGTTTGGCGATCGTACACGCGAGGCGGTGCTGGCTTTCCAGGCTGACAATGGCCTCGATGTCGATGGGGTGGTGGGCCGCGATACCTGGGCGGCGCTCGATACCGCGAGCCCCCGCCCCGAGCGGGTGGTTGATGCGCAGGATCTGCGCGAGCGCGGCAGCCGCACCATCACCGATGCCGATCGCGGCCAGGCGCTGACGGTGACCGGCATCGCCGGCGGCAGCATCGCCCTGGTTGCCGACCGGATCGACGAGGCGGCCGCGCTGATCGAGCGGGGCAGCGGGCTGGCTGACCGGGCGCTGGCGCTGCTGCAGGCCTACTGGCCGCTGGCGCTGCTGGCGGTGGCGGGCCTGCTGCTGTGGCACTACTTCGCCGACATCAAGCGCGCCCGGGTGGACGATGCCCGCGCCGGCCGCAACGTGGGGCGCTGATGCTGGGCCTTGCATCTGCCTGGCTGGCGCGCAGCGCGCTTGGCCGCGCGATCGGTGGCGCGATGGCGCTGCTGGCGGCCGCCGCCCTTTACCTGGCTTACCGCGACCGGCAGACCACCCGCCGGCTGCGCGATGCCGCCGAGCTGGACCAGCTGCGCCGAGGCGTGGCCACAAGACGGAGGATGGACAATGCGGATACTGGCCATGGCGATCCTGATGATGATGCTCGCTGGCTGCTGGAGCGGGGCCAGAGAGCCCGTCGAGAGCCGCCCCTTGTGCGACGGCACTGAGCAGCTGCGCACCGATCACGCCGCCGCCCTGGCGGCCGACGGCGGGCCGCGCTCGCGCAGCACCGGGCGGGCGCTGATTGCCACGGTTGATGCGGGGTGTGGCGGGTAGGAAGCCCTTGAAAACGCTACGCGCGAATTTCGCAGGAAATGCGCCCTAAGTCATTGATATAACTTGGAATGTCATTATCTGTTAATCAATTGGTCGTAGGTTCGATCCCTACCGCCGGAGCCAAAATATAAGATAAAACAAAGGCTTAACGCACTCAAGTTTTTGAGTGCGTCCGACGTCCGACGGCGTCCGTTTCGGACGGTCAACGGACGGTCGGTTTCGGGCCTCAAATCATCGCCTCGCGGGCAGGTCATGCCGCCGCTCTGGCGGCCCAGGACGGGCCGTCATCGCGCAGCATCGGGCGGGAGCCGATTGCTACGATGAATGTGCGGTGTGATGGGTAGAGGTGCTCTCTTGCGCCGGTTCCTCAGGTTCTCCACATGAAGGCATTGGCGAATTTATTGATATTGCGATCACGCGGAATTCGTTGAAGTTCCTCGTTTGGTGTCACCTCGCGATGCTCGAAGGGTACCCAAATGCCTCAAAATCTTCTGCATATAAACCGCGGATCAATTCTTCCGCACGTTTTGAGATATTTTTCCACTCATCTATTTCAGTGCTAAAGTTCTTCCGATCAATGTCTTTTCTCGTCATCTTCTTCTTGTAAAACTTGGTCAGAAGATGGGGTAGAATCTCGGTCGCTTCCTCCAGCTTGTATACGCGCACGGGGATTGGCGCATGCGCTATCCATCTGATCTGCGGCTGTGCCGGCAGCATCAAGAATTCTTGCATATACTTGCTTTCAAGGAATTGCTCAAAGGACATGTCCTTGATTTCCTTGTACCGATCAGATTCAGGGCGGAATCTTGCATCAGCAATTAGTGTGAACCGATAGGCGGAATATGCCCGAGCGAACGGATTTCGAGAAAAAGTGAAAACCTCGTATTCAGAGAACGCATCCAGCCCCATCGATTTTGCAATCTCCAGCGCGGTGGAATGCTTGAAAATTCCAAACTTCTTCCGCACCAATTCAAGATACTTGTCCCAACCCACGTGCGGATTGAGGTTAAGGGAAACATCTTGTGGTCCGAGGTATTGCTCGAAAAAACTGCTTATGGTTGTTCCACCGCACTTGGGAATATGAATATAGATGAACTTCCCAGAGTTCGAGATAATCATCGTGGAAATGATCCTTCTAACAGCCTCACGAGATGCAGCTTCATTGTTCAACTGCCCTGTTGCGATTTGCCTATATGGAGCACAGGCACCCCACCTGCCAATACGGCGAACGCCTGTGCCTGACCCCTCTAACTGCCAGCATTATCAGTTTCCTAGCGCGCGTCCATAGGCGTTTCACAAGCTGCCGGTCGTGATCTCGGCGAGAATGCATGATGCTGACTCGCCGCGCAACTCCGCGCCAGTCGGCATCGGGCTGAGCATGGTTTCGACACGAGGCAAGCCGATGCCTGCTTCGAGGCATTCACAGCAGCAATCCCCTCGAAGCCTCGGTGCGGCGCGAGCCGCCTCTTGCGGTTTCAAACGCAGAAGCGAAAACCGCCCTCCGATCAGCCCCTTTTCCCTGCAAACTCGGAAAGATACGCGTTTTCAAGCCTGAGCCGGCGGCGCCAGGGCGCATTGCGCGCGCCAATCTCGGCGTTCCCGGACAAACCGCGGTTCAACCATGGGTGTGGGAACGGGTCATTCGTCTGATTGCGATCAAGGCGACTGAACCCTTGGTGCCCGAGGTGAGATTCGAACTCACACACCCGTTAGGGCGGAGGATTTTGAATCCCCTGCGTCTACCGTTCCGCCACTCGGGCACGGCATCGGATTAGCGCGGGTCCTCGGGCGGGTCAACTGCTCATCGTGGCTTGACGCGGCGCGTCGCAGCCGGGAAGGTTCGGCGGCGAAGCGGGGCGGGGCATGTTGCGCAAACTCTACGACTGGACGATTTCCCTGGCCGCGCATCCGCGCGCGCTATGGGCGCTGGCAGTGGTTGCCTTCATCGAGGCATCGGTCTTTCCGGTGCCGCCTGATGTGCTGATGATCGCCATGATCATCGCCACTCCGCGCCGCGCCTTCCTCATTGCCGCGGTGGCGACGCTGGCCTCGGTGGCGGGGGGGCTTTTGGGTTATGCGATTGGCGCCTTTGCCTATGAGGCGGTGGGCTACCCGGTCCTGGCGGCGCTCGGCAAGGGCGCGGCGGTGGAGGCATTCAACGCACGCTTCAACGATTTCGGCTTCTGGTCGGTGCTGATTGCCGGGCTTACGCCCTTTCCCTACAAGGTGATCACCATCATGTCGGGCTGGACCGGGCTGCCGCTGGGCACGTTCATCGCCACTTCCATCCTGGCGCGCGCGGGGCGGTTTTTCATCGTTGCGCTGCTGTTGTGGCGGTTCGGTGCACCGATTCGTGACTTCATCGAGCGGCGTCTGGGCTTGTTGTTCGTGGTCTTTGTCGTACTGCTGCTGGGCGGCTTTTATGCGGTGAGGTTTGTGTGACGGCGATCATGGCACGGCGATACTGGAGCGCGCTGGCGGCGGCGGGCTCGGCCCTGCTTCTGCTGGGGGCGCTGTTCTTTCAATACGGGCTGGGCATGGCGCCCTGCGCGCTGTGCTACTGGCAGCGCTGGCCGCATCTGGCGGCGGTGGGGCTGGGGCTGGCGGTCTGGTTCTTGCCGGGCCGGATACTGGTGCTGCTGGGTGCGGCTGCGGCGGCCGGTTCGGGGGGGATCGGGGTTTATCACACCGGGGTCGAGCGCGGCTGGTTCAAGGGGCCGAGTGCGTGTTCGGGGGGCTTCGATCTGTCAAGCCTGAGCGCCGAGGAACTGCTCGAGCGGGTGCTGGCCGCGCCGGTGGTGCGCTGCGACGAGGTGCCCTGGGAGCTTCTGGGCCTGTCGATGGCAAGCTGGAATGCGCTGGCCTCTTTCGCGCTGGCCGGGGTCTGGCTGATGGCGCTGCGGCGCTAGAGCGCCGGGTCGCGCGCCACCAGGATCGACCGGGTGAGACTTGAGAGCGCCTCGCGCTGCTGTCCGTCCGCGCTGAAATTCGCGGGGTCCAGCCAGTGCTCGAAAGCCGCGCGCAGCGCCGGCCATTCGCTGTCGATCGCGGCGAACCAGGCGGTGTCGCGGTTGCGGCCCTTGACCACGCCGGCCTGCCGGAAGACGCCCTCATAGCTCAGGCCAAAACGCTCGGCGGCGCGGCGCGAGGGCAGGTTGGCGGCGTCGCATTTCCACTCGAAGCGGCGGTAGCCGGCCTCGAAGGCCCAGCGCAGCAGCAGATAGAGCGCCTCGGTCGCCTCGCGGGTGCGTTGCAGGCGTGGGGCGAAGGTCAGCCAGCCGGCCTCGATGCTGCCGGCGGCAGGCTGCATGCGCATCAGGCTGAGCGTGCCGCCCAACCGCCCGTCACCCATGCGCAGGGCGAAATGCAGCGGGTCATGCAAGAGCCGCGCGCCGTCAAGCCAGGCGCGATAGGCCGCGGGCTCGGCAAAGGGGCCGATCGGCAGATAGCGCCACATCGCGCCCTGGGCATCCTCGGCGAAGGCTTCGAAAAGCGCCTCGGCATGGTCTGAAGCCAGCGGTTCCAGCCGTGTGTAGCGGCCCTCCAGCGGCGCGCGTGGGGGCAGGGGCGGCGGGATCCAGCGCGCGAGGCTCATTTTTCCGGGGGCACCACGCGCAGGCGCAATTCGCGCAGCTGCTCGTTGGTCGGCTCCGAGGGCGCGGCCATCATCAGATCTTCGGCGCGCTGGTTCATCGGGAACATGATCACCTGCCGGATGTTCGCCTCATCGGCCAGCAGCATCACGATCCGGTCGATCCCGGCAGCACAGCCGCCATGCGGCGGGGCGCCATAGCGGAAAGCCTTGACCATGCCGCCAAAGCGCTTCTCCACCTCGTCGCGCCCGTATCCGGCCAGCTCAAACGCCCTGAACATGATCTCGGGCTTGTGGTTGCGGATCGCACCTGAGATCAGCTCGTATCCGTTGCATGCCAGATCGTATTGATAACCAAGCACTTTCAGCGGATCGCCTTGCAGTGCCTCCAGCCCGCCCTGGGGCATGGAGAAGGGGTTGTGCGAAAAGTCGATGCGTCCCTCATCATCCTTTTCATACATCGGGAAATCGACGATCCAGGCAAAGCGGAAGCTGTCGGTCTCGGACAGGCCCAACTCGCGGCCGATCTCGACCCGCGCCTTGCCGGCGACGGATTCGAATTGCTCGGGCTTGCCGGCGAGGAAGAAGGCAGCATCGCCCGCCTTGAGGCCCAGTTGCTGGCGGATCGCCTCGGTGCGCTCGGCGCCGATGTTCTTGGCGATGGGGCCGGCACCGACTGTCTCGCCGGCTTCCTCGCGCCAGAAGATGTAACCCATGCCGGGCAACCCTTCCTTCTGGGCAAAGGCGTTCATGCGGTCGCAGAAGGCGCGCGAGCCACCGGTTGGCGCGGGAATGGCGCGGATCTGGGTGCCTGCGTTTTCCAGCAGTTTCGCGAACAGGCCAAAGCCCGAGCCGCGGAAATGATCCGATACCACCTGCATCTCGATCGGGCAGCGCAGGTCCGGCTTGTCGGTGCCGTATTTCAGCAGACTTTCGGCATAGGGAATGCGCGGCCAGTCGCTGGCCACATTCCGGCCCTTGCCGAACTCTTCGAACAGGCCCTGCACGACCGGCTGAATGGCTGCAAAAACATCGTCTTGCTCGACGAAGCTCATTTCCATGTCGAGTTGGTAGAAATCGGTGGGCGAGCGGTCGGCGCGGGGATCTTCGTCGCGGAAACAGGGCGCGATCTGGAAATAGCGGTCAAACCCGGCGACCATGATCAACTGCTTGAACTGCTGCGGCGCCTGCGGCAGGGCGTAGAACTTGCCCGGATGCAGCCGCGAAGGCACCAGGAAATCGCGCGCGCCCTCGGGCGAGGAGGCGGTGATGATCGGGGTCTGAAATTCGGTGAAGCCGGCATCCCACATCCGGTTGCGGATCGAGCGCACCACATTCGAGCGCAGCATCATGTTGGCATGCAGCGTTTCGCGCCGCAGATCGAGGAAGCGGTAGGTCAGGCGGGTTTCCTCGGGGTAGTCGGGCTCGCCGAACACCGGCAGCGGCAGGTCCTCGGCGGTGCCCAGCACGCGCAGCGCGCGCACATAGACCTCGATCTCGCCGGTGGGGATCCTGGGGTTGACCAGATCGGCGGCGCGGGCCTTGACCTCGCCATCGATCGAGATGACGGTTTCGGCGCGCAGTTTTTCCAGCGCGGCAAAGGCGGGGCTGTCGCTGTCGGCCAGAAGCTGGGTGATGCCGTAGTGATCGCGCAGATCGATGAACAGCACCCCCCCATGGTCGCGCACCCGGTGCACCCAGCCCGCCAGACGGACATTCCGGCCGACATGCGCAAGGTTCAGTTCGGCGCAGGTTTGGCTGCGATAGGCGTGCATCATGGGCTCCGTTCGCTGGGAGGATCGGCTGGATGGATCTGCTTGGCGCGATACACCCCGGACCGGGCGCGAAGTCAAGCCCGCCGCCGGAAAGCGGGGCCCTCAGGCGTGCTCGTCGCCCTTGCCGGGGCCGCTTTCGCCGCCCTTGCCGCGCGCGCCGAAAAAGACGCCGTCTTCCAGCACGCGGGCAACGATTTCGCGTTTGACCAGCGGCGCGCCCTCTGCGAAGGCATAGGTCAGCGCCAGGTCGCAGAGCTGGTTGATCAGCCGCGGCGTGCCCTCGGTGGCCTCATGCACCAGCGTTGCCGCCTGACGGCTGAACACGCTGGCGCTGCCGCCGGCCAGCCGCAACCGGGTGGCGATGTAGAGCGCGACATCATCGGAATCGAGGCGCGGCAGATGGTAGCTGGCGGCGACACGCTGCGCGAACTGCACCAGATCGGGGCGGCGCACCATGATGCGCAGCTCCGGCTGGCCAGAGAGCAGCAGTTGCAGCACCTCTTCCTTGCCGGCGTTGATATTGGTCAGCATGCGCAGGTCTTCCAGCGCGTCGCGGTTGAGGTTTTGCGCCTCGTCGATGATCAGCAGCACCCGCCGCCCGGCGCGATGCTCCTGCACCAGAAAACCCTGAACCAGCGTGAAGACATCCGCGCTGTCGGTCCCGGCGGGCACGGGGATGTCGAGCGCGGCGCAAACCCGGCGCAGGATGTCGTTGACGCCGGGGCGCGGGTTCGAGATCAGCCCGATCACCGTATCTTCGGGCAGGTCATCGACGAAATGATGCAGCAGCGTTGTCTTGCCGGCGCCGATCTCGCCGGTGAGCAGGGTGATCGGGGCGCGCGTGCTCAGCCCGTATTCGAGCATCGCCAGCGCGCCGCGATGGGCGGGCGACCAATACAGGAACTCGGGGTCCGGGGTCAGCGAGAAGGGTCGCTCCCGAAGCCCGAAGTGATCCAGATAGTAGCTCAGCGCCTGCGTCATCGATCGTTCCATGAGGGGCCGCAGCCCACAGGCGCGGGTGCGGATCCCCCTGCTCTATAAATCAAATCTGTCGACAATACCAAATTCTCGCGGCGGTTTCGGGGCATGCCGTGAACGCTGCACTGATCACCCTATGGCCCCCCGTGGCGCCGGATGCAGGTAAACTGATTCGTGCCGGATGATCAGGCGATGAAAGCTGGTCGCCTGCTCGGCCTTGTGGCATGGGCGCGTCGGCTGCCGGTGCGCTACAATCAGGCGAGCGATGCGGCATTGTTGCGCATTAGTGAACTCCATCGCATGCTGGCGGCGGTGTTTCGGAGGTGGAAACGGTTTGATCCCAAGAATCTGCTCAAATAGAACGGCTCTTGCCGCAATGTGACTTCTTTCCGGCAGGAATGTGGCTAACGTTGGCGCAAGCCTGTGTGGGGCTGCGCTTGGGGGAGTGCAGTCGCTCGCGCCAGGGTCCACTGTGTTCGAGTAGAGCTGCCATGACGTTCCAGCCCCATACGCATTTCTTGCGCATCAGCCCCGATGCCCTGCGCGAAACCTGCCCCGGATTTCCAGCCACCGTCGGCGCGCCTGCCGGGCATGTTGCCGTGCCGGTGCCCATGGATGCCGGGCATTTTCGGTACGGTGCCTATGCGCGAAGCTTCAAGCGGCTGTTTGACATCATTGCAGCAAGTGTGGCGATTGTGCTGTCGGCGCCGGTAATGGCTTTGCTGGCTTTCGCTCTCTGGATCGAGGGGGGCAGGCCCTTCTATACCCAACTGCGGCTTGGGCGTGACGGGCGGCAGTTTCGCATGCTCAAGCTGCGCAGCATGGTTCATGATGCCGAGGCCAGGCTGGCCGAGTGTCTGGCCGCTGATCCGCTTCTGCGGCAGGAATGGGAATGCTCGCAGAAGCTCAAGTGCGACCCGCGCATCACCCCGCTTGGTGCTTTTATCCGCAAGACATCGTTGGATGAATTGCCACAGCTTTTCAATGTTTTGCGCGGCGACATGAGCCTGGTTGGCCCGCGCCCGATGTTGCCCGATCAATTGCCGCTTTACCTTTATCCGCAAAGCTACCTGGCGCTGCGGCCTGGTCTGACAGGGCTGTGGCAGGTGACGGCACGCAATGACCAGTCCTTTGAGATGCGCGCGATTCTGGATCGTCACTATGGTCGGCGTGTTACCCTTTGGGGCGATCTTCGTATCATGCTGGCGACGGTGCGGGCGGTGGTTTGCGCGACGGGTTACTGAACAGCGGGCTACTGAAGGCGCGGTCGCGGGTTTGCCCTCAAGGCGGCGCACCGCATGGTCCGTCGATGGGAAGCTGGCGGGGAGCGATCTGCGCTTGCACCGCGCGGCAGCCCCTGTCATGGCTGAGCCATGACACCGGATGACCCCACTACAACCGAGCGGCATGCGCCTGTCGTGCTGTGGATCGTCGCGCTCTGTGTAATCCCGGAAGTGGTGATGACGCTTCTGGGGGCACCGCTTTTCGGCGTCACGGGGCTGCGGCGCCAGGCCATCGTGCATGGCGCGTTCTGGCCCGGTCTGTTGTCGGGCTGGGATCCGATCTATCCCGGCCAGCAGGCGGTGATGTTCGTCAGCTATGCCTTCTTGCATGGCGGGTTGATGCATCTGCTGTTCAACATGCTGGTGCTGGTGCATCTGGCGCGCGAGACCGTGGCGCGCCTGGGGCAATGGGGGTTTGCGCTTATCTTTGCCGTCACGGCGGCGGGCGGGGCTGCGTGCTTTGCGCTGCTCTCATCCTCGCCGGGGCCGATGGTGGGGGCCTCGGGCGCGGTGTTCGGCCTCTTTGGCGCCACACAATACTGGGACTACCAGCGCCGCCGGGCGGCAGGGGCACCTCTGGGGCCGGTCTGGCGCATGATGTTTGGTCTGGTGTTGATGAATGTCGTGCTGTGGTTTCTGGTCAGCGGGTATCTGGCCTGGGAAGCCCATCTGGGCGGCTATATCGCCGGTTTTGCCTTCGCGCGCATCGCGACGCCGACAATGCATCATCGCGCCGGCGGATTTCGTTGACAGAATCGCCGATCCCCCATTGCATTGTCAGGCCATTTACGGCCTACTGCAAAATATGATCAAATCTTTCGGAGTGCCCGTGACCGCATCCAGTTCGCCGACCCAGACCCTTGACGCTGCCCAGGGCAGCGCGACGCCGGTGATCGCCATTCGGGGCCTGCACAAGGCCTACGGCAACCTTGAAGTGCTCAAGGGGGTCGATGTGACGGCGATGCCCGGCAAGGTGATCTCGCTTATCGGCTCCTCGGGCTCGGGGAAATCGACGCTGCTGCGCTGCTGCAACCTGCTGGAAGACAGCCAGCAGGGTGATATCATCTTCGAGGGTGAGCCGGTGCGCTGGCGCGGCACCGGGGCAAACCGGCAGCCCGCCGACCGCGCGCAGGTGGCGCGCATCCGCACCAACCTGTCGATGGTGTTTCAAAGCTTCAACCTGTGGTCGCACATGACGGTGCTGCAAAATGTCATGGAAGCGCCGCTGACGGTACTGCGCCAGTCGCGCGCGGAGGTCGAGGCGCGCGCGCGCGCGCTCCTCGACAAGGTGGGGATCGGCGAGAAGGCCGATGTCTATCCGGCGCAGATGTCGGGCGGGCAGCAACAGCGCGCGGCGATCGCGCGGGCGCTCTGCATGGAGCCGCGCGCGCTGCTGTTTGATGAACCCACCTCGGCGCTCGACCCCGAACTGGAGCAGGAGGTGGTGCGCGTGATCAAGGCGCTGGCCGACGAGGGACGCACCATGCTGATCGTGACGCATGACATGCGCATGGCGGCTGATGTATCGGACCATGTGATCTTCCTGCATCAGGGCCTCATCGAAGAGCAAGGCCCCCCCGAAACCCTATTCGGCGCCCCCCGCTCGGAGCGCCTGAAACAATTCCTCAGGGCGACGCAGCCGGCCTGAGGCAACAACCACCCAACACGGAGACACGATGATGAAGAAACTCACGCTATCGCTGGCCGCGCTGGCCCTGAGCGCCGGCGGCGCGCTGGCCCAGCAGGTGGTGCGCATGGGCACCGAGGGCGCCTATCCGCCGTTCAATTTCGTCAATGAAGCCAATGAATTGGTCGGCTTTGAAATCGATCTGGGCAACGAGCTTTGCGCCCGCGCCAATCTCACCTGCGAATGGGTGATGAATGACTGGGACACGATCATTCCCAACCTCGTCGGCGGGAACTATGATACGATCATCGCCGGCATGAACGCCACCGAGGCGCGCGCGCAGGTGATCGCCTTCACGCAGGCCTACAAGCGGCCTGACCCTTCGGCCTACATGGCGCTGGCAGGCACCGATGTCTCGGTCATCGAATCGGGGGTGATCGCGGCGCAGTCGAACACCGTGCAATCGGGCATGGTGGCCGATACTGCGGCAACGCTGATCGAGTTTCCCACCCCTGACGAGACCATCTCGGCGGTGCGCAGCGGGGTGGCTGACGCCGTGCTCGCCGACCGCGACTTCCTGATGACCTATTACACCGACGCGGCGGGCGAGTTTGAGTTCCTGGCCACGGTGATGCCGCCGGGGCAGGGCGTTTCGATGGGCACCCGCCAGTCCGACGACGAGCTGCGCGCCACCTTCAACGCCGCGATCGACGCGATGAAGGCCGATGGTTCGCTCAACGCGCTGCTGATCCAGTGGTTCGGCGAAGACGTGCCGCTCTTCGAATGATCTGAACAGGCCGCGCGGCCCTTGACCGGGGCCGCGCGGCAGGCACAAGCATCATGTTCTCCTTTTGCACAGATCCCTCCACCCTGCCGGACTGGCAGTGGTTCGCCTGTTACCTGACGACGGCGACGCATTTTGCGCTCTATCGTTCGGTGCTGGTGGTGCTGCTGCTTCTGGCACTGGCCGCGCCGCTGGCGTTGGCGCTGGGCTTTCTGGGTGCGCTGGCGATGCGCTCGGGGCTGGCGGTTCTGCGCTGGATCGGCACGGCCTATGTGTCGATGGTGCGCGGCGTGCCGGACATAATCTTCTTTCTGTTCGTGCCCTTCGCCATCGACCAGGCGGTGGAATATGTGCTGCACAAGATCCGTTGCCCGGACTGGGACCAGCCGATCCGGCGCGGCAACGATTTCGTCGTTTGTGCCGAGGCCAAGTTTCCGCTCGCCACCTCGGCGGCATGGCAGCATGATGTCTGGGGTTTCACGCTGGCGCTGATGGCCTTCGCGCTGGTGTTCGGCGCCTTTGCCGCCAACACGCTGCATGGGGCCATGGCCGCCGTGCCGCGCACCCAGCTTGAAACCGCCGAAGCCTATGGCATGTCGCCCGCACAGGCGTTTCGCCGGGTGATGTTGCCGCAGATGTGGCTCTATGCGCTGCCCGGCCTGTCCAATCTGTGGATGATCCTCACCAAGGCCACGCCGCTTCTGTTCCTGCTGGGCATTCAGGACATCGTCTATTGGGCGCGCGAGCTGGGCGGGCAGAAGACGGGGCTTTTCGCCTATCCGCACCCGGACTGGCGGGTGTGGTATTTCCTTGGCGTGCTGGCCTTCTACCTGACGCTGACCTGGGTCAGCCAGCGGGTCTTTGACCGGCTGATGGTGCGGGTGAACCGTGGGCAGGCAACCGCGGGCGGCGACGGGTTGCGGAGGGCGCAGGCATGAGCCGCACCTGCTGGGAAAGCTTTGACGGACTGATCCTGCGCTCGCTGGGGCGCGAATATGGCGACCGGCTGCTGCCGCGCGGGTTGGAGATCACGCTGTGCGATCAGATCTTCCTGATCGGCTCGGGGGTGGTGTGGAATGTCTATTTCGCCGCTCTTGCGCTTTCAACAGGGTTTTTCCTTGCGACCGCGCTGGCGCTGGCCAAGGCCAGTTCGCGGCCCTGGCTGTGGCGTCCGGCGGCGGGGTTCATCTTCCTGTTTCGCGGCTCGCCGCTGTTCGTGCAATTCTTCTTTGCCTATGAGGCGCTGGTGCTGCTGCCGCGTGCCGGCATCGAGCTGAACCTGCTGGTGACGCAGATCACCATCGAAACCCAGTGGATGACGCGCGCCTGGGCCGGGGCGTTGCTGGTGCTGTTCTTCAACACCGCCGCCTATTCCGCCGAGATCTTCCATGGCGCGCTCAAGGCCATTCCCAGGGGCGATCTGGAAGCCGCCGATGCCTATGGGCTGACGGGTCTTGCCCGGTTTCGCCGTATCGTCTGGCCCACCATGTTGCGGTTGGCCTGGCCCAGCTACACCAACGAGGCGATCTTCCTGCTGCATGCCACGGCGCTGGTGTTCTTTTCGGCCTTTCCGGCCTGGCAGCAGATGGGCGACGCCCTCTATTACGCGCGCTATTTCGCCGATCAGACCTTCAACCCTTTCGTTGCCTATCCGATCGCCGCAGTCTATTTCGTGGTGCTGACGCTGGCGCTGATTGGTCTGTTCGGTATCGTCAACCGGCGGCTGAACCGCCATCTGCCCCGGGCCGCGCGCGCCCGGCTGCGGTTCAGACCCCAATATATCAGGTGAATCATGCGTGACTGGCTTCGCCATCACCCCAATGTCAGAACCATCCGTGTCGCCGCCGTCGATCTGAACGGTCAGGCGCGCGGCAAGCGCATTCCGGTGCGTTTTGCCGACAAGATCGTCAAGGACGGCACCCGCTTTCCCTATTCGGTGCTCAATCTCGATATCTGGGGCGAGGATATCGAGGACAGCCCGCTGCTGTTTGAATCGGGCGATGCCGATGGCGTGCTCAAGCCGACCGAGCGTGGCTTCCTGCCGATGCCCTGGCTGGAGGCGCCCACCGCGCTTTTGCCGATCTGGATGTTCCACGAGGACGGCACCCCCTTCGAGGGCGATCCGCGCCATGCGCTGGCCCGCGTGTTGCAGCGCTTTCACGCCCGCGGCCTCAAGCCGGTCTGCGCCACCGAGCTGGAATTCTACCTGATCGACGATTCGGGCCGGGAGTTGCGCGTGCCGCCCAGCCCGCGTTCGGGCAAGCGCCGCCCCGGCGCCGACACGCTGGCCCTGCGCGCGCTCGATGCGTTCGATCGCTTCTTCACTGATCTCTATGATGCCTGCGAGGCCATGGATATCGACGCCGACACCGCCATTTCTGAGGCCGGTATCGGCCAGTTCGAGATCAATCTGCTGCATTCCGACGATGTGCTGAAGGTGGCCGATGACACCTGGCTCTTCAAGCTTCTGGTCAAGGGGTTGGCGCGCCGCCACGGCTTTGCCGCCAGTTTCATGGCCAAACCCTATGTCGCCTGGCCGGGCAACGGGATGCATATGCATTTCTCGATGGTCGATGACGAGGGGCGCAACGTCTTTGACGATGGCAGCGCCGAAGGCAGCGCAACGCTCAAGCATGCCGTGGCCGGCTGCCTGCATGCGATGGCGGACACCATGCTGCTGCTGGCGCCCCATGCCAACAGCTACGAACGCATGACACCGGGTGCGCACGCCCCCACCTCGATCTGCTGGGCCTATGAAAACCGCACCGCGGCGCTGCGCATCCCTTCGGGCAGTCACAAGGCGCGGCGCATCGAGCACCGTGTGGCAGGGGGCGACATCAACCCCTATCTGATGATGGCGGGGGTTCTGGGTTCGGCGCTGATCGGCATCGAGGACGGCCTTGAACCGCCCGCGCCCATCACCGGCAACGCCTATGATCTGGACCTGCCGCAACTGCCGGAAACCTGGCCCGACGCGGTGGATCGTTTTCAGAACAGCGCCCTGATGGCGCGGATCTTCACACCGCAACTGATCGACAATCTGGTGCGCACCAAGCGCCAGGAAATCCGCTACATGGCCGAGCTTTCCCCTGAGGAGGCGCTCGATCTATATCTCGATACCGTCTGAGGAAACACCGATGCTGATAGGCATATTGCAAACCGGCTATGCTCCGGAGCCGCTGCGCGAGGCCGGCGATTACCCCGACATGTTCGCGCGTCTGCTGGACGGGCAGGGGTTTTCGTTTCGCACCTATCGCGTGGTCGATGAGGAGTATCCCGAAAGCGTGCGCGACTGCGACGGTTGGCTGATCACCGGCTCGCGCCACGGGGTCTATGAGGATCACGCGTTCATCGCCCCGCTTGAGCAGTTCATCCGCGATGCATTCGCCGCGCGGGTGCCGGTGGCGGGCATCTGCTTTGGCCACCAGATCATGGCGCAGGCCATGGGCGGCAAGGTCGAAAAATTCGCCGGCGGCTGGTCGGTCGGGCCAGCGCGCTACGATTTCGCCGGCGAGACGGTGGTGATGAACGCCTGGCATCAGGATCAGATCACCACGCCGCCGCCGGGCGCCGAGATCATCGCCACGAGCCCGTTTTGCCAATACGCCGCACTGGCCTATGATGAGCGGGGCCTCTCGGTGCAGGCGCATCCCGAATTCGCCGACGGCTTCGTGGCCGGGCTGATCGACAGGCGTGGTCGTGGGCTGGTGCCCGATGCCGTGCTTGACGATGCCAAGGCCCGCCTTGGCACCCCGCTGGACAGCAGCCGGATCGCGCAGCGGATCGGCGAGTTCTTCAAGAAATCCCGCAAGTAACTGAAAATCAAAACCGATCAAAGGATCGTCTCATGTCCGACTGGACCCAGTTGATACCCCAGACTGCCCGCGATTACATCGCCGGGCGCAAGCCCGATGAGGTCGAATGCATCGTGCCCGACCTTGCCGGCGTTGCGCGCGGCAAGGCCATGCCGGCTTCGAAATTCGCCAAGCAGGAAAAGTTCTACCTGCCCGATTCGATCTTTCTGCAAACCATCACCGGCGACTGGGCTGACCGGCCCGGCAATTCCTTCACCGAGCCCGACATGGTGCTGCGCCCGGATTTCTCCACCGCCAGCGCCGCGCCCTGGACGGCGGATGTGACCTTGCAGGTGATCCATGATGTCGTGGATCAGCAGGGCAACCCTGTCTCCATCGCTCCGCGCAACGTGCTCAAGCGGGTGATCGGGCTTTATCAGGCCGAGGGGTGGATGCCCGTCGTCGCGCCTGAAATGGAGTTCTACCTGGTGGCCCCCAATACCGACCCGGCCAACCCGATCCAGCCGCCGATGGGGCGCACCGGCCGGCCGGCTGCGGCCAAACAGGCTTATTCGATGTCGGCGATTGATGAATATGGCCCTGTGATCGACGATATCTACGATTTCGCCGAGGCCCAGGGACTGGAGATCGACGGCATATTGCAAGAGGGCGGCGCCGGGCAGATCGAGATCAATCTCAATCATGGTGATCCGGTGGTGCTGGCCGATGAGGTGTTCTACTTCAAACGCCTGATTCGCGAGGCGGCGCTGCGCCACAAGACCTTTGCCACCTTCATGGCCAAGCCCATCGAGGGCGAGCCGGGCAGCGCGATGCACATGCACCATTCGGTCGTCGATGCCTCGACCGGGCGCAACATCTTCTCCGATGACGACGGCGCACCGACCGATCTGTTCCGTCACTTCATCGGCGGGATGCAACGCTATCTGCCGGCGGTGATTGCCATTCTGGCGCCCTATGTGAACAGCTATCGCCGGTATGTCCCTGATTTCGCAGCCCCCATCAACCTTGAATGGGGCACCGACAATCGCACCACGGGAATCCGTGTGCCGGTGTCCAGCCCGGCGTCGCGGCGTGTTGAGAACCGGCTGGCGGGGATGGACTGCAACCCCTATCTGGGCATCGCGGCAAGCCTTGCCTGTGGCTATCTGGGCATGAAACAACAACTGGAGCCACGCCCCGAATACAAGGGCGATGCCTATCTGGCCGAGGACGAACTGCCCTTCACCCTGGGCGATGCGCTCGATCTCCTGGAGGATTGCCAACCCGTGCGCGAGGTTCTGGGCACCGATTTCTGCGGGGTCTATGAGGCGGTCAAGCGCATGGAATACAAGGAGTTCCTGCAAGTGATCAGCCCATGGGAGCGCCAGCACCTGCTGCTCAACGTCTGATCTTCCGGCGTTCAGGCCGAGTTGCCGGCCGGGGAGCGGGTTTTCCCGCCCGGCCGGTGTCCGGGGGCTGGACAGTGCCGCCGGCGCGCGGCACTTTGGGCCAGATCGCACCCGATCCTGCCCCAAGGAAGCCGTCGCCATGCCTCAAAGCCTTTCCGCTCGTCCCTGGCATCTGTCCCTCGTCGCGGTGATGCTGGTGTTGTGGCATGCGGCGCTGGCGCTGGATTACGTCAATCTGCGCTTTTCGCTGGGCCTTGACCTGCCCCAACTGCTGGCGCTGCTGCCGCTCGATGCCCTCTGGGCGCGGGTGGCGTTCACCATGGCGGTCTGGCTGGGGCTGGCCGGCGCGGTGTTCATGCTGTTTGGCGATGATGCCGCGGTGCTGTTGCTGTTTGCCGCCGCGTTGGGTGCGCTGATCGGCCTGGCCGGAGGCGGGTTGCCTGGCGGGCTGGCACTGGTGCCGGTTGTCGTGCCGGTTGCGGGTGCGCTTCAGGTGCCGGTGGCGGTGCTGGTTCTGGTGCCGGCGCTTGGCTGGTTCTACGCGCGCGCGCTCAAACGTGCCGGCGCGCTGCATTGATAGGGCCCATGGCCGGCGCCGCCGGCCGGGCGGCGCGCCGCAAGGCGCAGGACGAAGGAAAGGACGCGGAATGATCCGTCACAATCTGGCCGAGGCCATTGGCAATACACCGCTGATCCGGCTCAACCGCGCCAGCGAGGCCACCGGCTGCGAAATCCTTGGCAAGGCCGAATTTCTCAATCCGGGGCAATCGGTGAAGGACCGTGCGGCGCTCTATATCATCCGCGATGCGGTGGCGCGCGGCGCGCTCAGGCCCGGCGGCACCATCGTCGAGGGCACGGCGGGCAACACCGGCATCGGGCTGGCGCTGGTCGGTGCGTCGATGGGCTTTCGCACTGTCATCGTTATCCCCGAAACGCAAAGCCAGGAAAAGAAGGACATGCTGCGCCTGGCCGGGGCCGAACTGGTGGAGGTGCCCGCCGCGCCCTATCGTAACCCCGATAATTACGTGCGCTATTCCGGCCGGCTGGCCGAGGCGCTGGCGCAGACCGAGCCCAATGGCGCGATCTGGGCCAACCAGTTCGACAATACCGCCAATCGCCAGGCCCATATCGAAACCACGGGCCCCGAGATCTGGGAGCAGACCGGCGGCAAGGTCGATGGCTTCATCTGCGCGGTGGGCTCGGGTGGCACCTTGGCCGGGGTGGCGATGGCGCTGCAGCCCAAAGGTGTGAAGATCGGCCTGGCCGATCCCGAGGGCGCGGCGCTGCATTCCTTCTATACCGAGGGCGTGCTGAAGGCCGAGGGCGGCTCCATCACCGAAGGGATCGGGCAGGGCCGCATCACCGCCAATCTTGAGGGGCTCAAGCCCGATTTCAGCTACCGTATCCCCGATGCCGAAGCCCTGCCGCAGGTCTTTGATCTGCTGGAGCACGAGGGCCTTTGCCTGGGCGGGTCCTCGGGCATCAATGTTGCCGGGGCGATCCGCATGGCGCGCGATCTGGGACCCGGGCATCGGATTGTCACGGTTCTGTGCGATTACGGCACGCGCTATCAGTCGAAGCTTTTCAATCCGACCTTCCTGCGCGAAAAGGAATTGCCGGTGCCGGAATGGCTGGATCGCCCGGCGCGCGCCCTGCCTGACATGCGCGAGAGTTGAGCCGCCAAGCAAAGGTGAGGAGCAGCATGGCCCGCGTGGTCCTGGCGACGGTTGAAGCCCTGGTGCGGATGCTGCCCGTGGTGCTGTTGGCACTTTGCGCAACGCTGGCGCAGGCCCAGACCAACGAGAACGATAGTCCCGACTACGCGGTATGGGAGCGGCTTGCCGACCGCGCCGAGAGCGCGCTGGAGGATCGCAACACCGCCAATGCCGAGCTGGAAGCCCTGCGCGCCGAAGTCGTTGCCTTCCGCGCCCGTTTTCTTGAGGCGCAGACCACCAATCAGGACCGTATCGTCACCCTGCGCGAGCAGATCGCCGCGCTTGGCCCGATCCCCGACGAAGGCGAGACCGAAGCCCCCGAGATCGCCGAGCGCCGCACCGATCTGAACGAGCGCCTGGCGCGCCGCCAGGCACCCCTGCTTGCCGCCGACGAAGCGTTTCGCCGTGCCGATGGTATCGTGCGCTCCATCGACCGGGTGCTGCGTGAGCGGCAAGCCGATGCGCTTCTCACGCTCTGGCCGACACCGCTCAATCCGACGAATTGGATTCAGGGGGTCAATGTGCTCGTCAGTTCCGGGCTGACGGTCTATGGCGAGATCTACAACGCATGGCTTGATCCCGCGCGCCGCGAGGAACTGGTCGCCGATCTGCCCATCACAATCGGTGCGCTGCTGCTGGCAGCGCTCTTGCTGCTGCGCGGGCGGCACTGGATGGAGCAGCTTACGCTGCGGCTGCTGCAAAGCACCGCCATTCTGCGCGGTCGTGTGGTGGCGGCTTTCTTTCTGTCGCTGGCGCAGATCCTGGTGCCTTTTGCCGGGTTGACGCTGCTTTACGTGGCGATCCTGTCCAGCCGCATGACGGGCGCCACTGTGGAAAGCCTGGCTGAAACGCTGGTGCCGGCGGGGCTGGCGGTGTTCATCGCGCGCTGGCTGTCGCTGCAGATCTTTCCGCTGGTGCAAGACCCCGGCTTGCCATTGAACCTTGATGACGAGCGCCGCCGCCGCGGGCGGGTGATCAGCCTGGCGTTGGGGGTCGTGGTGGCGGTTCAGCAGTTCTACGAGCCGCTGATCGCCCCCGAATTTCAGAGCCCGGCGGCCAATGCGGTCCTGATCTATCCGCTGCAGGTGCTCGCGGCGCTGTTCCTGTTCCGCATGGGGCGGCTTTTGCTGCTGCACCAGTCCCGCCGCAGGAACGACGCCGAGCAGGAGATCAGCGGATTCTTCGAGAAGATGGTGCTGGTACTGGCCAAGGCGCTGTTGTTGCTGGCGGTCATGACGCCATTGCTTGGTGGTGTGGGCTATGTCACGGCGGCATCACAGATTGCGTTTCCGGCGGTAAGCTCGCTGGCACTTGTGGCGCTGGTGGTCATTGTGCACCGGCTGATCACGGCCATTTATGAGGCGATCGTCGGCGAGGGGCACGAGGGGGCCTCGGAAGCGCTGGTGCCGGCGCTGGCGGGCATGTTGCTGGCATTCGTCGCGCTGCCGGCGCTGCTTCTGATCTGGGGAGTGCGCGAAACCGAGCTTTTCGAGCTCTGGGTGCGTTTCCGCGAAGGCTTCACCCTTGGCGAAACCCGCATCTCGCCAGCCAACATTCTGTATTTCATCCTGGTTTTCGTGATCGGCTTTCTGGTCACACGCGCCATTCAGGGTGCGCTTGCAGCATCCGTCCTGCCCAAGACGACGATGGAGCGCGGTGCCCAGAAGGCGGTCGTTTCGGGGATCGGTTACATCGGCATCGTGATCGCGGCGCTGGTCGCCTTTTCCACGGCTGGGATCGACCTTTCTGGCCTGGCCATCGTGGCCGGGGCGCTGTCGGTGGGCATCGGCTTTGGATTGCAGAACATCGTGTCGAATTTCGTCTCCGGGGTGATCTTGCTCATCGAGCGCCCGGTTTCGGAAGGCGACTGGGTCGAGGTGGGCTCGACATCGGGTACCATCGCGCGGATCTCGGTGCGCTCGACGGTGATCGAAACCTTCGATCGCTCCGAGGTGATCGTGCCCAATGCCGATCTGATCTCGACCTCGGTGACCAATTTCACCAAAACCAACAAGACCGGCCGGCTTACCCTGCCGGTGGGGGTGGCCTATGGCACCGATACGCGCCAGGTCGAAGCGATCCTGCGCGAGATCGTCGAGGCGCAGCCGCTGGTCGTGCTGAGCCCGCCGCCGAGCGTTTTGTTCATGCGGTTCGGAGCCGATGCGCTGGAATTCGAAGTGCGTGCCATCCTGCGCGATGTGAATTTCAGGCTGCGCGTGATGTCCGATCTCAACCACGAGATTGCCGCGCGTTTCGCTGCCGCGCGCATCGAGATACCCTTTGCGCAGCGCGATATCTGGCTGCGCAACCCCGAGGTGCTGACCGGTGCCGAGCGCCCTGAACCGACGCCGCTGGCGGCCGGCGCGGCGCTTGGCGGGGCCGCCCTGATGGCGGGCACGGCCATGGCTGAAGATGACCGCGCGCCGCCCAGCCCCGAGCTGGAATTCGATGGCGACGGCGAGCCACACCATTCGAGCGACGAGGATGAAAGCGAATGACCCAGGCCCTTTTTCGCAGCGAACCCTATCGGCGCGAATGCGAATCGCGCGTGATCGGCTTTACCGATAACGGCGCGCTTCTGGTGGATCGCTCGGTGTTCTATCCCGCCGGGGGTGGACAACCCGGCGACAGCGGCTGGCTGGAATGGGAGGGCGGGCGCATCGCCATTGTCGATACGCTCAAGGCCGGCGCATCGGTGGCGCTGGTGGCGGCAGAGGGTGGCGTGCTGCCCCCTTCGGGTGCGGCGGTGAACCTGATGCTGGACTGGCAGCGGCGCTACGAGCACATGCGCGTGCATACCGCGCTGCATCTGCTTTCGGTGGTGCTGCCGTTGCCGGTGACCGGCGGGGCGATCGGCGCCGGCAAGGGGCGGCTGGATTTCGACATGCCCGAGGCCCCCGAGGACAAGGAGGCGCTGAGCGAGGCGCTCAACGCCCTCATCGCGCGTGATCTGCCGGTCAGCGAGAGCTGGATCACCGATGCCGAACTGGAAGCCAATCCGGGGCTGGTGAAAACCATGTCGGCCAAGCCGCCGATGGGGCAGGGACGGGTGCGGCTGGTGCGTATCGGCGAGGGGGGCGATCAGGTCGATCTGCAACCCTGTGGCGGCACGCATGTTGCCCGCACCGCCGAGATTGGCCCGGTGAGTCTGGGCAAGATCGAAAAGAAGGGCCGTCAGAACCGTCGCGTCACGCTGCTTCTGGCCTAGGCGCAGCGGTTATTCGGCAGCCTCGGCGGTGTTGCTGGTGGCAGGGCTGGCGGTGAGCTGTTCGTCGGGGTCGATCTCGGGCAGGCCCTCGCGCGACAGCAGGATGGCGACGGCCCGCGCGGCGGGGATATGCGAGCACACGATCATCGTGGCCACCATGATCGGCACCGCCAGGAACATGCCCGGCACCCCCCATACCGCGCCCCAGAACGCCATGGCGATGATGATGCCGAAGGATGACACCCGCAATGTGCGACCCATCAGCATGGGGTCGATCACCGAGCCGAGAACGAATTGCAACATGCCGACGATGACGAAGATCAGAAGCGCAAAGGCCGGTTCAGTGACTTGCAGATAGGCGACCAGCGCGATCAGGAATGTGGCGATGATCGAACCCACCGAAGGCAGGTAGTTGAGCACGAAGGTGAATATCCCCATGGCGGCGGCGAATTCGAGGCCGAAGAACGTCATCACCAGATAGACGGCGACACCGGTTGCCGCACTCACCCCGGTCTTGACCAGCAGGTAGTGGTTCACCCGGCGGATGATCGAGCGGATGATGCGGCTGATCTGCTGCGCCCGCGCCCGGTCCTGCATCAGGTTTTCCAGCTTGGTGTCGAACCAGATGCGTTCGGCAAAGAGAAAACCCACGAAAAGGATCACCAGCGTCGTAGCCGAAAGCACATTGCCAACCTGCCCGGCGGCGGTGCGGATATAGCCCGAAAGCTCGATCGAGCGGATCGAGGCGGCCACCGCGGCCTCGGTGTCGCTGCCCATCCATCGAAACAGCCCGGATATGGCTGTAACCGCCTGATCGGTATAGGCAATTGTCGTGGTCACAACCGTATTGACCTGCACGAGTATGATGCCCGAAAGCGCCAGAAGCACCGAGGCGATGAGCACGAAGGCGCTGATCGAGGCCAGCCAGTTGGTGATGCGCCAACTGCCGATGCGCAGCCGCGAGATCGAGTTGATCGCATCGGTGGTCAGCGAGAACAGCACGATCGCAACCACCAGCGAGATCAGAATGAAGCGCGCCTGCACCAGAAGGAACAGCACCATCGCAAAGGCGATGATGCCCAGGAACCACGATTGCAGCCGCGAGCGCTCAAGGCTGCTGAGCCGGCCGGGAAGGGTGGAGTTCTGGTTCTGGTATTCGCTTGGCATGGCCGGCTTTCGGGTGGCGCGTCGGTGAGGGATGGACAATGGAAACACTAGGTTGCGGCGACGGGGGAAACAACTGTGAAACACCGCGCAAGGCGCAAAATGCAATCCGCACGCTTCTAGCGGGCAGCGTGCATCAGGGCCGGGAGCAGGTCGCCATAACCGGTCAGGCGGCGTTCGTAATGCAGCCCCAACCGGGTGGCGGCCTGCGCGGCGCGGGCATCCAGCGCCGGATCGTCGGTTTGCGCCAGATAGACCAGTTTTTCGTAATTGCCGAACATCATCGCGATCAGCTCGGGGTGGCGATCGAAGCCCATCGGTTTCCAGACGAAGGCATCGAACTGGCGCACCAGAAAATCGGTCAGGTAGAAAGCCGTGATCTCGCTTTCGGCATGGGCCTCGAAGGCGGCGTTGCCCTCGAAGAAGGCGTAGCAATGCGGACCCTCGACCATCTCGACCCCGAGCGCGGCGCAGCGCGCCTGCAACAGCCCCCCGGTGCCGCAATCGGCATAGACCACGAAGATGCGCGCATAGCGGGGGCGAAAGCGCTGCACCGCCTGCTCTACCGCATCGGGGATCCGCTCCGGCCACAGATGCAGGTTGGCCGGCAGGCAATGCAGGTCCAGATGGTCCCAGCCGTTGGCGGCCTTCAGCGCCAGGATCTCGCGCGCCAAAGCCCCGCAGGCCAGCAGCAGCACGCGCCCTTCGCCGCTGGCCTGAAGGCCCTGCTGGGTCAGGGTATGGTCGCAGGGCAGCGGGGATGCGTCTGGCATGGTGCCTCAGTTGCTGGCGGCGCGCTCGATGGCAGGGCGGATGCGGGAAGCGACGATTTCGTCGGTGATAGGGCCAGCATAGCGCATGATGATCTGGCCCGACCCGTCAACAACGAAGGTTTCGGGCAGGCCAACGACACCCCAGTCCAGCCCCATGCGCGCGCGCGGATCGGCCCCGACCGCGGCATAGGGATCGCCCAGCTCTTCAAGAAAGGCGTCGGCGCGGTCGGGCTGGTCACGGTAATTGACGCCCAGCACGGTGATTCCCTCGGCGGCGAGGGCTTCTAGCACCGGGTGTTCGGCGCGGCAGGGCGGGCACCACGAGGCCCAGAAATTGACCAGCGTCACCTCACCGGCGCGGATATGTCCGTCGGTAAAGAGCGTGCGCCCCGCCATCGGCTCCAGATCGACGGCGGGTGCGGCCTGCCCGGCGCGGGCCGAGGGCAGGGCGTCGCGATCCTCACGCAGGTTTCCCACGGCGACGAAAGCCACGAAGCCGGCCAGCATGAGCGGCGGAAGAACCAGAAGCGGATTTATCTTTGGCATGAGCCCTCTCAGAACTTGTGTTGCGCGCGGGCCTCGATGGCGGCCAGGGCCTGGCGGATGCGCCGCCCACGCCACCAGATCCAGCCGACCAGCGCCGCCAGCAGTGCCAGCGAGCCGGTATAGGCCAGTGATATTTCAACAGTGTAGCGGCCCAGATCAGGGATCATGACAGCATCCTTTCGCGTGCCAGAAGCGCCTTCATCCGCCGTGCGCGGATTTCGGTGCGGGTGCCGGCCAGCACCAGCGCCAGAAACAAGAGGCCAAACCCCGCCATGCAGACATAGAGCGGCGCCTTGTAGGCCCAGTCCATGCGCGTGCCCGGTGCCACCGAAAGCGAGGCCCCCTGGTGCAGCCCCTGGTTCCAGAACAGCGCCGCATAGCGCGACAGGACCGCAAAGACCGATCCCACAAGGCACAGAACCGCGGTCAGATCGGCGGCGGTGTCGGGGTCCTCGATCGCTGACCAGAGCGCGACATAGCCCAGATAGAACAGGAACAGGATCAGAAACGAGGTCAGCCGCGGGTCCCAGGCCCACCAGGTCCCCCACATCGGCTGGCCCCAGAGCGCGCCGGTAAGAAGCGCAATCAGCGTCATTACCGCGCCGACCGGCCCGGCGGCCTTTGCCGCCAGGGCGCTGACATGGTGGCGCCGGATCAGCCAGACCAGAGAGGCCACCAGCATCATCAGCCAGGCATTGATCGCCATCAACGCCGCCGGGACATGCAGAAAGATGATCTTCACCGTGGCGCCCTGCCTGAAATCATCAGGGGTGAAGAAAAAACCCCAGCCCAGCCCCAGCACGATCAGCGCTGCGGCAAGCATGGCGGTCAGCGGCATCAGCCAGCGCGAGAGCTGCATGAACCTGACCGGGTTGGCATAGTCCCAAAACGACGACGTCATGGCCAGTTCCTATTGCGGGGCGGGGCGAGGCTCAAGCCACGACCCTGTGAGGGCGGCGTTTCACCGCAGGTTGATGCGCAGCGCCAGCGCCGCGGTGAAGGGCAGGAGGGCAGCCGCGCCGGCGGTGATGCCCGCCAGCAGCGTCAGCGGTGCCATGACGGGCAGGCCCTGCGCGCCGCGGCTGACAAGCTCGGTGCCGAAGATCAGGGTTGGCATATAGAGCGGCAGCACCAACAATGACAGAAGCAACCCCCCGCGCTTCAGTCCGACGGTCAGCGCCGCGCCGAAAGCGCCGATGACGCTGAGCGCCGGCGTGCCCAGCAGCAGCGACAGCACCAGCCAGCCATAGGCCGCCGGTGGCAGATTCAGCAGCACACCCAGCACCGGTGCCGCCAGCACCAGCGGCAGGCCGGTGGTCAGCCAGTGCGCCAGCGCCTTGATCGCCACCACACCCTCCAGCGGGATCGGCGAGGTGGCCAGCAGATCGAGCGAGCCATCCTCGAAATCGAGCGCGAAGAGGCGATCGAGGGAGAGCAGGCAGGCCAGCAGCGCACCGACCCACAGAATGCCCGGCGCGATCAGCGCCAGCGTGGCGGGCGCCGGCCCCACGCCCAGCGGCACCAGCACCGCAAGCACCAGAAAGAAGCCCAGCCCCAGGCCAAAGCCCCCCCCGGCGCGCAGCGCCAGGCGCAGATCGCGGACAAGGAGCGCGCTCACAGGAAAGCCTCGTCAAAGCCTGCGGGTGCGCGCGGCGCGGCGCGAAACGGGCCAAGATGCAGCTCTGTCGCATCGATCAGGCCAAGGTCGATATGCGTGGCGATCACCGCCGCGCCACCCTGCGCCAGATGCGCCCGTACCACACCGGCAAAGAGCGCCACCGAGGCCGTATCAAGCGAGACCGTCGGTTCATCAAGCAGCCAAAGCCAGCGCCCGGAAACTTGCAGCCGTGCCAGCCCCAGCCGCCGCTTCTGCCCGGCCGAAAGCTGGTGCGCCGGGCGCTCGGCAAGCTCGGTCAGGTTAATCGAGGCAAGCGCCCGGACGACCGCGATGTCGTTCTGGCCATGGATCGCAGCCCAGAAGCGCAGGTTCTCCTGCGCGGTAAGCGTGGCTTTCAGCCCGTCGGCATGTCCGGCATAGGTGATGCTTTCGGACGGGCAGGATATTGTGCCGGCCAGGGGCGGTTGCAGCCCGGCCAGCGTGCGCAGCAGCGTTGTCTTGCCGCAGCCGTTGGGGCCGCGCAGAACGATCGCGCTGCCCGCCGGCACCACAAGGTCCAGCCCCTCCAGCAGGGGCAGGCCGCCGCGCGCGCAGGCCAGATTGCGAACCACCAGTTCCATTCGGACCGCCTATTCCCCCGCCGCGTCGGAAACCTTGATCTGCGTCAGTCGCCGCCGCGCTTCAGCGCCTTGTCGCCGGTCACTGCTCTGCCCGTTCAGACTGGCAGCAGTGCCACCGCAATGCGCCGTCCTTCCGAAAGCAGCACGTTATAGGTCCGGCAGGCCGCCGGGCTGGACATGATCTCGACGCCCAGACCCGCCTCTTCAAGCCGGGTGCGCAGCGATGCGGGCAGGTGGGCAATCTCTGCGCCGGTGCCGATGAACAGCACATCGACCTGCCCGGCCAGTGCCAGAAGCGGTGCGGCATCGTCGAACCCCTGCCAGGCTCTGGTCTGGCCGGGAGCAATGATGATCGGCGCGGCCAGCGCCTCGCCGCCAAGGCGGAAAAACCCCGGCCCGTAGCCCTCGATGGGCTGGGCGGCGCCGAAATCGATCTCGTTGAGCCGCATGGCTGCGCCCTCAATCGCCGGTGGCGAACTGCGTGCCGCCCTTGTCGCTGTCGTTCTTGGACCAGTCGCGCTTGACGCCCAGCCGCTTGACCACCACCGCCGCCACGAACACCGATGACCAGGTGCCGACGATCACGCCCCAGATCATGGCAAAGACAAAGCCGCGGATCACATCGCCGCCCAGCACGAAGAGCGAGCCCAGCGCCAGCAGGGTGGTCAGCGAGGTGATCACCGTGCGCGAAAGCGTCTCGTTGAGCGAAAGGTTCATCACATCGAGGATTTCGCGCTTCTTGTATTTGATCAGGTTCTCGCGCATCCGGTCAAAAACCACCACGGTATCGTTGAGAGAATAGCCCACGATGGTCAACAGCGCGGCGATGATCGCCAGATCGAAACGGATCTGGAGCACCGAAAAGAGGCCGATGGTCAGCACGATGTCATGCACCAGCGCGGCCACCGCCCCCAACGCGAACTGCCACTCGAACCGCAGCCAGATATAGAACAGCACCGCCGCCAGCGCCGCGATAACCGCCAGCACCGCCGATTGCACCAGCTCGCCCGAAACCTTGGGGCCAACCGATTCGACCGAGGTGAATTGCAGCGTCGCATCGAACTCTTGCAGCGCGGCCTCAACCTGGGCGAGGATTTCGGGGGTGATCGCCTCGTCGCCGTCCTGCGCCTGGATGCGGATCATTGCGACGTTGCGCTCTGGCCCATAGGTGGGGTCGAACACCTCGGAGATGGCGACATCGCCCACATTGAGCGGGCTGATCGCCCCGCGGTAGGCAGCCACATCGACCGGCTGCGTGGCCTCGGTGCGGATCGAGGTGCCGCCGCGGAAATCGATACCGAAGTTCAGCCCGATGACAAGGAAGGCGATGAGCGACAGTACCATCAGCACCATCGAGAAGCTGAAAGTGTAGCGCCAGCTTCCAAGGAAGTTGATGGCGGTTTCGTCAGGGACGAGTTTGAGACGCATCAGGCGCTCCTCAGATCGCGATGGTTTTGGGGCGGCGGCGCTCGAACCAGAAGATCACCATCAACCGGGTAACGAAGAGCGCGGTGAAGACCGAGGTGATGATCCCCAGCCCCAGCGTCACGGCAAAGCCACGCACCGGGCCGGAACCCAGCGTGAAGAGGATCGCCGCGGTGATGAACGTGGTTATGTTGGCGTCAAGGATTGCCGAGAGCGCCTTTTCATAGCCAAGCTGGATGGCGCGTGCCGGGCCGCGCGCGCTGCGCATTTCCTCGCGGATGCGCTCGAACACCAGCACATTGGCATCCACCGCCATGCCGATGGTCAGCACGATTCCGGCAATGCCCGGAAGGGTCAGGGTGGCGCCGATCAACGACAGAAGTGCGAAGATCATGGCGATATTCAGCAAAAGCGCGATATTGGCGATGATGCCGAAGAAGCCATAACTGAGGATCATGAAGACCAGCACCGCCGCCATGGCAACGATGGCGGCGACCTTGCCGGCATCAATGCTGTCCTGGCCCAGTTCCGGGCCGATGGTGCGCTCTTCGAGGAAGGTCATCTCGGCGGGTAGCGCGCCGGCGCGCAGCAGGATGGCAAGCTGGGTGCTTTCCTCGACGCTGAAGCGCCCGGTGATGATGCCCGAGCCGCCGGGGATATGGCTCTGGATCACCGGCGCCGAGATCACCTCGCCGTCAAGCACGATGGCGAAGGGCGAACCGATATTTTCGGCTGTAAAGAGGCCAAAGGCGCGTCCACCGGCCGGATTGAACCGGAAGCTGACCGCCGGGCGGCCGTTCTGGTCGAAATCGGGCTGGGCATCGACGAGTTGCTCGCCGGTTACAACGGGGGTCTGTTCGAGCACATAGTAGATGCCCGGATCGTCCATCGAGGGATGGAGCACCTGGCGCGGGGCGGGCACCTCGTCGGGGTCGCTGGTCTGGCGGATGACGGGGTGAAAGGTCAGCCGCGCAGTGGTGCCGATCAGTTCCTTCAACTCGGCCGCGGAGCCGATGCCGGGCACCTGGATCAGGATGCGGTCGGCACCCTGGCGCTGGATCGTGGGTTCGCGCGTGCCGACCTCGTCGACACGGCGGCGGATGATCTCCAGCGACTGGCGCATGGTGCGGTCATCGGTGGCCAGGCGTTCGGCATCCGAGAGCGTGACGATGATCTCGTCGCCGTCGCGGCGCACTTCCAGATCGCGCGCGCCGATGCCGGTGAGGGTCTGCATCGGGCGGGCCAGTTCGCGCACCACTTCCAGCGCGCGGTCCATGCCCGCAGCGTTGGAGACCGCCACCCGCAGCACCGCCGGATCGTCCGAGGGCATGCGCCGCACATTGCCGACCACCGCGCGCTCGTCGCGCAGCCGGTCACGGACCTCGGGCCAGAGCCCGTCGATGCGGTCGGCATAGACATCAGAGACATGCACCTCGGCCAGCAGATGCGCGCCGCCGCGCAGATCGAGGCCAAGGTTGACCAGATGGGAGGGCGCCCACTCCGGCCAGAGCGCGCGGTCGGCGCGCAGTTCCGCGCTGTCTTGGCCCAGTGCCATCAGTGCGACCGCATCATTGTGCCGCTCAACCCGTTCATAAAGCAGGTTGGGCACCGAAAACGCCAGCGCGCTCAGGCAGATCAGGATGATCAGCGCACGTTTCCAAAGGGGGATTTGCAGCATTTCGGAGCCTTGGTTGCGGAAGGGGTCGTGATGGCGGGGCGGGCAGGATTATTCCTTGGCCGGCTCGGTCTTGGACAGGACCGAGGTGACGGTCTGGCGCACCACGCGCACCTTCACGCCCTCGGCGATCTCCACCTCGATCTCGCCGTCTTCCTTGACCTTGGTGACCTTGCCGATGATGCCGCCGGCCGTGACCACCTGATCGCCACGGCGCAGCCCCTCGACCAGCGCGCGATGCTCCTTCATCTTCTTTTGCTGCGGACGGATCAGCAGCAGCCACATGATGGCGAAGATCAGGATGAAGGGGATCATCGTGGAGATCAGGCCGGGGCCATCACCGGCAGCCTGCGCATAGGCGGGAGAGACGAACATGGAAATCCTCGTTCAACGTTGAGGGCCGGAGCGCGGGGCCCCGGCCGGATTGGCGCGCACCCTATATGCGGGTGGGCACGAGTTCAAGCGCGACCGGCGGCTCCCGCACGGCCAAGCGCCGGGGCTGGCACCGAGTTGAGCGCGACGTTCACATGCGCAGGCCGAGCCATTGCCGGGCTTGCCGGTATGCGTGCAAAAGGCCGCGACACGGATGCCGCGGCCTTTCAGCGAATGCACCTGCTACGCTCAGGCAGATTTCGCCAATTGCCGCAGAACGTAGTGCAGCACGCCGCCATGCCTGACGTATTCGACCTCGATCTCGGTGTCGATGCGGCACTTCAGCGTGATGGTCTTTTGCGTGCCGTCGGCATAGGTGATGACGCAGGCCACCTCCGAGAGCGGCTTGATGTCATCGCTCAGCCCGGCAATGGCAATGACCTCATCGCCCTTCAGGCCCAGCGACTTGCGCGTGTCGTCGCCGGTGAGTTCGAAGGGAATGACCCCCATGCCCACCAGATTCGAGCGGTGGATGCGCTCGAAGCTTTCGGCGATCACCGCCTTGACGCCCAGCAGGCTGGTGCCCTTGGCCGCCCAGTCGCGGCTGGAGCCCGCGCCGTATTCGATACCCCCGAAGATGACCAGCGGCACGCCGGCCTCCTGATAGGCCATCGCGGCATCGTAGATCGAGGTCTCGGCGCCATCGGGGCCCTTGGTATAACCTCCCTCGACGCCATCGAGCATCTCGTTCCTGATGCGGATATTGGCGAAGGTGCCGCGCATCATCACTTCATGGTTGCCCCGACGCGAGCCGTAGCTGTTGAAATCCCTCACCGCCACCTGCCGTTCGGTAAGGTATTTGCCCGCCGGCGTCGTGGACTTGAACGATCCCGCCGGCGAGATGTGGTCGGTGGTGATCATGTCGCCCAGCAGCGCCAGAATCCGTGCGCCGGCGATCGGTTCGATATGCCCTTTCTCGGCGGACATGCCGCGGAAATAGGGTGGATTCTGGATATAGGTCGAGCTGGCCGGCCAGTCGTAGGTTTCGCTGTCGGTGGTCTCGACGCCTTGCCATTTGGCATCGCCCTTGAACACATCGGCGTATTTCTGGATGAACATCTCGCGCGTGACCACGGTGTCCACCAGTTCGGCGATTTCCCTGGTCGAGGGCCAGATGTCTTTCAGATAGACCGGCTTGCCGTCTTTCGAGGTGCCGATCGGATCGCGGGTGATGTCGATGTTCATGTCGCCGGCGATCGCATAGGCCACAACCAGCGGCGGCGAGGCCAGATAGTTGGCGCGCACATCGGGGCTGATGCGGCCTTCGAAATTGCGGTTGCCGGAAAGAACCGAGACCGCCACCAGATCGTTCTCGTTGATCGATTTCGAGATTTCCGGCTGAAGCGGGCCGGAGTTGCCGATGCAGGTGGTGCAGCCGTAACCGACAAGGTTGAAGCCGAGCGCGTCAAGGTCTTCCTGAAGGCCGGCGGCATCGAGGTATTCGGACACAACCTGGCTGCCTGGCGCCAGCGAGGTCTTCACCCAGGGCTTGCGGGTCAGGCCGAGCGCACGGGCCTTGCGCGCCACCAGCCCCGCGCCGATCAGCACATAGGGGTTGGAGGTATTGGTGCAGGACGTGATCGAGGCGATCACCACCGAGCCGTCGCGCAGCTTGTAATCCTCGCCCGTCACGGGGGCCCATTTCACCCCGTCAAGATCGCCGGGCAGATCCGCCGGTGCGGGCTGGCCGCCCTCGGCCACCATCTCGGCCTTTTCCAGCGCCGGGGCGGGCGCGGCGGTGCGCAGGCCACGGATATATTCGCCGAAGGTTTGCGCCGCGACATCAAGCGCGACGTGATCCTGCGGGCGCTTGGGGCCAGAGATCGCAGGCACCACATCGCCGAGGTCCAGCTCCAGCGTGGAGGTATAGACCGGGTTGTAATCGGCGCCGCGCCAGAAGCCGTTTTCCTTGGCATAGGCTTCCACCAGCGCGATGCGATCCTCGTCGCGGCCGGTCTGGCGCAGGTAGCGCAGGGTTTCACCGTCGATGGGGAAGAAGCCGCAGGTGGCACCGTATTCAGGGGCCATGTTGGCGATGGTGGCGCGATCAGCCAGCGGCATGTGGTCAAGCCCCTCGCCGTAGAATTCGACGAACTTGCCCACCACGCCATGCTTGCGCAGCATCTGCACCACCTTCAGCACCAGATCGGTGGCGGTGACGCCCTCGCGCAGCGCGCCGGTAACCTTGAAACCCACCACCTCGGGGATCAGCATGGAGATCGGCTGGCCCAGCATCGCGGCTTCGGCCTCGATGCCGCCGACACCCCAGCCCAGCACCGCAAGACCGTTGACCATTGTGGTGTGGCTGTCGGTGCCCACCAGCGTATCGGGATAGGCGACGGTATCGCCGTTCTGATCGGTGTCGGTCCAGACGGTCTGGGCCAGATATTCCAGATTGACCTGATGGCAGATGCCGGTGCCCGGCGGCACCACACGGAAGTTGTTGAACGCGCCCTGGCCCCATTTCAGGAACTGGTAGCGCTCCATGTTGCGCTCGTATTCCAGATCGACGTTGCGCTGAAAGGCGCGGGGGGTGCCGAATTCGTCGATCATCACCGAATGGTCGATGACCAGATCGACAGGGTTGAGCGGATTGATCTTCTGGGCATTGCCGCCCAGCGCCTTGATGCCGTCGCGCATGGCGGCCAGATCCACTACCGCCGGAACGCCGGTGAAATCCTGCATCAGCACGCGCGCGGGCCGATAGGCGATCTCGCGCGGGTTCTTGCCCCCGGCGGCGGCCCAATCGGCAAAGGCGCGGATGTCATCGGTGGTGACGGTCTGGCCGTCCTCGAAGCGCAGCATGTTCTCCAGCACGACCTTGAGGCTGGCGGGCAGCTTGCTGAAATCGCCCAGACCCGCCGCCTGTGCCGCAGGAATGGAGTAATAGGCAACGCTCTGGCCGTTGACGCCGAGCGTCTTGCGGGTTTTGGCGCTGTCGTGTCCGACGATAATGGGCATGGGCCATGGCTCCCTTTTGGGTGACAGGGGTTCTCGCTGGGGTTGCTCATGCCTCATCTGACCGCGCCGATCAAGGGGGCGTGGGTGGTTTTGTATACGATTGTGCACAATTGGCGGTGAGCCGCCCGGCCGGTGCCGGTCGCGCGGGTGTGAGCAGGGGTCACAAGCCGGTGTGCAGGGCCGATCGCGGCTTGTGGTGGCTTGCGCTGATCCGCATTTGCCTGTCATTAAGGGCGCGTCGACAGGAGTGGCAGGATATGGGCTCGGGCGTGGAGCAAGGGGTTTTGAAGCGGGCCGTTGCGGCCCTTGGCGTTCAGCGGCAGGCACTGGCCGCGATGTTCCTGCCCCTTGCGGCTGCGCTGATGTTGCTTCCGGGCGTGGCGAAGGCACAGCTTTCGATGCCCGATGAGGCTTTTTCAGGACAGGTGGTGCTGGAACTCTACACCGCGCAGGGCTGCGCCTCATGCCCGCCCGCCGATGCGATGATGGCCGAACTTGCCATGCGCGAGGATGTCATCGCCCTGGCTCTGCATGTGGATTACTGGGATTATATCGGCTGGGAAGATGTCTTTGCCGATCCCGAACATGCCGAGCGCCAGAAACGCTACGCCCGCCGGCACGGCCATTCCACGATCTACACGCCGCAGGTGGTGGTCAACGGCATGGACATCATGGAAGGGTTCCGCGTGCTGGAGGTGATGGATACAATCGCCGCCCATCGGTTGCGTCCCGCACGCATTGATCTGCTGCTGGAGCGCCCCGCGCCGGACCGGCTGGTGATTTCGGCGCAGATCATGGCCGAGCCCGAAGGGCCGCTGATGCTCACCTCGCGCGGCGGCGCGCAGCCGGCGCCGGCATTGCTGGGCGCCTTTGCCACCGAGGCTGAGCCGCAACCGCTCGATCTGCAACTGGTGCGCTACATGCCGACCGCGCATGTCGAGATCCTGGCCGGCGAGAATGCCGGACGCAGGGCGCAGTATTTCAACATCGTCACCAGCTGGGAGCGCATCGCCGGCTGGGACATGCAGTCCCCGCTGGAGATGTCGGTTGCGGTCGAGGGCAGCGATCCGGCTGTGGTGATCTTGCAAGAACCGGGGCAGGGCGCGATTGTCGCCGCGGCAAGGCTGCGCTGAAGCAAGGGCGCGCCAAATGCCTGCACGGGTCGCAATGGTGCCTTGAGGGTTCAGTTCGGGCCGCGTCAGTCGCTTCAGACGGAACCCCAGCGACGGTGCACCCAGAACCATTGATCACAGTGTTCGCGCACCTGCGCGGCCAGGCTGTCGTTGAGCGCCTGGGTCATGGTGCGCGCATCGCTGGGCGGCACCGGGGCTTCGATGCGGATGGCAAAATGCAGCCCGTCGGCCTGACGGATCCCGTAAACCGGGACCAGCAGCGCACCGTATTTCAGGGCCAGTTCGGCGGCTGAAAGTGCCGTCAGCGCCGGCTTGCCCAGAAAGTCGAGCGGCTCGCCATGGTCCATGTGCTGATCGGCCACCACACCCAGCATGCCGCCCTGACGCAAGAACCGCACCATCCCGGCCATGCCGCCGCGCCCGCGGGGGAAAAGCGGCTTGCCGATGCTTTCGATGGCGGCGATGTAGCGGCGATTGGCGGCGGGGTTGCTCATCGGCATGTATAGCCCGCCAACCCGGTAGCCATGCGCCAGAAGCGCCGCGCGCGCCACATCGTAATTGCCCAGATGCCCGGTGACCAGCACCACCGGGCGCTTGTGGGCATGGGCTGCCTCAAGCGCTGCGACGCCGGGCCCCGTGAGCGGCTGCGTGGCGGCGAAGCGGGCAAATTCCGCGCCCGAGAACAGCTCGATCATTGCCCGCCCGATATTGTTGGACACCCGCCCGCAGAGCCGGCGCACCTCGGATTCGGGCAGATCGGGGCAGACATGCGCCAGATTGGCCCGCACCCGCCGGTTGGCCCCGGCCAACGGTGCCACCAGATGCTGCGCCACCCAGCCGGCAAAGGGCACCCGGCGGCGCAGCGGCAGGCGCAGTGCCAGCGCCAGCAGCACCGCCAGGGCGCGGTCCTCTGCCCAATGCGCCCAGCCCAGCGGCGCGCCGTCGGCTGATGTGCCGGAAACGGTGCGCAGATCGGGCGAGGAGGGGGGCATGGCGGGCCGGGCTGGCTGGGGGGGAGGGTCTGCGTGGCGGCGATCACCGCGATTGGGCAGGTTCTAGCCGGGGTGGGTGCGCCTGGCAAGCCCGGCAGGAGCACCACAACGACCTGGCGCCCTGGCATGGGGCGCTCAAGGTGCGGCGATGGCGTCAGGCGGGGTCGTTGTCGCCGAACCCCGGATGATCCTCGCGCCAGCGCTTGTGCCACCAGAGCCACTGATCCTTGTGCGCGCGCACCATGCGCCCCAGACTGTCATTGAGAGCCTGCATCATCGCGCGCGGCTCGCCATGCGGCACCGGCGCGTCAACAAAGACCTCGAAATTCAGCCCGTCAGGCTGGCGGATGCCGTAGATCGGCACCATCAGCGCGTCGTATTTCAGCGCCATTTCTGCCATCGACAACACAGTGCGCGCCGGTTTTCCAAGAAAATCAAGTATTTCGCCATGGTCGCGGTCCAGATCAGCGAGAATGCCAAGCATACCGCCACCGCGCAGGAAGCGCACCATATCCGCCACGCCCTTGCGCCCGGCGGGAAACAGCGGCTGGCCGATGGCGCCGATGGCGGCGACATAGCGACGGTTGATCGCGGTTCCAGGCAGGGGCTTGTAATAGGCGCCCACCGGAAAGCCCTGCGCCAGAAGCACCGCGCGCGCCACGTCGTAATTGCCGAAATGCGCCGTCACCAGCAGCACCGGGCGCCCGGCGGCCTTGGCCTGATGCAATGCCGCCAGTCCCGGCCCGCCAATCGGCATGGCGGCGGCATGGGCAGCGAATTGCGCGCCTGACCAGACCTCGATCGCGGTGCGGGCCATGTTGTTGGGCACGCGCCGGCAGATATGGCGCAGCTCGGCTGCGGGCAGATCGGGAAAGAGGTGATGCACGGCGCGCGCGATGCGCTGACGGTTGCGCCGGCCGCGGCCCACGAACACCTGCGCGAGCCAGCCCGCGAAGGGCACGCGCCAGCGGTAGGGCAGTGTCATCAGAACGCCAAGCAAGGCCAGCGTGGTGCGGGCGCCAAGCCGTGCGACCATCCCCTCCGGGGTGGGGTCCGTCTCGGGGCTGCTCGCGGAAGGCTGGGCGGCGGGACGGGTCATGGCGAGGATATCGGGGGTTGGCATGCCGGGGGTGCCGGTTTTCGGCGGCTCGGGCAGCGGGGGCGCCGTGGCCATGGGGCTTGAAGTGTGACAGGCCCGGAGCGCGAAGGACGAAAAAACCACGCCGCCATGGCCGGTTGCGGGCCAGGCGGCGTGGCGATTGTCTTGCTCAGACGGCTTCGCTGATGAACTTGACCGCGTCACCGAACGTCTGGATGTTCTCGGCGGCGTCATCGGGGATCTCGATGCCGAATTCCTCCTCGAACGCCATCACCAGTTCGACGGTGTCGAGGCTGTCGGCACCCAGATCGTCGATGAACGAGGCATTCTCGGTGATCTTGTCTTCCTCGACGCCCAGATGCTCGACCACAATCTTCTTAACGCGATCAGCGATGTCGCTCATGTTCTTCCCTCGTTTTCCTTCGGCGGAAGCCGCCCAGATGATCCTTGTCGCTTCAAAAGCGGTGAGGGCCGCTCGCCGGCTTTGCAGCGTGCGGCCTGACCAGCGCGGGCACGCCCCGGCTCAATCAGCGCCGCCTATAGCACAGTCATGCGCCATGGCAAACGCTTTCGCAACCCTTCACGATGCTCAAAGCATCGCCATGCCTCCGTTCACATGCAGCGTCGCGCCGGTGACATAGGCTGCCTCGTGGCTGGAAAGGTAAAGCACGGCGGCTGCGATTTCTTCAGGTGTTCCCATGCGTTGCGCGGGGATCTGGGTGTTGATGCGGGCTTTCTGCTCGTCGTTGAGCTTGTCGGTCATGGCGGTGGCGATGAAGCCCGGTGCGACGGCATTGGCGGTGATCCCGCGCGAGGCGACCTCGGCGGCGATGGATTTTGTCATGCCGATCAGGCCGGCCTTGGACGCGGCGTAATTGACCTGTCCGGGGTTGCCGGTGGCGCCGACGATGGACGAGATGTTGACGATGCGCCCCCAGCGCGCCTTCATCATCGGGCGCATCACCGCGCGGCAAAGCCGCATCGCCGCCGTCAGGTTGACATCGATCACCGCATTCCAGTCGTCATCGGACAGGCGCATGAAGAGGTTGTCGCGGGTGATGCCGGCGTTGTTGACCAGAATGTCGAGCGAACCCATGGCCGCAATCGCCGCCTTTGGCAGAGATTCGACCTCTTGCGGATCGGAGAGGTTGCAGGGCAGCACATGGGCGCGCTCGCCCAGTTCAGCGGCCAGTGCACGGAGTGGCGCCTCGCGGGTGCCCGAGAGCCCTACCGTGGCGCCGGCGCCATGCAGCGCGCGGGCGATCGCCGCGCCGATACCGCCCGACGCGCCGGTGACAAGCGCGCATTTTCCTGTCAGATCGAACATTGCCTTGGTTCCTTTTTCATGCGTTGCGGCGCTCCGGGCTGTGGGAGATGGGGGCTGTCTGCCCCCCTCTGGCCTGCGGCCATTCACCCCCCGAGGATATTTCCGGCACAAAGACGCGGGCGTAGGCCGGCCGGGGCGCAGCGGGATCGGTGCCGGTTCTAGCAGTCCGGTTCGGATTGTGCCAGAGATTGAAGCGGAGGGGCCTTGCATGATTGATGACATGCGCGCGCAGGCGCGGCACTTGTTCGAGGTGGCGCTTGGCGCGGCCGAACCGGCAAAGGCGGTGCGTCAGGCGCTGGTGTCGGTGCGACCCGACGGGCCGGTGCGGTTGCTGGCGCTTGGCAAGGCGGCGCGCCCGATGGCTGAGGCGGCGCTGGCGGTTCTGGGCGGGCAGGTGGTGGAAGCGCTGGTCATCACCAATGCCGAGAATGCCGCCCCGGTCGCGGGCGCGGCGGTGATGATTGCCGGGCATCCGGTGCCCGACGAAGGCGGGATGCGCGCCGGCGCGGCGGTGGAGGCGATGCTGATGCGCGCGGGTGTGGGCGAAACGGTTCTGGCGCTGGTTTCGGGTGGCGGCTCAGCGCTGCTGCCGGCGCCGGTTCAGGGCGTGACGCTGGCACAGAAGGCCGAGGTCAGCCGGCTTCTGCTGGGCGCGGGGCTGGACATCACCGAGATGAACATGGTGCGCCAGCATCTGTCGCGGCTGAAGGGGGGCGGATTGCTGCGTGCGGCGGCACCGGCGCGGGTGGAGGCGCTGGTGCTGTCGGATGTGGTGGGCGACGATCTGCGGGTGATCGCATCGGGGCCCACAGTGGCGCCGATCGCGCCGCGCGCCGAGGTGCGGGCGATGTTGCGCGCGCGCGGGCTTTGGGCGGCCCTGCCAGCGGCGGTGCGCGCGGCGCTGGAGCGCCTTGAGCGCGCCGAGCCGCTGCCCGAGGCGACGAATCGGTTGATCGGTTCGAACGGGCAGTCGCTTGCCGCGATGGTGGCGCAGTCGCGCGGCGTGATCTGGCATGAGCGGCTGGTGGGCGATGTCGGCGCGGCGGCGGAGTGGCTGGTGGCGCGGATGCGCACCGCACCGCCGGGGGTGATCCGGGCTTTTTGCGGCGGCGAGACAACGGTGGTGCTGCGCGGCACGGGACGCGGCGGGCGCAATCAGGAACTGGCCCTGCGCGTGGCGGCGGGAATGGCAGGGGTGACGCGGCCCTGGGTGTTTCTTTCTGGTGGCACCGACGGGCGCGATGGCCCCACCGATGCGGCCGGCGGTGTGGTGGATGGCGGCACGCTGGAGCGCATTGCCGCGACCGGTGGGGACTGGCGGGCCTTGCTGGACAACAACGATTCGCACGCCGCGTTGGGCATGGCCGATGATTTGCTTGTTGTCGGTGGCACCGGCACCAATGTTGCCGATGTGCAGGTGGTGCTGATGGGTTGAGGCCCCACGGGTTGCGGCCGTTCGCCGGCAGCTGGCCGCGCAAGGTAGCAGCACGGGCTTTCACAGTGGCGCAAGCTTGTGTATCAGGCGAAAAGCGAAATTCGGAGGAATGCGATGCGCCGAGTTGTGGTGACGGGGCTGGGGATGGTGACGCCGCTGGCCTGCGGGGTTGAGGCGACCTGGTCGCGCCTTCTGGCCGGGCAATCGGGCGCGGGGCCGATCACCCGCTTCGATCCGTCCAATGTGACAACGAGCTATGCCTGCGAGATCCCGCCGGGTGACGGCAGCGACGGCACCTTCAATCCTGACCATTGGATGGAGCCGAAGGAGCGCCGCAAGGTCGATGACTTCATCCTTTACGGCGTGGCCGCCGCGCAGCAGGCGGTGGAGGATGCCGGCTGGATGCCCGAGGACGAGGAAAGCCGCCTGCGCACCGGGGTGATGATCGGCTCGGGGATTGGCGGACTGAGCTCGATTGCCGACACGGCAGTGCTGATCAAGGAGCGTGGGCCCAAACGGGTGTCGCCATTCTTCATTCCCGGCGCGCTGATCAACCTGATTTCCGGGCAGGTGAGCATCCGCTACGGCTTCAAGGGGCCCAACCATGCTGTCGTCACCGCCTGTTCCACCGGCGCGCATGCGATCGGCGATGCGGCGCGGCTGATCGCCTTTGGCGATGCCGATGTGATGGTGGCGGGCGGCGCGGAAAGCCCGATTTCCGAGATCGGCATTGCCGGGTTCAATGCCTGCAAGGCGCTCTCGACCAAACGCGCCGATGATCCCACCAAGGCCAGCCGCCCCTATGATGCCGACCGCGACGGCTTCGTCATGGGCGAGGGCGCGGGTGTGGTGGTGCTGGAGGAATACGACCACGCGCGCGCGCGCGGCGCCAGGATCTATGCCGAGGTTCTGGGCTACGGGCTTTCGGGCGATGCCTATCACATCACTGCACCCGCCGAGGATGGCGATGGTGGATACCGCTCGATGGCGGCGGCGTTGAAACGCGCGGGGCTGGAGCCGGGCGCGGTGGACTACATCAACGCGCATGGCACCTCGACCATGGCCGATACGATCGAACTGGGCGCGGTGGAGCGGCTTATGGGTGAGGCGGCCGGGCGCGCGACCATGTCCTCGACAAAATCCTCCATCGGGCATCTTCTGGGCGCGGCCGGCGCGGTGGAGGCGATCTTCTGCGTGCTGGCGATTCGCGATCAGATCGCCCCGCCGACCCTCAACCTGGACAACCCCGCCGTGACGCCGAAGCTGGATCTGGCACCCAATGAGGCCCGCAAGCGCGAGATCAATGTCGCGCTGTCTAATTCGTTCGGCTTTGGCGGCACCAATGCCAGCCTGGTGCTGGGGAAGGTTCGCGGCTGATGTGGCGCCATATTGCCGCCAATGCGATGACGCTGCTCATCGTGGGATTCCTGGCTCTGGGCGGGATCATGGCGATGGGGCAGCGTGCCTTCCATGCCGCGGGGCCGCTGGATCAGGCGATCTGCCTGCGCGTGGAGCCGGGCGCGACCCTGCGCGCCGTCACCAGCCTGCTGGAGGATCAACGCGCGATCTCCAACGCCCTGGTGTTCAGGGTCGGGGCGCAATACACCGAGCGCGACAACCGGCTGCGCTTTGGCTCCTATCTGGTGGGGCCGGGTGCCTCGATGGACGAGATCCTCGACATCGTCACGCGTGGCGGGGCCTCGACCTGCGGCACCGAGGTGCAGTTGCGCATCGGCGTGACGCGCGCCGACTATCTGGTGCGCGAGCTTGACCCGGCCACCAACCGCTTTACCGAAGTGGTGCAGGTGCCCCTTGAAGCTGAGGAGTTCCCAGAGGAATACCAGCGCTTTGCCGGTCAGGCCGATACCCGCTATCGCATCACCGTCGCCGAGGGCGCGACCAGCTGGCAGGTCTGGAACGCGCTGGTCAATGCTGAATTTCTGGCCGGTGAATTGCCCGATATTCCCGCCGAGGGCACGCTTGCGACCGAAAGCTACGAGATCCGGCGCGGAGCCGATCGCGCGGCGCTGGTGGCCGAGATGCAGAGCCGCCAGGCGGCGATCCTGTCCAATGCCTGGCAAAACCGTGCCGAAGGGCTGCCCCTGAGCACCCCCGAGGAGGCGCTGATCCTGGCCTCGATCGTCGAAAAGGAAACCGGCATGCCCGAGGAACGCCGCCAGGTGGCAAGCGTCTTCGTCAACCGGCTGCGTGTGCCGATGCGGCTGCAAACCGACCCGACAGTGATCTATGGCATCACCCTGGGTCAGGGCACGCTGGGGCGCGGGCTGCGCCGCTCCGAGCTGGATGCCGCAACCCCCTACAATACCTACCGCATCGACGGACTGCCGCCGACGCCGATTGCCAATCCGGGCCGTGCCAGCATCGAGGCGGCCCTGAACCCTGACGACACCCCCTATATCTACTTTGTTGCCGATGGCACGGGCGGGCATGCCTTTGCCACCAACCTGGCCGATCACAACCGCAACGTTGCCCGCTGGCGTGAGATCGAAGCTGAAAGGCGAGATCAGTAAGATCAATGATTTATGGCTGATTCTTCAGGATTCAGGTAAAATTGCTCCTATTTTGCAAGACAATCAGAAGTTGAATTTATTGACTTTTTATGCTCGCCAAGGCAGAAGTGTACGCAAGCTGGAAGAACTGAGAAAACGGCACCGGGCAACCCGTGCCGCTTTTTCATTCGCTCGTGCGGGGCAGCATGACAGCGGATCACACATGACCAACAAGAACCCCCATGCGGGGGCGGCAGACCAGGAGAATCTGGTTTGCGTGGCGGAGCGGCATTTCGGGGCCACGGCCCGCACGCTTGGTGCCATCATCGACGATATCGAGGCCGGGCGCTTTGGCCCTGCCAAGGATCTGGGCGGCACGGTGACGGCGCTCAGGAAAGCCCTGGAGGCAGTATTCAGTGAACGGGCACGCCTTGAACGGCTTGGCGCGGCAGATGGGCCGCGTGCAGGCGAACTCGACCTTGACGCCGCGCGCGCCGAGATCGCACGCCGAATGGATCGCCTGCGCGCCAGCGCCGATCCGCGAGAGCTTTCTTGAGGGCCTGAGCGAGGCGGCGCTTCTGGCGCTGCCCTGGCTCTTCGAGTTCTGGGCGGCGTCACATCAGCTTCCGCCGGCAAGAAACGCAAAGAAATGGAAGACCTGGGTATGTATGGGGGTACGTGGCGCGGGCAAGACCCGCGCCGGCGCCGAGTGGGTGCGCAGCCTTGTCGAAGGCAGCCTGCCCGCCGCGCCGGGGCGGGCGCGGCATGTCGCGCTCTTGGGCGAAACCCATGATCAGGTACGCGAAGTGATGGTCTTTGGCGAAAGCGGGATTCTCGCCTGCTCGCCGCCCGACCGCCGCCCGCAATGGGAGGCCACGCGCCGCCGGCTGGTCTGGCCCAACGGCGCGATCGCACAGGCGTTTTCGGCCCAGGAACCCGAAGCCCTGCGTGGCCCGCAGTTCGATGCCGCCTGGGCGGATGAGCTGGGCAAATGGAAAAAGGCCGCCGAGACCTGGGACATGTTGCAATTCGCGCTGCGGCTGGGCGAGCATCCGCAGCAACTGGTAACAACCACGCCGCGCGCGCAGGCAACGCTGAAAGCCATTCTTGCCCGGCCCTCGACGGTGGTGACGCAGGCGCCGACCCTGGCCAATCGCGCCTGGCTCGCCCCCTCGTTTCTGGAAGAGATCGAAGCACGCTATGGCGGCACGCGCCTGGGCCGGCAGGAGCTTGACGGCCTGCTGCTGGAGGATGCCGAGGGAACGCTCTTTCCAACCGCGCTGATCGAGCGCGCGCGGATACGCGACCTGCCGCCCCTGAGCCGTGTGGTGGTGGCGGTTGATCCGGCGGTGAGCGCACATGCCGGATCGGATCTGTGCGGGATTGTCGTGGCCGGGGTGGTGAGCGAGGGGCCGGTGCAGGACTGGCGCGCCTATGTGCTGGAAGATGCCAGTGTTGCCGCCAGCAGCCCGGCGCAATGGGCGCGGGCCGCGCTTGATGCGATGGCGCGCCACGGGGCCGCGCGGCTGGTGGCCGAGGTCAATCAGGGCGGCGATCTGGTGGCCAGCGTGCTGCGCCAGATCGACCCGCTGGTGCCTTACCGTGCAGTACGCGCGGTGCGCGGCAAGGCCGCCCGCGCCGAGCCGGTTGCCGCGCTTTATGAACAGGGGCGCGTGAAGCATATGCCCGGCCTGACAGCACTGGAGGAACAGATGGCGCTGATGACCGCGCAGGGCTTTCGCGGCACCGGCAGCCCGGACCGCGTCGATGCGCTGGTCTGGGCTTTGCATGCGCTGATCATCGAACCCGCGGCGCATTGGCGCCAGCCGCGGATGCGCTCCGTTTAGCGCCGTCTGGTGCCATCCAGCGGTGTGTTGCGCATGTGGTGCATGCGGCGCGCGCGACGCTGGCGCGATCTTCAGATTTCTGCCCGATAACCCCCGAACGCGACGAAGAGCCGGAATCAGATTGAGGCGTTGTAGCAAGGAGGCATTGCAGGTGTTTGATTTTTTGCGAAAACCCTCTCGAATCGTACCAGAAGAAAAAGCCTCGGCGGTGGGGCCGCTGACGGCGGGGCCGGTGATGCGTCAGGCTGCACTTCAGGCGCTTGGCCGCACCGCCTGGACGGCGCGCGATACCGTCTCGTTGACCCGCGCCGGTTTTCTGGGCAATCCGATGGGCTTTCGTGCGGTGCGGCTGATCACCGAATCCGCCGCCGCGCTGCCGCTGGTGCTGCAAGATGCCGAGCGGCGCTATGAGCAACATCCGCTCTTGTCGCTGATCCGCCGGCCGAACCCGGCGCAGGGCAAGGCCGAGTTTCTTGAGGCTGTCTATGCGCAGCTTCTGCTTTCGGGCAATGCCTATGTCGAGGCGGTCGCGGGGCCGGTTCCGGGCCTGCCGGCAGAGCTGCATGTGCTGCGCGCCGACCGGGTGCGTGTGGTGCCGGGTGCCGATGGCTGGCCGGCAGCTTATGACTATGCGGTCGGCGGGCGCAGCCATCGCTTTCAGATGGGCACCGAGCCCGGCGCTGCCTCGATCTGCCATATCCGTACCTTCCACCCACTCGACGATCACTACGGCCTGTCGCCGCTGGAGGCCGCGGCCACCGCGCTCGATGTGCACAATGCCGCTTCGCGTTGGTCCAAGGCCTTGCTGGACAATGCCGCGCGGCCCTCAGGCGCGATCATCTACAAGGGTGCGGACGGTCAGTCGGGGATGTCGCCCGAACAGTTTGAGCGCCTTCAGGCCGAGATGGAAACCCATCATCAGGGCGCGCGCAATGCCGGGCGACCGATGCTGCTGGAGGGCGGGCTGGACTGGAAACCCATGGGATTCAGCCCCTCGGACATGGAGTTTCACCAGACCAAGGATGCCGCAGCGCGCGAGATTGCCATTGCTTTCGGCGTGCCGCCGATGCTGCTGGGCGTTCCGGGTGACGCCACCTATGCCAACTACCAGGAGGCCAACCGCGCCTTCTACCGGCTGACCGTGCTGCCGCTGGCGTCGCGGGTGACGGCGGCGCTGGCGCACTGGCTTTCGGGCTTTGGCGAGGAGGCGCTGGATCTGCGCCCCGATCTGGACCAGGTGCCAGCCCTCGCCGCCGAACGCGACCAGCAATGGCGGCGCATCGCCGGGGCCGGATTTCTCAGCGATACCGAGAAGCGCCTGCTTCTTGGCCTGCCGCGGCACCCGGAGGGTGCATGAACGCGCCACGCCGGGCGGGGGGCGGTTCGCGGTTTCTCTATGACAGTTTCGATCTGGCGCAGGCGCGGATCGAAGCTCAGGAGAAGCTGCACGAGGAACGCCGTGCGGGGCTGGAATACCGGCTGGAGCGGATCGAGGCATCTCTGGAGCGGCTGGAAAAGCGGCTTTGGCTGGCGGTTTACGGGGTCTGTGCGGCGGTGCTGGTGCAGGGCGCGGCAGCGCTGCTGGCAGGGCGGATCTGAACGGGGGCAGAGGATGGAACTGGAAACCAAGCGCGCACCGATCGCGGGCGTGGCGGTGAGCGAGGGCGCTGTCGTTGCCGGCTATGCCTCGGTGTTCGGCCGGCGCGACCGCGGCGGCGATACGGTGATGCCCGGCGCTTATGCGGCCGCTCTGGCGCGGCTGGAGGCAGCAGGTGGGCGGGTGCGCATGCTCTGGCAGCATGACCCCGCGCAGCCGATCGGTCTTTGGGACGAAGTGCGCGAGGATCACCACGGGCTCTGGGTGAAGGGGCGTATCCTGACCGAGGTGGCGCGCGGGCGCGATGTGGCGGCGCTGCTGGCGGCAGGGGCAGTTGACGGGCTGTCGATCGGCTATCGCACGCTGCGCGCCGAGGCGCTGCCCGGAGGCGGCCGGCGATTGCTGGAGCTGGAGCTTTGGGAAGTGTCGCTGGTGACCTTTCCGATGCTGGCGGCGGCGCGCGTGGGCACCAAGGGGTTGGAGCCTTTGCAGGCGTCCATGAGCGAGCTGACACGCGGCCTTTCGCGCGCGCGCGATGCCTTGCGCGCATGAGGATCGGCGCGCGCATGAGGATCGGGCCGGATCCGGACCCGGTGAGAGGCTCTGAAACGGGGGTGAGTGATGACAAACGACATGTCTGGCAATGACGACAGCCGCGCCGAAACGCTGGAGCGCGTGCGCGATCCGGTCCATGATATGAGGTTGGCAATGAATGATTTCGTAAGTGAAATCAAATCATTCAAATCGGAAGTTAACACGAGGTTGCAGCAGCGGGAAGAGCGCATGAACATGCAGGATCGCAATACCATCACCAGAGCGGCACGCCCGGTTCTGTCGCAGGGCGAACCCGGCGAGGGCCTCCATCGCAAGGCCTTCGACGCCTATCTGCGCTCGGGCGACGATGACGCCATGCGCGGCCTGGTTCTGGAGGGCAAGGGGCTGAACACGCAGGTCAATTCCGAAGGCGGCTATCTGGTCGATCCGCAGACCAGCGAACGCATTCGTGGTGTGCTCCATGCCACCGCCTCGATCCGTGCGATCGCCAATGTGGTCCAGGTCGAGGCCGGCAGTTTCGATGTGCTGGTCGATCATGGCGAGCTGGGTTCCGGCTGGGCCACCGAGACCGATCCCACCGCCGATACCGACCCGCCGGTGATCGACCGGGTGTCGATCCGGCTGCACGAACTTTCGGCCATGCCCAAGGCCAGCCAGCGCCTGCTGGAAGACAGCGCCTTTGACGTCGAGGGCTGGTTGGCCGAGCGCATCGCCCAGAAATTTTCGCGCGCCGAGGCGGCGGCCTTCATCAGCGGCGATGGCGACGACAAGCCGCGCGGGTTTCTGGACCATGACATCGTGCCCGACACCGATGCCGACTGGGGCGAGTTGGGCTATGTCGCCACGGGGGCCGCGGGCGATTTCGCCGCCTCCAACCCGGCCGATGCGATCGTCGATCTGGTCTATGCGCTGGAGGCGGGCTACCGTGCGAATGCGGTTTTCGTGATGAACTCCAAGACTGCCGGCGCGGTGCGCAAGATGAAGGACAACGATGGCCGGTTCCTGTGGGCCGACAGTCTGGCCGCCGGCGAGCCGGCGCGGTTGATGGGCTATCCGGTCCTGGTGGCCGAGGACATGCCCGATATCGAGGAAGATGCCCATGCCATCGCCTTTGGCGATTTCCGCGCCGGCTATACCATTGCCGAGCGCCCGGACCTGCGCGTGTTGCGTGATCCGTTCAGCGCCAAGCCGCATGTGCTGTTCTATGCCACCAAGCGGGTGGGCGGCGATGTGACCGACTTCAAGGCCATCAAGCTGCTGAAATTCGCGGCTGACTGATCCGGGGCGATGGATCGCGCCGGTCCGGTTGGGGCGGCGCGGTGGCGGCGCAGGCGCGCGGGGCGTTCGGCTGATGGCCTGCGCCACTCCGCATCGTCCGGCTGCTCCCCTCCGTGCGAGCGGTGTGGGGGTGCGTCTGCGCCGATCCGATTCATAGGAAGAACAAGCTCTAACCGGTTGAGGAGAAAGCGAATGGACCTGACCGAACTCAGCCCGGTCGCGGATGCCGATTTGCCGGTGGAGGCCTTTCGCGCGCATCTGCGTCTGGGCGCCGGATTCGTCAATGACGCCGCGCAGGACGTTGAATTGATACACTATCTTCGGGCCGCTCTGGCCGTCGTGGAAAACCGCTGTGGCAAGGCGTTGCTGGCGCGCGATTTTCGGCTGGTGGTGCGGCGGTGGCGCTGGCCTGACAGCCAGGTGCTGCCGCTGGCGCCGGTCATCGCGATCACTGATTTCGTGCTGCGTGACCGCCACGGTGCCGAAAGCCCGGTCGATCCCACCCGCTGGCGGTTGGCCGCGGATCGCCATCGTCCGCGGCTGGTGGCGCTGTCGCCGGTGCTGCCGGTCATCGCGCACAACGGCCAGGCTGAAATCACCTTCAGCGCCGGGTTTGGTGCGGCCTGGGCCGACATGCCCGATGATCTGGCGCAGGCCGTCCTGTTGCTGGCAGCGCAGTATTTCGAGCAGCGCACCGGCCTTGGCGAGGGGCTGCCGGCATCCGTTTCGGCATTGCTGGCCCGCTGGGTGCCGATGCGCCTGAGCCTGGGCGGCCGGCGTCAGGGCGGGGGGGCGTGATGAGCCGCTACCGTCTGAGCCGGCCGATGGTGCTGGAAGAGGCCCAGACCCTGCCCGACGGCGCGGGCGGGCATGCGCTGCACTGGCATGTGCTGGGCACGCTTTGGTGTGAGTTGCGCTCCGGCGCCGGGCGCGAGCGGCGCGGCGAGATCGTGCCGGAGGGCTGGATGCTGTTTCGCATCTATACGCGCGCCGCGGCACAAACCAGCCCGCAGCGCCCGCGCCCGGATCAGCGTCTGCGCGAAGGCGCGCGGGTGTTTCGCATCCTCGCCGTCAGCGAGGCCGATCCGGGCGGCGCCTATCTGGTCTGCCACGCGCGCGAGGAGGTGCCGGCATGAGCTACATGAGCGCACCCGCCCTTCAGGCGGCGGTCTATGCCCATCTGTCAGGGGATGCGGAACTGGCGGCGCTGGTCGAGGCGATCCACGATGCCCCGCCGCCGGGAACACCGGGCGGCACGCATGTGGTGCTTGGCCCCGAGGAGGTGATCGACCGCTCCGATGTCACGGGGCCGGGGGCGGAGCATCGTTTCATGGTGAGCGTGCTCAGCGATGCGCCGGGCTTTCTGCCGGCCAAGCAGGCGGCAGCGCGCATTGCGGCGCTTCTGCCCGGCGCGGCACTGGAACTGGCGGCCGGGCGGCTGGTGGATCTGTGGTTTCACCAGGCCCAGGCGCGGCGGCTCGATGGCGGCGCGGTGCGGCGTATCGATCTGCGGTTTCGCGCCCGAATCGAGGGCTAGGCGCGCCGGCGGTGCGCCGCGTCACGGACAATCAGCAAGACGAGGGAGCGCAGGATGGCTGTGCAGAGCGGCAGGGATCTTCTGATCAAGATGGACATGACAGGCGACGGGCAATTCCAGACCATTGCCGGCCTGCGCGCCACGCGCGTCAGTTTCAACGCCGAGACGGTGGATGTGACCAGCCTCGACAGCCAGGGCGGCTGGCGCGAGCTGCTGGCCGGGGCGGGGGTGAAATCCGCTGCGATCGCGGGCTCGGGGGTGTTTCGTGATGCCGATACAGACGAGCGCGCGCGGGCGGTTTTCTTCAATGGCGAGGTGCCGCAGTTTCAGGTGGTGATCCCGCATTTCGGCACCATTGAAGGGCCGTTCCAGATCACCGCGATCGAATATGCCGGCAGCCATAATGGCGAGGCGACCTATGAGCTTTCGATGGCCTCGGCCGGGATGCTGGCCTTCATTGCCCTGACTGACGAGGGCGAGGACCCCGAGGATTACGAGGGCGATGGCGGCGATCAGCCGGGCGATCCGGAAGACCCCGAGGAACCTGGCGATCCGGAAGATCCGTAAAGGGGGCAGGTTATGGCGAATGTCTGGGCGGGCGAGGTGGTGCTGGTCATCGACGGCGAGCGGCATGTGCTGAAGCTGACGCTGGGCGCGCTGGCCGAACTGGAGGGCGCATTGCGCGCCGATACGTTGGTGGCCCTGGCCGAGCGCTTCGAGGCCGGGCGCTTTTCGGCGCGCGATGTGCTGGCGCTGCTGCTGGCGGGACTGCGTGGCGGCGGCTGGCAGGGGCAGGCCGAGGATCTGGCGCATGCCGAGATCGAGGGCGGGCCGGTGGCGGCCGCGCGGGCGGCGGCGCAGCTTCTGGCGCGCGCCTTCGCGCTGCCGGGTGACGATAGCTGAGCGCATGCGTGGCGCGCGTGGGGCGGTGTTCGACTGGCCGGGGCTGATGCGCGCCGGCCTGCACGGGCTGGGGTTGCGCCCGGCTGAATTCTGGGCGCTCACGCCGGTGGAACTGATGGTGATGCTGGGGCGTGAACCGGCGGCGGGGCGGTTCACCCGCGCCCGGCTGGAACATCTGTTGCGCCGGTTCCCCGACCGGGCCGCGCCCATCGAAGCCGCAACCGGACCCGCAGCAGAGGGCCGGCCCGGCGACCGGCACAAGGGAGAGGAACATGGCGACACTGGATGAACTGAGCGCGCAGCTTGCCCAGCTTGAGGCGCGGCTGGGCCAGACCACCGACCTGGTGGGCGCCTTTGATGGCGAACTGGCGGCGATGGGGCGCAGCCTGGTGTTCACCAGCCGCGAGGTTGACGGGTTGTCACGCTCGATGGGCAGCGGCCTGCGGCGCGCTTTCGACGGGCTGGTCTTTGATGGCGCGCGGCTCTCGGATGTGCTGCGCGGGTTGGGGCGCTCGATCTCGGATGCGGTCTATGCCGCCGCCCTGCGCCCGGTGCAATCGGCGATGGGTGGCGCACTGGCCTCGGCGCTGAGCGGGGCAGTTTCGGGGCTTTTGCCCTTTGCGCAGGGCGCGGGATTCGCTCAGGGGCGGGTGATGCCCTTCGCGCGTGGCGGCGTGGTCAGTGGCCCGGTGGCCTTTCCGATGCGTGGCGGCGCGGGCCTGATGGGTGAGGCCGGGCCCGAGGCGATCCTGCCGCTGGCGCGTGGTGCCGATGGTCGGCTGGGGGTGCGCGCGGGCTCAGGGGGCGGGGCGCGGCCGGTGAATGTGGTGTTCAACATCTCCACCCCCGATGTTGCCGGTTTTCAGCGCAGCCAGAGCCAGATCGCCGCCCAGATGACGCGCCTGCTGGCGCAGGGCCAGCGCAACGGCTGAGCCACAGGGGGTGTCATGGCCTTTCATGAGATACAGTTTCCGCCGACGCTGAGTTTTGGCTCCATGGGTGGGCCGGAACGGCGCACCGAGATTGTCACGCTGGCCAATGGCCATGAGGAGCGCAACACCCCCTGGGCGCAGGCCCGGCGGCGCTACGATGCCGGGCTGGGGTTGCGTTCGCTCGATGATGTGGAGGCGCTGATCGCGTTTTTCGAGGCCCGGCAGGGCATGTTGCACGGCTTTCGCTGGAAGGATTGGGCAGATTTCAAATCCACCCTGGCCTCGCAGGCGGTCTCGGCCATTGATCAGCCTGTAGGGCAGGGCGACGGGGCAACGGCCGTGTTTCAACTGTCCAAGACCTACCGCTCCGGCGGTTTTGGCACGCGACGGGTGATCGCCAAGCCGGTGGCAGGCAGTGTGCGCGTGGCCGTGGGGGGCGTGGAGCAGCCCGAGGGGCTGGCCTGGAGCCTGAATCCCGCGCGCGGCGAAGTCAGCTTCGAAATCCCGCCCGCGCCGGGCGCCGAGGTGACCGCCGGGTTCGAATTCGACGTGCCGGTGCGTTTTGACACCGATCTGATCCAGGTATCGGTGGCCAGCTTTCAGGCCGGCGATGTGCCGCGGGTGCCGGTGGTGGAGGTGCGCGAATGAGCGACCGTTCAACCACGCTGGCGCGCGCCTGGGCGCTTGCCACCGCTGATGGCGCGATGCTGGGCTTCACCGATCATGACCGGGATCTCGCCTTCGAGGGCATCAATTTTGCCGCGCGCAGCGGCATGACGGCGCGCGCACTGGCGCAATCGACGGGGCTTGCGGTGGACAATACCGAAGCGCTGGGCGCGCTCAGCGATGCCGGGCTGAATGAGGCCGACATATTGGCCGGGCGCTACGATGGCGCCACCCTGACCATCTGGGAGGTGGACTGGGCCATGCCCGCCAGTCGCCGGCTGCTGTTTCAGGGAACAGTGGGCGAGATCGTGCGCACCGATGGCGCCTTTCGTGCTGAACTGCGTGGCCTGAGCGAGCCGCTGTCGCGCGGGGCGGGGCGGGTGTTCGGGGCGATCTGCCCGGCCGTTCTGGGCGATGCGGCCTGCCGCTTCGATCTGGAAACACCTGGTTTTCAGGTGCAGGTGCCGCTGCTGGCGCTTGATGAGGAAGGCGCGGTGCTGGATCTGGGGCCACTGCCCGATTTCGCGCCGGGCTGGTTCGCGCAAGGCCGGGTGCGCTTTCTTGAGGGTGCCGCGGCCGGCGTGGCGGGATTCATCCGGCGCGAGGAGGCATTGCCCAAAGGCCGGCGGCTGATCTTGTGGCAGGCACCCGCGCGCAGCCCCGCGCCGGGCGATCTGCTGCGCCTTGATGCCGGCTGCGACAAACGCTTCGATACCTGCCGCTTCAAATTTGACAATGCCATGAATTTTCAGGGCTTCCCGCATATCCCCGGCGATGACTGGCTGCTTGCGGTGCCTCGCGGTGACGGGCGCGATGACGGCGGCAGCCGGGCATGAGCGCTTGCGTTCCGGTGCCTTGCGATGCGGCGGCGCGTGCCCGGCTGGTGGCCCTGGCGCGCGGCTGGATCGGCACGCCCTACCGCCACCGCGCCAGCCTGCGCGGGGTGGGCTGCGATTGTCTGGGCCTGATTCTGGGGGTGATGCGCGACTGGCAGGGCTGTGCGCCCGCGCGACTGCCCCCCTATACCCCCGCCTGGGACGAGATCGCCCCGCGCGAGGCACTCTGGCAGGGGCTGTCGCGGCATCTGGCAGAACGCGCGCCCGCTTCCACCTGGCTGCCGGGGCAGGTGGTGCTGTTTCGCATGCGCAGCGCAAGCGTGGCCAAGCATCTGGGGCTGTTGAGCATGGTCGGGCCGGGGGCGCGCTTCATCCATGCCTATGGCCGCCACGGCACGATCGAAAGCCCGCTGTCCGGGCCCTGGCGCGCGCGCGTCGTGGCACGATTCGAACTGATCTGAACAAACGGGAGCCGGCAATATGGCCACCTTGATTCTGTCCGCGGCGGGTGCTGCGGTAGGGGCGAATATCGGCGGCTCGGTGCTGGGGCTGACGGGCGCGGTGCTGGGCCGGGCGGTGGGCGCCACGGTTGGCCGGCTGATCGACCAGCGGCTCCTGGGGCAGGGCTCGGCGGCGGTCGATGCCGGGCGCATCGAGCGGCTGCGGCTGACCGGCGCCGGCGAGGGCGTGGCCTTGCCGCGCCTTTGGGGGCGCATGAAGGTGCCGGGCCATGTGATCTGGGCCTCCAATTTCGAGGAACACCCCGGCACCGCGTATCGCAGCAAGGGCGGCTTCGGCCCCCGCGTCAGCACCGAGACCCGCTATACGATCAGCCTGGCCGTGGCGCTGTGTGAGGGCGAGGTCACTGGCCTTGGCCGGATCTGGGCCTTCGGCGACGAGATCGCCCGGCGCGATCTGAACCTGCGGCTCTACCGCGGCACGGCTGACCAGGCGCCCGATCCCAAGATCGAGGCCGTCGAGGGGCAGGGCAACGCCCCGGCCTATCGTGGCACGGCCTATGTGGTGATCGAGGATCTGGACCTTGCGCCCTGGAGCAACCGCGTGCCCTCACTGGCGTTCGAGGTGTTCCGCGCCGCGCAGGTCGCGGGCCAGACGGTGCTGCAAGACGCGGTGCGCGCGGTCGCCTGGATGCCCGGATCGGGCGAATATGCGCTGGCCACCGAGCCGGTGCTGCTGGTGCCCGAGGGCGCGGTGGCCGGGCAGGGGGGACGGCAGGCCAATGTCAACACACCCTCGCAGATTAGCGATTTCGAAACCGCGCTGCAATCGCTGGCCGAGGAACTGCCGGCGGTCCGTTCGGGCCTGTTCATCGTCTCGTGGTTTGGTGACGATCTGCGCTGCGGTGAATGCCGCATTCGCCCCAAGATCGAATTTGCCGCGCAAGAGGGGCAGAACCAGCCCTGGAGCGTTGGCGGGCTGATGCGCGATCAGGCGGAGGAACTGGCCGCGCCCGAGGGCAGCCCGGTCTATGGCGGCACCCCTTCGGATGCGTCGGTGTTGCAGGCCATCGCGGCGATGCAGGCCGCCGGGCAGAAGGTGGTCTGCTACCCGTTCATCCTGATGGAGCAACTGGCCGGCAATGGCCTGCCCGATCCCTGGAGCGGTGCCGAGGATCAGCCCGTCCTGCCCTGGCGCGGGCGCATCACGCTGTCGGTGGCGCCGGACCGGGACGGCTCGCCCGACCGCAGTGCCGCCGCCGAGGATGAGGTGGCGGCTTTCTTCGGCACCGCCGCGCCATCGGATTTCACCATCACCGAGGGCGGCGTTACCTATGCCGGCCCCGATGAATGGTCCTACCGGCGCTTCATCCTGCATCAGGCGGCGCTTTGTGCCGCGGCGGGTGGCGTGGATGCCTTCTGCATCGGCTCGGAAATGGTGGCGCTGACGCAGATCCGCGGCGCGGGCGACAGCTTCCCGGCAGTGGCCGCGCTGGTGGACCTGCTGCATGATGTGCGCGCCATGCTGGGGCCGGATGTCAAGCTGACCTACGCCGCCGACTGGAGCGAGTACTTCGGCTATGACGCCGGCGCGGGCAACCGCTACTTCCACCTCGATCCGCTGTGGTCCGACGCGGAGTGTGATTTCATCGGCATCGACAACTACATGCCGCTCTCGGACTGGCGCGACGGCGAGGATCATCTCGATGCGCAGGCCGGCTGGCGCGGCGCGCATGATCTGGACTATCTGAAAGCCAATATCGCTGGCGGCGAGGGCTATGACTGGTTCTATGCCTCCGATCACGCGCGCCTTGAGCAAGAGCGCACCCCCATCACCGACGGCCCCGATGCCGAGCCCTGGATCTGGCGCTACAAGGATCTGCGCAACTGGTGGTCCAACCCGCATTACCAGCGCCTCGGCGGGGTGCGCGCGCTGGAACCCACCGATTGGGAGCCGCGCTCGAAACCCTTCTGGTTCACCGAACTGGGCTGCGCGGCGATCGACAAGGGCACCAACCAGCCCAACAAGTTCCTCGATCCGAAATCCTCGGAATCGGCGATCCCGTATTTCTCCAACGGGCATCGCGACGATGCGATCCAGATGCAGTATCTGCGCGCCATGGCCGAATACTGGAGCGATCCGGCCAACAACCCGCTCTCGGATCTCTATGAGGGACGCATGGTGGACTGGTCGCGCGCGCATGTCTGGGCCTGGGATGCGCGGCCCTTCCCCTGGTTTCCGGGCAATGCCGCGCTCTGGGGCGATGCGGCGAACTGGACGCGCGGTCATTGGCTGACGGGGCGGGCCACCAACCAGCCGCTCGCCGCCGTGGTGGCCGAGATCTGCGCCCGCGGCGGGGTGGCGGATTTTGATGTAAGCGGGCTTTTCGGGGTGGTGCGCGGCTATGGGCTGGCCTCCACCGAAACGCCGCGCGCCATGCTTCAGCCCCTGATGCTGGCGCATGGCATCGAGGCCGTTGAACGCGAGGGGCGGCTGGTCTTTCGTCATCGGGACGGGCGGGCGGCGGGCAGGCTGACGCCGGGCGATCTGGTGGCGCGCGCCACGGGCGATCTGGAGCGGCTGCGCGCCTCGCAGCCCGAAACCGTGGTGCGGGTGCGGTTGAACTATATCGAGGCCGAAGCGGATTATGACACCCGCACCGCCGAAACCGTGCACCCTGATGACACGCAGGGCAGCACCGCGCAGAGCGAGATGGCGCTTCTGCTGACGCGTGGCGAGGCGCGCACCGTGGTTGCCCGCTGGATGGCCGAGGCCCGCATCGCCCGTGATCAGGCGCGGTTTTCGTTGCCGCCTTCGGCGCGCTGGATGGCGGGGGATGTGCTCACCCTCGATACGCCTGCGGGCGCATGGCACTATCGAATCGACCGGATCGACCATGCCGGCGCGCAGGAAATCGAGGCCGTGCGCATCGAGCCGGGCGTCTATCGTGGCGGCGATGCGGCCGATGACGATGTGCCCGGTCGCAGTTTCCTGGCGCCGGTGCCGGTAACGCCGCTGTTTCTGGACCTGCCGATGATGCGCGACGATGCCGTGCCCCATGCGCCGCATCTGGCGGTGACAGCACAGCCCTGGCCGGGCCGCGTGGCGGTTCATGACGCGCCGCTGTCAGAGGGGGATTTCACCTTCAATACCCTGTTGGCGCAGCGCGCCGCCATCGGCCGGACGCTGGCGCCGCTGGCGCGTGCGCGCCCGGCGCTGTGGTGGCGCGGGCAGCCGCTTTTGCTGCAAATGCCGCAAAGCGCCAGCCTTGCCGGCGCCGCCCCGGCGGCAGTGCTGGAGGGGGGCAACCTGCTGGCCATCGGCGATGGCGAGGACTGGGAGCTTTTGCAATTCGCCGAGGCCGAACTGATCGCGCCGGGTGTGTGGCAGATCGGTGAACTGCTGCGTGGTCAGTTTGGCACCGATGCGCTGATGCCGCCAAGCTGGCCCACCGGCTCGCTGGTGGTGCCCGTCGACGAGGCCCTGCGCCAGATTGCGCTTCCACTGGCCGCGTGCGGTCTGGCGCGGCGCTACCGGATCGGCCCGGCGGCGCGCTCGCTCGATGATCCGATCCATGTTGAACGGGTCGAGGCATTCGCCGGCATCGGTCTGCGGCCCTATGCACCGGCACATCTGCGCGCCCGCCGCCCCGCGCCGGGTGCGGCGCTGGAGCTGCGCTGGACCCGGCGCACCCGGATCGGCGGCGATTCCTGGCAGGGTTATGATGCGCCGCTGGGCGAGGAAAGCGAGCGCTATCTGCTGCGGGTGCTCCAGAACGATGCGGCGCTGCGCGAGGTCGAGCTTGCCAGCCCCGCCTGGAATTACCCGCCCGCGCAGCAGGCCGCCGATGGCGTGGTGGGGCCCTTCACGGTGGCGGTGGCGCAGATCTCGGGCAGTTTCGGGCCGGGGCTCTTTGCGCGGGTGTATGTGGCGGGCTAGGGCATGCTGCCGGTGGGGCTGGGCGATCTGTCTGCGGCGGCGCGCGCCTTGCTGGCGGCGCCGGTCGCCGGACGCGCGGCCCTGATGCGCCGCCTGATCACCGAGGCCGAAACCGCCGCGCGCCATTGCCGCCGCCATGGCCGGGTGCATCCGCGGTTGGGCAACGGCACGCTGATGGCGGCGGCGCTGGCCAGGCAACAAGCCTTCAGGCCGGCACCGGGCGACCGGGAATGGCTTGGCGCGCTGGGCCTGGCCATTGCGGTGATCCTGGACCATGCGGCATCCGGCACGGGCGCTTTCCGGGGTGGAAAACGCTGCGGATTGCACTATCTTGGCAGCAGTTGCGCAGGAGGCCCGCCATGCCCGAAACCAAACCGAAAGTTGCCGCGCTTGATCCAGTCTGGGGGCGCATCTGCGAAGAGGCCGCGCAGGCGGTGCGCGACGAACCGCTTCTTGGCGGGGTGCTGCACAACAGCCTGTTGCACCATGCCACGATGGAGCGTGCGCTGGCGTTTCGCTTCTCGCTGAAGCTGGCCTCGGCCGAGATCAGCGAGCAGATCCTGCGCGAGATCGCCGAGGAAGCCTATCTGTGCGATCCCTGGCTGGGTGCTGCGGCGCGCGCCGACCTGGTTGCCGTCTATGACCGCGACCCGGCCTGCCACCGCTTCCTGCAACCGGTGCTCTATTTCAAGGGCTATCAGGCGGTGCAGGCTTACCGCGTCGGCCACTGGCTCTGGAAGAATGGCCGCATCGACATGGCCGCCTTCATCCAGATGCGCGTTTCGGAGGTGTTCGGCGTCGATATTCACCCCGCCGCGCGCATCGGCAAGGGCATCATGATCGACCATGCCCATTCCATCGTCATCGGCGAAACGGCGGTGGTGGGCGACAATGTCTCGATGCTGCATTCGGTCACGCTGGGCGGCACCGGCAAGGAAGACGGCGACCGCCACCCCAAGATCGGCGATGGCGTGCTGATCGGCGCCGGGGCCAAGGTGCTGGGCAATATCCGCATCGGCCATTGCACCCGCATCGCCGCCGGATCGGTGGTGCTGGCCGATGTACCGCCGTGCAAGACGGTGGCCGGAGTGCCCGCGCGTATCGTCGGTGAGGCCGGCTGCGACCAGCCCGCCCTGTCGATGGACCACACGATCGGCACCGACGCCTGAACCCGGCCGCCTGAACCCGGCCGCCTGCCTGCCTGCCGCAGGGAAAGCGCGAGGGAAAGCGTGGCGTGCGGGGGCGTGCGCCTGCTCAGAACCGTGCCAGCACTTCCCCGGTGTCCAGCCCGGCCAGCGACCCGGCGATCTGGCCGCGCGGCGCATCCAGCCGGCTGGCGATGAAGGCTTGCGCATTCGGGCTTTTTTCCAGCATCGCGGCCCCGGCCAGAAGCTGCGCCAGGCTTTCGGCAAACCAGCGGGCCTCGGCCTCGGGGGGCAGGGCGGGCCAGCGATCACGATGGCGCTGCAATGCCGCATCGAACCGCGCATCAATCCCGCGCGCGCTGTCCAGCCGCGCGGCAAGCTGCGCGCCGGCGTCGGGCTCGCGCAGCAGCGTGCGCAGGATGTCGAGGCAGATCACATTGCCCGAACCCTCCCAGATCGAATTGAGCGGCGCCTCGCGGTAGAGCATGGGCAGGGGGGTCTCCTCGACATAGCCCATGCCGCCCAACACCTCCATGCATTCATAAATCATGCCCGGCGCGCGCTTGTTCGACAGGAACTTGGCCAGTGCCACGGAAATCCGTGCATAGGGCCGGCGCGCCGGATCGTCGAAGGCCCGCGCCACATCCATGCCCAGCATCAGCGCGCCCTCGGCCTCCAGTGCCAGATCGGCCAGCACGGCGCGCATCAGCGGCTGGTCGATCAGCCGTTTCTGGAAGGCTGCACGCCCGCGCGCCCAGTGCAGGGCCTCGGCCAGGGCGGCGCGCATCAGCCCGGCCGGCGCCATCGCGGTATCAAGGCGCGTATGATGCACCATCTCGATGATGGTCTGCACGCCGCGCCCTTCCTCGCCGAGACGATGCGCGAAGGTATCGGCATATTCGATCTCGCTTGAGGCATTGGCCTTGTTGCCCAGCTTGTCCTTGAGCCGCAGGATGGTGAAGGGGTTGCGCGTGCCGTCGGGCAGCCAGCGCGGCACCAGAAAGCAGCTCAAGCCGCCCTCGGCCTGCGCCAGCGTCAGGAAGCCGTCGCACATCGGTGCGGAACAGAACCATTTGTGCCCGGTCAGCCGGTAGCCGCCATGGCTGTCATCACGCTGCGCACGGGTGGAGTTGGCGCGCACATCCGAGCCGCCCTGCTTTTCGGTCATCGCCATGCCCATCGTCGCGCCGGCCTTTTGCTCGACCGAGCGGCGCGAGGGGTCATAGGCGCGCGCCGTCAGCCGCGGGCGCCAGAGCGCGGCCAGCGCCGGGTCGGCATCGAGCGCGGGCACGGCGGCATAGGTCATGGTCATCGGACAGCAGACGCCCGGCTCGATCTGGCTGAAGAGATAGATCATCGCCGCATGCCGGGCATGGCTGCCGCCGGGCTCCCAGGCGGTGGCGGCATAGCCCGCTTCCAGCCCCAGGGCCATCAGCCGGTGGTAGGCGGGGTGAAAATGCACCTCGTCGATGCGCCGCCCGGTGCGATCGAAGCTGCGCAACTCGGGCAGGCGGGTCTGGGCATCGCGCGCCGTCTCGCGGATTTCCGCAGTGCCCAGCGCGCCGCCCAGCGCGGCCAGTTCGCCATCCTCGCCCATCAGCGCGCGCAGCGGCGCGTCGGTGGCCCAGAGATCGGCGGCCAGCGGCGGTGGCTGGTTATAGACCTCATGCGTCCCAAGCTGGCTGCGCGGTGCGGCGATGCTCATGGCGGCTCCTCCCGATGGTGTATCGAGCCTGCAGCGGGGCGGGCCATCGCGCAAGCCTGACGCGGCGTTGGGGCCTGGTCGCCCAGGCTGGGCGGGCCAGACCGCGCTGCCGCGCATCTGGGGGATTCCCATTGCCGCAGGGCTGTGGCATGCTGGCGCGAATGGCCCGCCCAGAGGCCAGCAGAGGCCCGGAGCACGATCATGCAGCGCAAACGCCCCAGTTTTGGCCCGGTGATGTTCTACGCCCTCGCCGGCACGTTCGGAACCTACCTGACCTTTGCCGCCGTGCAGGGCGAATACGGGCTGTTCAAACGCGTCCAGATCGAGGCCGACGCCGCCATCCTGCGCGCCGAGCGCGACCGTCTGGCGCTTGATCTGGCCGAGATCGAAAACCGCACGCGGCGGCTGTCGGATACCTATCTGGACCTTGACCTTCTGGACCAGCAGGCGCGCGAGGTTCTGGGCTATCTGCGCCCCGACGAGATCGTTCTGCGCTGAGCCTTCAGCCGCGGCGCCTGCGTCGTTCAGTCTCTGCCGCCTGCGCCATGAATGGGGCATTTCTTTTTGGGGTGTCCGCATGCCGTGTTGGTCAGCCAAGCGGACATTACGGACGTTGCTGAGTATAGATCGCATGGCAGATTCTGTGATTGGCGGCAAAGGGTGTGATGGACGGATGGAGACAATTGTAGCACTTCTACGCGCGGTCAATGTTGGTGGCACCGGCAAACTGCCCATGACCGAGTTGCGCCTTATGGCCGCAGCGGCAGGCTTGCTTGACGTGCGAACCTACATTCAATCCGGCAATCTTGTATTCTCCACCGCTGACGATCCGGCGGCCGTGAAAGAGGCGCTTGAGACAAGCCTTGAGGCGTATGCAGGAAAGCCTGTTGGCGTCATCGTCCGCACTGCTCAAGAGTTGCGGGCAGTGCTCGATGCAAACCCTTTCCCAAGTGCCGAGCCCAGTAAGGTCGGCGTTCTTTTCCTCGATACCCCGCCGCCTTCGGCAACAATCAAGGAGGCGAAGGGGCAGGTCGATCAGGAAATAGAACTGGGGGAGCGCGAGATTTTCATTCACTATCCATCCGGGATGGGACGATCAAAACTACGACTTGCTTCAATGTCCGAAGGCACCGTTCGCAACATAAATACGGTCGCAAATCTCGTGAAAATGTCGACACGCTGATAGGGCTTCACTCGCCAAAGCTGACATTTGCCCACATTGCAGCATTCAAAATATAGGCTCAAAGCCGACGTCCCTGTCGTTCGCAGGTTAAGGCGAAGCGAACCAACACGCTTTGCGGATACCCCATTTCTTTTTGCCCCGCTCCTGGGTTAGGATCTTCCGGCGGGTGCCGATGTGGCGCTTGCGCATGCCTCGGGAGAAGCCGGGGGGAGAAGCCGGGGGCCGTGACGGAAATGGATCTCGCATTTTTTCCGGCCTTGGTGTAGATAATGGTTTAACGCTAAACCATTGTCGCCGACATAGGGGGATCTTGCCGATGGCTGCGCGAAAAGCATCTGGAAAATCAAATATTTCAGGCGAAGAGCTGCTCAAGTATTACCGCGACATGCTGTTGATCCGCCGATTCGAGGAGAAATCCGGCCAGCTTTACGGCATGGGGCTGATCGGCGGGTTCTGCCATCTCTATATCGGCCAGGAGGCCGTTGTGGTGGGCATCGAGGCAGCCGCCAAGGAGGGTGACAAGCGCATCACCTCCTATCGCGACCACGGCCATATGCTGGCCTGCGGCATGGACCCCAAGGGCGTCATGGCCGAGCTCACCGGGCGCGAGGGAGGCTATTCGCGCGGCAAGGGCGGCTCGATGCACATGTTCTCGAAGGAGCGCCATTTCTATGGCGGGCATGGCATTGTCGGCGCGCAGGTGCCGTTGGGGGCGGGGCTGGCCTTTGCCGACAGGTATCTGGGCAATGACAACGTCTCGTTCACCTATTTCGGCGATGGCGCGGCCAATCAGGGCCAGGTCTACGAGACCTACAACATGGCTCAGCTGTGGAACCTGCCGGTGGTTTTTGTCATCGAGAACAACCAGTATGCCATGGGCACCTCGACCAAGCGCGCCACCAAGTCGCCGAACCTGTGGGAGCGCGGCGCGGCCTATGGCATCAAGGGCGAGATGGTTGACGGCATGGATGTGCTGGCGGTCAAGGCTGCCGCCGAAAAGGCCATTGCCGCCTGCCGCGCCGGGGATGGCCCCTATATTCTGGAGATGATGACCTATCGCTACCGCGGACATTCGATGTCGGACCCGGCAAAGTATCGAACCCGCGAGGAAGTGCAGAAGATGCGCGAGGAGCGCGACCCGATCGACCGCGTGCGTGAGCTTCTGCTGACTGGCGGGCATGCCAGCGACGAGGATCTGAAAGTGATCGACAAGGAGATCAAGGCGGTCGTCAACGAGGCGGCCGATTTCGCCAAGGAAAGCCCCGAGCCGGACCTGTCCGAGCTCTGGACGGATATTTACGCATAAGGGGGGCAGGGACATGGCAATCGAAATTCTGATGCCCGCGCTCTCGCCGACGATGGAAGAGGGCACGCTGGCCAAATGGCTGGTCAAGGAGGGCGACAGCGTCACCTCCGGCCAGATCATCGCCGAGATCGAGACCGACAAGGCAACCATGGAGTTTGAAGCCGTTGATGAGGGCACCATCGGCAAGATCCTGGTGGCCGAGGGGGCCGAGGGGGTGAAGGTCAACACCCCCATCGCCGTCCTGCTGGAGGAGGGCGAAAGCGCTGGCGACATGGACAAGGCGCAAACCGCCGAGGCTGCCGGCGCTTCCGGCGCGAGCAAGGCTGAAAAGCCCGCCCCATCAAGGCCCGCCGAGGCCAGGCGCGACGCGCCCGCCGACGTAACCACCGATGCGCCTACCGATGCGCCTTGGCCAAAGCCCGATGCCGAGCCTGATTTCCCCGCCGGCACGCCGTTGAAAACCATGACCGTGCGCGAGGCCCTGCGCGAAGCCATGGCCGAGGAAATGCGCGCCGATGACCGTGTTTTCCTGATGGGCGAGGAAGTGGGCGAATATCAGGGCGCCTACAAGATCAGCCAGGGGCTGCTGGATGAATTCGGCGCGCGCCGGGTGATCGACACGCCAATCACCGAGATGGGCTTTGCAGGGCTCGGCGTGGGCGCCGCCTGGGGCGGGCTCAGGCCGATCGTCGAATTCATGACCTTCAACTTCGCCATGCAGGCGATGGACCATATCGTCAATTCGGCAGCCAAGACGCTCTATATGTCGGGCGGGCAGTTGGCATGCCCGATCGTGTTCCGTGGCCCCAACGGCGCGGCAGCGCGCGTGGGCGCGCAGCACAGCCAGTGCTATGCCGCCTGGTATGGCCATCTGCCGGGGCTCAAGGTGGTGATGCCCTATTCGGCGGCCGATGCGAAGGGCCTGCTGAAATCCGCCATCCGCGACCCCAACCCGGTGGTGTTTCTGGAGAACGAGATCCTTTATGGCCGCAGCTTCGACGTGCCGGTGCTCGATGGCTTTACCGTGCCCTTCGGCAAGGCGCGCGTCTGGCGCAAGGGCGGTGATGTTACCCTCGTCAGCTTCGGCATCGGCATGACCTATGCGCTGGAAGCCGCCGAGCGGCTGGCGCAGGACGGTATCGAGGCCGAGGTGATCGACCTGCGCACCATCCGGCCCATGGATACCGCCACGATCCTCGAATCGGTGAAAAAGACCAACCGTCTGGTCACCGTCGAGGAAGGCTTCCCGCAAAGCTCGGTGGGCAATTACATCACTTCGGTGGTGATGCAGCAGGCTTTCGACTATCTGGACGCGCCGGTGATCAACCTGTGCGGCAAGGATGTGCCGATGCCCTATGCCGCCAATCTGGAAAAGCTGGCGCTGGTGACGACCGACGAGGTTGTCGAGGCCGTGCGCAAAGTCACCTATCGCTGAGGGAGGCCGGACATGCCGATCGAAATTCTGATGCCCGCGCTCTCGCCGACGATGGAAGAGGGCACGCTGGCCAAATGGCTGGTCAAGGAGGGCGACAGCGTCACCTCCGGCCAGATCATCGCCGAGATCGAGACCGACAAGGCAACCATGGAGTTTGAAGCCGTTGATGAGGGCACCATCGGCAAGATCCTGGTGACCGAGGGGGCCGAGGGGGTGAAGGTCAACACCCCCATCGCCGTCCTGCTGGAGGAGGGCGAAAGCGCTGGCGATATTGCCGCCAGCGCAGGCAAGGCGGCCGAACCAGCCAAGGCCGCGCCGGGCAAGGCCGAGCCATCCAAGGCTGAGGCCCAAAAAACCGAATCCGACCCTGCCAACCCCGCCGTGGCGCCGGCCGCGCCGGTCAGCGCCGCGGGCGAGCGTATCTTTGCCTCGCCGCTGGCGCGCCGCATCGCCGCCGACAAGGGGCTGGACCTGACGCAGATAAAGGGCTCGGGCCCGCGCGGGCGCATCGTCAGGGCCGATGTCGAAGGCGGCGGTGCGGCACCGCAGACCGCCGCCGCACCGCCGCCCGCGGCACATGCCGAGGCGCCGAAAGCCGCGCCCGCCGGGCTGCCCGCCGGCCCCACCGCCGATGCCGTGATGCGCATGTTCGAGGGCCGCGCCTTTGATGAGGTCAAGCTCGACGGCATGCGCAAGACGGTGGCCGCGCGCCTGACCGAGGCCAAGCAGACCATCCCGCATTTCTATCTGCGCCGCTCGGTTCAGCTTGATGCGCTGATGAAATTCCGCGCCCAGCTCAACGCCCAGCTTGAAGGGCGCGGGGTCAAGCTCTCGGTCAATGATTTCATCATCAAGGCCTGTGCCATGGCGCTGCAAAAGGTGCCCGATGCCAATGCCGTCTGGGCCGGCGACCGTATCTTGCGGCTCAAGCCCTCGGATGTGGCGGTGGCCGTCGCGGTCGATGGCGGGCTCTTCACGCCGGTCATCAGGGATTCGCATCTGAAATCGCTTTCGGCGCTCTCGGCCGAGATGAAGGACCTTGCCACCCGTGCGCGCAGCCGCAAGCTGGCGCCGCATGAATATGTCGGCGGCTCGTTTGCGATTTCCAACCTCGGCATGTTCGGGATCGAAAACTTCGATGCCGTCATCAACCCGCCGCATGGTTCGATCCTTGCGGTCGGTGCGGGGCTGAAGCAGCCTGTGGTCGGGGCCGATGGCGAGTTGAAGGTGGCTACCGTCATGTCGATGACGCTTTCCGTCGATCACCGGGTCATCGACGGCGCGCTGGGGGCCGAGTTCCTGAGCGCGATCATCGAGAACCTGGAAAACCCGCTGGCGATGCTGGCCTGATACGGCGCGTGCCGGGCGTCTGGCCGGCCAGTGCCCCCGTGCTTCGGTCCGGGGGCACCTGCGGGGCGTGAGCGCGCCCATTGCCCCTGTCGCAACGCCATGCTCTAGTGCCGCAAATGTGCAATCACAGGCTTCACCCATGCCCCATTTCACCGCCGCCGACGGCGCGCGCCTGTTCCATACCGACGATGGCCACGGCATTGCGCTGGTCTGTCTGGCCGGGCTGACGCGCAACCACAGTGATTTTGACTACATGGCCCCCCATCTGCCGCCGCTGCGGCTGATCCGGCCGGATTATCGCGGGCGGGGCGGATCGGACTGGACGGGTGCGCAAAGCTATACCGTGCCACAGGAAGCCGCTGATGTGCTGGCGCTGCTTGATCATCTGGGGCTGGAAAGCGCCGCTTTTCTGGGCACTTCGCGCGGCGGCATGGTGGCGATGTATCTGGCCGCCACCGCGCCCGAGCGGGTGCGCGGCGTGGTGCTCAATGACGTCGGGCCGGTGCTGGAGCCGCTGGGGCTTGAACGGATCAAGGCCTATATCGGCTTTCGTCCGGCGGCGCGCAGCCACGCGGCGGCGGCGGTGGCGCTTGAACATGCCGCCGAGGGGTTTGCCAATGTTCCCCCCAACCGCTGGATGGAGGAGGCACGCCGCCATTTCATCGAAACCGATCAAGGGCTTGACATCAATTATGACCCGGCCTTGCGCAAGGCTTTCCTGGCCGCGCTGGATGGTCCCGCGCCTGATCTCTGGCCGCTTTTCGATGCCTGCTGCGTCAAGCCGCTCGCGCTCATTCGCGGTGCCAATTCCGATCTGCTGACGCAGGCCAGCGCCGATGAAATGGCCGCACGCTGCCCTGCCATGATCTATGAGGAAGTGCCCGATCGCGGCCATATCCCGTTTCTGGACGAGCCCGAATCCCTGCGCGCCATCAATCGTTTTCTGGGACTGCTGATATGAGCGACATCGCCATGATCGAGGCCGCCGCGGTGCGCCTGAAGGGCCATGCGCGGCGCACGCCGCTTTTGTCCTCGCCGTTTCTGGACGATCTTGCCGGGCGTCGGGTGCTGGTGAAGGCCGAGTGCCTGCAACACACCGGCTCGTTCAAGTTTCGCGGTGCCTGGAATGCGCTCAGCGCGCTGGAGCCGGCAGGCGTGATTGCGTTTTCTTCGGGCAATCATGCGCAGGGCGTGGCGCTCGCGGCGCGGATCAAGGGTATTGCGGCGGTGATCGTCATGCCCTCGGATGCGCCCGCCATCAAGATCGACAACACCCGCGCGCTCGGTGCGGAAGTGGTGCTTTACGACCGCGCCACCGAGGACCGTGACGCCATTGGCGAAAGGCTCGCCGCCGCGCGCGGGCTGACGCTGATCAAGCCCTTCGATATGGCCGAGGTGATCGCCGGGCAGGGCACCGCCGGGCTGGAGATCGCCGAACAGGCCCTTGAGGCCGGGGTCACGCAGGCCGATGTGCTGATCTGCTGCGGCGGCGGCGGGCTGACATCGGGCGTGGCGCTGGCGCTGGAGGCGCGCGCGCCCGGCCTTCGCCCGCGCCCCGTCGAGCCCGAGGGCTTCGATGACGTGGCGCGCTCGCTCGCCGCGGGGCAGGTGCAGCGCAACCCGCGCCTTTCCGGCTCGATCTGCGATGCCATCGTCACGCCCGAGCCCGGCCGCCTGACCTGGCCCATCCTTGCCCGGCTCTGTGGCCCTGGCCTGGCGGTGAGCGAGGAGCATGCGCTCAAGGCGATGGCGCTGGCGCATGACCGGCTCAAGATCGTGCTGGAACCGGGCGGGGCGGTGGCGCTGGCCGCGGCGCTCTTCGCGCCGGGCCTGCCCGACACGGTGATCGCGCTGGCCACCGGCGGCAATGTCGATCGCGCGATGATGATGCGCGCATTGGCCCAGTAAGTGCTGGCCCGCAACGTGCTGGAGTTCTGATCGAACCCGGCGCCACGCCCGACGAGCCGCTGCGCTTGCGCGCCACCGCGCCGCCCGCTCACGGGCGCGCTAATGAGAAGGCGCGCGAACTGCTGGTGCGCGCGCCTGGCGTGGCCCCCGGTCGCTTGTGGCTCACCCATGGCGCCAGCACCCGCGACAAGCGCTTTCAGCTCGATTGATCGTCGGCTTCGGAGTCGTCGTCCATGGGCCGCAGCCGATAGATTCCCTCGGGCAGGTTCAGCGCGGCGCGCAATTCATGCAACTGCCGGAAGGAAAAGGTGATCTTCATCACCCGGTCCGATTGCGGGTCGTATTGCTCGACGGTGATGCAATCCTCGAAATTGGTGATGATCACATCTTCCAACAACGGGGCCGGGCCCTCGTCGACAAGGGTGATGACCGTGGCGTCGAAATCGTGCTCGATAGTGAACATGGTATCAGCCTATGCGCAAAGTCCCGGCGCGAAAAGGGGCCAGCGCCCCCTTACGCGCGCACGCCGGCGAAGCGCTCGGCCCATTCGGCGCGCTGCTCGTCGGTGATCTTGGCAAACATGACCTCGGGCACGGCAAAACCATGGCCCGGCGGCAGAAGCCGCAGCGCCTCGTCGGCCGCGCCGGGCCATGCCCAGTCCTGGCAGCGCAGGGCCGCCATCATGCCCTGTGCAGCATCGGGGATGAAGGGGCGCGACAGCACCGCGTAAAGCCGGATCAGGTTGAGCGCCAGGCGCACCTGTGCCGCGGCCGCCTGCGGATCGGTCTTGAAGCTGGCCCAGGGCGCGGCCTCTTGCAGGTATTCGTTGCCCAGCACCCAGATCGCACGCAACTCACCGGCCGATTTGCGCACTTCCATCGCCTCCATGAAGCCCTCATAAGCGCGGATACGCGCCTCCAGCGCCTCGATCAGCGCCGCTTCGCGCGGGCCCCATTCGCCGCCCTCGGGCACTGCCTCGCCGAATTTGGCGCGGCAGAACTTTGTCACCCGGCTGACCAGATTGCCCAGCACATCGGCCAGATCCTTGTTCACGCTGGCCTGAAAATTCTCCCAGGTGAATTCGCTGTCGCTGTTTTCAGGAGCATGGGAAAGCAACCACCAGCGCCAGTAATCCGCCGGCAACAGGCTCAGCGCCTGGTCCATGAACACGCCGCGGCCCTGGCTGGTGCTGAACTGCCCGCCATCATAGTTGAGGTAATTGAAGGACTTGATGTAATCCACCAGTTTCCAGGGCTCGCCCGATCCCATCAGCGTCGCGGGAAAGCTGAGCGTGTGGAAGGGCACGTTGTCCTTGCCCATGAACTGGATGTAGCGCACATCGCCGGCGCCGGCATCGGTGCGCCACCAGCGCTGCCAGGCCGCATCATCGAGGCCCTGCGCATCGGCCCATTCGGCCGTGGCGGCGATATATTCGATGGGCGCGTCGAACCAGACGTAAAAGACCTTGCCCTCCATGCCGGGCCAGGCGTTTTCGCCGTCCCTGACCGGCACGCCCCAATCCAGATCGCGGGTGATGCCGCGGTCTTGCAGCCCGTCGCCATCGTGCAGCCATTTCTTGGCAATCGAGGTGGTCAGCACCGGCCAGCCCTTCTGGCTGTCGATCCATTGGTCCAGCCGCTCGCGCAGCGCCGACTGGCGCAGATAAAGATGCTTGGTCTCGCGCACTTCCAGGTCGGTCGAACCCGAGATCGCCGAGCGCGGGTTGATCAGATCGGTCGGGTCCAGCTGCTTGGTGCAGTTCTCGCATTGATCGCCGCGCGCGCGATCATAGCCGCAATTGGGGCAGGTGCCCTCGATGTAGCGGTCGGGCAGGAAGCGGCCATCGGCATGGCTGAAGACCTGCTTCTCGCGCACTTCGGCGATCAGCCCGGCGGCACGCAACCGGCCGGCGAAATGCTGGGTCAGCGCATGGTTGCGCGTGCTCGACGAGCGCCCGTAGTGATCAAACGAAAGCCGGAAGCCGCGCGCCAGCTCGGTCTGCACCGCATGCATTTGCGCGCAGTATTCAGCCACCGGCTTGCCGGCTTTCGCGGCGGCCAGTTCGGCGGGGGTGCCGTGTTCGTCGGTGGCGCAGATGAACATCACCTCATGCCCGCGTGCGCGCATGTAGCGGGCATAGAGATCGGCAGGCAACTGGCTGCCAACCAGATTGCCCAGGTGCTTGATCCCGTTGATATATGGAAGTGCCGAGGTGATCAGGATGCGGGCCATGCTGTTTCCGTCTTGATGCCGTCGATGGTCTGGTCGAGCCGTCTTTAGCGCAACCGCGCCGCCCCCGCCAGCACCCGATTGCCGCGCGCCCGCGATCGGCGCGGAACCGGTGCAGGCGGCGTCAAGATCATTGACGCATTGCAGCCAAAGAGGCAGTCTCTGGAGCTTGCAGCGTGTTCCCCGAAAGGACCATTCCATGTTTCGTTCCCGCCGCTCATTGCTCATGGTGTCTGTTGCCGTTGCGGCACTGGCGATGCCGCTTTCGCCCGCGCCGGCGCAGGCCGAGGCGGCAGGTTTTGCCGTAGAACTGGCACCGACAGGCGATTTCTACCTGCCGCTGCGCGTGGGTGTGCGCGCCTTTGGCAATGCGGTCGAACCGGCTGCGGCCTATGTGCGCGGCTGTCAGGGACATGTGTTGCCCGAAGGCGCGGCGGCGATGTTCGATGTGACGCAGTTCATGGAGACGCTGGCCTTCACCGCCTCGGGCGAGGGGCTGGCGAGCATGGTTCTTGGCACGCCGGACGGGCTTTACCGTTGCGCTCTGGTCGGCGATGACGGGCTGGCCTCGACGCAGTTTGCCAATGTCGGGCCGGGCCGCTTTCGGGTCTGGCTTGGCGCCGCCGAGGAAGGGGGCGCGGTCGATGCGCGGCTGATCGCCAGCGACCGGCCGATTTCGGCGCTGGAATTGCGCGGGCTCGATGTCACGGCGCTTGGCGCGCCGCGCGCCGGGCAGCATGTCTTTACCGCCAGCACCGAGACCGGGCGCCAGCAGCTTGTCACCGGCGGCACCCTGCATCCCGACCATGAAATGCGCCCCCTCAACACCGATTATTGCCCCGGCTACGGGCGGTTCGATGCTGCCGATGCGGTGCTCACCCTCGATGCGTCCGAGCGCCAGATGAGCATCTTCGCCATGTCCGAGCGCGATCTGACGATCGCCGTGCGCGGTCCCGACGGGCGCATCCTGTGCAATGACGACAGCTTCGGGCTGAACCCGGCGGTGACCTTCGACAATGCCGGCGCGGGCGATTACCACATCTTCGTCGGCGGCTTCTCGCAAGGCGGCACGGCGCGCTATGATCTCTTCGCCTCGCAGGGCGGGCCGGCCTTCAGCGAGGCGGCGTTCGATGGCTCCGCCACCCCGCGCGCCGGTTCGGTGATGCTTGATGCCACCGCCGCGCGCGCCGGGCAGCTTCTGGCCAGCGCGCCGATCATTGCCAACGATCCGATGGAGATGTTGCCCATCGGCAGCTATTGCCCGGGATTCACCGGGTTGGACGCGCCCGATCTGGTGCTGTCGCTTGATGCGCAGCAACCGATGCTGAGCCTCTATGCGATGTCGCAGACCGATCTGGTGATGGCCGCGCGCGCGCCCGATGGTCAGTGGCTGTGCAATGACGACAGCTACGGGCTCAATCCGGCGGTCAGCTTCTCGAATGCGCCGGCAGGGGATTATCTGGTCTATGTCGGCGCCTATTCGCAGGGTGCCGGGGGCAGCTTCAACCTTTATGCGGCGCTGGGGCAGCCCAACTGGACGGGGGCCGAAAGCGGTGATGGCGCCAGTGGTGGCGGGCTCGACCCTGATGCCGAACCCGCCGTGGGCCGGCTGGATTTCGGCCCGCAGACGCGCGTTGACCCGCGGCTGATCTTCGATGTGCCGGCCAGCAGTGTCGAGGCATTCGGCATGGGTGAAGGCTGCGCCGGATATATCGATGCCTCGCGCCCCGATGTGGTGATCAGCGCCCAGCCCGGCCTGCCGCAACTCATGGTCTACATGGTGTCGGAAGCCGATGGCACCTTGCTGATTGTCGGCCCCGACGGGCAAGTGCATTGCAACGACGATTTCGAGGGTCTCAACCCCGGTGTGATGATCCCCAATCCGCAACCCGGTGACTATGCGGTCTTTGCCGGCACCTATGGCGGCGGCGGCGGGGTGGCGACGCTGGGCGTGACCATCGCCAGCCCGCTGTGGGTCATGGACCGCGAGCACTGACAAGGGGCAGGGGCTGGCGATGGCGTGCCGGTCCCGCCCCTGCGACATGCGCAGATCATGATGTTCAAACCGGTCCTCACAGATGCGCCGAAGCGGGCCCTGCTTCTGGGCGCGCTTGTGGCCATGCTGGTACTGGTGCCGGCCCCCGCCGTGTTGGCGCAGGACAATTCCTGCCGCTGGGCCAATGACGGCGAATGCGACGAGGCTCGCTATGGGGGCACCGGTGCCTGCCCCTCGGGCACCGATACCAATGATTGCCGCGCCGAGGCCAGCGCCCATGCCCGGCTCTGGGCTGCCGTGCCGGCCGAGATCCGCGCCCGGCTGGGCGATGACAGTTGCCGCTGGGCCAATGACGGCGAATGTGACGATGCGCGCTTTGGCGGCACCGGCGCCTGCCCCGATGGCACCGATGCCAGCGATTGCCGTGCCATGGCTGTCGGCGGCGACAATTCCTGCCGCTGGGCCAATGATGGCGAATGCGATGAGCCGGGCATCGGCACCGGGGTCTGCACCTCGGGGACCGATACCAATGACTGCCGCGCGGTGGCCTTTCTGCGCAACCGCTCGAATGCCTGCGAACACGCGTTCAACGGCATCTGCGACGAGCCGGGCATCGGTACCGGGCTGTGCGCGGCCAATACCGATACCGCCGATTGTGTGGGCCGCCAGCGCCCGCGCGAGGCGCGCGATCATTATTTCGGCCATGACGACCGCGTTCTGGTCGATACCGGCGCGATGCCCTGGCGGGCGATGGGGCTGTTGCAGCTTGCCGATGGCGCCTGCACGGCGGTGCTGATCGGCCCGCGGCTTCTGGCAACGGCGGCGCATTGCCTGCGCGACGCGCAGGGCGGCGCGGTCAAGGCGCTCAGTTTCCGCGCCGGCGCCTGGGGTGATGACGAGGCCGGGCGCGCCGGTGTCAGCGGCTATGTCGTCTCGCCGGACTACACGCCACAGGATTTCCCGCCCCATGGCGGCAATGGCCATGACTGGGCGCTTCTGACGCTGGACAGCGATCTGGGGCTGGAGGTCGGTTTCATCCGCCCGATGCTGCTGGCCAAGGATGATTTTGACACCATTCGCGCCGGCGATTTCATGGTTTCGCAGGCCGGCTATAGCTGGGATACCGGCGCCTGGCCTTCTGGGCATATGGAGTGCCGGGTGCTTGATGCCTATCGCGACGGCTCGCTGATCCATGATTGCGACACCACGCGCGGCGACAGCGGCTCGCCGATCCTGCATTGGCGCGACGGCGAATGGCGATTTCTGGCGGTGGACAGCCAGTTCTTTGCCCCGCAACCGCCGCTGGCGCAATTCAACAGCGCGCATCTGGCCGTCGATACCCGCGCCTTCGCCGATGCACTGCGCGAGGCCGGAGCGCTGGAATGAGCGCGCCCGTACACCCGCATCGCCTTGCCGGGGCGCTTCTGCTGGCGCTGCTTGTGGTGGGCTGCGGGCGCGAACTGGCACCGGGCGAGCGCGCATTGGCACAGGGGCTTTTTGGCGAAACGCTGGACATCGCCCCGGTGCGGGTGGTGGAAAACGGGCTGGTGGGCGTGGTTTCGCGCACCTATCCCACGCGCCCCCGCACCACCTGCCGCGAGCGTATTCTGCCACCCGATGACAGCCCCACCTTTACCGCGCGCGCGGCCGGTATGGTATTGTGGAACCATATCCACATCCGCCCCGACATCATGCGCGCCGATTACGCGCGCAACCCCGATGGCAGCATGGGCCTGGTGGCGGCGATGTTCATTGCCCATGAAATGACCCATGTCTGGCAATGGCAGAACCGGCATCTGACCGGCTACAGCCCGATGCGGGGCGGGGCCGAGCATTTTCAGGGCGCCGACCCCTACCTGTTCGACGCCGAGGCCGAAGCACAAGCCGATGCGCGGTTTCTGGACTACGGCTATGAACAGCAGGCCAGCCTTGTCGAGGAATACATCTGCTGTCGCGTGCTCGATCCGCACGGGGCGCGCACCGGACGGCTGGAGCGGCTGTTGTCGCAGGTCATGCCGGCCTCGGCGCTGTCGCTGCCTGATGATATCGCCCTTCCCTGGCCCGAGGTGCCGGCCCGCGGCATCTGTGCCTAGCGCCAGTGAAACGCGCCGCGTTTGTGCGGAAAGGGCAGGTTGGTGCTGACGCGCGCGCAGTATTCAGCCTGCCAGAGCAGCCGCAACCCGGCCCCGCCGTCCGGTGTGGCAAGGGATTCAAGCGCCGACTGGCTCAGCGGCGCGGGGCCGCTGTCCCACCAGGGATAGGGGGAGGCGCTGGTGGCCAGATTGGCCTCGATACGCGCCAGCATGCGCGCCAGCAGGGGCAGGCCGGGGGTGGCGGCGATGAAATTGTTGGCCACGGTGCCGTAGCCGGCTTCGATGCAGAAAACCGCCGTGGCATCGCTCAGCCAGTCGGTGACGGGCGCGCGCGGGAACTCATCGACATCGGCATAGATCCCGCCCTCTTGCACCAGCCAGGCAATGCGGAACAGATCGGCGCGCGTGGCCGGCAGCGTCTGGCGTTCGAACAGTGCCACCAGATGCGGCGCATGCGCGCCCAGCCATCGCGCGGCGCTTTCGCGGGTGAAGACGGTTTGCGCAAAGCCGGGGTGGTGCGCGGCCCAGGCATCGAGGCTGCGCTGCACTGCGCCGTTGGGCGCGCCCTCCCAGTAGTGCAACAGCTGGCGCGGGATCGTCGGCACGGCGCCATTGCCGGTGCGCAATGGCCATGCCCCCAATGGCCATGCCCCCTGTCGCAATCCGTTGGCCAGCGTCCAGGCGGCCAGACCGGGCGCGGCGCAAAGCACGCGAGCGGTGCAACGGGCGATGGTCTGATGGATCGGTTGCGCCGGGTCAAGCGGTGGCAGGGTCTGGCTGGCATCAAGCGCGTCGGCGGTGATGCGGTCGCGCAGGTCAAGCGGCACGGGCGCTTCGGTCTGCGCCTGCTTGAGGCTGCGAAAGCGTTGCAGCGCAGCCTCTGAAGCGGCGAAATCGCCTTGCAGGAAGGCCGCGCGCGCGCGCAACAGCCATAGCCCCATGCGTTGCGGGCAAAGCGCGTCCAGCGGGGCCAGCGCGGCTTCGGCTGCGGCAGCCTGGAACTGCCACAGGTGCCATTCGGCGCGCAGCATGGCCAGATCGGTGCGTTGCGCAGCGTTCAGGGGCAGGGATTCGGCGGTGTTCAGTGCGGTCTCGGCCAGCGGCGGATCGCCGGCCAGCAGCGCGCTTTCGGCGTGCCGGCGTGCCTGCGCGGCGCGCATGGCGCGGGGCGCCTGTGGAAGGGGGGTATCCAGCAGCGCCAGCGCTTCGCGGTGCCGCCCCAGCCGGTCAAGCTGGGTGGCGCGCTGCAGCGGGCTTTCGCCGGGTGCGAGCGGACCACGCATTTCAGCCTCGAGCCTGCGCCAGTCCTCGGTCAGTTCGCGCCAGCCAAGCCATAGCCCGCGCAGCACCGCATGGCCCGGATGCAGGCGCAGCGCCGCCTCGGCATGCGCCATGGCGCGCTGATGGTGCGGTGCCACCGCCTGGGGATCGGCGCTCTGAAGTGCTGTCGCCTGCTGGGCGCGCAGCCAGCGGATATGCTGGCGCGCCGTCCATTGCCAGGGCTCCGGGGCCAGATCGGGGGCGAGCAGATCAAGCGCGGCTTGTCCCTTATTGGCGTCCAGCGCCAGCAGCGTCGCGCTGTCGCGCGCCGGGGCGCTTGCGGGGCCATGCCGGGCCCTGAGCCGCGCGGCCATCATGCGGGCCAGCGGATAGTCGCGCTCGGCCAGCGCCAGCTCGAATATCTGCGCCGCCCGCGCGGCAAGGGCAGGGTCATCGTCCAGCGTGGCGGCAAGCGCGGCCAGCCCCGGTGCGCCGTGGCGCGCATGGGCATGCAGAACCCGCAGGCGCGGATGGTGGCGCGCGTCATCCGCCAGTGCGGCCAGGTCTGCCTCGGCGGCGGGCCAGTCGGCCTCGTGCAGCGCCAGTTCGCAGCGGCAGGCGCGATCTTCGGCGGCGGTTTGCGAGGCCGGATCGATCGCGGCGAGAAAGGCGCGGGCGTCATCGGCGCGCCCAAGAGCCCAGGCCGCGCGCGCATAGGCGGCGTGGCGGCGGTTCTGGGCGGTGATGCGCGCTGCCAGCCCGGCAAGGGCGGCTTCGGTGCCGGCAGGGGCGTGGTGGGTGCTTTCGTCCACGGCCAGCAGCGCCAGATCGATCGACCAGGGCCAGCGTGACATCGCCTTTTCCAGCGCCTCGGACGCGGGCAGGTGCCAGCCGGTCAGTGCGCGCAGATGCGCCAGCGCCTGCGGATAGTCCAGCGCGCCGTCAAGCTGCCCGGCCAACGCAAGGCCGGGGGTAGCGGGCTCGGCCAGCGGTGCCTGCCAGAGTGCGCTTGCAAGGTGGCGCAGGGGCTCCATGCTATTGGGCCAGCAGGCGCTCGGCCTCGGAGAACTCCATGCCGAACACGCCCTTGACGGCCTCGCGGGTGCGCCATGTATAGCCTTGCAGAAACAGCAGCACTTCGCGCGTGACGGGAAAGCGCGCGCTCTCCCAGACCCGGCGCCCAAGCAGTTTGTCAAGCTTCTCGCGCGCTTCGCCTTCGATACGCTCGGGCGCCAGTCCGCAGAACGTCAGCACCCGCTCCAGACTGCCCAGGCGGTCGGCGTGGAAATCCTCGTAGTTCAGCACCAGGATCTCGTTGTAGTGACGCTGCCACGCCGCATGGTTGCGCGCGTAACTGCCATGCCCGTCCATGCGCGCCTGGCCCATCAGTTTGAAGAACGTGTCATCGAGTTGCAAGGGCGTGTCATGGTCCGGGCCAAAGCGCCAGAGGATATGCATGCGCAGCGCCGAAACCGCCCGCGCCATCGGGTCGCGCAGGATGTAGATGATGCGCGCGTCAGGGTTGAGCGCCTTGCATTCGGCGATCTTCTCATCCGGCAGGAAGGCGTATTCGGGGGTGAAATCCAGGCTGCGCAGATGCGGCTCGGGCGGGGTGAGCAGGGTGCGATACCACTCCACCCCGCGATGGTGGTTCCAGTCCCAGAAATGGGCCTCCTTGTCGGTCGAGGTGGTGGGCTCGGAATTGGGGAAGGCGTGGGTGTCGGGGTGCAGCGCCAGCGCCGAATGCAGCCAGCTGGTGGAGCCTTTCTGGCACCCGATGCACAGGATATCGGCGATGTTGCGGCGCTCAGTCATCGGCGGGCCTTTCACTGGAAGTCGGTTGCACCGCATCGGCCCAGGGCCGCAGTGCGGCCAGATCGGCGGGCAGGGCCCAGTTGCGTGCATGGGCGTCAAGATGGCGCCTTGCGGCGTCGCGGTCGCCGGCGGCGCGGGCGGCCTCGATGGCCTTGCGGCGCCGGAACGGACTGTCGCCCGCGCGGATTGCGGCATCGAAACAGGCCAGCGCCGCGGACGGGGCATCGCGGCGCAGGTGCAGATCCCCCAGCAGCCGCAGCGCGAAGCCGGTGAGCTGATCGGTGTCTTCGACGAAGCCGGGGGCGGCAACGCGCCGGCACAGCCGTTCCGACAATGGCGGCAGCAGCGGGCCGGCGCGGCTGAGCAGGTTGAAATCCACCAGCAGTTTCAGGGTGCTGGCGGTCTCGGCATGATCGCGAACCGCCAGTGCGGCGTCGCGCGCCAGCTTGTCCTCGAAGAGCCCCACGGCAATTTCGGCAACCAGGCGGGCGCGCAGGAATTCCAGGTATTGCAACACCGCCAGCCGCTGCGCCGGATTGCGCGGCGCCGGGTAGCGTGTGGCATCGCCCAGTGCGAAATCGGCTTGCAGGGCGGGGTTGGCGCGAAAGCGTTCCAGCGCGGCCTCAGCGCGCGCGCGCAGGCCGGGGGCGGGCGCAAAGATCTGCCACTGGCCGTCCGGCACGGCATCACCGGCTTGCCAGCTGGCCAGACATTCGAAGCGCACGCGACGTTGCCCTTCGTCGGCAATGCGGCGAAAAAGGTCATGGCCGCGGTCTCCGGCGACGATGAATTCGGGCAGATCACTCTCCAGCATGATCGGGGTCCAGCATGATCCGAGGGTCCTTAAAGTCGGCTGATGCGCAGGTCGCGGCAGCAGAAGCGAAAATCCACCGCATGGCGCGGCAGGATGATCGACAGCCTGGGCTTGCCGGTGCCCGAAAGCAGCGCGGCGGCAAAGTCGCGCGTGACGCGCACACTGCCATTGGCAGGGCAGGAATGCACATGCGTTTCGACGAAGCGGTGCTCGGCCTGGCCACGCCGACCCGGCTGCCAGCACGACAGCGCCGTTTCGAACAGATAGCCGCGCTCGGAGGTGATCAGCACCTCGCAGCGCAGCCCGGTGCCGGGTTCGACCAGACCGTCGAGCGAAAACTCGATGGCGCTCCAGTCACGGGTCTGGGGCAGTTGCACGATGAACTGGCGCGCCGCATGCGAGGCATGCACCAGCCGCCCGGCGATATCGAAACCCTGCGACAGCTCGAAGCGCTCGGCAAACGGGTGGCCGGGGGCGACGGCATGGCCCAGATCATGCGGGCCGATGCGCTCCCAGAGGGCATAGATCCGCCCGGCGGGCGCGATGGCGCTGTCCTCGGGGGGGGTGGTGCCGACCAGACGGTTCTCCAACTGCTCCAGCCTTCGGCCCAATTGTTCGGCCTCGCCGTCGAGCTTGTGCCACAGCGCGCTGGTTTCGTCGTTGATCTCCCTGAGCAGCGTTGCCGCGACCCCGCGCAGCAATGCGCCAGCGTCCGTTTCCTGCGGCGTGGCGCCGGTGGGCGAATGCACCGTCAGGCGGGCCAGATCCGAATAGAGCCGCCAGTCATAGGACGGATTGTCCATCGTGTTCAGATCGACGCTTTGTGAACGGTCCTGCTGGCGGCGGATGCGGCGATGATGATAGGCCAGCTTGCGATCCAGCACGGCAAGGCGCCAGTGCTGCAGGAAGCGGGTCATGAAGGCGCGATCCTCCATGACGTTGAACGCAACGGGAAACCCCCCCGCCGCCAGCGCGGCCTCACGCCGCAACAGCCATTGCACCGGGAACATGTCCTGGCGGTAGCAGGCATAGGCAATGGGGTTGATGAAAAAGTCATTGCGGGCAAAGGCGTTGGGCAGTTCATCCTCGCCCAGGATGGTCAGGGTTGTGGTGCCTTCGGCCTCGACGATGTCTTCGCGGATCGCGGTCAGGCGGCACATTACCCCGCCCAGATCGGGCACCAGCGGCGCGATCCTGGCGTGGAATTCGATCAGGCTTTGCAGGAAATCCGGGCTCCAGGTGTCGTCATCGTCAAGGCAGGCGATGAAATCGGTATCCAGAAGTTCCAGCCCGCGGTTGAAGGCGGCCGAGCGGCCGATGGATTGCGCCAGATGCTCGACATGCAGCCGTGCCTCGTCGCTGGCGCCGGGCACCTCGGCCAGCGCGGCTTCCAGCGCGCGGGCCTCGCCGCCGTCGTTGATCAGCGCGATCTGCCAGTGCGGCCAGCCTTGTGCCAGCACGCTGGCCAGCGCACGACGCACGAACAGCGGCCGGTCGCGGGTGCGGATCACGATGCCCACGGTGGCCTTTGTATTGTCCATGTCCCTGCCCGTCCTGCCTGGTGCCCTTGCGGCGCCCTTGACTGCCCCTGCGACTGAGCCAAGAGTTAGACCATCTTGGCGCGTCGGTCCATCCTGAGCGGGCCCTCGTGCCTTGCGCCGGGGCCGAAACGGCGCAGTGCGTGGTGCGGTGCGTGATGCGGTGCAAACCCCGCCGTTGATGCTTGACTTTGCCGCCGTGATTGACGATAGAGCGGGCATCAGGCTCCGCCCGTCCGGCGCGGGGCTTGTGTTTTTTGTCAATCTCCTGCCGTCTGGGCGGGGGCGCTGTCCGCAGGCGGAGCGATCCGTGAACACCCGCAAGGGGGCCGAAGGACGCGGCAACGTAAGAAGGAAAAGGCCGATGTTTGCGGTCCTCAAAACCGGTGGCAAGCAATACCGCGTGCAGGCAGGCGATCTGCTGCGCGTCGAGCGTCTTGCTGCCGATGCTGGCGAAACCGTCCAGTTCAACGAAATCCTGATGGTCGGTGGCGATGCCCCGGTCGTCGGTGCGCCGCTGGTGGCGGGTGCCGCGGTTCAGGCCGAGGTCATTGACCAGATCAAGGCCGAAAAGGTCATCCATTATGTCAAGCGTCGCCGCAAGCACAGCTCGCAGCGCACCAAGGGCCACCGTCAGAAGCTGACGCTGCTGCGCGTGACCGAGATCCTCGCTGCGGGCGGCGATGCAACCGGCGTCAAGGCCGCGATCGGCTCTGGCAGCGCCCCGGCAGTTGCCGCCGAGGCCGCGCCGAAAGCCGAGGCGAAGCCGGCAGCCAAGGCCCCCGCCAAGGCGAAAGCCGCCGCGAAGCCCAAAGCCAAGGCCGCTGCGGCTGATACCGCCGAGAAACCCAAACGCGCCGCTCGCAAGAAGCCGGCGGCAGACGCACAGGAGTAACACCCCATGGCACACAAGAAAGCAGGCGGTTCCTCCCGCAACGGCCGCGATTCCGCCGGTCGCCGTCTTGGCGTGAAGATCTATGGCGGTCAGTCGGTTGTCGCCGGCAACATCATCGTGCGCCAGCGCGGCACCAGGCATTTTCCGGGTGCCGGGGTTGGCATGGGCCGTGACCACACGCTGTTCGCGCTGACCGAAGGCCGCGTGACCTTTACCAAGGGCCTCAAGGGGCGCAGTTTCGTATCGATCACGCCCGAAGCCGGAGCCGCCGAATAGAGCGAAAGATTTACATTCGCCATGTATCTCGGAAAGGGGCCGGTCATCGAAAGACCGGCCCCGGTTCATTTCAGGCATTCCCCGGATTGCCGCACCGCCTTGTGCGCGTCGCGCTCCGTGCCTTGCGATGGCCCAGGCGAAACCACATATCTCCGTAGAATGCGGGGGATACTGAAAGAACGGACTGCGATGAACCTCTCCATCCCTGCCCAGATCTCGACACCGATCAACAGCGTCGGGCCGGTTTGCACGATCACCACGCCGCGGCTGGTGCTGCGGCCTTTGCAGATGAGCGATGCCGACCTGCTGACCGCCTTCACCAGCGACCGGCGTCTGGCCGAGGGCACACGCTCGATCCCGCATCCATTGCCCGGCGGGGCGGCTCTGGCTTTCATCAATGCCGCGCTGGCCGATCAGCGCGAAGAGGATGTCTGGGCGCTCGATGGGCAGGCACAGGGCTCTGCAAGCCTGATGGGGATTGTCTCGCTCAAGCCGCTGGATCGCGGGCAAAGCCAGATCGGCTACTGGGTGGCGCCGGCCTTCTGGAACTCGGGCCTTGCCTCGGAGGCGGTGCGCGCGCTGATCGCTGCCAATCCGCATGCCAGTCGCACGCTCTTTGCCGAGGTCTTTCAGGACAACCCGGTTTCGGCGCGCATCCTGACCAATGCGGGTTTCGAATATATCGGCGATGCCGAGGCCCATTCGATGGCGCGCGACCAATCGGTGCCGACCTGGACCTATCTGCGCCGCATGGACTGACGCGCCCGCACCCTGCCGCCACCCCAAAAGACCGCCCGGCCGGCGTTGCGGGCCGGCTGAAACCCCGGATGCAGGCCCGGTGCAGGCTGCGCCCCCTTGATCTGGGGCGCATCCGCGATTATCGCCTGAGCCTAGCAACGAAAGCCCGCACCGATGAAATTTCTAGATCTCTCCAAGGTTCACATCCGCTCGGGCAGCGGCGGCAATGGCTGCGTCAGCTTCCGGCGCGAGAAATTCATCGAGTTCGGCGGTCCTGATGGCGGCGATGGCGGGCGCGGTGGCGATGTCTGGGCCGAATGCGTGCCGGCGCTCAACACGCTGATCGACTTTCGCTATCAGCAGCATTTTTTCGCCGACAATGGCCGCCCCGGCATGGGGCGTCAGCGCACCGGCAAGGATGGCGGCGATATCGTGCTGAAGGTGCCCGCCGGCACCGAGATCCTTGAAGAGGATCAGGAAACCGTTGTCGCCGATCTGACCGAGGTGGGCCAGCGTATGCTGCTGGCCAAGGGCGGCAATGGCGGTTGGGGCAACCTGCGCTTCAAGTCCTCGACCAATCAGGCCCCGCACCGCGCCAATGCCGGCCAGCCGGGGGTCGAACGTACGCTGTGGCTGCGTCTCAAGCTGATCGCCGATGCCGGGCTGGCGGGCCTGCCCAATGCCGGCAAATCGACCTTTCTGGCCGCTGTGTCCAATGCCCGGCCCAAGATCGCCGATTACCCCTTCACCACGCTGCACCCCAACCTGGGGGTGGTGGGGATCGACGGGCGCGAATTCGTGCTGGCCGATATTCCGGGCCTGATCGAGGGGGCGAGCGAGGGGCGGGGGCTGGGTGATCAGTTTCTGGGCCATATCGAACGTTGCGCGGTGCTTCTGCATCTGGTCGATGGCACCGCCGAGGATGTGGCCGGCGATTTTGCGGTGATCGACCGTGAACTGGCGCTCTATTCCGAGGTGGTGCATCAAAAGCCGCGGGTGGTGGCGCTCAACAAGGTCGATGCGCTCGACCCCGAGCAACTGGCCACGCAGCACGCGGCACTTGAGCGGGCTTCGGGCGGGCGGGTCTATCTGCTGTCGGGGGTCAGTGGCCGGGGCGTGCCGGAGGTGCTGCGTGCCCTTTGGACCGAGATCGACGCCCAGCGCCGCGAGAACAACCGCGAGGAGAGCGCGCCGTGGCAGCCCTGAGCGAGGCGCGCGCCGGTCTTGCCCTGGCGCAGGCGCGCCGGCTGGTGGTGAAGATCGGCTCGGCGCTGCTGGTGGATGCGCAGAGCGGGCAGTTGCGCAGCGAGTGGCTGCACGCCCTGGCCGAGGATGTCGCCGAGGCGCGCGCGCGCGGCACCGCCGTTGTGCTGGTCTCTTCGGGGGCGATCGCGCTGGGGCGGCGGGTGCTGGGCCTGCCCGTCGGTGCGCTGTCGCTCGAACAGAGCCAGGCGGCGGCGGCGGTAGGGCAGATCCGGCTGGCGCGCGCCTATGAAGAGATGCTGGCCCCCCATGGCGTCACCACGGCGCAGATTCTGGTGACGCTGGAGGATACCGCCGACCGGCGGCGCTATCTCAACACCCGCGCCACGCTGGAGACGCTGCTGGGGCTGGGTGTGGTGCCGATCGTCAATGAAAACGACACCGTGGCGACCGACGAGATCCGCTATGGCGACAATGACCGCCTTGCCGCGCAGATCGCCGTGACCACCGGCGCCGATCAGCTTGTGCTGTTGTCGGATGTTGACGGGCTTTATACCGCCAATCCCTTCACCGATCCGGCGGCGCAGCGGCTGGATCATGTGCCCGAGGTCACACCCGCGATCGAGGCGATGGCCGGCGATCCGGTCTCGGGGTTGTCGAAGGGCGGAATGAAGACCAAGATCATGGCCGCCAAGACCGCGACCATGGGCGGCTGCGCCATGGTCATCGGCCTCGGCAGCACGCTGCGTCCGCTTTCGGCGATCGAGGCGGGCGCGCCCTGCACCTGGTTCGCGCCGCAGGGCGATCCGCAGGCGGCGCGCAAGCGCTGGATCGCGGCGATGAAGCCGCGCGGGGTGCTGCGCGTCGATGCCGGGGCCGTGGCGGCGCTGCGCTTGGGCAAGTCGCTTCTGCCGGCGGGGGTGGTGGCGGTCGAGGGTGGTTTTGGCCGCGGCGAGCCGGTGACGCTGGAGGGGCCGGAAGGCGCTGCGCTGGGGATCGGACTGGTGCGCTATACCGCCGATGAGGCGCGCGCCATCATGGGCCGGCGCTCGGATGCGATTGCGGCGGTGCTGGGCTATCCGGGGCGCGCGGCGCTGGTGCATCGCGATGACATGGTAATCTGAGCCGGCAAGGCGGGGCATCCCGCGCGGTCGGTGCAACGGGGGCAAGACGATGGAGGGGGCAATGGGCAAGGCCGATCCGGGTGGGGACGAACTGGTTGCGCTGATGGCCGGGATCGGTGCGCGCGCCCGCACCGCCGCGGCAGAACTGGCCTATGCGCCGGCCGGTCAGCGCACCACCGCCCTGGAGGCCGCGGCCAAGGCGCTCTGGCAGTCGCGCGCCGATGTTCTGGCGGCCAATGCCCACGACCTGGAGTTTGCCCGCGAAAAGGGGCTGAATGCGGCGATGATGGACCGGCTGATGCTGGATGAGCGGCGCATCGAGGCGATCTGCGGCGGGCTGCGCGCGGTGGCGGCGCAGCCAGACCCCGTGGGCACGGTTCTGGCCGAATGGCAGCAGCCCAACGGGTTGACGATCAGCCGCGTGCGCACGCCTCTTGGCGTGATCGGCGTGATCTATGAAAGCCGCCCGAATGTGACCGCTGATGCCGGTGCGCTTTGCCTGAAGGCGGGCAATGCCGTCATTCTGCGCGGCGGCTCGGAAAGCTTTCATTCCTCGCGCGCGATTCATGCCGCGCTGGTCGCCGGGCTGAAGGCCGCCGGCCTGCCCGAGGCCGCCATCCAGCTTGTGCCGCTGCGCGACCGCGCGGCGGTGGGCGAAATGCTGCGCATGGTGGAGCATATCGACGTGATCGTGCCGCGCGGCGGCAAGGGGCTTGTGGGGTTGGTGCAGGCCGAGGCGCGGGTGCCGGTTTTCGCGCATCTGGAGGGGATCTGCCATGTCTATCTGGACCGTGGCGCCGATGCGGAAAAGGCGCGGCGGGTGGTGCTCAATGCCAAGACGCGCCGCACCGGGATCTGCGGCGCGGCGGAATGCCTGCTGATCCACCGCGATCTGGTGGCGGGGCTGGGCGCGCAGGTGATCGCCGATCTGGTCGCCGCCGGGGTCGAGGTGCGCGCGGGCGCGGGCTTGCAGCACCTGCCCGGTGTGGTGCCCGCCGCGCCAGAGGATTTCGGGCGCGAGTTTCTGGACATGGTGATCGCCGCCGCGGTCGTCGAGGATGTGGATGGCGCGATTGCGCATATCCGCTGCCATGGTTCGGCGCATACCGAGTGCATCCTGACCGAGGATACCGCGACCGCCGCGCATTTTCAGGCGCGCGTTGACAGTGCCATCGTGATGCACAACGCCTCGACGCAATTTGCCGATGGCGGCGAGTTCGGCATGGGTGCCGAGATCGGCATCGCCACCGGCAAACTGCATGCGCGCGGCCCGGTCGGGGCCGAGCAGCTGACCAGTTTCAAATATCTGGTGCGCGGCGATGGCACGGTGCGAAGCTGAAGGTGTTCATAAACTGAAGCGCAGCGTCTCGGGGCCGGTTTCAAGCTGCAACCGGCGGCCGGTCTCGGCCAGCATGGGCGGGATCAGGGCGAAATGCACCTCGGCGGGGCGCGGATCCTGCGGCGCCTGGCCGGCGGCAAGGGGTTCCCACAGCGATGCGTCAAGGCGCAACCGCTGAGCCTGTGCCTCGATCACCAACTGCGCGCCGTCATGGCGGATCACGACATTGCCGCCCCATGCCATCGCGCTTTCGCAGCATTGCACCGCCAGCAACAAAAGCTTGGCTTCACGTCGCGGCAGATCGTCGGGCAGCGACCATTCAAAACGCAGCCGCCCGCCCTTGCCCAGCCCCTCAAGGATGCCGGCCAGCTCACGCCCGCCGATTCGCGCCTCGGCATCAGCCGCACCGAACGCCAGGCGAAACATGCGGATGCGCGCCTGGGCATGGGCCACGCTTTCGCTGACCAGATCCAACTCGGGCGAGGGGGGCAGGCTCATGGCCAGAAGTTCCACCCCATTGCCGATAGCGCCCAAAGGGCTGATAAGGTCATGGCAGATGCGCGAGCCGATGAGTGCGGAAAGGTCGGGCGCGGTGTCGGTCATGGCGTTCCTGGAGGTTGGTTGATGTCGCAGTTTCTGGAGCCCGGCATGCTGGTGCGTCATCCCGCGCAGCCGGATTGGGGGGTGGGGCAGGTTCAGTCGGTGATCGGCAATCGGCTGACGGTGAATTTTCAGGAAGCGGGCAAGGTGGTGCTTGATCTGCGCGTGGTCGAGCTTGACTGGGTAAGCGCTCCGCCCGCAGCGCGTTGAGCACCAAGGATAGGGGGCACCCGCCAGAGCGTCAATGATCGCCGGTCGGTGCCGCGCGGGCATCCTTGGGCGGATTTGGTTTTGGTTGAAATCGTCATCCGCATGACCTAAGCCCGGCAGGATCACAGAAGCGAAGAGCATGAGTCAGATACCAAGCCAGCCCCGCCCCGATGAGAGCGCGCTTGAAGTGCGTCTGGCGCGGGATGACAATGATCTGCGCGGCGCACAGCGGCTGCGCTATCGCGTATTCGTCGAAGAGCTGGGCGCCGCAGGTGAAATGGTCGATCACGACGCCCGCCTTGAGCGCGACGCGCTGGACCCGCATTTCGATCATCTGCTTCTGGTCGATACGCAGCGCGACCCGGCCAGCCTGGAGCATGTGATCGGCGTTTACCGGCTGTTGCCGGATGACCGCGCCGCGGCGCTGGGGCGGTTCTATTGCGATTCGGAATATGACCTGGGCGCGCTGCGCCACTGCGGCCGGCGGCTGGTGGAACTGGGGCGTTCCTGCGTGGACCCGGCGTATCGGCGCGGCACGGCGATGCTGTATCTCTGGCAGGGGCTGGCCGATTACGTGCTGTCGCGCAAGATCGAGATCATGTTCGGCGTGGCCTCGTTTCATGGCACCGACATCGCCGTACATGCGCCGGCGCTGAGCTATCTGCACCATTTCCACCTGGCCCCGCCAGCGCTGCGGGTGCGCGCGCTGCCCGAGCATTTCCAGCCGATGGACCTGTTGCCGCCGGATGCCATCGACACCAAGACCGCGCTGGCGGCTGTGCCGCCGCTGATCCGGGCCTATCTGCGCCTGGGCGGGTTCGTCGGCGAGGGGGCGTTCATTGACCGGGCCTTCAACACCACCGATGTCTGCCTGATCATGGATACATCGGCGATGACGGACAAATACTTTGACTACTACGCGCGAAAAGCCCTCCGCTCCTAGCGCCTCCTGGGTCTCGCCCGAGGGCGAGATCAGCCCGGCCGCCTTCGGCGCCCGTGGCTGGCTGATGATCGCCTGGCGGCTGCCCCTGATGGCGCTGGTGGTGTTTGGCGGACTGGCGCTGCATCTGTCGCTGCGCCTTGTCGAGCGCCCGTTCTTCGGGTTGCGCCGGCCGGTGACTCCCTTTGTCACGCAGGCGGTGTGCCGTGGCGCGTTGCTGCTTATGGGGCTGCGTATTGAAACGCAGGGTGTGGCAATGCGCGGACGTGGCGCGATGGTCGCCAATCACGCGTCCTGGCTGGATATTTTTGTCCTCAATGCCGCGCAACGGGTCTGTTTCGTGGCCAAGGCCGAGGTGGCACGCTGGCCCGGAATTGGCTGGCTGGCACGCGCCACGGGCACGGTCTTCATCAACCGCGACGCCCGCGATGCGCGCCTGCAGCGCGAGCTCTTCGAGGCGCGTCTGCGCGTCGGGCATCATCTGTGCTTTTTCCCCGAGGGCACCAGCACCGATGGTCTGCGCGTTCTGCCGTTCAAGCCCACGCTTTTTGCCGCCTTTTTCGCGCATGGCCTGGCGGATATCCTGTCGATCCAGCCGGTGAGCATCGTCTATCGCGCCCCTGCGGGACGTGACGCGCGATTCTATGGCTGGTGGGGCGACATGACTTTCGCCGCCCATCTGTTACAGGTTCTGGCGCAGCCTTGGCAGGGCAGCGTCCTGCTGGTGTTTCACCCGCCGGTGCGCATTGCCGACTTTTCCGGGCGCAAGGAACTGGCGCGCCATTGCGAGGTGGCGGTGCGCGCCGGGCTGCACCAGAACCTGCCGGCGGGTATCCTGCGCGACTGAGCTGCCGCGCCCAGGCCGCCGAGCCTTCGCCGCGACATCCCGGCGGGGCTAGAGGTCCAGCGGTGCCAGCAGCCTGCGCAGCGCGGCAAGCGGGTCTTCGGCGGTCCAGATTTCATCGCCGATGGCAAGGAAATCGGTCATCGGCGCGAGCATTTCCACCAGCGCCGGCGTCAGCGCGCCCTCGGCCACCACCGGCACCTCGATCACCTCGGACCACCATTCAAACAGATCCTGCCCGGCCCGCGCACCGTCGCCCAGCGGGCTTTCACCGACCGGCCCGAAACTGACATAATCGGCGCCTGCCTCGGCGGCGTTGAGGCCGTCATGGCGCGAATGGCCACAATCAACGCCGATGATGGCATCAACCCCGAGGGTTTCGCGCAGCTTGCGGATGCTGTGCGTGCCGCGCGGCAGATGCACCCCGTCCAGCCCCAGCCGCTCGGCCAGCAGCACGTGGCGTTCGATCACCAGCGCGATGTCGCGGGCATGAGCGGTCTCGCGCAGGGTATCGGCGGCGCGGCTGATGGCGTCCTCGTCATTGCCGGCCATCGCCAGCCGCAGGCAGGCCACCGGCACGGCATCAAGCACCCGCGCCAGCACATCGGCGAAGGGCGCGGGGTCGAAGCTGGGCGGGGTAAGCAGGTAAAGCTGCGGATGCTCGGGCTGGCCGGGTTGACTGGACTGGCTGGGCTGGATGGGCATGGCGAATTCCTCTGGTCGGGCGCGCCATCCATAGTCACGCCGGCGCGGCGACGCAATTGCCCTTCAACCTGCGCCCGCGAAAGAGCATCCCGCCGGCGCAGTGCTGATGAGCTCAGTTCCCGGCGCTTTCCATGCGCCGGGTTTCCAGCACATTCTCCAGCCAGCCAAGCTTCATCTCGGGCACCGAGGACAGCAGCAGGTCGGTATAGGCGTCAAACGGCGGGGCGAGCACCTCGCTCTTGGTGCCATAGCGCTGCACACGGCCCTGATACATCACGGCGATGGAATCGGCGATGGCGCGCACCGTGGCAATGTCATGGGTGATGAACAGATAGGCCACGCCCTCGCGCTTTTGCAGGTCCAGCAGCAGCTTGAGGATGCCGTCGGCGACCAGCGGGTCAAGCGCCGATGTCACCTCGTCGCAGATGATCACCTTGGGCTTGGCGGCCAGCGCGCGGGCGATGCAGACGCGCTGCTTCTGCCCGCCGGAAAGTTCCGCCGGGTAGCGGTCGGCGAAACCCTTGCCCAGTTCGATCGCATCGAGCAGTTCCTGAATGCGCTCGCGCTTCTTGCGCCCGCGCAGGCCGAAATAGAATTCCAGCGGCCGGCCGATGATCGTGTCAACGGTCTGGCGCGGGTTCATGGCCACATCGGCCATCTGGTAGATCATCTGCAACTGGCGCAGTTCTTCGCGCGAGCGCTGTTTCAGCGCCGGGGGCAGGGGCTTGCCGTCAAAGACGATCTCGCCTTCGCGCGGCGGCAAAAGCCCGGTGATGACCCGCGCCATGGTCGATTTCCCCGAACCGGATTCGCCCACCAGGGCCAGCGTCTGGCCGGGGTGCAGTTCCACCGAGACATCGCTGAGCACATCTTGCGCCATCGCCCCGTAACGTGCGCTGACATTGCGCACCTTCAAGAGCGGATCGGGTGTCGGCGTGGCCTCGGGATGGTCGATCGAGCGCACCGAGATCAGCGCGCGGGTATAGTCCTGGCGCGGGGCTTCGATGATCCGCTGGACGGTGCCATGTTCGACCATCTTGCCGTGGCGCAGCACCATGATTTCATCGGAAACCTGCGCCACCACCGCCAGATCATGCGTGATGTAGAGCGCCGCCACCCCGGTTTCACGGATCGCCGTCTTGATCGCCGCCAGCACGTCGATCTGGGTGGTGACGTCGAGCGCGGTGGTCGGTTCGTCGAAGATCACCAGATCGGGCTGCGGGCAGAGCGCCAGCGCGGTCATCGCGCGCTGCAACTGCCCGCCGGAAACCTGATGCGGGTAGCGTTTGCCGAAGCTCTCGGGTTCGGGCAGGCTGAGCGTGCGAAAGAGATCGACGGCGCGTTTCTCGGCCTCGGCCGGGCTGCACAGACCATGGTGCAGCGTCGCCTCGATCACCTGCTCCATGATCCGCTTGGCCGGGTTGAATGCCGCCGCCGCCGATTGCGCGACATAGGTCACCTCACGTCCGCGCAGGCGGCGCAGCGTGCCCGGCCCGGCAGCGCGGATCTCGCGGCCATTGAGCCAGATCTCGCCGCCCGTCAGCCGGATGCCGCCGCGCCCATAGGCCAGCGCGGCAAGCCCGATGGTGGATTTCCCCGCCCCGGATTCGCCGATCAGCCCCATCACCTTGCCCCGCTCCAGCTTGAGCGAGACATCATCGACGATCACCGCATCGCGCGGTTTTTCGCCCGGTGCATAGATCGTCGCCTCGATGCGCAGGTTGCGGATTTCCAGCAACATGTCGGATTTGGCTTCAGGTTTTGCGTCAGGCACCACGGCCTCCTTTCAGGCTGGTGGTGCGGTTTAGCGCCCAGTCCGCCACCAGATTGACCGAGATCGAAAGCGTGACGATGGCGATGGCCGGCACCAGCGCCGCCGGGATGCCATAGACGATCCCCTCGCGGTTTTCCTTCACGATCCCGCCCCAATCAGCCAGCGGCGGCTGCACGCCCAGGCCCAGGAAGGACAGCGTGGAGATGAAGAGAATGGCGAAGATGAAGCGCAGCCCCAGCTCGGCCACCAGCGGCGAGAGCGCATTGGGCAGGATCTCGCGGAAGATCACCCAGCGCTGGCCCTCGCCGCGCAGGCGGGCGGCCTCGACGAAATCCATGACGTTGATATCCACCGCCACGGCGCGGGAAAGGCGGAAGACGCGGGTGGAATCCAGCAAGCCCATCACCATGATCAGGATCGGCAGCGTCACCGGCATCACCGACAGCACCACCAGCGCGAAGATCAGCGTGGGGATCGACATCACCAGATCGTTGCCGCGCGACATCACCTGGTCGATCCAGCCGCCATAGACGGCCGCCGTGAAGCCCAGGATCGCGCCCAGCGTGAAGGCCAGCAGCGTTGCCGCCGTCGCCACGAAGATCGTGGTGCGCCCGCCATAGATCATGCGGGTCAGCAGATCGCGGCCCAGATTGTCGGTGCCCAGCCAGTGCTCCGCCGAGGCCGGCTCCCAGACATCGCCGACGGTTTCGGACATGCCATAGGGGGCGAGCAGTGGCGCGAAGATTGCCACCAGGAAGAACGCGACGGTGATGACCATGCCCAGAAGGGCGCTCAATGGAATGCCCTTCATTTCGGATGCCTCAGACGGGGATTGGACAGGATGGAAACCAGATCGGCGATCAGATTGAGCCCGATATAGACCGTGGCAAAGATCAGCCCGCAAGCCTGAACCACCGGCACATCGCGCTTGGAGACGTGATCCACCAGATACTGCCCCATGCCGGGATAGACAAAGACCACCTCGATCACCACCACGCCGACCACCAGATAGGCCAGGTTGAGCATCACCACATTGACGATGGGGGCGATGGAATTGGGCATCGCGTGGCGCGAGATGATGGTGAAGCGGCGCAGCCCCTTCAGTTCGGCGGTCTCGATATAGGCTGATTGCATGACGTTGAGGATGGCTGCGCGGGTCATGCGCATCATATGCGCCAGCACCACCAGCGTCAGCACCATCGCCGGAAGCGCCACCGCGTTGAGTTTTTGCCAGAAGCTCATCTGGGCATTGATGTTCGATACCGACGGGAACCAGCCCAACTGCACCGAAAAGACATACATGATGATGTAGCCAAGCAGGAATTCGGGCAGCGAGATCGACGTCAGCGTGATGCCCGAGATCACCTTGTCAGGCCAGCGGTCGCGGTAGCGCACCGCCAGCAGGCCCAGAAAGATCGCCAGCGGCACGGCGATGGCAGCCGCGACCGAGGCCAGAAACAGCGTGTTGCCCAGCCGCCGGCCGATGGCGGCGGCAATGTCCTGCCGGTTCGACAAGGCGACGCCGAAATCGCCCTGGATCGCACCGAAGAGCCATTCGAAGTAGCGGATATAGGCGGGTTTATCGAGCCCGAGCTGGGCGCGCATGTTCTGCAGCGCCTGTTCGGTAGCCCCCTGGCCAAGGATCGCCTGCGCCACGTCGCCAGGCAGGATCTCGGTGCCGACGAAGATCAGCACCGAGGCCGCGAGCAGCAGCAGGAGACCCAGCGCAAGGCGCTGGATCACCAGTTTCAGGATCGGATGCATCCGCGCTTACGCCGCTTGCCAGCACAGCGCGGCGGCGAAGCCGTTCATCATTTCGCCGTTGGGGTTGCCCTCCCAGCCGGCGACCTGGGCATTGTGCGCGTCGATGAAGTCGTTGAACATCGGGCAGATCAGGCCGCCCTCGTCGCGCACGATGACGCCCATCTCGCTGTAGAGCGCCTTGCGGCGGTCCAGATCCAGCTCGCCGCGCGCTTCCAGCAACAGGCCGTCGAAACGCTCGTTGAAGAAGCGCGTGTCGTTCCAGTCCGCGGTGGACAGATAGGCGGTGGAATACATCTGGTCCTGCACCGGGCGCCCGCCCCAGTAGCTCGCCGAGAAGGGCTGCGCGTTCCAGACTTCCGACCAGTAGCCATCGCCCGGCTCGCGGACGATCTCGATCTGGATGCCGGCGCGTGCGGCACTTTCCTGAAAGAGCTGGGCGGCATCGACCGCACCGGGGAAGGCCACTTCCGAGGTGCGCAGGATGATCGGCCCGCTATGGCCCGAACGCTCGAAATGGTGGCGCGCGCGGTCAGGATCGTAGGTGCGCTGCTCGATGGCATCGTCAAACAGCGGATAGGCGGCGTTGATCGGCATGTCATTGCCCAGCGAGCCGTAGCCGCGCAGGATCTTGTCAAGCATGTCCTCGCGGTCGATGGCGTATTTCAGCGCCAGACGCACATCATTGTTGTCGAAGGGGGCGGTGTTGCAATGCATGATGAACACGTAATGCCCGCGCCCTGCCGTCGATTGCACCGAGACCCCCGGCGCGCGCGCCAGCAGCCCGGCCACGCGCGGCTCGACACGGTTGATCATCTGCACCTGGCCCGATTGCAACGCCGAGTTACGCGCCGTCGCATCGTTGATCACCAGCACTTCGACTGAGTTGAAATGCCCCACCGAAGCATCCCAGTGATTGGCGAAGCGTTCCATCACATGGCGCACACCGGGCTCGTTTTCGACCATCCGGTAGGGGCCGGTGAAGATGCCCGCTGCGGGAGCGTCAAAACCGCCGTTGGGCTGGATGACCAGGTGATAGTCGGCCAGCAGATAAGGAAGGTCGGCGTTCGCGGTGGTGGTGGTCAGAACCACGCTGTCGCCGTCAACGCTGATGTCGCTGATGCCGCGCATGATGCCCAGCGCGCCCGATTGCGACTCTTCGTTCGAATGGCGCCGCAGGGTCTGGGCGACATCCTCGGGGGTCATCGTCTGGCCGTTGTGGAACTCGACGCCGGAGCGGATCTTGAAGGTCCAGGTCCGGGCATCGGCCGAGGCGCTGACCTCTTCGGCGAGGCGCGGCACGATGGTCCCGTCAGGCGCGATGTTGACCAGCGTGTCGCCGGTGCTGCGCAGATAGGTAAAGGGCACCTGGCTCGCCGCCAGTGCCGGATCAAGGCTGTTGGTGCTTTCGCCGCCCTGCAGGCCGATTGCCAGATGACCGCCACGCTGCGGGCCGGCGGCATGCACCGCGCTGGCGAGCAGGGAATTGGCCATGGCCCCCGTCACACCCAGGGCCGCGGCGCGGCCAAGGAAGGCACGGCGCGGCAGCCTGCCGCGGGCGGCACGGCTCAGAAGGTAGCGAAATTCGTTGTTCATAGTCGTCTCCCTGTGTTGGCACCCGTTTCGCGGGTGCATGATCGTCCGGACTTTGGGCGCCGGGTTTATTGATTGAAGAATCAATAACTCGCCGAGCCCGCTAAGTTCAACGCTTTTCTACAAAATCACGGTAACAATCAGACGTGTTTGCGGGCGACATCTGCAATAAAGTTTCTGCGAAAGATTTCGCGCTCATCGGCGCCGCTGCCTTCATGCGCGCTGAGCGTCGCACGCAGGTGGATATGGGTCTCGGATGCGGTTTGCCGCGCTTCGATCCGGGTGCGCACCGCCCAGTCGCCGCGTGCGAAAAGCTGATCCCATTCGATCACCGTCTTGGCACTGAGCGGATCGTCGGGATGGATGGCGAAAACCTCGCGCATGCGGCTTTCGGTTTCCAGCCCGTGATCGGGGTTTCGTTGCCGGCCCGAGGTGCTGATGATCTCTTGCGTTCGGGTGCCGCTGAGCAGGTCGTCGCGGATCTCGCGGCGTTTCAGCGGTTGGCTGAGGCTTTGCAACCGTGAGGGTGGCACGCTTTCGGCAGGCGCAAAGGCGTGATCCGGCGCAGTGCCGGCATGCACCGGCAGCACCAGACGCCCGCCGGTCAGATGCAGGGTGGCGCGCCGCGGCGAGGGCCATGCGAAGGGGAAGTAGCTGTTGGAAAGCGCCAGTCGCAACCGATGGCCGGGGGCCAGACGATAGGCCATCTCGTCAAGCGCGAAGCGCAGCGTCACCGGCTGGCCCGGCACCAGTGGCTGCGGCGGATCACAGCGATGGTGCAGGTTGCAAAGCCCATGCGCGATGCGCCGCGAACGCCCGTCCGGCGCGACATCGCAAAGCCGCGCGACGATGAAGGCGAAGGGCTGATCGCTGGCAAGTTCCAGCTCCAGCTCCGCCGCGCCCAGAAGCGCCAGTTCCTCGGGGCAGTCCAGCTCGAAACAGGCGCTCAGCGCATCATCCGCGCTCTGATCGCCGGCCATTTCGCCATCGAGCCCCATGGGAAAATACTCGCCCGCGGCAAAGCCCAGCGTCTGCGGCGTGCTGATGCGCGTATCAGGAGCGCCGATGCCACCCAGCCGGCCGTCGCCCCCTAGCGCCAGTTCGCGCGGCGTAACGCGCGGTGAGGGTAGGGTTTCGCCCAGCCAGCGACCGGGCAGGGCGGCGTTGCAGGGATCGGGGGGGCAGCTGTCGATCATATAGGCGCGGTAGTCGGGCAGATCCTCGGCGCCGTTGGGCTCGTCCTTGAGCCAGCGGTCCCACCAGCGCTTCATCTCGTGCAGAAAGCCGATGCGGGGCTCGGGCACGGCAGTATGCGGATACTGATGTACCCATGGGCCAAGGATCGCCTTGACCGGTGCCGCAAGGTTGCGCACCAGATGCGCGGGTGTGTTCATGTAGTTGTCGTTCCAGCCGCCGATGGTCAGCACCGCGGCCTTGATCGCGCTCCAGTCCTCGCAGACCGAGCCGTGCTGCCAATAGGCATCGCGGCTCTGGTGGCTGGCCCAGACCTCGGACAGATGCGGCATGGTTTCCAGCCGGTTCAACCAGTCCTCGCGCCAGTCGGGGCGCAGGAACGGATCGGCCGGGCGCGAGGAATAGGACAGCATCAGCGTGCCCCAGGCGAAATTCTCGCCCAGCAGGCAGCCGCCCTTGAAATGGATGTCATCGGCAAAGCGGTCGGTGGTGGCGTAGACCGAGACCACCGCTTTCAGCGCCGGCGGGTTGAGGGCGGCGGTCTGCAGGCAGTTGAAGCCGCCCCAGCTTTTTCCCATCATGCCAACCGCGCCGCTGCACCAGCCCTGCGCGGCGATCCAGGCGATGACGTCGCAGGCATCGCGCAGCTCGCGGGGCGAATATTCGTCATCGAATATGCCCTCGCTGTCGCCGCAGCCGCGCAGGTCGACGCGCAGGCAGGCATATCCCTGCGCCGCCATCCAGGGATGGATGGTCTCGTCGCGGGGCAGCGTGTTGTCGCGCTTGCGATAGGGGATGAACTCCAGAATCGCGGGCACCGGCGGGGCATCTTCCGGGCGCCAGAGCCGCGCGGCAAGGCGCGTGCCATCGGGCAGGGGGATGAACAGATCGTCCTGGTCCAGAATCGTCGGTTTCATCGGTCCCTTTCACCATTTGTCGTCGCGCACTGACACGCGCCGCAAAGCGAACCTATCTGCCGCTGGATTGCAAACAGTTTTCCGAAAACGTCGCTTTCCGGTCGGTTTGCGGCCTTTGTGAAAAGGCGCAGCGGGATTTTTGATCAAAAAAGAATTGGACCTCAGGGGCAGCAGTCGGTAGCATTTTGATCAAATGTTGCAGCCTGATGATTCGCCAGAACCGGCGCCTCGGGCGCCGTGAACAAGAAAAAAGCGAGGGAAAACATGGTTCAAAAGGCCAGCATGATCATTACCAATGGCCGCGTTCTGACCATGGACCCTGCCAATCCGCGCGCCCAGGCGGTGGCGCTTTCGGGTGATCATGTGCTTGCGGTGGGCAAGGCCGAAGCGATCGCCGCACTTGCGGGGCCGGATTGTCAGGTGATCGACGCGCAGGGTGCAACCGTGCTGCCGGGGTTGATCGAAAGCCATCTGCACCTGTTCATGGGCGGGGCGGAACTGGCGCATCTGCAACTTCTGGGCGTTGAGGGGGCCGAGGCGCTTGGCGCGGCGCTGCGCGCCTATGCCGACGCCCGCCCGGATCTGCCGCTGATCACCGGGCAGGGCTGCGATTATGCCATTCTGGGCCGCTCTCTGACGCGTCATGACCTCGATGCGCTGCTGCCTGATCGGCCGGTGTTGCTGATTGCTGCCGATCATCACACCGGCTGGGCCAATACCGCCGCGCTCAAGGCCGCCGGCATCCTGGAGGGCCGCGCGCTGGGGCCGGGCAACGAGATCGTCATGGGCGAGGATGGCCTTGCCACGGGCGAGCTGCGCGAATTCGAGGCCAAGGCGCCGGTGCTCGCGCTTTCGGGCATGCAGCGCATCAGCGCCGGCATTGCCACCGGCGGCGAGCCCGAGCCGGCGCCAACGCGCGACGATCTGCTGGCCGATTGCGCCGAGATGGCGCGCGGGCTGGAGCATTGCGCGCGCCACGGGCTGACCAGTCTGGTGAACATGGATGGCAACCGCTACACGCTGGATGTGCTGCGCGAGCTGCGACGCCAGGGGCGGCTGACGGCGCGGGTGCGCGTGCCCTTCCACTATCGCAACCACCGCCACCCGGAAGACCTTGAAATCGCCAGCCAGATGGCGCGGGATTACAACGATGACTGGCTGGCTTCCGGCTTTGTGAAGATGTTCATGGATGGTGTCGTTGACAGCGGCACGGCGGTCATGATCGACGATTACCCCGACCAGCCCGGCTGGCGTGGCGAGCCGCTGTTCGAGGCCGAAGCCTTTGCCGAAATCTGCACCGAATGTGATCGGCGCGGCCTTCAGATCGCCGTGCACGCGATCGGCGATGGCGCGGTGCGCCGGGTGATCGATGGCTATGAGGCCGCGCGCAAGGCCAATGGGCCGCGCGATTCCCGCAACCGGATTGAACATATCGAGTTGATCGACCGCGCCGATATTGCGCGCATGGCCGAACTGGGAATCGTCGCCTCGACCCAGCCGGTGCATGCCCCAGGTGCCATGGATTTTCCGCCGCAACCCACGCTCGACAAGATCGGCCGCGCGCGCTGGAACGATGCCTATCTGTGCCGCAGCCTGAAGGAAGCCGGGGTAAAGCTGGCTTTTGCGTCGGACTGGCCGGTGGCCGATGTCAACCCGCTGCGCGGTATCCAGGCGGCTCTGGAGCGCCCGGTTTATGAAGGTGCACAGGATGAGCGGCTGGGCCTGCACGAAGTGCTTGCCGGCTATACCACCGGTGGCGCATGGGCAGAGCATACCGAGGACCGGAAGGGCATGTTGCGGGCCGGCTTTCTGGCCGATCTGGTGGTGCTTGATGGCGATATCGAGGCCATGCCGGTCGCTGAAATTGGCGGCATGCAGGTGATGCAGACCATCTGCGGCGGGCGCATCGTCTGGGATGCCCGCAAATTCGGCAGCGGGGTGGAGCCATCACGCCGGGGCGCGGAGGCGAGCGCATAATGATTGATCCGGCGCCGGCAATCGGGCTGACTGGAGGCAGTGAGCATGAGCGCAATGTCAACACGGGGGAAGGTGTGACCGAAGAGAACGCAGCCGAAGGCGTTGAGATCGAGATACGCGATCTGAGCAAGGTGTTCGGGCAGGGGGCGGCAGCGTTCCACGCGCTGAGCGACATCAACCTGAAGATTCGCACCGGCGAGTTCTTCACGCTGCTTGGGCCATCGGGCTGTGGCAAGACAACGCTTCTGCGCGTCATCGCCGGATTCGAGCAGCCCAGCGGCGGATCGCTGCGCATCAATGACCGCGAGGTGGCCGGGCTGGGGCCGAATGCGCGGCCGGTGAACACGGTGTTCCAGAACTATGCGTTGTTTCCGCACATGACGGTGGCGCAGAACATCGGCTTCGGGTTGAAAATGCTGGGCCGGCCGCGCGCCGAGATCGAGGCTACCACCGACGAGATGCTCAAGCTCGTCAAGATGGAGGCCATGGCCGGACGCAAGCCTTCGGAAATCTCGGGCGGGCAGCAGCAGCGCGTGGCGCTGGCGCGCGCCCTTGCCCCGCGCCCGCGGGTGCTCTTGCTCGATGAGCCGCTGAGCGCGCTGGACCTCAAGTTGCGCAAGGAAATGCAGGGCGAACTCAAGCGCTTGCAGGCAGAGACCGGGATTACCTTCATTTTCGTCACGCATGATCAGGAAGAGGCGCTGACGATGTCGGACCGTATCGCGGTGATGTCGGCGGGACGCATCCTGCAACTGGGCACGCCGCATGAAATATACCATGCGCCCAGCGAGCGCTTCGTGGCCGATTTCATTGGCGATACGAATTTCCTCGATCTGACGGTGGTGGCGGTCGAGGGCGACAGCGCGCGTGTCACGCTGCCGGGCGGCCAGAGCGCCGAGGCGCGCCTGCCTGCGGGCATGGTGCCGGTGCTGGGCGAAACCGTCACGGTGGTGATCCGCCCCGAACAGGCCAGCCAGGTGCCGGCTTCCGGCGCCGACATGGTTGGCGAAGTCGAAAGCGCGGTATTTTTCGGCACCGATACCCATATCCATCTGCGCCTGGCCGACGGGCAGGGGTTCATCTTGCGCCGTCAGAACACCGCCGAAACCATAGAACCCGCGCGCGGCGAGCCGATCGGGCTGCAACTCAGCCCCGGCGCCCTGCGCGTGCTGCGGAGCTGACGCCATGGCCGCAACCGTAGAAACCCACCGCTGGAAATGGCTGCTCTGCGCGCCGGCGCTGACGGTGCTGGTGCTGGCTGCTTCGGGGCCGCTGCTGATCGTGGTGCTCTATTCCTTCCTGACGCCTGCCAACATGGGCGGCGTGGTGTGGAATTTCTCGCTTGACGGGTGGTTCCGGGTCTTTCTGCGGCGCGACATCTTCGAACCTGATGTCGTTAGCCTGAATGACGCGCATCTGTCGATCTTCTGGCGCTCGATCTGGCTGTCGTTCCAGACCACGGTGCTTTGCGCGGTGCTGGGGTTTCCGACCGCCTGGTTCATCGCCACGCGCTCGCCGGCCAGCCGCACGCTCTGGTTGTTTCTGATCACCATTCCATTCTGGACCAACCTGCTGATCCGCACCTTCGCCATTCAGGAGCTGATCCGTAACAACGGCACCATCAACGCAGTGCTCATGTGGGGCGGGATCATCGATCAGCCGATCCAGATGATGTATACCGATTTCGCCGTTCTGCTGGGCATGGCCTATGTCTTTCTGCCGCTGATGGTGCTGCCGCTCTACGCCGCCATGGACAAGCTGGATTTCCGCCTCGTCGAGGCCGGCTACGACCTCTATGCCAACCGCATCAAGGTGCTGTGGTATGTGATCCTGCCGCTGGTGAAACCCGGCTTCATCGCCGGTTCGATCCTGGTGTTCATTCCGGCCATCGGCGCCTATGTCACGCCGCGCGTGCTGGGGGGCGGGCGCACGATGATGCTGGGCAACCTGATCGCGCTTCAGTTCGGGCAGGGGCGCAACTGGCCGCTGGGGGCGGCGCTGGCGATGCTGCTGTTGATCATCGTCGTCACGGCGCTGGTGCTGTATCTGCGCTGGGCCAACCGTGCGGAGGGCCGGGCCAATGTTTGAGCGCAAGTTTTCCGTCAGCCGGCTGCCCGGCTTTGCCTCGATCGCGGTGCTGACCTTCGTCATGCTCTACCTGCCGATCGTCATTCTGGTGGTGTTCTCGTTCAACGCCGGGGTGTCGCAGTCGAACTGGGAGGGTTTTTCGCTGCACTGGTATGAAGCGGCCTTCCAGAACCGGCAGGTGCGCGATGTCTCGATCCGCTCGCTCTGGCTGGCGCTGACCGCCTCGGGGATTGCCACGGTTCTGGCCACGCTGGCGGCTCTGGGCACGACGCGGGTGGGCCGATTTCCGGGCCAGACCATGATCTATGCGCTGATCAACCAGCCGCTCATGGTGCCCGAGATCGTCACCGGCATTGCGCTGCTGATCCTGGTGGCCTTCATCAAGGTGCAGACCGGCTACACGGGCATGGCCTATCTGGTGATCGCCCATACTGCCTTTTGCATCCCCTTTGCCTATCTGCCGATCCGCGCCCGGCTGGAGACCATGGACATCACCCTCGAAAGCGCGGCATCCGATCTGTATGCCAACCATTATCAGGCGTTTCGCTACATCACCCTGCCGCTGTTGGTGCCGGGGATCGTGGCAGGGTTCATGCTGGGCTTCGTCATCTCGCTTGATACCGTGGTGATCACCGAGTTCGTCAAATCCGCCGGGCAGGATACGCTGCCCACGTATATGCTTGGCCAGTTGCGGCGCACGGTTACCCCCGAGATGAACGCGATCGCCACGCTTTTCCTTGCGCTGTCGCTGTGCATCGTGACAGCCTTCTTCCTCATCACCCGCAAACGCGGTGCGTGAGCCTCAACCATAACAGGGAGTATCGACATGAAAAAAACACTTACCCTCGGACTGGCGGCGCTTTTGGCCTCGACGGCCATGGCCCATGCCCAGGGCCAACTCAACCTCTATAACTGGGGCAACTACACCAACCCCGAACTTCTGGAGCGCTTCACCGCGGAAACCGGCATCACCGTTACCCTGACCGATTTCGACAGCAATGACACCGCGCTGGCGCGCATCCGTCAGGGCGGGCATGGCTACGATATCGTCGTGCCCTCGAACACCTATATCCAGACCTGGGTCCAGGAGGGGCTGATCCAGCCGCTCGACACCGATATCGTCACCGATCGCGGCAATATCGCGCCGCAATGGGTCGATGTCGATTTCGACCCGGGCCGCATCTACACCGTTCCCTGGGCCTGGGGCACCACCGGGGTGATCGTCAACACCTCGGTCTATGATGGCAACCCGCATGACGCGGGTCTGATCTTCAACCCTCCGGCGGAGCTGCAGGGGCGCATCAACGTGATCCCCGAGATGTCGGATGTGATGTCGCTGGCGATCTATTACCATGGGGGGCATTCGTCTTGCACCGATGACATGGGCATCCTGCGCCAGGTGCGCGATACGCTGATGGCAGCCAAGCCGCAGTGGCTGGCGCTCGATTACGGCACCGTTGACAGCTATGCCGCGGGCGATCTGTCGGCCGGCATCTACTGGAACGGCGCCTCGATGCGCGCCCGGTTGCAGAACGGCGACATGACCTATGGCTATCCCGAAACCGGTTATCCGATCTGGATGGACAACGCCGCCGTGCTCAGCGATGCGCAGAATCCAGAGGCGGCGATGCGCTTCATCAACTTCATCCTGCAACCTGAAAATGCCGCGCTGATCTCGAATTTCGCGCGTTATGCCAATGGCATCACCGGCTCGGAGCCGTATATGGACGAGGTCATGCGTGAAGCCCCCGAGATCGTGGTGCCCGAGCATCTGGTGGCGGCGGGGCGCTTCGGCCAGGCCTGCCCGCAGGAAATCAACGATATTCACACCCAGATCTGGACCGAACTGCTGCAATAAGCCTAGAGTGCCGCAGCATGACTTCGAGAGGGGGCTTCATGCCCCCTCTTTGTCATTTGCCGGCGGCCGGAACCTTCTGGCCGTGCGCAGCCACAACAGCACCGGGCAAACCGGGCGGAGGGGACATGGACGATATTCTGGAGCGCAGCGCGCTGGACCAGGCGGCCGCGCTGGAGTCGCGCGCGATCAGCGCCGAGGAACTGATGCGCGCCACGCTGGCGCGGATCGCGCAGGAGAACCCGCGCGTCAACGCGGTGGTTTCGCTTGGCGATGGCGACCGGCTTCTGGCCGAGGCCCGCGCCGCCGACCGCGCCCCGCGCCGCGGCTGGCTGCATGGCCTGCCCATGGCGATCAAGGATCTGGCCAATGTTGCCGGGCTGCCAACTTCGATGGGTTCACCGCTGTTTGCCGGACAACTGGCCAAAGCCGACGATCTGATGGTGGCGCGGCTGCGCGCCGCCGGGGCGATCTTCATCGGCAAGACCAATACGCCCGAATTCGGCCTGGGCAGCCATACGTTCGACCCGGTGCATGGCGCGACCGGCAATGCCTATGATCCGGCGCGCAGCGCCGGTGGCTCGTCGGGGGGGGCGGCGGTGGCACTGGCCACGCGGATGCTTGCGCTGGCCGATGGCTCGGACATGATGGGCAGCCTGCGCAACCCGGCGGGCTGGAACAATGTCTATGGCATGCGCCCAAGCTGGGGCCGCGTGCCTGACGAGGCCGAAGGCGAGACCTTCCTGCACCCGCTGGCCACCAACGGGCCGATGGCGCGTAATCCGCGCGACCTGGCGGCGCTGCTGGAGGTTCAGGCCGGTCCGCAGCCGCGCCGGCCCTTCACCCTGCCGCGCGAGCCTTTCCTGCGCCGCATCGAGGCCGATGTGCATGGCCGACGGCTGGGTTGGCTGGCCGATTGGGGCGGCGCCTATGCGATGGAGCCGGGCATCCTGCCGCTGATCGAGGCGGCGCTGCGGGATTTCGCCGCGCTTGGCGTGCAGGTCGAGCTGATCGACGCCCCTTTCGATGCCGGGCGCATCTGGCAATCCTGGCTGGATCTGCGCGCCTTTGCCAATGCCAGCCGGCTGGCACCGCTCTATGCCGACCCGGCGCAGCGCGCGCGCCTCAAACCCGCCGCGATCTGGGAGATCGAGACCGGCCAGTCGCTGACCATCGACGCGGTGCAGGAGGCCAGCCTGATCCGTTCGCAATGGTATGCGCGCGCCGCCGAACTCTTTGAGACCTATGATGCGCTGGTGCTGCCCTCGGCGCAGCTCTGGCCCTTCCCGGTGGACTGGGTGCATCCGGCGGCGATCAATGGCGCGCCGCTCGACACCTATCATCGCTGGATGGAGGTTGTGGTGCCGGCGAGCCTGCTGGGCCTGCCGGCGATCTCGGTGCCGGCGGGCTTTGGCCGTGACGGGCTGCCGATGGGGATGCAGCTGATCGGTCGTCATGGTGACGATCTTGGCCTGCTGCAACTGGCCGAGGCATGGCATCAGGCCACCGACTGGCCCGGACGCCGCCCGCCGCCCCGCGCGGGTGGCTGAACGCGGGTGGCTGAACGCGGGCTGCTGACCCTGCGGGGCCATGAGCGCGCGCCATGAGCGGGGGGAGCCAACCAACCGGGGCTGCGCGTGCGCGGTTTACCGGTGGCCTCAGGCTTGAACAGGATCGAGGATCGAGGGGCGGGCGTTGAGCGCGTCGATGTCCAGCCCCACCAGTCGTTTGTAGGCGCGCGCGGTTTCGTGCAACTCTTCCTCGCTGAGCACGTCGCGCGCATCGTCGAAGGCACCGCCGCAGCGCTGCTCCACGAGTTCCATCACCTGGTCGGGCCCGTTCGAGCGATTGGCCAGCACGATGCGGGTGGTGACGGGGCGGCGCTCGGCCTCGTAGCGGTGCAGCGCCTCAGGGTTCACGCCCTCGTCAAGCAGGCAGCGGCCCAGGAACCGGGCATCCAGAATCGCCTGCGAGGCCCCGTTCGAGCCGATCGGATACATCGCATGCGCGGCATCGCCCGCCAGGGTGACGCGGCCCTCGGTCCAGTGGGGCAGAGGGTTGCGGTCCACCATCGGGAATTCATAGACCTGTCTGGCCGAACGGATCAGCGCCGGCACATCCAGCCAGTCGAAAACCCAGTCCTCGAAGGCGGGCAGGAAATCCTCCAGCTTGCCCGGACGGTTGTAGTCTTCCTTGTTCCAGGCGCGGTCGGGCTGGTATTTCAACTCGGCGATCCAGTTGATCACCGCCTCGCCGGTCTGCGGGTCGGGGCGGGTGATCGGATAGGTGACGAATTTCTGCCACTCATGTCCGGCCATGGCCATCGTCGCGCCGCTCAGGAAGGGTGGGGCGTGGCTGGTCGCGCGCCACAGCACTGCCCCGCCCCAGACCGGCGGGCCGTCAGCGGGGTGCATCTGCGCGCGCACCGCTGAATGGATGCCGTCACAGGCAATGAGCAGGGTGCCGCTTTCGCTGCGCCTGGTGCCGTCGCGGTGTTGCAGATGCAGCGTGGCGCTGCGGGCATCCTGGGCGTAGCCGGTGGCGCGCCAGCCGGTCTGCACCGTTCCCGGCGGCAATTCGCGGCGCGCGGCATCATAGAGCATCATCAGGAACGCGCCGCGATGCACCGAATATTGCGGCCAGTTGTAGCCCGCCCAGGTGCCGCGCGGCTCGGCCCAGATCTGGCGGCCGCGCTTGGAGAAATAGGCCACCTCGCGGGTGCGCAGGGCGATCGCCTCAAGCGGCTCGCCCAGGCCCATCTCGATCATCTCGCGCACCGCCGAGGGTTGCAGGTTGATGCCCACACCCAGCGGCGCGGGGCTTTCGACCTGTTCGAACAGCTGCACCGGCAGTCCCAGCCGGTGCGCCGTCAGCGCGAGTGTCAGCCCGACGATGCCGCCGCCCGCAATCAGTATCATTCGTCGCTCCCGTGCTGTTTGGCACAGTCTGGCGCGCAGGGGCGGCCGGTGCAAGGGGCCGCATCCCCCTGCCGATACGTCAGCCGCGCCCGGTGACCGCCCAATGCACCGCAAAGCCGGGATCGAACACCGTCACCGGGCCGGCGCCGGTTTCGATACGCGCCGGAAAGGCGACCGGGCTGTCATGGCGGGTCAGGGTCAGGGTGGCGCTGTTGCGCGGCAAGCCGTAGAAATCGGCGCCGAACAGCGCGCAAAACCCCTCAAGCCGCTCCAGCGCGCCGGCCTGCTCGAATACCTGCGCGAGAATCGGCATGGTGTTGGTGGCGGTGAAACAGCCCGCGCAGCCACAGGCGGATTCCTTTGCCTCGTCGGTATGCGGCGCGCTGTCGGTGCCCAGAAAGAACCGCGCATCGCCCGAGGTTGCCGCCGCCAGCAACGCCAGGCGGTGCGTCTCGCGCTTGGCGACCGGCAGGCAATAGTAATGCGGCCTGATCCCGCCGACGAGGATATGGTTGCGGTTGATGACCAGATGATGCGTGGTGATCGTTGCCGCCAGACCGGTTTCGGCGGCTTGCACATAGGCTACGGCATCGGCGGTGGTGATATGTTCCATGATCACCCGAAGCCCCGGCGTGGCGCGGCGGATGGGATCGAGGACGCGCTCGATGAACACCGCCTCGCGATCAAAGATATCGACCGCCGGGTCAGTGACCTCGCCGTGAACGCAAAGCGGCACCCCGGCCTCGGCCATGGCGTCGAGCGTGGCGCGCACGGCCTCGAAGCTGCGCACGCCCTGCGCCGAGTTGGTGGTGGCCCCCGCCGGGTAGAGCTTGACCGCATGGATGATGCCGTTGCGATGCGCGGCGATCAGATCGGTGGGGTCGGTGGCCTCGGTCAGATAGAGGGTCATCAGCGGGGTGAAGGGCTGACCCTGAAGCGCGGCAAGGATGCGTTCGCGGTAGGCTGCGGCCTGCGCGCCGGTGACGACCGGTGGCACCAGATTGGGCATGATGATGGCGCGGGCAAAATCGCGCGCCGATTCAGGGGCGATACCCGCCAGCATGGCGCCGTCGCGCAAATGCAGGTGAAAATCGTCCGGGCGGGTGAGGGTGAGTGTCTGGGCCATGGCGTGGCTTTAGCGCCTGCACGCGGGCCTGTGAAGAGGTCAGCGGGTGCTGCGCGGCGGGTTTTGGCGCGCTTGCGGCTGGGCGCGGTCCACGCGCTGGCGGGCCAGCGCGGTCTCGGCCTCGGCCAGGGCCTGGCGCAGGCGCGGATGATCGACCTTGCTCACCGCCGCGCGCAGCGTGCGCACCAGCCGGGCGGGGCGGTTCATGGCCTGTACCCGGCCTGCCAGCCGGCCCAGATACTGCGGGTGTTCCTGACGCGCGCGCCACAGCCGATGGAAGCGATGCGCGCTCAGCGTGCCGGTGCAGGCGGCATCGATCAGCGGGCGCAGCACGCCCATGCGCGCCAGCTCGGCCTGCGGATCGCGGCCGATATGGCGCGCGCGCAACCGGGTGACATGCGCGCCGCGAAAGAAGGCCGCATGCACCGCGTCGACCTGTTGCAGCGGATCATAAAGGATGAAGACCTGCGCGCTGCCCTCGGTCATGTCAGGGGCATAGCCGAAGCGAGAGGTGAAATCATGGCGCCGCGCCGCCGGGAAGCGGCGATCCCATTCGGCAAATTCGGTGGAAAGCGTGGCCTGCGGGGCCAGCGCCAGAACGGTTGCCCCCGGTGCCGCCACCGAAAACGCCGCCGCGCCATAGCCGCCCATGCCCGCACCGTAGAACACCACGCGGTCGAAATCCTCGAAGAAGGCATCGTCGATCAGCCGGTCGAAATAGCCCCAGACCGAATGGTCGCGGTACCAGCTGTCCTCATGGGCGATGATCGACAGGCTGGACCAGCCGCGCGGCGCGGCGATCTGATAGCCCAGCGGCATCTGCCCGCCGCCGGCGGCGCGCACCCCGTTGAGCGTTTCGAAGGTGACCAGCAGCACCGGCCCGTGATCGCTGAAGAATGCCGAATGGCGCGGGCCGAGGGGTTCGAAATACCCCGCCTCCTCGCCGATCTCATCCATGATCGCCAGCCAGTCGGCATCGGATTCGGCCTCGCCCGCGTCAAAGATCTCGATCGTCTGGTCGTCGGACATCGCGCCCCTCATTTCAAGCCGGTTCGCACTCCCGCGAAGGCAGGTGGCGCAAAACTGGGTTTCAGCTTACATCAAGCCAGCGTGGCAGAAAACGGCGCAGCGCGTGGCAAAGAGAAGGAATTGTTCGGGCCACGCGAAACGGTATACCGGTGTTGTTGCCGGACGAACGACAATCCGGCGCCAACACGCGGCCCGGTGCCGCGATGAAGACAGGGGCCTGTTGATGCAGTTCAAGGATGTTCCCGGCTGGTTTGCGCCGATCGACCAGGCGGCCTTTGCCTGGATATTGCAGTTTCAAAACCGCACCGAGTCGCCGGGCGATCTGCTGGAAATGGGCACTTTCAAGGGCCGCAGCGCCATCGTCATGGGCCGCCATCGCCGCGAGGGCGAGCGTTTCACGGTGTGCGATCTTTTCGACGATATCACCACGTCGCAGGCCGCCCACGCCACCGAGCAGCGATTCTTTCGTGCGCAGTCGCTGACCCAGGCCGAATTCGAGCGCAATTATCTGGCCTTCCACGCCGAACTGCCTGCCATCGTCCGCGCGCCCACCTCCACGATCACCGCGCATGTCGCGCCGGCCTCATGCCGCTTCGTTCATATCGACGCCTCGCATGTCTATGAAAACGTGCGCGAGGATACGCACGCGGCGCGGCGGCTGCTGCGCGAGAATGGCGTGGTCGCCTTTGATGACTTTCGCAAGCCGCAGACGCTGGGCACCGCCGCCGCCGTCTGGGAGGCGATCCTCAACGAGGGCTTGCGGCCAATCGCCAACACCGATTTCAAGCTCTACGCCACCTGGGGGGATCCGTTGCCGCTTCAGGCCGAAATCGCCCGGCGCGCGGCGCAGGAAAAATGGTGCCGGACCGCGCCGCCGGTGATGATCCGCGACATGCCGATGATCCACCTGTTCCGCAATCCCTGAGCGGCGGCTTCAGCGGAACCGCACCTTGCCGATATAGGGCAGGTTGCGGTTGCGCTGCGCATAGTCGATGCCATAGCCGACGACGAATTCATCAGGGATCTCGAAGCCGGTCCAGGTGGCCTTGATTTCGACCTCGCGCCGCGAGGGCTTGTCGAGCAGGGCGCAGACCTCAAGCCGCTTGGGCTCGCGTGATAGCAGCATGTTCTTGACATGATGCAGCGTGAATCCGGTATCGACAATATCCTCCACCACCAGCACATCGCGCCCGGCGATCTCGCCGCGCAGATCCTTCAGGATGCGCACCTCGCGCGAGGAATGCGTCGAATCGCCGTAGCTGGAGGCTTCCAGAAAATCGACCTCCAGCGGCAGGTCGATCTCGCGCACCAGATCGGCGATGAACACGAAGGAACCGCGCAGCAGCCCCACCACGATCAGCTTTTCGGTCTGTTGAAAGGCGTCGGTGATTTCCGTGGCCAGCGCCTCGACCCGCGCGGCAATGGATTTCGCCGAGATCATCTGCTCGATCTCATAGCCGTTGTGGTCGGTGCTCATGGCCGCCTTTCCGCTTGTCGCATCCAGCTGGCAAGAAAGCATCCCCCGGCGGTGCTGGCAAGCGCCGGTTTGGCGGCAGGTTGCACCATTTGAGCCATCGCACCCTTGTGTTTGGGCGCGCAGTCTTGGAAAAGGCGGCGGAGCCAAATCAGGTGCCCGATGCCCCGCCACGCCGAGACCCGCCACTTGCCCTATTCGTCGCAGCAGATCTATGACCTGGTGGCAGATGTCGCGCGCTATCCGGAATTCCTGCCCTGGACGGCCGCCGCGCGTATCCGTTCGCGCCGTCCGCTGGCCGGGCGCTCGGAGGGCGCCGAGGTGATGGAGGCGGATCTGGTGATCTCGTTCAAGGTGTTCCGCGAGCGCTTCGGCTCAAGGGTGACGCTGCTGCCCGCCGAGGGGCGGATCGAGACCGAATATCTGGACGGCCCGTTCAGCCACATGCAGTCGGCCTGGCAGGTGCGCGACCATGAAGGCGGCGGCTGCGAGGTGCGCTTCCATGTCGATTTCGAGTTTCGCAACGCGCTGATGCGCAAGGTGATCGGCGTGGTCTTCGACGAGGCGATGCGCCGCGTCGTCAGCGCCTTTGAGCGCCGCGCCGATGCGCTTTATGCCTAGCCCCGGCGCAGTTCTTCGCGCGCGTTACGCGTATCGGTGCCCTTGTCCGGGCAGCCCGCGCGCCTAGTTGCAAACCGTCCCGAGCGTGTTGCCGTAGGGTGTTCGCGCCAGGCAGGTCTCGCCCACGGCAAGGCCGGTTCCAGGGTGTGTCGATACCGGGTTCTCGTAGGGGCCGAAACGACCATGGGCAGTGCAGCAGTGGTTCGGCATCGTCCGGGCGCGGTGGCTCAAGGTGAAGGTTTCACGCCACTGCAACGGGCCATAAAGGGCCTGAAGGGGCACCCAGTAGCTCAAGGCGCCGACCCGTTGTGCGCCGGCCGGGACATAGGGATTCGCCCATGAGTGACCGAAGGGATAGGGGTCATGAACCAGCAGACGGTTTGTTGCAAGGTCGTAGCCTGCAATCAGCGCGACATGCTCGGAAGCGAAGGCGGGTGGCTGGCCAGAGGGCGAGATGCCGATAATGACCGGATGGCCGGCATCAATCTCGCGCACGACACCGGCCATCTGCAAGGACGCTGGATGATACCTTGTTTCCAGCACCGGCCTGCCCGCGCGCACCGGGTAGAGTTCAAGCATGCGCCTCATGCCTTGGGCATCGCCGGCAGGAACGATGCAATACCCGCAATCCATGGTGCAGGGATGCACCGACGGGGGGCTGTAGGCCAGGGAACCGACAATGCCGCATTGGTAGGCTGCGGGACTCGGTGTGAAATTGACCTGGGGGATGCCGTAGTAGCGAAAGACCATTTCGCCGACGGCAAGCCAGCACCAGACATGGGTGGCCTGCGCTACAGGCACGATGCCTTCAAGCACACGCTGCTGGGCCGATGCCGGGTTGATGGTGCCGAGCATGAGCAGAATGGCGGCTGCAAAGTGGCGGATCTTGCCCATTGATGCCTCCTGTTTGCAAAGGAAGGGCAGGGCTCACCAAGGGAATCTGAACTCTGAAAGGAGGAATGCACAGAAAACCAAGCAGTGCATTTTGAACGGCAAGCCGCCGGCAGGGTTGCCCGGCAGCGCCATTGTGTCAAGAACCTTGCACCGGGCTGACTGCGCCACGAGCCCGGTTTGGCGTGTGGCGCCTTGGCCGCGCCTAGTCCTCGCGTCCGCCGGCAATGACGCGCAGTTGTGGCTTGCCGCGTGCCGGGGGCGCGGTGCGGCTCGCATCGGCGGAATTGACCGGGCTCGGCCCGGAACGGCGGTGCAGCGAGCTGAAATCGGTGCGCGGCTCGGGCCGGGCGGGGGCAACGGGGCGCTTCTCGGTCACCGGGTTCGGCGTCGGGGCGGGTTGCGCGCCGGGCATCGGCTGGGCGATCTGCACCTTCTGCGCCGTCAGCTTGAAGCGGCGCGGGGTGCGACCGATCTGGCCGTGGGTTTCAAAGACGCCCATCACGCGGGTGATGCGCCCGTCATCATCCATCAGCGGCAAGAGCAGCAAGATGCCGTCCATCGCCGGCTTGCCCAGCCCGCTTTCGGCGCGGATCGGCAGTTGCGCGCGCGCGCCCTGGGCAACCTGATCGAGCGCATTGCCCAGTTCGGTGCGCGCATCGAGGGTGAAGAACACCCCCAGCGGCATGCCGCGCGGCTCCATGCCCAGCAGATTTTCCAGATGATTGCCGGCGATGCGCAGCCGGGCCACCTGCGGCGCGACCAGTTCGGCAACGAAGGTGAACTCCAGCGCCGTGGCGATATGGCGCGGTTCGACCTCGGCGCGGCGCGGTGCGACACGCTGGCCACGCAGTTCGTCCCAGTAGCGCAGCACATGGTTGCATTGCGGATATTCCGGCGCCGGTGCCCGCAGGGCGAAGGGAAGGCGCAGGATCTTGCCGGCCTGATCGCGGATCACGGAGGATACGGTCGAAAGGGGCTCGGACATGGGACTCTCCACTGCTGGACCACCTGTGCCGCGATCACTCTGGCTTTCGGCGGCGGTCCGATGTTTACGTTTCATTTGCCAGTCTTGCTGTAGTCTTAATATAGCCACATTGCGGCGAAATGGAGGCGAAAACAGTGCAAATGGTTAATTCTATGACGGGCTTCGCCACATTTGGCGGCGAGATTATGGCGGCAGGGGGTGCGTATTCTGCACAATGGGAGCTGCGCGCGGTCAATGGTCGCGGTTTGGATACAAGGTTCCGCCTGCCGGAAGGCGCCGAGGCGCTGGAAACCGCGCTGCGCAAGCACATTTCCGCCCGGATCAGTCGCGGCACACTCAATTTGACGCTGCGCCTGGTGCGGCGCGATTCGGCCGGGGTGCTGCGCCTCAATGGCGATGCGCTGGAGGCGGCGCTGGATATGCTGGAGCGCGCCGCGGCGCGCGCGCAGGCGCGTGGCGTGGCACTGGCGCCGATCACCGCCGCCGATCTGCTGGCAGTGCGCGGGGTGCTCGACACTGCCCCCGAACCGCTCGATCCCGCGCCGCTGATGGAGGCGCTGCTGCAACAGGCCGAGAGCCTCATTGAGGCGTTTTGCCAGACGCGGCGCGCCGAGGGGGCGGCGCTTGGCGCGGTGCTGGAAGGGCAGATCGCGCAGATCGAGGCGCTGCATGGGCTGGCGCACAGGGCCGTTGTCGCGCGCCGCCAGGATCAGGCCGATGCCCTGCGCGCCGCGCTGGCCCGGCTGGGCGAAGCTGCGCCCCAGCTTGATCCGGGGCGCATGGAACAGGAACTGGCGCTGATTGCCATGCGCAGCGATGTCACCGAAGAGCTGGACCGCCTGCTGGCGCACTGCGCCGCCGCGCGCGCGCTGCTGTCCGAAGGCGGGGCGGTGGGGCGCAAGCTCGATTTCCTGATGCAGGAGTTCAACCGAGAGGCCAATACCCTGTGCTCCAAGGCGCAAAACCCCGAACTCACCCGGATCGGGCTTGACCTCAAGGCGGTGATCGACCAGATGCGCGAGCAGGTTCAGAACGTGGAGTAGGGCATGGCGCGGCGCGGGCTTCTGATCATCCTGTCCTCGCCCTCGGGCGCGGGCAAATCGACATTGGCGCGCCGGCTCATGCAGTGGGATCCCAGCCTGCGCTTTTCGGTTTCGGCCACCACCCGCGCACCGCGCCAGGGCGAGGTCGATGGCGAGCATTATCATTTCCTGAGCCGCGCCGCTTTCGAGGCCATGGTGGCGCGCGGCGAGATGCTCGAACATGCCGAGGTGTTCGGCAATTATTACGGCTCGCCCATGGCCCCGGTCGAGGCCGCGATGCGCGAGGGGCGCGACACGCTCTTCGATATCGACTGGCAGGGCGGCCAGCAGGTGCGCAATTCGACGCTGGGCAAGGATGTGGTGTCGATCTTCGTTCTGCCGCCCTCGATCGCGGCCCTGGAAGAGCGGCTGCGCGGGCGCGCCCAGGACAGCGATGCGGTGATCACCGGGCGGATGGAAAAATCGCGCGACGAGATCAGCCATTGGGCGGAATATGATTATGTGCTGGTCAACCGCGACATCGACACCGCCGCCGATGAGCTGATTGCCATCATCCGCGCCGAACGCATGCGCCGTGATCGCCAGCCGGGGCTCAATGATTTCGTGCGCGGCCTCAATGAGGAATTCACCGCACGTACCAAGGGGAACACGCCATGATCTACGCGCTCGACGATCAGTTGCCACAGGTGCATGAAACCGCCTGGATCGCGCCGGGCGCGCATGTCATGGGGCGCGTGCGGATCGCGGCTGAGGCCTCGGTGTGGTTTGGCGCGGTGCTGCGCGGCGACAACGAATGGATCGAGCTTGGCGCCGGCTCGAACATCCAGGAAGGATCGACGCTGCACACCGATATCGGCTTTGCGCTGATCATCGGGCGCGACTGCACCATCGGCCACAATGTCATATTGCACGGCTGCACCATCGGCGACGGCTCGTTGATCGGCATGGGGGCGGTGGTGCTCAATGGCGCACGCATCGGGCGCAACTGCCTGATCGGTGCCGGGGCGCTGATCACCGAGGGCAAGGACATACCCGACGGCGCGCTGGTGATGGGCAGCCCCGGTCGGGTGGTGCGTATGCTCGATGAGCCGGCCATCGAGAAGCTGCGGCTTTCGGCGGCGGGCTACCGCGCCAATGCCGCGCGGTTTCGCAAGGGGCTCAAGGCGCTCTGAGCACCACGCAGGCTTTGCGGCGCAGGCGGTCAGCTTGACGTTTCGTTGCCGGCACGCGCCAGCAGATCTTGCAACACCGCCACCCTGATCGCCGAGGCGAGCCCCTGATCGCCGCGCGCGGTGTCGATCTCCGCGGCCAGTTCATTGATTCCCTTGTGACGGCGCTGCGCCAGGGCGCGGAAGGCTGCCCAGAATTCCTTCTCCAGCGACACCGAGGTTCGGTGACCATGAAGGGTGAGCGAGTGTTTCTGCGGGCGCTTGTTCACGGGAGTGCTCATTGCTTGGCGGGCCGCGATGGAAATGCCGCGCCGATAGCGGGCCGGGCCGGGGCACGGTGCCGATGGCCAGGCTCAGGGCGCGGCTATCGGCTGACAGGGGCATGACCCGCCGGGCGAGGCATCGCCTGACTGCCGCGATATCGCGCTCAATGGGTGGTTGTGTCAATCGCAAAGCGTGAAGCCGGGGCGCCAGCGACAGCATGCGCCCGCGGTCCGCAATCTGCGCGCTGATCGTGGAATCACGCAACAACAATGGCTTGCGCCATTCTTCTGCGGGTTTTCGGCCTTGTTATCGGATAGCAGCCTCGTGGTTATCGCCTGTCGTCGCGGCGCTTTTGCCTGACGACGGGGGGCGCGGGCAGTCTGGCTTCATCGGCGCTGCCAATCCGGCGTGCCGGCCCTGTGAAGCCGGGGCACGGACCGCCGCGAGAGACCCACGACAAACCCACGACAAATCCGCCGACCAAATCTGAACCATCCTCGAAGCCCGAACGACAACCCCTCACTGACCCTCAATCGGACCAACCCCGGACAACAGGAGACCACCATGTTCAACGTTACGTTCAAAGCCACCGCCGCCGCGCTCGTCATTGCCGGCACCGTTCTGGCCGGCCCCGCCATGGCCTTCGGCGGCCACCGCATCCAGGTCGAGCAATGGGGCCACAGCAATTCCGTCGGTGGCGGCCAGAGCGGCTACGGCCAGCGCCTGACCGTCATTCAGGACGGCTCCAGCAACCTGTCGGTCAACACCCAGGATGGACGGCGCAACCGGGCCGTCGTTGGCCAGAGCGGGCATCGCAATACCGTCGACACCCATCAGTGCGGCCGGCAGAACGCCGTCGGCGTGGCGCAGATCGGCAGCCGTAACAATGCCGAGGTTGAACAATGCGGCCGGCGCAATGTCGCGGCGGTGGTGCAGGTTGGCCATGGCTCTTCGGCCTCGGTGCAACAGCATGGCTCCAACAACGTTGTTGCCATCGTGCAGGAGTGATCCTGCCCTCGCAACTCCCCCCCGCGGGGGGGGGGGGGGGGGGGGGGGGCCCGCCCCCCCCCCCGCCGGCGGCGGGGAACCAGCCCCGCAGCCGCCCCCGATCAAGGAGAACACCATGATCCGCATGCGCCCCTTCACCCGCTCATCCGCCCTGATCCTGGGCTTTGCCGCCGCGGGTTTCGCAGCCGCTGCCTGCGGCATCCCGGCCTCGCAGGCCGGCAGCCCGGCCGTCGCCCCGGCGACGAATGGCCCGGTGCGTTGCGAGATCCGCATCGACGAGGCGCGCGGCGCCACTATTATCGAGGGCCATGTCAGCGCCGACCGCCCGGTGCGCGGCAGCTACCGGCTTGCCATCACCAGCCGCTCGTCGGGCGGCCAGGCGACGATCAACCAGTCCGGCGAGTTCACCGCCGGCCCGCGTGAGCCAAGCCTGCTGGGCCAGACCATGCTGGGTGGCAGCCGCGCCAGCCACCGTGCCGAGCTTGACCTTCAGATTGACGGCCAGCGGTTGCGCTGCACCGAGGCCGGCCCTGCAGCGCCGGGCCCGCATGATATTTGAACCGCGCGCCTGACCGGCCCGACATACCCGTCAGTCACCCATGACACTGCCCCCAGCCGCCCACCACTCCAGCCCCTGAAAGGAGACCCGCCATGAAACGCCTTGCCCTTGCCCTGACCCTTGCCACCGTCACCGCCAGCGCCGCGCTGGCCCCGCAGAGCGCCGATGCCGGCTCGGGCTCGCTGGCGATTCAGCTCAACGCCCGCAATGCCGATGAAGCGCGCGCCCTGCGCTTCGGCCTGGCGCTTTATGCCATGCGTCAGGATGTGCGCAGCAATGGCCATGTCAGCCAGAACGGCGCCCACAACGCCGCCACGATCCTGCAAAGCGGGCGTGGCAGTCAGGCGATCGTGCATCAGGAGGGCACCGGCCACAACGGTTCGATTACCCAGCGCGGCAACAACCACGCCCATGGCCTGTTCCAGTTTGGCCGCAATACCGATGCCCATGTCGGCCAGTATGGCCATGACCAGACCGGGGTGACCATCGTTTACGGCTGGTGATGGCCATGAGACGAGCAAGACGAGCAAGACGGGGGCGGGCCGATGGCGCGCCCTTGTTGCATTTGCAATGAATTGACACGAATCGCCGTTTCTGCTTGTTTCGCGCTAGTCATTGCAAATGCAACGAAATGGAGTGTCCAATGTCCCCCCAAGCGAATGCCGCAGCCGTGCGTCCCGCGCTGAAGATCGAGCAGATGCATCACGTCGCCTATCGCTGCCGCGATGCCAAGCAGACGGTGGAATGGTATACGCGCATGCTCAACATGGATTTCGTGCTGGCCATCGCCGAGGACAAGGTGCCCTCCACCCATGAGCCCGATCCCTACATGCACATCTTTCTTGATGCCGGGATGGGCAATGTCCTGGCCTTCTTCGAGCTGCCCACCAAGCCCGAGATGGGCCGCGACCCCAACACCCCGGTCTGGGTGCAGCATATCGCCTTCAAGGTGAAGGACCGTGATACGCTTGTCGCCTTCAAGGCACATCTTGAGGCCAATGGCGTCGAGGTTCTGGGCGTCACCGACCATTCGATCTTCCATTCGATCTATTTCTTTGATCCCAATGGCCACCGCATCGAACTGGCCTGCCCAGACCCGCAGGAAGAGGCGCTGCTCAAGCGGCTGGATGCGGTGAAATGGGACATGCTGGAGGAATGGAGCCGCACCAGGCGCGCGCCCCGGCATGCCGAATGGCTGCACGCAAAAGAACTGGGCAAGCCCGACGCGGCCTGAGCGATATGGGCAGACGGCGCCTAGCGCTGGGCCAGCCAGCGTGCCTCAAGCTCTTCAATGGCGCGGATGCGCTCGGCGGCGGCGGGGTGGCTGGCCAGCCAGACCGGGGGCGCGCCGCCATGCCCGGTCAGGCGCTCAAGCTTGGCGAAGAGTGCTTTTTGCGGGCCGGTGCCGATGCCGGCCTTGGTCAGCAGGGCGGCGGCATATTCGTCGGCCTCGTATTCGTCGCTGCGGCTCAGGCTGGCGGCGAGGATTGTCACCAGCCCGCCGGCGATCAGCGCGCCGATGCCCGGCAGAAGCCGGTTAAGCACCGTCGCCAGCGCCATGCGCATCGCGTTCTGGCCTGAGAAATCAATCATCCGCCGGCGCGTATGGCCCAGCGCCACATGGCCCAGCTCATGCGCGATCACCGAGGCCATCTCTTCGGCACTGACCTGTCCCTCGTGGTATTTGCGCAGAAAACCACGGGTCAGGAAGATGCGCCCGTCCGGTGCCGCCAGCCCGTTCACCGGCTCGATCTCGTAGACATGCACGCGGATGCGCTTGAGGTCCAGCGCCTCGGCCATGCGGCGCGTCAGCGTGTTCAGCCGTGGATCGGCCAGCACGGTCGAACGCGCATCCAGCTCGCGCCGGGTGCGCCAGGCCGAGAATTGATACATCAGCAGCGCATAGCCGATGATCAGCAGGAAGGGCAGGAACTTGATCATGCCCTCGATATGGCGTGCCCGGACGCTTTGGGCAAGATGCGCCTTGTCGCAGGACAAGACTTGTCGCAAGGCAAGACGGGGCGCGCTTTGGTTGCGCGCCCCGCCGGTGGGGTCTGGCTCTGCCCGATGGCACCGGGTCAGGCCACCTCGGCGTAGTCCTCGGTCTCGGTGTCGAGCATGTCGTCGCCATGCTCGTCGATGCAGATGCAGGGCAGCGGCATGCCGTCCTCGACCGTGCCGCCAATCATGTAGCTGCCGGTCTCGGTGATCGTGCCATCCTCGGCGATGTCATAGGTGATGATCTCTTCAAGCGTTTCGCCAGCGGCATCGGGGTAGAGGCGCAGCATGGCATCGAGGTAATCATCAAGCGTGCCTTCGGCATCCTCGTCGAGCTGGTCGCGGAGGATGAAGATGCCGTTGTCCGGCGCGCCATCGGCATTGTAGCTGAAGACGAAAAACACCTTGTCGGGGGTTTCGCAGACGGGGTCTTCGGGGTGATCGGGTTCTTCGGGTTCCTCGGGCACCGAGACCCCCTTGATCGAGCCTCCGGGCGTGCTGGTCGAGGTGGCGCGGACGCCGAAGAAATCGATCTCGTCAAGGCTGCTGACGCCATCAAGCGTGATCGGCCCCAGCGACTGGCCCTCGGTCAGATAGGTTTCCTTGTTGGCGCCCTCGCGCCCCAGGCCGGGCCGGCTGAGCGGCTGCGCGCCGTCCCATTGCACGCGTTCGCCCTCAAATCGCGAGCCACCGCCGTTCATGTTCAGCGGCCCGCCAAGCGAGGCACTGGGGCCGGAATGGTCGGAATCGCCCCAATAGAAGGCGTTGACATCCATGTGCCCGCTGTTGACGGTGATCATCGCCGAGACCGTGCCATCGGGCGACTGGGTCAGGGTGACGGTGTAGGAGAGGCCATTCTCCTCGTATTCAAATACCTTGTTGCTCACTTGTGCCTCCGGTGAATCGCGCCTTGGCACGGGCTGTGCCGGTGCCAGGTGGGGTTGCAAAATGCAAAGGTGCTGGCGAGAATAATGGTTACGCAGCGGTAAATATATTCCTTGCGCGGAAACGGTCCGTTTCCGAATCGCGCGTAGTCAGCCGAGGGTGAGGGTTGCGCCAAGCATGGCGGTGAACGCCGCAGTGACCAGCACCCCCAGCAGGCCGGGCGAAATGCCGTCCTGCGCATCGGGCAGCAGTTCAGAGAAGATCATCCACAGCATCGCCCCGGCGGCCAGCCCCAAACCGACCGGCAACCAGGGGCTGAAGGCGGTGACGAAAACAAAGGCCGGAACCGCCAGCAGCGGCTGCGGCAGGCTGGAGGCAATGGCAAAGACCGCCGCCTTCGCCACGCTGGCACCGCGCGGCACCATGATCAGCGCAATCGCCAGCCCCTCGGGGATATTGTGCAGCGCGATCGCCAGGGTGATGAACCCGCCAAGTTGCTCGCCGCCGCCCCAGGCGACCCCGACACCCACCCCCTCGGCGGCCGAATGCGCGGTCATCACCACCATGATCAGCATGATCCGGCTGCGCGCATGCGCGCGGCTCAGGCGCAGACGCGCATCCGCGTCCGTCGGGGTGGCGAGAAGCTCGGCAGGTGGCGAGGCCGGCAGCGCCTGTCGCGCCAGCCAGATCAGCCCCAGCCCGGCCACAATGCCGATCAGCGTGCGCGGCGCGTTCACCGCGAAACCCTCGGTGATCAGGCTGAAGGATGCCGCCAGCATCAGCCCCGCCGCAATGGCCGTGCCGATCGCCCGCAGCCGGGGGGTGACGCGGCGGATCGCCAGCAGGGGCAGCGCGCCAAGCCCGGTGGCCAGCGCGGTCAGCAGGGCGGCCAGAAAGACGGTAAGCACGCTGAGGCTGAACATGACACCGATGCGCCGGAAGCAGACAGGAAAGGCTTTCGCCTGGCAAGCCGGCTGTCAAGCGCCTGGTCCCGTTCAGGGCTGTCCGGGGGTGCAATCGATACGGATTTCTTCGGCGAAATCGCGGCCCACGGCGGGGAAGGCGCTTTCGATGTCATCGACCCCGCCGGCGAAAAGCTCGTCCAGCGCGGCTTCGAGCTGTGCCTGGGCGCTGGCGCGATCGGGCACGAAGATGCGTGCGCGGCAATCCTCGCGCCCCGCGCCGGTGGCGGCGATGGTATAGGCGACGTAGTATTCCGGATCATAGACCTGAATCACCAGCGGCCCGGCGACCGGATCGGCGGGATCGACGGGTGCCAGCACCGGGCGGCTGTGGCGGGTGATCAACTGGCCGTCGATCAGCGTGACCGCGCCGCCCCGGGGCGGGCCCAGCGGCACGGGGGTATCACCCTGCACCGGCCACAGATCGCCGTCATAGCCCGGCTGCCATTGCAGATCGAACCCTTCGAGCATGGCGCGTTCCTCGTCGCTCAGGGCGTCGGCGGCGGGGTTGAGGCCCATGTCCGAGAGGATCAGCATACTGGTGAAGGCGTCATAGCGCCATTCGACGCCGATCTCGGTCAGCGTGCCGTCGGCAGCGAATACCAGATCGAGCGTTGCGTCGATGAATTCATGCGGATGCGCTTGCGCTGGCCCGGCACCGGGCACCAGTAGCGCCGTGGCCAGCAGCACCGGGGCCGACAGCCGGCGCAGCAGGGTCCGGGCAGACCGCAGAAAAGGCGCAATCGGCTGTATGGGGCTTTCTTGGCGGTGCATGGGCTTGAGGTAGGGCGCGGCCTGGGGCAGCGCAAGGGGCGCCGTCATCCGGCGCGCGTGAACGTGTGGCCCACGATCGCGCGGCCCACCATCACGCCGCCCAATGCACCGTTGCCTGATCCAGAATCGCCTTGACCGGGGCATCCATCGTGTCGGCGTCCTCGGCCCTGTCGAGCGCTGCGCGTTTTTGCGCCCCGGTGATCAGCAGGTGCAGCGCGAAGGCCCCGCGCAGCACCGGCGCGGTGAGCGAGACGCGGGGCTCGGGCTGGTCAAGCGGGTGAAAGGCCATCACCGGCGGCGCGTCATCGGCCAGCGCGGCATCGAGGCGTGCGGCACCGGGAAAAAGCGACGCGGTGTGCAGGTCGGTGCCCATGCCCAGCAGCGCCACATCAATCGGCAGCACTGCCGTCAGATCGCGGGCGATCTCGTCGAGCATGGCGTCGGGCGATGTGTCGGGGCCGGCGGGCGGGCGATAGAGCGGGATCATCCGCGCCGCCGCCGCATGCCCCTGCAAGAGCCGGCGGCGCACCAGCCCGGCGTTGGAGCGGGGGTGATCTTCGGGCACCCAGCGCTCGTCGCTGAGCACCACATCGACGCGGTCCCAGTCCAGATCGACGGCGGCGAGCATGTCGAAGACCGGCCCCGGCGAGGTGCCGCCTGGCACGCAGAGCACCGCACGCGCGCGCCGCTGCAAGGCGGCGCGCAGATCGCGCGACAGCGCCCCGGCGAGCGAGATCATCAGCATGTCGGTATCGGCGTATTCGATCAGTTCCATCATCGGATCTCCCGCCAGCGGCGCGCATCGCGCTGCATCAGTTCGAGCGCCTTTTCAGGCCCCGCCGTGCCCGCGACATAGGGGGCGGGTTGATCGCCGCGCGCCTGCCAACCGGCGATGATCGGGTCGGTCCAGGCCCAGGCGGCCTCCACCTCGTCGCCGCGCATGAACAGTGTCTGGTTGCCGCGGATCACATCCATGATCAGGCGCTCATAGGCATCGGGGATGTGCATATCATCGCCCAGCGCCTCGGCAAAGGACATATCCAGCGCCACATCCTTCAGCCGCATGCCGCCCGGCCCCGGCTCCTTGATCATCACCCGGAGCGTCATGCCCTCATCAGGTTGAAGCCGGATCACCAGCACGTTCTCGCGCCATTCGGCCCCTTCGCCGAAGATCGAATGCGGCGGGTCGCGGAAGGTCACGGCGATTTCCGAGGCGCGCGCGCTCAGCCGCTTGCCGGTGCGCAGATAGAACGGCGTCCCCTTCCAGCGCCAGTTGGCGATGCCGACCTTGAGCGCGATATAGCTTTCGGTTTCGGAGGCGGGGTTTTCCACCTCGTCGCGAAAGGACGGGCTGCCCGCGCCGCCCCAATACTGGCCCCGCACCACATCGCCCGGTGCCACCGGATCCAGCGCGCGGATCACCTTCAGTTTCTCGTCACGCACGGCATCGGGCTCGAAGCTGTGCGGCGGCTCCATGGCGATCAGGCACAGAAGCTGCATCAGGTGGTTCTGCACCATGTCGCGCATCGCCCCGGCGCCGTCATAATAGCTGCCGCGCCCGCCCACGCCGACGGTTTCGGCCACCGTGATCTGCACATGATCGACGAAACGCGCGTTCCACAGCGGTTCGAACAGGATATTGGCAAAGCGCACCGCCATCAGGTTCTGCACCGTTTCCTTGCCCAGGTAATGATCGATGCGGTAGATCTGCGCTTCGCTGAAATGGCGTGCCAGCATGGCATTGAGGGTGCGCGCGGTGCCCAGATCGTGCCCGAAGGGCTTTTCCACCACGATGCGCGTGTCGGCGGTGGCCAGCCCGTGCTCGCTGATACGCTGCGCCAGATCGCCAAAGAGCACCGGCGCAACCGAGAAATAGAAGGCGCGGATGACATCGGCGCGCAGCCGGCTGGCAAGCGTCTGCCAGCCATCCTCGCCGCGGGCATCGACCGGGATGTAATCGATGCAGTCGAGAAAATCCGCACGCTGAGCGGCGGACGGGACGGTCTTGCCGAGATAGCGGTTCAGGTTGGCATCGACCATCGCCACAAAGCCTTCGCGGTCCAGATCGGTGCGCGCGGCGCAAAGGAGCCTGGCCTCGGGTGGCATCTGTCCGTCTGCGAAGCGCCGGCAGAGCGCGGGCAGGATCTTGCGTTGCGCCAGATCGCCGGTGGCGCCCAGCACAACCAGATCAAACGGATCCACAGGAATGACGCGCGCGACCATGGCCACCTACTTTCCCAAAACCGGCCCGGACGTGGCGCAAAGCTTGCGCGCAGGCCCGGCCGGCATGGATGTTAGCGTTAACTTGGCACTCTACTAACTGCCGCCGCGCGTGTAATCAACACCTTTGCGGCAGGGTGCGGGCATCGCGGCCGGGCCTGCTGGCAGGCTCATTCGTCCAGTTCGACATCCCAATACAGAAAATCCGTCCAGCTTTCGTGCAGGTGATTGGGCGGGAAGCGGCGCCCGGTGTCGATGAGTTGCTGCGCGGTGGGGCGGCGCGCGGGACGGCGCAGGCTGAGCCCGGACTGGCGCAGCGTCTTGGAGCCCTTCTTCAGGTTGCAGGGCGCGCAGGCGGCCACCACGTTTTCCCAGCTTGTCACCCCGCCCAGCGCCCGCGGGATCACATGGTCGAAGGTCAGATCATGGCGCGCGCCGCAATACTGGCAGGTGAATTCGTCACGCAGAAAAAGATTGAAGCGCGTGAAGGCCACGCGCTTCCGGGGTTTGACGTAATCCTTCAACACCACCACCGAGGGTATTCGGATTTCCATGCGCTGGCTGCGCACCGTGGCCTCATATTCGGCAACGATTGCCACCCGGTCCAGCCAGACCGCCTTGATTGCCTCCTGCCAGGGCCAGAGCGATAGCGGGTAATAGGAAAGCGGACGATAATCGGCGTTCAGCACCAGCGCCGGGTATCGTTTCAAAGCGGCCGGTTCATGCACGAACTCCTGCCGGAAGTCGCCGTCCATATCCCGTTGCTCCCCTTCCTTGCGCAACAGTGCCGGATCTGTCCACGAAGACTATATCCAGCGCCTGCGCCGTGGCAACCCTCGTCATCTGGGGGAGGGTGGCAGCAAAGGGTAACAGTTGCGCGACGGCGGGGCAGGTAGGCCGGGCGAGCATGCCGGCGCGCCGGCGGCTTCAGCGCGGCAGCTTCTCGTGCAGAAAACCCAGCGCCAGTGACAGACCGTCAGGTGCGATGCCATGCCCGGTGCCCTTGGAGACATGGGCATAGACCTCGAACTCCGCCGCCACCAGCGCATCGGCGGCCTCGCTCAGCGAGGCTACCGGCACCATTTCGTCGGCATCGCCATGGATCAGCAGCACCGGCGGGCGGCTGCGGGTTGTGCCGGCCAGGTTGGCGTGATCCAGCAGGCGGCCGGAAAAACCCACCACCGCCGCCAGCGGGGCATCGCGGCGCGGGGCAACATGCAGGCTCATCATCGTGCCTTGCGAAAAACCCACCAGTGCCAGTGCCTCGGGTGCCAGACCCTCTTCGGTGAGCACCTGATCGATATAGGCATCAAGATCCTCGGCGGCGCGCGCCAGCCCTTCGCGCGCGACCTCCTCGGACGATCCATCGAGCCAGGGGATGGGAAACCACTGGTAGCCAAAGGGATTGCCGGCGCAACGCTCGGGCGCATCGGGGGCATGAAAGGCGGTATGTGGCAGATGCTGGGCCAGGGGATCGGCCAGGCCCAGAAGATCGGCACCATCGGCGCCGTAGCCATGAACAAAAATCACCGCCGAGCGCGCGGTGCCTTTCGCCGCGCCCTTGCGGGCGGTCTGCAGGGGTCTGGGCATAGTGATCCTTTCAGGCGATACCTTCGCGTTCCTTTGCCACGCGGTAATAGGCCCACAACAGCCCCGCTGCAACGGTGCGCCAGGGCGACCAGGCCAGCGCCATGCTGCGCAGGGCGGCTTCGCGCGGGCGTTCGTCCAGCGCGAACAGCAGCCGCGCGGCCTCCTGCAACGCCAGATCGTTGGGCGCAAAGACATCCGCCCGGCCAAGGCTGAACATGGCGTAGATCTCGGCGGTCCAGCGGCCGATACCGGGCAGCGCCACCAGCGTCTCCACCACGTCTTCGTCGGGGGCATGGCGCAGCGCGGGAAAATCGATACCCGCCTCGGCGAGGGCGCGAACATAGCGGATCTTCTGGCGCGAGAGCCCGGCTGCGCGCAGCGTTTCGTCCCCGGCGGCACGGATCGACGCCGGGGCGGTCAGATCGGCGGCTTCAAGCCGCGCCCAGATCGCCCGCGCTGCGGCCACCGAAACCTGCTGGCTGACGATCGCGCCCATCAAGGCCGCGAAACCGTCTTCGCGCCGGCGCAGCGGTGGCGTGCCGCAAAGCGCCAGCGCCTGGGCAAAGCGCGGCTCGGTGCGTCCCAGCCAGGCGGCGCCCTCGGCCATGCAGGCCTCGCTGGTCAGGATGCGTCCGATGCTCATGGCGCGATGATGCACCGCTTCACGGGGTGGCTTCAAGGGGCCGCTTCAAGGGGCGGCTTCAAAGGGCGGTGGCAAAGCTACCGGCGGGGCATCCGGAGGTATCTGGGGGTGGTGTGCCAATGCGGCACCAGTGCGCGCGGAGCGAGGCGCAACGGGGTGCTTTTGCTCTGGGCAAGGGGGGCGGCAGGTGGCATCAATTGGCCAGACGGAACTAGCAAGGCTTATCCATGGACCCCTGGTCGGCACTCGCCGCGCAACATCAATCCGCCTCCGGCCGGTCGATCCTGTCGCTGTTCGATGATTCGGCGCGCGCCGAGGCGTTCAGCCTGACGCTTGAGGGTGCGGCCACCGGCGAGATGCGCTTTGACTATTCCAAGACCAATATCGACGCGGCCACGCGCGAGTTGCTGGTCGATCTGGCGCGCGCGCGCGATGTCGAGGCCGCGCGCGAGGCCATGTTCACCGGCGCGCGCATCAACAGCACCGAGGATCGCGCCGTGCTGCATACCGCGCTGCGCAACCTCGATGACGAGGTCATGCTGGAGGGCGCCGACATCATGGCGGGGGTGCGCAGCACGCTGAGCCGGATGGAAGCCTTCGCACGCGATCTGCGCGACGGGCGCATTCGCGGGATCGGCGGGCGCATCACCGATGTTGTCAATATCGGCATCGGCGGCTCGGATCTGGGCCCGGCCATGGCGGTGCAGGCGCTCAAGCCCTATCATGACGGGCCGCGCTGCCATTTTGTGTCGAATGTCGATGGCGCGCATCTGCATGATGTGCTCGACGGGCTCAATCCCGAGACCACGCTGATCATCATCGCCTCCAAGACCTTCACCACCACCGAGACGATGGCCAATGCGCTGAGCGCGCGCGACTGGATGTCGCGCAGCCTTTCAGATCCGACACGCCAGTTCGTGGCGCTGTCCACCGCGCTGGAGCGCACCAGCGCCTTCGGCATCGACCCGGCGCGGGTGTTCGGCTTCGAGGACTGGGTGGGGGGGCGCTATTCGGTCTGGGGGCCGATCGGGCTGAGCCTGATGATCGCCATTGGCCCGGATCACTTTCGCGCCTTTCTGGCCGGCGCCGCCGAGATGGACCGCCATTTCCGCGAGGCGCCGCTGGCGCGGAACATGCCGGTGCTGCTGGCGCTGGTGGGGATCTGGCATCACCAGATCTGCGGCTGGTCAACGCGCGCGGTGCTGCCCTATGACCAGCGCCTGGCGCGGTTGCCGGCCTATTTGCAGCAACTTGAGATGGAATCGAACGGCAAGCGCGTGGCGATGGACGGCAGCGATCTGACGCGCCCCTCGGGACCGGTGGTCTGGGGCGAGCCGGGTACCAATGGCCAGCATGCCTTTTTCCAGCTGATCCATCAGGGCACCGGGATCGTGCCTTGCGAGTTTCTGCTGGCGGCGCAGGGCCATGAACCGCAGATGGCGCAGCACCACCGCCTGCTGGCGGCCAACTGCCTGGCCCAGGCCGAAGCGCTGATGCGCGGACGCAGCCTGGATGCGGCGCGGGCACTGATGAAAGCCCGTGGGCTGAGCGGCAAGGAACTGGAGCGTCAGGCGCGCCACCGTGTGTTCCCCGGCAACCGACCCTCGACGCTGCTGCTCTATCCGCGCCTGACCCCGGCGGTTCTGGGGGCGATCATTGCGCTTTATGAGCATCGCGTCTTTGTCGAAGGGGTGATTCTGGGGATCAACTCGTTCGATCAATGGGGGGTCGAACTGGGCAAGGAACTGGCCGTGGAACTGTTGCCGATGGTTGCCGGCGAGGCCGAGGCCGGGGCGCGGGACGGCTCGACGGTTGCCCTGATCGAAACGCTTCGGCGGTTGGGCGGCTGAGGCGGGCGCCGGCAGGGGCGCCCCCCCGCCGCGCCACCCGGACACGCACACCCGCCCAAGTCAGAGCCCGCGCACCGCTTCCAGCACGTCCTCGACATGGCCCGGCACCTTGACCTTGCGCCAGATCCGCGCGATCCGCCCCTCGCCGTCGATCAGGAAGGTGGCGCGCTCGATGCCCATGTAGGTCTTGCCGTACATGCTTTTCTCGGCCCAGACCCCATATTGTTCGCAGATGTCGCTCGCTTCGTCCGACACCAGCGCCACCGCCAGACCATGCTTGGCAATGAACTTGTCATGCTTTGCGGCGCTGTCCTTGGAAACCCCGACCACCACGGCGCCGGCGGCCTCGAAATCGGCGGCATGGGCGGTGAAATCCAGCGCCTCGCGGGTGCAGCCCGAGGTGTCGTCCTTGGGGTAGAAATAGAGCACCACCTTTTTCGGGCGCAGCGCCGAAAGGCTCAGCGTGTCGCCGCCATCGCGCGGGGCGGTGAAATCGGGGGCGGGGGTTCCTGGTTGCATTCGGGCCTCCTGTTGATGCTGTGAGTGTTGTAGTCGGTGTGCCCGCGGATTAAAGCCCCGGCAGAGAAAAAGGGTTCCGCTGATGCAGTTGAACGATTTCGATTTTGACCTGCCCGAAGCGCTGATCGCCACGCGCCCGGTGCGCCCGCGTCCGGCGGCGCGGCTGCTGCATGCCGAGGACGGCGGGATCATTGACCGGCATGTGCACGATCTGCCGACGATCCTGCGCCCCGGCGACCGGCTGGTGCTGAACAACACCCGCGTCATTCCGGCGCGGCTGGACGGCGAGCGCCGGCGTGAAACGCGCGACGGCAGCGGGCTTGCACGCGTGGAGGTGACGCTGATCTCGCCCACCGCGCAGGGCAACTGGCGGGTTCTGGCCCGCCCGCTGCGCAAGCTTGCCGAGGGCGACTGGCTGGCCTTTGGCGATGCCCTGAGCGCGGCTGTGGTGCGCCGCGATGGCGAAGGCGCGGAGCTTGCCTTCGATCAGCGCGGCGCGGATTTCGACGCGGCGCTGGCGCGCGTGGGACAGATGCCGCTGCCACCCTATATTGCCGCGCGTCGCGCCGCCGATGCCCGCGACGCCGAAGATTACCAGACGGTTTTTGCCCGCCATGCCGGGGCCGTGGCCGCGCCGACCGCCAGCCTGCATTTCGACGCCGATCTGCTGGCCGAACTGCGCGCGCGCGGCGTGGCCTTCAGCGAGGTGACGCTGCATGTGGGCGCCGGCACCTTTCTGCCGGTCAAGGTAGAGGATGTGACCCGCCATCGCATGCATGCCGAATGGGGGGAGGTCAGCGACGAGGCCGCCGCCGAGATCAACGCCACGCGCGCCGCCGGCGGGCGGGTGATCGCGGTTGGCACCACGGCGCTGCGGCTGATCGAAAGCGCCGCCGGGGACGGGGGCGTGCAGCCCTGGCGCGGCGAGACCGACATCTTCATCTATCCGGGCTACAGGTTTTGCATCGCCGACGGGTTGATGACCAACTTCCACCTGCCGAAATCGACGCTGATGATGCTGGTTTCGGCGCTGATGGGGATTGACGAGATCCGCCGCATCTATGCCCATGCGGTGGCGCAGCGCTATCGCTTCTTTTCCTACGGCGATGCGTCGCTGCTGATCCCGCCGGCGACGGACGGGCGATTCTGACGGCGCAGGGCCAGCCAGAGCCAGTCTGCATGTGCCGAACCGTCGGGCGGCGTGCCGGGCACGAAACCCGCACGCTCCAGTATCCGGCGCGAGGCGTGATTGGCGGGATGAACCTTTGCCACCAGCCGCAGCAGCGCCGGATCATTGCCAAAGGCGCGTGCCGCCGCGCCGTCAACGAGCGCCGAGCCAAGGCCCTGTCCCCAGTATGCGCGGCCCAGCCAATAGCTGATTTCGGCCTCATGGGGCGTGCCGGCGCGTTCAAGCCGCACCTGACCGACCGGCTGCGCCCCATTCCAGAGCGCGCGCACCGTGTGATGGGCCAGTGTGTTCGCTCCGACGATCAGGTCATGCGCCAGGGCCTCGGTCAGGGGTGCGGGATAGGCTTCAGGCAGATGCAGCCAGACCGCGGCGTCGTCGAGCAGGGCGCGGAACGCCGCGCAATCCGCCAGGCGCCAGGGATGCAGCGCAAGGCCGTGCTGGCCCAGCGGGTCGGGGCCGGGCAATGCGCCAAGGGGATCGTGCAGAACGGGATCAAGGTCATCACGCAGCGCGGCGTCAAGCCAGGCAATCTGAACCGGATCGAAGGCACGCAGCCGCGCATCGGCCGCGCTGCCGGCGGGGAAGGCGCGCGTCACGCTCCGGGCGTCCCGGGTGAGGGGCGATCTTGCGGGATTTGTTGTCGTCATGGGCGGCGACGGGGCTCTGGCTGATACTCTGAAAGCTGGCAGGCAGCGTTTCCTGGACACTGGCTAAACATTGAAACAATTGTTTCGAAAATGCGGCAATTGATCAACCGGAATCGGCCTGGAGGGGCTGAAACAATCGGTGCTGAAACGGTCAACAATGGCCGCAAACAGGCTGCAACGGGCGTCTGGCTGTGCTAGGTTGGGCTGCGGCCCGGTGCCGGGTCGGGTGCCATTGCGCGGCGTTGAGGAATGCAGAAAAGTTAAATGAACAGAGGCACATGATAAAGGTTCTTACAGCCAGCTGGGCGCTGCTTCTGGGGCTGACGCTGCTGATGCTGGGCAACGGCATTCAGGGCACGCTGCTGGGTATTCGCGGCGGGATCGAGGGCTTTGCGACCTGGCAGATGTCGGTGGTGATGTCGGCCTATTTCGTGGGCTTCCTGTTTGGCTCGCAGATGGCGCCGGGGATGATTCAGCGCGTCGGGCATGTGCGGGTCTTTGCCGCGCTGGGTTCGATGATCTCGGCGGTGCTGGTGCTCTATGCCGCCGCGCCGGACTGGATCGCTTGGTCGGCGCTCAGGGTGGTGATCGGCTTCAGCTTCGCCGGGGTCTATGTCACCGCCGAAAGCTGGCTCAACAACACCGCCACCAACGAGACCCGTGGCCAGACGCTTTCGCTCTACATGATCGTGCAGATGGTGGGCATCATCACCGCGCAGGGGCTTTTGAACCTGGCCGATCCGGGCGGCTACACGCTGTTCGTGGTGGCCTCGGTGCTGGTGTCGCTGTCGTTCACGCCGATCCTGCTCAGCATCAGCCCCGCGCCCAGTTTCGCCAGCCAGAAATCCATGAGTTTTGCAAAGCTCTACCGGATCTCGCCGTTGGGCTGTGTGGGCATCTTCATCATGGGCGGGGTCTATTCGGCGCTCTTTGGCATGGCCGCGGTCTGGGGCGGGCTGGTCGGGCTGAGCGTGTTGCAGATTTCCTCGTTCGTGGCGGCGATTTATGTTGGCGGGCTGTTGCTGCAATATCCGATCGGCTGGCTGTCGGATGCAATGGACCGCCGGAAACTCATTGTCGGTGTGACGCTGCTTTGCGCTCTGGTGGCGCTGATCACTGGGGCCGTCTCGCTGCCGTTTCCGGTGTTGCTGGGCGTGGCGCTGCTGATCGGCGGGCTGGCAAACCCGCTCTATTCGCTGCTTCTGGCGCATACCAACGACTTCCTGCAATCGGAAGACATGGCGGGAGCATCGGGGGGGCTGCTGTTCATCAACGGCCTGGGCGCCATTGCCGGCCCGCTGGTGATTGGCTGGCTGATGGGCTTGGCGGGGCCGGGAGGGTTCTTTCTGTTCATCGGCGCGCTCAATGCGCTGCTGGGGGTTTATGCCGCCTGGCGCATGACGCGCCGCGCCGGGCCCGAACTGGCCGAACAGGGCAGCTACACGCCCTTGACCCCGGCGACCTCGGCGGTGACACTGGATGCAGCGTTCGAAGCCGCGCAACCAGAGCAGGGAGGGGACAGCGATGCCGCAAGAAGCCAGTGAAATCAGCGCTGAAGAGATCGTCCGCTTCTGGGAGGAGACCGGCCCGGAGAACTGGTATGCCGTCTCGCCCGCGCTGGACGCCACCATCACCCGGCGTTTCGGCGCCGCCTGGGAGCGCGCCGCCACCGGCGCCTTTCGTGACTGGCTGGGCACGCCACGCGGGGCGCTGGCCTATCTGATCCTGACCGACCAGTTTCCGCGCAACATGTTTCGCGGCGATGCGCGCGCCTTCGCAACCGATGCCATGGCGCGCGACGCAGCGATCGTGGCGCTGCATCGCGGGCATGACCTCGATCTGCCCGAGCCGATCCGCCAGTTCTTCTATTTGCCTTTCATGCACGCCGAAAGCACCTTTGATCAGGATCGTTGTGTCTGCCTGATGCTCACCCGGATGCCGCAAACCGGGGCTTCCAACCTGCACCACGCGCGCGCGCATCGCGCGGTGATCCGGCGGTTCGGGCGTTTTCCCTACCGCAATGCCGCCCTGGGGCGGAAGAGCACGCCGCACGAACAGGCCTTCCTGGAGGCCGGCGGCTATGCCGCGACGGTTGCCGAACTTGCCTGACGGGCCTGTCCCGGCGGTGGGGTCCGGGGCTGCGGCAACTGCGGGGTCCGGGGCTGCGGCAACTGCGCTGTTGCGCTCCGGTCAAGGATAGTTTAGTGCTGAACTACTTTTCTGCGGAGGGTTTCCATGGCACAGCAGGGCTTTGATGTCATCGTGATCGGGGCGGGGCCCGGCGGCTATGTGGCGGCGATCCGCGCCAGCCAACTGGGGCTGAAGGTGGCCATCGTCGAGCGCGAGAACCTGGGCGGGATCTGCCTGAACTGGGGCTGCATCCCCACCAAGGCGCTGCTGCGTTCGGCCGAGGTGTTTCATCTGATGCACCGCGCCAAGGAATTCGGCCTGAGCGTGGACAAGGCGGGTTTTGACCTCGATGCGGTGGTCAAGCGCTCGCGCAAGGTGGCGGCACAGCTTTCCGGCGGGATCGGCCATCTGATGAAGAAGCACAAGGTCACCGTCTTCATGGGCGAGGCGCGGCTGAGCGCGCCGGGCAAGGTGGCCGTCAAGACCGACAAGGGCACCGAGGATCTGAGCGCCGGGCATGTGATCCTGGCCACCGGCGCACGGGCGCGCGAACTGCCCGGTCTGGAGGCCGATGGCGAACTGGTCTGGACCTATCGCCACGCGCTTCAACCCAAACGCATGCCGAAGGATCTTCTGGTCATCGGATCGGGTGCCATCGGCATTGAATTTGCAAGCTTTTTCAACACTCTTGGCGCCAAAACAACGGTTGTTGAGGTGATGGACCGCGTGCTGCCGGTCGAAGATGCGGAGATCAGCGCCTTTGCCCGCAAGCAGTTCACCAAGCAGGGCATGGTGATCCGCGAAAAGACCACGGTGACAAAGCTGGAGCGCAAGGGCGGCAAGGTCATCGCGCATCTGGAGGCCGGCGGCAAGACCGAGACCGCCGAGTTCGACACCGTGATCTCGGCGGTGGGGATTGTCGGCAATGTCGAGGGGCTGGGGCTGGAGGATCTGGGCGTCAAGATCGACCGCACGCATGTCATCACCGACGAATATTGCCGCACCGGCGTCGAGGGGCTTTATGCCATCGGCGATGTGGCCGGTGCGCCCTGGCTGGCGCACAAGGCCAGCCACGAAGGCGTCATGGTGGCCGAGCTGATCGCCGGGCATAAAGTGCATCCGATCAAGCCCAATTCCATTCCCGGTTGCACCTATTGCCATCCGCAGGTGGCCAGCGTCGGGCTGACCGAGGCACGGGCCAAGGAAGCCGGGCATGAGGTCAAGGTGGGCCGCTTCCCCTTCATCGGCAACGGCAAGGCCATCGCGCTTGGCGAGCCCGAGGGCATGATCAAGACGGTGTTCGACGCGAAAACCGGCGAGTTGCTGGGCGCACATATGATCGGCGCCGAAGTGACCGAGCTCATTCAGGGCTATGTCATTGGCCGCACACTGGAAACCACCGAGGCCGAGTTGATGCACACGGTTTTCCCGCATCCCACGCTGAGCGAGATGATGCATGAATCGGTGCTCGATGCCTACGGGCGGGCGCTGCATTTCTGAACGCGCCCGGCGGCCGCGTGATCGGGGCGGCGCGGGCCGCTCGCGGGGTGTTTTCAAACCCGGCAATGGCGCGTAAGACGCGGGCATGATCCGCGTCATTCCCCCTCTGGTTGTCGTGCTGCTGCTCTGGGGAGCGGGGCTTGCGGCTGCCGCGCAGTTCGGCAAGTTCGGCGTGGTGTTCGATCTTCTGTCCGCGCGCTATCCGGGGCAGTCGGCGGCGATGATCGGGGGGGTGATCTCGGTTGTCGGGCTGGTCGGGCTGGTTCTGGGCACCACCGGCGGGCTGTTCGCGGCGCGGCTGGGCTACCGGCGTATTCTGGTCGCGGGGCTGGCGGCGGGGGCGGTGATCTCGGTGCTTCAGGCGCTGGCGCTGCCACTGCCGCTGCTGATCGCCAGTCGTGTGATCGAGGGGCTTGCACATCTGGCCATTGTCATTGCCGGGCCGACGCTGATCGCGCAGGTCGCGCCGCCACGCCAGCAGGGGTTGGCGATGACGCTGTGGTCAACCTTCTTTGGCCTGTCCTTCGCCTTCATGGCCTATGCCGGGCGCCCGCTTGCCGAGGCGCAGGGGCTGGGCGCGCTGCTTCTGGCGCATGGCGGGGTGATGGCGCTTTTCGCGGCGCTTTTGTGGGCCGTCCTGCCGCCCGATCCTCCGGCCTCCGGGCAGCGCTTGTCGCTGTCCGCGCTGCTGCGCCAGCATGGCGCGATCTACGCCTCGCCCGCCGTTTCGGCACCGGCGCTGGGGTTCTTTTGCTATGCGCTCATCTATCTGGCCCTGCTGACCCTGATCCCGCCGATGATCGGTGGCGGGCATGAGATGCTGATCGCCACGGGCATGCCGCTGGTCGGTATCGTGGTGTCACTGACGCTGGGGGTCTGGATGCTGCGGTGGATCAGCGCGGTGGCACTGGTGCAGGGCGGTTTCGCGCTGTCGGCTCTGGGGATGGTGATTCTCTGGGCGGGCTGGGGCCAGCCGGGCCCGATGCTGACCGGCGCGCTGATGCTGGCGACGGCGCTGGGGCTGGTGCAGGGCGGCTCCTTCGCCGCTATTCCGCAGCTCAACCCCGATGCCGGGGCGCGGGCGCAGGCCGCCGGCGCCATGGCGCAGCTTGGCAATCTGGGCACCACCAGTGGCACGCCGCTTCTGGCGCTGATGATCGCGGGGCAGGGGGTGCATGGGGTGGCGCTCTTTGTTCTGCTTCCCTCGCTGGCGGGCATGGGCCTGCATGCCTGGCTTTCGATGCGGCGACGCATTCATCCACAGGTATTTTGACATTCCTTGCGGATGTTCATACATTGTTCATGCTTGGTGGTTGGAGATTCGCTTTGCCTCCACTATCTGAGACAGCAGGCAGTCGAGGGCGTTTCATGGCCGAGCAGAAATTCATCGAGATCCGCGGTGCGCGCGAGCACAACCTCAAGGGGTTCGACGTTGACATCCCGCGCGACCAACTGGTGGTGATCACCGGGCTTTCGGGCTCGGGCAAGTCCAGCCTGGCCTTCGACACCATCTATGCCGAGGGGCAGCGGCGCTATGTCGAAAGCCTCAGCGCTTATGCGCGGCAGTTTCTGAACATGATGCAGAAACCCAATGTCGAGCATATCTCTGGCCTCAGCCCGGCCATTTCCATCGAGCAGAAGACCACGTCAAAAAATCCACGCTCGACGGTTGGCACCGTGACCGAGATCCACGATTACCTGCGGCTGCTGCTTGCCCGCGCCGGCACGCCCTACAGCCCCGCCACCGGCCTGCCGATCGAGGCCCAGCAGGTGCAGGATATGGTGGATCGCGTCATGGCCCTGCCCGAGGGCACGCGCGCCTATCTGCTGGCCCCCATCGTGCGTGACCGCAAGGGCGAATATCGCAAGGAATTTCTGGAACTGCGCAAGCAGGGCTTCCAGCGCGTCAAGGTCGATGGCGCGTTTCATGAACTGGACACCCCGCCGGAACTGGACAAGAAATTTCGCCATGACATCGATGTGGTGGTGGACCGCATCGTGGTGCGCGCCGGCGCCGAGACGCGGCTGGCCGACAGTTTTCGCACCGCGCTGGATCTGGCGCAGGGCATTGCCGTTCTGGAACTGGCCGATTCCGCCGATTCCGCCGAGGAATCAGCGCCGGAGCGCATCACCTTCAGCGAGAATTTTGCCTGCCCGGTCAGTGGTTTCACCATCCCTGAGATCGAGCCGCGGTTGTTTTCATTCAACGCGCCCTATGGCGCTTGCCCGGCCTGCGACGGGCTGGGGGTGGAGCTGTTCTTTGACGAGCGGCTGGTGGTGCCCGATGCCATGCTGCGGCTGGAAGACGGCGCCATCGCGCCATGGCGCAAGGGCAAGACGCCCTATTTCCTGCAAACCATCGAGGCGCTGGCCAAGCACTACCGGTTCGATGCCAAGGCGCCCTGGCGCGACCTGCCGGAAGCGGCCAGACAGGTGTTGCTCCATGGCTCGGACGGGGCGGAAATTCCGTTCCGCTACGATGAGGGCGGGCGGGTCTATAACGTGACCCGTGCCTTCGAGGGCGTGATCCCCAATATGGTGCGCCGCTACAAGGAAACCGACAGCGCCTGGGTGCGCGAGGAATTCGAGCGCTACCAGAACAACCGGCCCTGTTCGACCTGCGGCGGCGCGCGGCTCAAACCCGAGGCGCTGGCCGTCAGGATCGGCGGGTTGCACATCAGCCAGGTCAGCGAAATGTCGATCAAGGAGGCGCTGGCCTGGATCGAAACCGTGCCCGCGCATCTGAGCAAGCAGAAAGGCCAGATCGCTGCGGCAATCGTCAAGGAAATCCGCGAAAGGCTTGGTTTCCTTGTGAATGTCGGGTTGGACTATCTGACACTTTCGCGTGCCGCGGGCACGCTTTCGGGCGGTGAGAGCCAGCGCATCCGGCTGGCCAGCCAGATCGGCAGCGGGTTGACCGGGGTGCTCTATGTACTCGACGAACCCTCCATCGGGCTGCACCAGCGCGACAACGATCGCCTGCTGACGACGCTGCGCAACCTGCGCGACCAGGGCAACACCGTGCTGGTGGTCGAGCATGATGAAGATGCCATTCGCTCGGCCGACTGGGTGCTCGATATCGGCCCCGGAGCCGGCGTGCATGGCGGGCAGGTGGTGGCGCAGGGCACGCCCGAGGCCATCGCCGCCGATCCCGCCAGCCTGACCGGGCAGTATCTTTCGGGCGCGCGCGCGATCGGCGTGCCCACGCAGCGGCGACCGGGCAACGGCAAGGCGGTGCGGGTGGTCGGCGCCACCGGCAACAACCTGCAAGATGTCACGGTGGATTTTCCGCTGGGCAAGTTTGTCTGCGTCACCGGGGTATCGGGCGGGGGCAAATCGACGCTGACCATCGAGACCCTGTTCAAGACGGCAAGCATGCGGCTCAATGGCGCGCGCCAGACGCCGGCACCTTGCGAGACGGTGCAGGGGTTGCAGCATCTCGACAAGGTCATCGACATCGACCAGCGCCCCATCGGGCGCACCCCGCGCTCGAACCCGGCCACCTATACCGGGGCGTTCGGTCCGATCCGCGACTGGTTTGCCGGCCTGCCCGAGGCCAAGGCGCGTGGCTACAAGCCGGGGCGGTTTTCCTTCAACGTCAAGGGCGGGCGCTGCGAAGCCTGTCAGGGCGACGGCGTGCTCAAGATCGAGATGAATTTTCTGCCTGATGTCTATGTCACGTGCGAGACCTGCAAGGGCGCGCGCTACAACCGTGAAACGCTGGAAGTTCTCTATAAAGGCAAGAGCATAGCCGACGTTCTTGATATGACGGTAGAGGAGGCCCAGAGCTTTTTTGCCGCCGTTCCGGCAATCCGCGAAAAGATGGATGCGCTGATGCGCGTGGGGCTGAGCTACATCAAGGTGGGCCAGCAGGCGACCACGCTTTCCGGCGGCGAGGCGCAGCGGGTGAAGCTGTCCAAGGAACTCAGCCGCCGCTCGACCGGGCGCACCTTCTATGTGCTCGACGAGCCCACCACGGGGCTGCATTTCGAGGATGTGCGCAAACTGCTGGAAGTGCTGCATGAGCTGGTCGATCAGGGCAATTCGGTGGTGGTGATCGAGCATAATCTCGATGTCATCAAGACCGCTGACTGGATCATCGACATTGGCCCCGAAGGGGGCGATGGGGGCGGCATGATCATCGCCGAGGGCACGCCCGAGGATGTCGCCGGCGTCGCTGGCAGCCATACCGGGCATTATCTGGCACCGCTGCTGCAACGCCACCGGGCCGTGGCCGAATAGGCCCCGGCTCGGCGCTGCGATTCAGGCTTGTCGGGCAAGCCTTGTGGGGCTGGCCTTGTCGGATCAGTCTTGCTGGGTCAGGCTTGGTGGGGCAGTCGGCGGCGCAATTCGTCGGCGAGTGCGGGCACATCCTTGGTCACAACGAACAATTCGCGCAGCGAGGGATCGGCAAAGCCCTGGGCGATCACATGATCGAGCAAAGCCACGAGCGGCTGCCAGAAGCCACCGCTGTCGAGCAGCAGAATGGGCTTTTCATGCAGTCCGATCTGCGCCCAGGTCAGCACCTCGAAGAATTCGTCCAGCGTGCCGGCGCCGCCAGGCAGCACCACAGCGGCGTCGGAATTGGTGAACATCACCTTCTTGCGCTCGTGCATGGTTTCGGTAATCACCAGCGTCGAAAGCCCGCTGCGCGCCACTTCGCGGCGCATCAGATGGCGCGGTATCACTCCGAAGGTGACGCCGCCGGCGGTCTGCGCGGCGCGTGCGGCCTCGCCCATCAGGCCGACATCACCCGCGCCATAGACCAGCCGCCAGTTTTCGCGTGCCAGCATCTGCCCGAAAGCGCGCGCCAGTGCCGGATGGGCGGGGTCATGACCCTCGCGCGAGCCGCAGAACAGACAAACGGAAGCAGAAGGCGACGGCATGGGCGATCCTTTTGTCTGGCTCGGGTTTCCATGGCCCGGATTGTCCGGCTCCGGTTTGACAGATTCGCTGCGGCACGGGCCAGAGGCGGGTAATTCGCAACACCTTGGGGCATCGAATTCTTTTGCCCATAGATAGGGGTATTGTTACAAAGGGGCAAGCAGAGGCTGGAGGGCCGCTCAATGGGATCGATATGGCAGGGCAAGGCTTTGCTTTGGGGGGCTGGCACCGTCGCCGGTGGCGGCGCGGTCGTGGGGCTGATCTATGCCGCATTGCGCGAGCCCGCACCGCCCGCACCGCCCGCCGATCCCGCGCCGCTGGTGCAGCCTGCCGTTCCGGTCGAGCCGGCGGCTGATACCACGCAAGCCGCCCCTCCCGTCGATCCCCCCGCCGCGCCTGCCATCGCAGAACCGCAGGCGCAGGACGAGGCCGTGGATACGGCCGCACCAATGACGGACACGGTGGATGTTGCCGCCGCGGCGCCCGACGCCGAGGCGATCACCCTGGCGCCACCCGCTTTCGACGTGGTGCGAATCGAAGCCGACGGGGGGGCGCTGGTGGCCGGGTTGGCGCCTGCCGGCGCGGCGGTTGTGCTGCGCCTGGACGGGGCTGCCCTCATCGAGTCCATGGCCGATCCGGCGGGGCAGTTCGTGGTGCTGTTCGCGCTGGAACCCAGCAGCGAGGCGCAGGTGCTGACGCTTGAAGCCGCGCTGGCCGATGGCCGGGTGATGCAGGGCGAGGATCAGGTCATTCTTGCCCCGCGCCCTGCGCCCGCGCCGCCGCCGGTGGCCGTCGCCCCGGTTGATGCTCCGGTTGATGTCGCCGAGCTTTCGCCCGTCCCGTCCCCCGGCGCCTCCGCTGTTGATCGGGCCGTTGACCCCGCTGGCCAGGCCGCCAGCGAAGCCGTGCCGGTTGACGTGCGCGATGGCAGCGAACCCATTGATCTTGCCGCCGCGATGCCCGATGCGCTGCCGCCATCCCCCTCCGATGCGGCGGAAGAGCAGGCAGTGGCGCTTGCCGGCAGCACCGAGCCCGCGGCGCCGGCGGCCTTTCTGTTGCGCGGCAGTGGCGAGGTGACGCTGCTGGACCGCGCGCCCCAGGTGATGGACAATGTGGTGATCGACACGATCAGCTATTCGGCGGGGGGCGAGGTGCAGATCTCGGGCCGGGCGGCGGGTGGCGCCGACAGCCCGCGGCTTCAGATCTATCTGGACAATGCGCCCATCAGCATGGCGCAGGCACGCAATGGCGACTGGGCCTCGGATCTGCCGATGATCGAGCCGGGGGTTTATACCTTGCGGGTTGATCAGCTCGATGCGGCGGGCGGGGTTGTATCGCGCTTCGAGACGCCGTTCCAGCGCGAAGACCCCGAACGGCTGGCCGCCGCGCAATCCCGGTTGCAAGTGCCGGAGCAGCTGTCGTCGCAGGCCGGGGCCGAGAGCGAGCCACCTGACGCGGCACAGGAACCGCACCTGCAACCCGAGTCGCGAACCACCGAAACCGCCCAAGCCCCGGCTGAAACTACTGCCACCGATGCCACTGATGTCACTGATGCCGCCGCGCCGGGCGCTGGCGAAGCCGATGCGCAAGCGGACGCACCGGTCATTGCCCAACCGGCGGTCCAGCCTGAAACCGCACCTGCCGCACGCCCGGCACCGGTTCAGTTGCTGACCGTGCAGCCGGGCCATTCGCTGTGGCGCATCTCGCGCGAACATTACGGCGAAGGCGTGCGCTATGTGCAGATCTTTCAGGCCAACCGCGAGCAGATCCGCAACCCCGATCTGATCTACCCCGGCCAGGTTTTCGTTCTGCCCGATTGATCGGCGCGAGGGGGCTGGCCGGCGCTGCTCGCGGTCCCGGAGACGAATTCGAGCACGGATTTTGTGGCTGGCGCGCACTGGATTTCGACCTGCGCAGGCACTAGGTCAGAGCGATTGCCGTGCCTGCCGCAGCCCCCATGCCCGGAAAACCCTATGTCTGTGACCTCCTCCGAAGATCAGCCCCGCCAGCCCGACGAGGTCGAAAACAAGCCGCAACAGACGGTGCAGGCAGCGTCGGGCTGGGTAACGATCCGGCGCGTGGCACCATATCTCTGGCCACCGGGCGAGACGGGCATCAAGCTGCGCGTCGTCGTTGCGCTGGGGATGCTGATCTTCGCCAAGCTGATCGCCGTGGGCACGCCGCTTTTCTACAAGGCCGCGGTTGATGCGCTGGCGCCCTCGGATGCCGGCACCGGCTGGCTGGTGGGGTTTGGCGCGATCGGGCTGACGGTGGCCTATGGCATGGCGCGGCTGTTGAATGTGGGCTTTCAGCAACTGCGCGATGCGGTCTTTGCCGTCGTGGGGCAGCGGGCACTGCGCCGGCTGGCGCTGGAAACCTTTACCCATATCCATCGCCTCAGCCTGCGCTATCATCTGACGCGCAAGACCGGCGGGCTCAGCCGGATCATCGAGCGCGGGGTCAAGGGGGTCGATTTTCTGCTGCGCTTCCTGCTGTTTTCCATCGGGCCGCTGGTGCTGGAACTGGTGATGATCGCCATCATTTTCGTGGTGCTGTTTGATGCGCGCTATCTGGCCACCATCGTCATCACCATTGCGCTCTATATCTGGTTCACCTTTCAGGTGACGGAATGGCGCGTGAAGATCCGCCGCGAGATGAACAACCAGGATACCGACGCCAACCAGAAGGCCATCGACAGCCTGCTGAACTTCGAAACCGTCAAGTATTTCAATGCCGAGGAACGCGAGGCGCGGCGCTATGATGCGTCCATGGCGCGCTATGAGAAGGCCGCGTTGAAGACCGCCTATTCGTTGAGCTTTCTCAATTTCGGGCAATCGGCGATCATCACCACGGGTCTGGTGATCGTGATGGTTCTGGCCGCCATCGGCGTCGAGCAGGGGGCGCTGAGCGTGGGCGATTTCGTCATGGTCAATGCCTATATGATCCAGATCACCATGCCGCTGAACTTTCTTGGCACGGTCTATCGTGAGATCCGTCAGGCATTGGTCGATATGGGCGAGATGTTCGGCCTTCTGGGTCAGCGCCCCGATGTGGTCGAAGCGCCAGATGCAAGGCCGCTGGTGCTGCGTGGCGGCGCGGTGCGGCTGGAGGATGTGTTCTTTGCCTATGATCCCGAGCGCGCGATCCTGAAGGGTGTTTCGCTGGAGGTGCCGGCGGGGAAGAAGCTGGCGCTTGTGGGCCATTCTGGATCGGGGAAATCGACCATCGGGCGGCTGTTGTTCCGCTTCTACGATGTCACCGGCGGGCGGCTGATGATCGACGGGCAGGATATCCGCGAGGTGACGCTGAACAGCCTGCACGCCGCCATCGGCGTGGTGCCGCAAGATACCGTTCTGTTCAACGACAGCATCTATTACAACATTGCCTATGGCAAGGATGCCGCAACCCGCGACGAGGTCGAGGCGGCTGCGCGCGCCGCACGGATCCACGATTTCATCCTGTCGCTGCCCGAGGGCTATGACACCCAGGTTGGCGAGCGCGGGCTGAAGCTTTCGGGCGGCGAGAAACAGCGCGTCGGCATTGCCCGCACATTGCTGAAGAATCCCGCGATCCTGCTGCTTGACGAGGCCACCTCGGCGCTCGACAGCCAGACCGAGCGAGACATCCAGGACAGCCTGCGCGCAATGGGGCAGGGGCGCACGGTGATCACCATTGCACACCGGCTATCGACGATCGTGGACAGCGATCAGATCGTAGTGATGGAGGCAGGTCAGATCGTCGAGCGGGGGGCGCATGCCGAACTGCTGGCGCTTGGCGGGCGCTACGCGGCGATGTGGGCGCGCCAGGCGGACGAGGAACGCAGCGACTGACAACAGTATGGAGCGCGCCTTTGCACCCGGCGGGAGCAGGGCGCGGGCTCAGCCGCGCCCGCGCCTTTCGAACCGTGGCAGCATCGCCGAGAAATCCATGCCCTTGCCGTCTTCCTGTTCGACGAAGCGCTCATAAAGCGCGGCGGCAAGCTGACCCATGGGTGTATCGGCATCGGCGGCGCTGGCGGCCTGCTGGCTCAGGCGCAGATCCTTCAGCATCAGCTCGGCGGCGAAGCCGGGCTTGTAGCCATTGTCGGCCGGGCTTTGCGGCCCCACGCCGGGCGCCGGGCAATAGGCGTTCATTGTCCAGCTGTAGCCCGACGAGGTGGAGACGACATCAAACATCTTCTGGCGGTCCAGCCCCAGCTTGTCAGCCAGCGCGAAGGCTTCGCAGGTGGCAATCATCGTCACGCCAAGGATCATGTTGTTGCAGATCTTGGCGGCCTGGCCGGCGCCGGCATCGCCGCAATGCACGGCCTTTTGCCCCATGATCGCAAAGAGCGGCTCGACACGGGCGAAAGCATCCGCGGTGCCGCCGACCATGAAGGTCAGCGTGCCCGCCGCCGCCCCGCCGACTCCGCCCGAAACCGGGGCATCCAGCGCGCCGATGCCGGCCGCGGCGGCCTGCGCGGCCACCGCGCGCGCGCTTTCGACATCGACGGTGGAGCAATCGCAAAGCACGCCGCCGGCGGCTATTGCGGGGATCACCTGATCGGCGACGCTGCGCAGGATCGCGCCATTGGGCAGCATGGTAATGATTACCTCGGCGCCGGCGGCGGCCTCGGCGGCGCTGGCGGCCTTGCGCGCGCCATCGGGCATCGGCGCGGCAAGGTCGAAGCCTGTCACCTCATGCCCGGCCTTGACCAGATTGGCGGCCATTGGCCCGCCCATGTTGCCCAGCCCGATGAACCCGATCTTCATGCTCACTCCTCCTCAAATGTCAGCTCGTTCACGCCCAGCGGCGCCAGCATCGCGGCCACTTCCGCCGCTGTCGGATCGCCGGGTGCCGCGTGTTTCCAGCGCGGGCTGCGGTCCTTGTCGATGATCTGGGCACGCACCCCTTCGAGGAAATCGCCGTGGTCCATGCTGCGCCAGGTCCAGCGAAATTCCTGGGTGAGCGCGGTCTGGATGCCGTCCTGGTGGTCGAGCGCGCGGATCAACTCGGCGGTCGAGGCCATGGAAAGCGGGCTGTTGCGCAAGATCGCCTTGTGCGCGGCTTCGGCCCAGTCTTCTTTGCTTTGTGCCAGTCGCTCCAGAACCGAGGCCACACAGGCCGCGCCATGGTTGTCCGGCGCATCATAAAGCGCGTCGATCACGCCTTGCGCCGCCGCCAGCGGTGCCGCCGGGGCCGGTTGCGCGCGCGCCGCCAGCAACGCGGTATCGCCGCTTGCCGCCAGCGCCTGGACCAGCGCAGGCCAGTCGGCTTCGGGGATGAAATGATCGGCGAAACCCGCATGGATCGCGTCGCCCGCGCCAAAACGCGCCCCGGTCAGCCCCAGATGCAGCCCCAGACGCCCCGGCGCGCGGGCCAGCAGCAGCGTGCCGCCGACATCGGGTATCAGGCCGATGCCGCATTCGGGCATCGCCATCTGTGTGCTTTCGCCCACCACGCGGTGGCGCACATGGCAGCCATAACCCACGCCGCCGCCCATGACGAAACCGTGCATCAGGCTGACAACGGGCTTGGGGTAGGCCGCGAGCAGCGCGTTCATGCGATATTCGTCACGCCAGAAATTGCGCCCCAGCGCATAATCCCCCGCGCGCCCGGCATGATAGACCTGCGCGATATCGCCCCCGGCGCAAAAGGCGCGCTCACCGGCACCATCGAGGATCACCAGTTTCACCGCAGGGTCATCGGCCCAGGCGTTGAGCGCTGCCTCGGTCGCCAGGCAGATGTCATGGGTCAGCGCATTGAGCGCCCTGGGCCGGTTCAGCGTGATGCGCCCGGCTGCGCCCTGAATACGGATCAATGCCTCGTCCATCAGCCACGCTCCGCCAGCAGCGCGCGCGCGGTGATCAGGCGCATGATCTCGTTGGTGCCCTCAAGGATCTGATGGACGCGCAGATCGCGCACGATCTTCTCGATCCCGTAATCGGCCAGATAGCCATAGCCACCATGCAGTTGCAGGCACTGATCGGCCACCCGGCTGCCGGCCTCGGTGACGAATTTCTTGGCCATGGCGCAGAACTTGGTGGCATCGGCCGCGCCCTGATCGAGTTTCCAGGCGGCCTGGCGCAGAAAGGTGCGCGCGGCCTGCAATTCGATCTCCAGATCGGCCAGGCGGAATTGCAGCGCCTGAAACTGGTCGATCGGCTGACCAAAGGCGCGCCGTTCACCCATATAGGTCAGCGTGGCATCAAGCGCGGCCTGCGCCCCGCCAAGACTGCAGGCGGAAATGTTGAGCCGCCCGCCATCGAGCCCGTTCATCGCGTAGCGAAACCCCGCGCCCTCTTCGCCGACAAGGTTTTCGAACGCCACCTTGCAATCGTCGAACTGCACCTGCCGGGTAGGCTGCGCACGCCAGCCCATCTTGTCTTCAAGCCCGCCGTAGCTCAGTCCCGGCGTGCCGTGTTCCACCACGACGGCCGAAACGCCCCGCGGCCCGTCTGCGCCGGTGCGGCACATCACCACATAGGCATCCGAATAGCCCCCGCCCGAGATGAACGCCTTGGTGCCGTTGAGCGCATAGCCCTCATTGGTGCGCTCGGCGCGGGTTTTCAGCGCCGCCGCATCCGATCCCGCGCCCGGCTCGGTCAGGCAATAGCTCAGTACCTTTTCCAGCCGCACCGCCGGTTCAAGGATGCGCGCCTTGACATCGGCATTGCCGAATTTGTCCAGCATCGCCGCGCACATGTTGTGGATCGACAGAAACGCCGCCACCGAGGGGCAGGCCATGCTCAGCGCCTCGAACACCAGTGTCGCATCCAGCCGGCTCAGCCCCGCGCCGCCCGCCTCCTCGCTGACATAAAGACCACCGAAACCCAGTTCCGAAAGCTGCGCCCAAAGCTCGCGGGGGATCGTGCCCTCGGCCTCCCAGTTGCGCGCGAAGGGCGCGATATGCTCCTGGCCAAAGGCCCGCGCCATGTCGAAAATGGCGCTCTGCTCCTCGCTCAGCGCGAAATCCATCGCTCTCCTCCCGGATGCTGTCGCCTGAATTGAACGGTTGTTTAGATCACCATTCTTGCAGCAATGTTTCAGCCGTTTTCCCCGCCGCTCACCCCGCGCTTCACCTTGCCAGACGGGCGCCGGCGGGTGCACGGCCGCAGGCCGGAAGGGGGCGGTCCCCCCCTTCCGTGCCGGATCAGTCCATCGCCTTGAAGTTGAAGGCCGCGCCTTCCCTGATCCCGCTCGGCCAGCGCGCGGTCACGGTCTTGGTGCGGGTGTAGAACTTGAACGCGTCCGGCCCGTGCTGGTTGAGATCGCCAAAGCCCGATTTCTTCCACCCGCCGAAGGTGTGATAGGCCAGCGGCACAGGGATCGGCACGTTGATGCCCACCATGCCGACATTGATGCGCGCGGCAAAATCGCGTGCGGTGTCGCCGTCGCGGGTGAAGATTGCGGTGCCGTTGCCGTATTCGTGGTCCATCGCATAGCCGATGGCTTCCTCGTAGGTCTTGGCGCGCACCATCGACAGCACGGGGCCGAAGATCTCGGTCTTGTAGATGTCCATGTCGGTGGTGACATTGTCGAACAGATGCGCACCGACAAAGAAGCCGTCCTCGTAGCCCTGAAGGTTGAAGTTGCGCCCGTCGACGACCAGTTCGGCGCCCTGCGTCACGCCGCTTTCCACCAGGCGCAGGATGTTTTCCTTGGCGGCCTTGGTCACTACCGGGCCGAAATCGACATCTTGGCCGGCGGTCCAGGGGCCCACCTTGAGCTTCTCGATTTTCGGCACCAGCCGCTCGCGCAGCGCCTCGGCCGTGCCCTCGCCCACCGGCACCGCGACCGAAATCGCCATGCAGCGCTCGCCCGCCGCACCAAAGCCTGCGCCCACCAGCGCATCGGCGGCCTGGTCCATATCGGCATCGGGCATGATGATCATGTGGTTCTTGGCGCCGCCGAAGCACTGCACGCGCTTGCCCGCCGCGCAGCCGCGCGAATAGATGTAATGCGCAATCGGTGTGGAGCCGACGAAACCGATCGCCTGCACGGTCTCGTTGTCAAGGATCGCATCGACCGATTCCTTGTCGCCATTGATCACCTGCAACACGCCGTCGGGCAGGCCCGCTTCCTTGCACAGCGCCGCCAGCATCAAGGGCACCGAAGGATCGCGCTCGCTGGGCTTGAGGATGAAGGCATTGCCGCAGCTCAGCGCCGGGCCCATTTTCCACAGCGGGATCATGGCGGGGAAGTTGAACGGCGTGATGCCGGCGGCCACGCCCAGAGGCTGGCGCATCGAATACATGTCGATGCCGGGGCCGGCGCTGTCGGTGAATTCGCCCTTCAGCAGATGCGGTGCGCCGACGCAGAATTCGATAACCTCAAGCCCGCGCTGGATGTCGCCCTTGGCGTCGGGGAAGGTTTTGCCGTGTTCGCTCGAAAGCGCCTCGGCCAGCTTGTCCATGTCGCGGTTGATCAATCCCACCAGCGCCATCATCACGCGGGCGCGCTTTTGCGGGTTGGTTGCCCCCCAGGCGACCTGCGCCTTCGCCGCCGAGGCCACGGCGGCGTCGAGCTCGGCTTTCGATGCCAGCGCGACGCGCGCCTGCACCTCGCCGGTGGCGGGGTTGAAGACATCGGCAAAGCGGCCCGAAGTGCCCGCAACCAGCTTGCCGTCGATCCAGTGACCGATTTCCTTCATGGTATCCTCCTCTTGGATTTGCGCTACAATAGCCTTGCAAAAATGTCCTGAACAGAGGCAGTTTCTCAAAAAGCGTCTTGCAAAACTGCAAAGGGTGGCCATGGCCGACTGGGATGATCTGCGGGTGTTTCTGGCCGTGGCGCGTGGCGAAAGCCTGAGCCGCGCGGGGCGGGTGCTCAAGCTCGATGCCGCCACCGTCGGGCGGCGGATCGCGCGGTTGGAGGCGGCGCTTGGCGTGCGGCTCTTCGCGCGCTCGCCGCAGGGCTACCGGCTTAGCGACGATGGCGCGCGGCTGATCGCCCATGCTCAGGCCGTCGAGGCCGAGCTGACCCGCGCCCAGGACAGCCTTACCACCCCGCATGAGGGCATCTCGGGGCAGATCAGGATCGGGGCACCGGATGGTTGCGCGAACTATCTGCTGCCGCAGGTGGTGGCGGCGATCTGCGCCGACAATCCGGGGCTTGAGCTGCAGATCGTGGCGCTGCCGCGGGTGTTCAACCTCAACCGGCGCGAGGCGGATATGGTGATCAGCGTCAGCCAGCCCGAATCCGGCCGGGTGCTGTGCCACAAGATCGCCGATTACCGCCTGCATCTGGCGGCTTCCGAGGCTTACCTGGCCACCGCCGGGGCGCCGCAGGCGCTGAGCGATCTGCCTGCGCACCGGATCATTGGCTATATCCCGGACATGATCTTTGATCGCGAACTGGACTATCTGGCCGAACTGGGCATCGAAGCCCCGCCGATCGCCTCGAATTCGGTTTCGGTGCAGCTCAACCTGATCCGCCAGGGGGCGGGGCTGGGCGTGGCGCATGATTTTGCGCTGCCCTTCGCGCCGGGCGTGCGCCGGCTGCTGACTGACGCCTATGGATTGCGCCGCGCCTTTTATCTGATCCGCCATGCCGATGACCGCCGCGTGCCGCGGCTGGAGCGTTTTGCCGCTGCGCTGATCGCGCATATGCGCACGGAAATCGCCCGGCTGGAGGTGCTGGCAGAGCGTGCTTGACACGAAGCCTGCGCCGGTAGACGCTGGAGAAACCGCAACCTCGGAGGGCCGAATATGCTTGTGCAACAAATCCTTAAGGGCAAGGCCGGTGGCGTGGTGACGATCGCGCCCGATGCCACGGTGCGCGAGGCGGTCGAGCTTCTGGCGGCGCGTCGGATCGGGGCGGTGATCGTTTCGACCGACGGACAAAAGCCCAGCGGCATCCTGTCCGAGCGCGACATCGTGCGCGAACTGGGCAAGCGCGGCACCGATTGCATGGACGACAAGGTGGAAGCGGTGATGACGCGCGCCATCTATGGTTGCGAACCCGGCGATACCGCAGATCAGGTGCTGGCCACGATGACCACGCGGCGGTTCCGGCACATGCCGGTGATGGTGGGCAACGAGATGGTGGGGCTCATTTCCATCGGCGATGTGGTCGCCGCACGGCTGAGCGAATTGCAGCATGAACGCGATGCGCTGACCGGCATGATCATGGGGCATTGACGCGCGGGTGGGCGCCTCGGCGGAGGGGCCGGGCGATTCAAACCTTGCATCCCGACGGGTAATATTGTTGCGTGCACCCGGCAACCGGGCGACTCGCGAGGGAGAGAGACATGCGCATCGGGCTCTATCCGGGGACTTTCGATCCGCTTACGCTGGGCCATATGGACATCATCAGCCGTGCCAGCGTGCTGGTGGACCGGCTGGTGATCGGGGTGGCGATCAACCGCGACAAGGGGCCGCTTTTCTCGCTCGATGAGCGGGTGGCGATGATCGAGGCCGAATGTGCCGATCTGGCGGCGCGCGCCGATATCGAGATCGTCGCGCATCCGTTCGAGAATCTGCTGATCGATTGTGCCCGCGATGTCGGGGCGCAGATCATCATTCGCGGGCTGCGCGCGGTGGCCGATTTTGAATATGAATATCAGATGGTCGGCATGAACCGTGCGCTCGACAGCACGGTCGAGACGGTCTTTCTGATGGCCGAGGCGCGCCACCAGGCGATCGCCTCGCGTCTGGTCAAGGAGATCGCCCGTCTGGGCGGCGATGTGCGCAAGTTCGTGCCGGGGCGGGTGAACGATGCCCTGCGCGCCCAGTTCGGCCCGGTGAGCGTGCGCGGCGCACCCTGACCCGTCGTTCAACCGGGCTTGACCGGATAGCGCATCCGCGCCAGGGGCCCGGCGTGCCCGGACAAGACCGCCGCGGCGCCTTCGATGGAGCCTTGATGTCTCTCGCTCAAGGGGCGGCGCGCGGTGCGTGCGCGCCCTGACAATCGCTGAACGGAAATCGCTGAAAGCCGCAGCCCTGCGATCCATCCTTGCCGGGCGCTGCCCCGGATGGGTTGGTGCTGGTTCCCGGCATGCGGCGCCATGCGGCAGGCAGGCGTTTCACCCCGTCTTGGGCGTGGGGTGATCGGCGGGCCGCAGCGCGGTGGGGTCGATTGTCACGCCGCGCTTTTCGGCGCTTTCCTGCACGGCGGCGCGCAGGGCATCGTTGCGTGCCAGCGCGCGCCGGAAGCCGTTCTCATCCAGTGTCAGAAGCGTGCAGTTGGTGATGGCGGTGATCTGACCGGAGCGGCTGCTGCGTCGCAGCAGGGCCAGATGCCCGAACATCTCGCCCCGTCCCAGACGCACCACCTGATTGGCGCGCGCCACCTCGACCGCGCCCGAGGCGATGAACCACACTCGGCGCGGGGCCTCGCCGCGCCGGATCAGCACATCGCCCGGCGCGGCATAGACGGTGCGCAACTGCCCCGCCAGCCGCCGGCGCTGACTTTCGTCCATATCGGCAAAGAGCGGAAACTGCCGCACCAGTTCGGTTTTCTGCACTGCCAGATCCAGTGGCGGGCGCCGGTCCAGCCGGGCGCGGCGGTCGTGGATGCCGGCCATCAGCACCTGGCGCAGCTCGGGGCCGATCAGCCCGTCATCGACCAGGGCCGCATATTCACGCTCTTCCTGGGCCAGCACCGTCTGGCGAATCAGGCGGCGTTCCAGTTGTTCGGCATAGCCGGGGAACTGCAACCGAAGCCCGTCGAGCGCCTTTTCCGTCTCTTCCAGCCGGCGTTCCAGCAGATCGTGCAGCAGCTCGGCGACGCGCTTGCCATGGATGCGGCGGATGCGGGTGTCGATGAACCCGTGCAATTCCTTGAGGATCAGCACCTGCGCCACAAGCTGCTCGAAGCGATCGGCCGTCAGGTTCGACAGCGGACCAGGGATGCGCAGCCGGTTGTGCAGAAATTCTGCCAGCCGCATCCCGCCACCGGCGCGCAGCCGCCGCCGCGCGGTATGCAGATAGCCCAGTCGCCCGCCGGCGCGGGTGCCCTCGATCAGCCGGTCGGCATCGACCAGCATGGCCTCGGCCAGGCGCGGCGGAATACGGCGCTCCCGAAAGCCCGAAAGCACCAGATCGCGCTCGCGCCCGGCCAGGGCGACCAGCCCCAGGGTGATGCGGTCCCGGTCGGGGATATCGGCGCCGGCATCGGCGGCCTCGACGGCGCGGTCCACGCGCTCGGCAAAGCGCTTGGCCTCGTCGCGCACGGTCTCGCGGGCAAGGCCCAGATTGCGTGCCGCCGAGGTGGCGCTTTCCCGCACCGATTGCAGCGCCACGGCGACCACCTGCGCGGACAGCGCGGTATCGAGCGGCGACAGCCGGTCCAGGCGCAGTCGGGCGATCATCAGCCGCAACGTGGTGCCCTGCGCCATCAGCGTGAACAGCGTCAACCCGGTGGCGATGATGCCCACCTGGCGCTTGATATCGGGCGGGATGCGGAAGCTCTCGGTCACGGCCAGCGCCAGCGCCAGCGTCACCGCGCCGCGCAAGCCGCCCCAAAGGATCGCCAGTTTGTAAGGGGTCTCAACGCGCGGGGACAGGCGCATCCGGGTAAGCAGGGGAAACACGCCAAACAGGATCAACGCACGCGCCAGCAACGCCGCGCCCACCGTCACCGCGATCAGCACCAGATCATAGGGGCGCAGATTGGCCAGCAATCGCGGGATCAGCAGCGCGGCCAGCACGAAGATCATGCCGCTGGCCCAGTAGCCCAGCAGATCCCAGGTGTCGCGCAACTTCTTGAGCGAGGGCGGCGACAGCTTGCCCGGTGCCAGGTAGTTCAACGTCAGCCCGGCGGCCACCACCGCCACCACGCCCGAGACGTTCATCACCGATTCTGCCAGGATATAGACCAGATAGGGCAGCGCCACCGACAACGAGACCTGCCCCAGCGGATGATCGCCCAGCCGCCCCAGCCCGGCCAGCGCGATACGCGCCGCAGCCCAGCCGATGAAGGTTCCGCCCGCGACCAGCCAGGGAAAGAAATAGATCAGATCGCGCGGCTGCGGTGCCGGAATGCCGATCGCGACATAGGCAAAGAAGAGGCCGAAAAGCGCGATCGCGGCGGCATCGTTGAGCAGGCTTTCGCCCTCGACGATGCGCGCCAGGCGTTGCGGTGCGGGTGTCGCCCGAAAGATGCTGACCACCGCCGAGGGATCGGTGGTGGAGACGATCGCGCCGATCATCAGGCAGGCCATCAGCGGCAGCCCGGCGATGGGATAGAGCGCATAGCCCACCACCAGCGTCGCCACCACCACCGCCACCACCGCCAGCACCAGGATCGGCACCCAGTCGTCGATCATGCGGCGCACGTCGATCGATAGCGCCACCTGAAAGATCAGCGTCGGCAGAAAGACATAGAGAAACAGGTTCGAGCGGATCGGCAGGTTGAGGATTGCCTGCGCAACGGGGTTGAAGGCATCGGTCAGCGTGGTGTGCCACAAGAGCGTCGCACCGACGCCGATGGTGATGCCCATGATGGCCAGAATCACCGTCGCAGGCAGGCGCAGCCTGTCGGCGATGGGTTCCGACAGGCCGATGACGGCAAAGAGCGCCGCGACAATGGCAACGATCACGACAAGGTCCATGAAAACTCAATAGCTTGGCGCGCGACCTGCGCAAAGACAGGCGCGGTCACTTTTCATGTCGTTCACGAAATAATGCGCGGTGTTTCCGGACGCGCCGGCAGGAGTGGCGCGCATCGGCGTGCCGGGGCCGGTTCAGCGCGGCCCCATGAGGCCCAGATCTTCGGCAAGTGTCTGGCTCAGTTCCTGCGGGGGTGTTTGCAGGTAGTTGGCGCTGGTTTCCTTGCATACAAGCGCGCGCAGCGGCTGTGGCAGCATCTTGCGCAATTCACCCAGCACCGAGGCTTCGGCATAGATCGCCAGTTCACGGAAAGCCCCGCGGCGCTGGTGTTTTTCCAGCGCGGCGATGACCTCGCGGATCAGGTTGCGGGTTTCCTCGGCCAGCGGATCGCTGCCATATTCCATCGCCGAGCGCCGCCCGCCACCGAAAGAGGCAAAGCTGCGCCCCGGCCGGTCGGTCATCACATCGCCAAGCTGTTTGGCGTCGATGCGGAACTCAAGCTCGGCCGCGGAATTGGCTTCGGGCTCGCGCCCGCCCGTCCCCAGATCGCGCAGGATCCTGGCATGGGTGGAATTCATCACCAGCGCCCAGATCTTGCGTTTCTCAATCGGCATTTCACTCTCCTTCATGCGGCTGCGCAGGGTGGTGCCGCTGACGGACAGGCGATGGGCGGGCTATACCTTGCCCAGTTTGCCGATCGCAGCGGCGGTGTCGAGCATGCGGCTCGAATAGGCCCATTCATTGTCATACCAGGCCAGAACACGCACGAGGTTACCCTCAAGCACGCGGGTCTGGTCAAGGTGGAAGACGGCCGAATGCGGATCGTGGTTGAAGTCCACGCTCACATTGGCTTGATCGGTCAGCCCCAGAATACCCTTCAGGGGGCCGGCGGCGGCCTGTGCCATGGCGGCGTTGATTTCCTCGACGCTGGTCTGGCGCGAAGCCTCGATCGTCAGATCCACCGCCGAAACATTCGCCGTCGGCACGCGCAGCGCCACGCCGTCGAGCTTGCCGTCCAGTTCCGGCAGCACCAGGCCAACGGCGCGGGCCGCCCCGGTGGTGGTGGGGATCATGCTGAGCGCGGCGGCGCGGGCGCGGTAGAGATCCTTGTGGAGGGTATCCAGCGTGGGCTGGTCGCCGGTATAGGCGTGAATGGTGGTCATGAAACCCTTGCGGATGCCCACCGCACGGTCCAGCACCTGTGCGATCGGGGCCAGGCAGTTGGTGGTGCAACTGGCGTTCGAGATGATGCGGTCCGCGCGCTCAAGGCTTTGGTGGTTGACGCCGTAAACCACCGTTCGGTCGGCACCCTTGCCGGGGGCCGAGATCAGCACACGCTGCGCGCCGGCGTCCAGATGCGCCCGCGCCTTGTCGGCATCGGTAAAGAGGCCGGTGCATTCGAGCACGACATCAATGCCGCGCCAGTCCAGCTTCGCCGGGTCGCGCTCGGCGCTCACGCGGATCGGCCCGCGCCCCAGGTCCAGTGTATTGCCATCGACACGCACCTCGACAGGCAGCCGGCCATGCACGGAGTCAAAGCGCAGCAGATGGGCGTTGCTTTCGACCGGGCCCAGATCGTTGATGGCGACAATCTCGATATCGCGGCGATCCTGTTCAACGAGTGCGCGCAGAACCAGCCGCCCGATGCGGCCAAATCCGTTGATGGCAAGTCTGGTAGTCATGGGTGCCTCATGCGGCGGAAGGGTGGGGAATGGTCATGATTGCGCTAACATGGCGGTGCTTCGTGGTCAAGAGCGAGGGCCGATGCAGCCGGTCTCAGGAAGGAACTTGGCCAGTGCCCCACGCGCCGAGCCGGTTCATCCTGCCATTGCCAAAAGGATCATGCCGAGAGCGCCGCCAAGCCGGTTCATGCGCCGAATGATGCCATGGCCGCGACGGCGCGCAATAAAAAAGCGGGCCGCCGACAGCCCGCTTCAGGTTGCTTCAAGGCGCCTTGGGGTGCCCCCGGCCCGGCGCTCAGATCAGCCGGCCCATCGCTGCGGCGACATCGGCCATGCGGCATGAAAAACCCCATTCGTTGTCATACCAGGCCAGCACCCGCACCATGCGCTTGCCCACCACCTTGGTCTGGTCCGGTGCGAAGATCGACGAATAGGTCGTGTGGTTGAAATCGACCGAAACCTTGGGTTCGGGGTCATAGGCCAGCACCGCGCCGATCGCACCGGCGGCGGCTTCGCGCACGATCTCGTTGATGTCGGCAACCGTCACATCCTTGCCGGCCATGAAGGTCAGATCGACGGCGCTGACATTGGGCGTGGGCACGCGGATCGCCGTGCCGTCAAGCCGGCCGGCCAGTTCGGGCAGAACCTCGCCCAGCGCCTTGGCGGCCCCCGTCGAGGTGGGGATCATCGCCATGGCTGCGGCGCGCGCGCGGTAGAGATCCTTGTGGCGACGGTCCAGCGTGGGCTGGTCTCCGGTATAGGAATGGATCGTTGTCATGATGCCGCTTTCGATGCCCACGGCATCGTTGAGCACCTTGGCCAGCGGCGCCAGGCAGTTGGTGGTGCAGGAGCCGTTCGAAACCACCAGATGCTCGGACAGCAGCGCGCGGTGATTGACGCCGTAAACGATGGTCTTGTCGGCATTCCTGGCGGGGGCGGAAACCAGCACGCGCTTGGCGCCGCGCTCCAGATGCACGGCCGCCTTCGAGCGCTCGTTGAACTTGCCGGTGCATTCGAGCACCACGTCAATGCCTGTCCAGTCCAGCTCGGTCGGATCATAGGTTGAGAACACCTTGATCGGCCCGCGTCCCAGATCGAGCGTATCGCCATCGATGCGGATCTGGCCGGGGAAGCGGCCATGCACGCTGTCGTATTTCAGCAGATGGGCGTTGGTCTCAATGGGCCCGGTGGCATTGATCGCCACCACCTCGACATCGTTGCGCGCGCTCTCGGCGATATGGGCAAGCGTGCAGCGGCCGATGCGCCCGAAACCGTTGATGCCGATGGTGATGGTCATGGGTCCAGCCTCCGGGAACAATGCAGGTTCATTTGCCGGGGGCGCCCGCTTCCGGGCGTGCGGCACTGGCAATGCTATAGCGGGGCACGCCGGGCTAAGAAAGGGCGAAAAGCGAAGACTGGCAAGGCGTTAGCGCAAACCTTGTGCGATTGACGGGTGTTAGCGCCAACCCCGGCGGCGAAAAACCGTCCCAGGGCGGCGCTGGCCGGCATTGTCAATCATCATCCGCTGGCCTAAGTGGGGGGCTTGTTTTCGACGCGGTGCGCGATGGGCTATTTTCTTGGCATGACACTCTATCTGGTGGCGATGAACGTCCTCGCCGTGCTGGTGTTTGCCCGTGACAAGCGCGCCGCCATCGACGGCACGCGCCGCATTTCCGAGGACCGGCTGCTGGCGATCGCCTTTCTGGGCGGATCGTTGGGGGCCAAGCTGGCGCAGCGGCTGTTTCGCCACAAGATCCGCACCGAGCCGTTTCGCCAGCAGCTCAACGGCATCATCGCGGTGCAGGTGCTGGCCTTCGGGGTGATCTACGCGATCTATCTGATCCAGCGCGATCTGCTGTGGCTGGTCACGCAGAACTGAGCGCCGATTCAGCCCCGCGCCAGCGCGGCAAGAAACGCATCAACCTGCGCTTCGGTGGTGGACCACGAAGTCACCAGCCGCGCGCCGACACGCGGTGCGGCGCCATCCCTTTGCGGCGCGGCTGGCCCGCTGTAATAGACCGCACCGGCAGCCCGCGCGGCATCATGCGCATCTTGCGGCAGATCGACGAACAGCATGTTGCCGCCGCGCGGATGCACAAGCTCCACGCCCGGCAGCGCACGAAGGGGGCCTTCCAGCCGCTCGGCCATCGCGTTGGCGTGGTGCGCCAGATCCAGCCAAAGATCGTCTTGCAGATAGGCGTGCATCTGCGCCGAGAGGAAGCGATGCTTGGAAAACAGATGCCCGCCCCGCTTGCGCCGCAGCTCGAATTCCCAGGCTTTCGCCGGATCGAAGATCACCACCGCCTCAACGCCCATCAACCCGTTCTTGGTGCCCCCGAAGGAAAGCACATCGACGCCGGCGCGCCAGGTTATCTCGGCCGGGGTGCAACCCTCGGCAACCAGCGCATTGGCAAAACGCGCGCCGTCCAGGTGCACGGGCAGGCCATGGGCTTTGGCAACGTCGCACAATGCCTTGATTTCGCTCACAGAGTAGCGCGTGCCGCATTCGGTCAGATTGGTCAGGCTCAGCATGCCTTTCTGGACATTGTGAACGCCGACACGGGCTGCACTTTCAAGCTTTTTTTCAAGATCTTGCGGTGTGATCTTGCCATGCTTTCCATCGATCGGCACCAGCTTCGAGCCGCCGGTGTAGAATTCCGGCGCGCCGCATTCGTCCTCTTCGATATGGGCCAGCCGATGACAATAGACCGCGCCCCAGGGCGGGCAGTGGCTGGCGATGGCCAGTGCATTGGCTGCGGTGCCGGTGGCCACCAGATAGACCGCGGCCTCGGGGGCCTCGAACAGTGCGCACAGCCGGGCGCGCAGATCCGCCATCAGGGGCTCCGCGCCATAGCCCGAGGCGAAGCCGTCATTGGCGCGGCTCAGTGCATCCAGCACCGCGGCGGGCACGCCCGAGGAATTGTCCGAGGCAAAGAACATCACGTTTCCTCTTCGATGATATGATCTTCCCAATCGTCTTCGGGAATTTCGTATTCGGGCAGGGTGGCGCCACGCACCGAGACGCCGGCGCGATGCACCGATTCCGCATCGCCCGAGATCAGCGGGTGCCAGGCGGCCAGCCCGCGCCCCTCATGCAGGCGACGATAGGCGCAGCTTCGCGGCATCCAATAGGCGATTTCGGCCAGATTGCCGGGTTTGAGCACCACGCATTCGGGCACCAGTTGCTTGCGGATGGCGTAATTGCCGCAACGGCAGGTGGTGTCGTCAAAAAGCCGACAGGCAACGCGGGTGAAGAACACCTCGCCGGTATCGGCATCTTCCAGCTTGTTCAGGCAGCATTTGCCGCAACCATCGCACAGCGCCTCCCATTCGGGCTGGGTCATCTGCGCCAGCGGCACGGTTTCCCAGAAGCGCTTGCGCATCACGCCCGAACCAGAATGGCGCGGGCCTGGGCGCTGTCGGCGTCCATCTGCGCGATCAGGGCCTCCAGCCCATCGAAGCGCACCTCGGGGCGCAAATATTCCACCAGCGCGACCGAGAGGTGCTCGCCATAGAGATCTCCCTTGAAATCAAAGAGATGCACCTCGAAGTTGGGGCGATTTTCACCAAACATCGGACGCACACCCAGCGAGGCGACGCCGTCATGGCTGCTCTGGTGCGGCCCGGAAAGTATATCGACCTTTACCGCATAGACGCCGAAGCGCGGCGGGTGGAGTCCGTCGATGGACATGTTCGCCGTGGGGTATCCCAGCTCACGCCCGCGTTTCGCGCCATGCAGCACCGCACCGTCGATGCGGTGGCGATGGCCAAGCATCGCGGCGGCGTCCTGCACCCGGCCCTCGCTCAGCGCACTGCGAATGGCGGTCGAGGAGATGGCACCATCCTCGCCGCCGATCAGCGGCACAACGGTCACGTCAAAACCGAACTGCGCGCCGAAATCGTGCAGCATGCCGGCGGTGCCACTGCGTCCCTTGCCAAAGCAGAAATCAGCCCCCACCACGACATGCGACAGTCCCAGCCCCCCGGCCAGCACCTCGCTGGCGAAGGCTTCAGGCGATAGCCCGGCCAGCGTGGCATCGAAGGGCAGCTCGAACAGCCGCTCCACCCCCAGTCGTGCCAGCCGGTTGCGCCGCGCCTCGGCATTCATCAGCCGGAAGGGTGGAGCATCAGGGGCGAAGAATTCGCGCGGATGCGGCTCGAAGGTGATCAGCCCCAGCGGTGCGCCGGGGCGTCGGGCATGGTCGATGACCGCCTGGTGGCCACGGTGAACGCCGTCGAAATTGCCCAAGGCAGCCGAAGCCCCGCGCAACGCAGGCTCCATGCCTTTCCAATGGGTTATGAGCTGCATCTACCCGTATGGCCTCTCTGGCGTGCCGTGCGCGGCCAGCCCAAGGCCGCCGCGTCAGTCGAATTTCCGGCTGGGCGCCAGAACCAGCGCTTCACCTTTCAGAACGGTGGTATCGCCCACCGAACAGCGACAATCAAGGGTAACGCGGCGCTTGTGGTGATCGATCTCGCGCACCGTGACCTCGGCCAGAACGCTGTCGCCGGGGCGCACGGGGGCCAGGAACTTCAGGCTCTGGCCCATGTAGATCGTGCCATGGCCGGGCAGTTGCTCGCCGATGACCGCCGAAATCAGCCCGGCCGTCAGCATGCCATGCGCGATGCGGCCCTCGAAAATGGTGTCCTGCGCATAGGCGTCATCCAGATGCACCGGGTTGTGATCGGTGGACACCTCGGCGAAAAGCGCGATGTCGCGGTCGGTGATGATCTTGCGCAGATAGCGCGACATGCCGATTTCCAGATCCTCGATGCAGATCGTGCCGCGGGGCAGGTTGTCCTTGGGGCGGGTGTCGAGCATGGCGGGCTTTCCATCTGGGCGCGGGGCCATGGCGGCCTCCTGAAGCGGGCAGGGCAGCTTGATACTGCGGCGCAGCATAGCTGGGATCGCACCAGTGCGCAAGATTGTTGCGCAACATCTTGTCCGAAGTCAGGCGTGTCCGGGCAATTTTCTTGCCTGCCCCTGGTGGGCGATTTCAGCGCAGCCGGCCGATCGCGAAGCGCGGGCTTCGGTCCTGGCTGGCCAGCCATTCATCGAGCAGGGGCGCTTGCGGGTGTTCAGGGTCGGAGCCGAAGCGCGCCGCCTCCAGCCCGCCGGTGACGAAAAGCGCGTCAATCCCCTCGCCCTGGGCACCGGCTATATCGGTCAGGATCCCGTCGCCCACTGCCAGAATGGCGTCATTGTCATGGTTGATGCCATGCTCGGCCAGCCTGCGCCGCGCCATGTCGTAGATCGGTGGATGCGGCTTGCCAAACGCCATGACCGTGCCGCCCATTTCGGTATAGAGCGCGGCCAGCGCCCCGGCGCAATGGATGCGCGTCTCACCGACATCGACCAGCAGATCCGGATTGGCGCAGAGCATCGGCAACCCGCGGGTCTTGGCAGCCAGAAAGCGGGGGCGGTAATCTTCGGGGCGGTCGGCGTAATCGTCGAAGGGGCCGGTGCAGACGATGCCTTCGGCCTGTTCGAAAGCGACCCGCTCGACGGGGGCGTGATCGGCCAGCCAGGCGGGGATCTCGGTGAACAGGTCGTCGTCCTTTTCGGGCCCCAGATGCCAGACGCGCTGCCCGGCGGCACCGCTGAGCATGGCCTCCTGCGTGGCATCGCCCGAAGAGACGATGACATCGAAGGCATCGCGCGGCAGGCCCATGCGATCAAGCCGGCGCGCCACCGCATGATGGGTGCGCGGCGCATTGGTCATCAGCACCACCGCGCCGCCTTGCCGGCGGAAGCCCTGCAATGCCGTCACCGCTGCCGGGTAAAGCGCCAGCCCGTCATGCAGGCAGCCCCAGAGATCGCAATAGAGCACATCATATTGCGCGCCGATCTCGGAGAGGGAATCGATGATCCGGGTCATGGGGCTGCCGGTTGTGGCGTCACAGCGTGAGCGCGGGGATGATCTGTTTCTTGCGGCTCATGATGCCGGGCAGCACCACGGTATCGCCCTGCACCCTGGCGCCGAAGCTCTTTTCGGCAATCGCCTTCACCAGGTCATTGGGCACCAGCAGCGTGGCTTCCTCGCGCAGGATGTCGATGACGAAGAGCAGCACCTGATCGGCGCCATCCTCGCGCGCGACCGCCTCCATGCTCGCCATCAGGCTTGCCTTGCGCTCAAGCAGCACTTGCGGCGCGGTGGTTTCCAGCACCGAGACGCGCAGCGCCTTGCCGGCGGCGGTGTATTCCTTGCTGTCCATGCGCAGCAGTTCGGCATCCGAGAAGGCCGAGACATCGGATTTCGCCGCGAACATCTCGGCGGCGTAATCGGGGATGGAAATGCCCAGCTCCGCCGCCAGCTTCACCGCTACGGAGCGGTCATGATCGGTGGTGGTGGGCGAGCGGAATTCCAGCGTGTCGGACAGGATGCACGACAGCATCAGGCATTTGATGCGGTCGGGCATGCGCGCGGCATCAACGCCCATCAGGTCGTGCATGATGGTGGCGGTGCAGGCCAGCGGGCGAATGGTGATGTCGATGGGCAGGCTTGTTTCCAGCCCGCCGACAAGCTTGTGATGGTCGATGATGGCGCGAATATCGGCCTTGTTGAGCGAGGGCGGCAGTTCGGCCGGGTTATTGGTATCGACGATCACCACCGGCGCCCCCTCGGCGACATCGGTGATGATTTCCGGCATTTCGAAACCCCAGCGCTTGAGCACGAAGGCGGCTTCGGTGTTGGGCGTGCCCAGCAGAACGGCGCGGGCCGGCGTGCCCTTCACCTCGTTGAGATACCACGCCCAGATGAGCGGCGAGCCGGTGGAATCGGTATCGGGGGATTTGTGGCCGAAGATCTGGAGCATGGCGCGGGTCCGTGATGGTGATGCGTTTCGCGCGCCTTATAGGGGGCGGGGCGGGGGTTGTCACCCACCCCGGCCGGCAGATTTCGACGAAGGGCCGCGCGTCAGGCCAGGACGCTGCGCGGGGCGCGACGGTGCAGCGCGCGGCTGATGGCAATGGCCGCCAGGCAGACCAGCGCGAAGCTCGCCGCCAGGCCGGCGATATTGGCCGCCACCGCCGGATAGCCCAGTTCGGCGGCATTGAGGAACGGGTAGGGGTAGCGCCCGCTGAGCGCCCCGCGGATCAGCGCATAGCCGCAATAGGCCAGCGGCAGCACCAGCATCAGCCAGACCCGCCCGTAACGCAGCCGGCGCGGATGCGGCCCGGTGATCCACCACAGCAGATAGAGCAGCGGAGCCACCGTATGCAGCGCCAGATCGGCCGCCAGCCACCATCCCTGCGGCGACCAGAGCGATGCCAGGATCAGGTGGTAGACCGCCATCACCACGAAGATATAGGCCGCCACCATGGCACGCACGCCCGGCGCCGAGAGCGCCCGGTTGCCGATCAGCGCGCCATAATAGAGCGCCACCAACCCCAGGTTGCTGAGGATGGTAAAGTACGACAGGTAAAAAACCAGCGCGCGAAGCAGGCCGTCACCGGCCTGCATCTGCATCGGGATCACCAGCCCGGCCTGAAGGCCGATCGCCGCCGCCCCAAGGAAAAGGCCGGCGAAGGTAAGCAGTCGGTGCAGTGTCATGACGTTCCTCGGAAATGAACAGGGGCAAATCGAAGCCGCAGGATAGACGCCTGCCACGAAGCTGTCACGCGGGCAATCACGCCCCGCTTTCGCGCGGCCGGTCCAGGCCGGCCAGTGCCCAGAGGTGCTGGGCTTCGGTCTCGACGGCGCCGGGGCGCGCGCGGCGCAGCCGCTCCAGTGCTGCTGTGGGGTTCTCGCCGATCTCCACCATCAGCCGCAGCGCAACCATGCCCGAACGCCCGCGCCCGGCGCGACAATGCACCAGCACCTTGCCGCCGCGGGCCAGAACCGCCTGCGCGCGCCTCGCGACATCGGGCCAGCGGGCGGCGGCAATGCCCTCTGGAATGCCAAAATCGGCGATGGGGAAATGGGCCCAGGGAATCGCCGCGCGCAACAGCCCCTGCGGCAGTTCGGCCGCGCCCAGCAGCTCCATCTCGGCCTGCTGCACCAACGAGATCACCAGCCCCGGCGCAAAGAGCCCGATACAGGCCAGGTTGTTGGCCAGCGTGCCGATATGGCCGGGCAGGGGGCAGATGCCAAGGGTGCCACGGCCCAGCGGCAGCGAGGCGATGGCGAATTCGGCGCTGGGGCTGGTGCTCTGGGGGGTGCTCATGGCGGGGGTGTTTATGGCGCGCGGTCGGGCCTCACAAGAGGCTAGCACGGCGCGCTGCAAGGCGCGAAGCTTTTCGGCCGAGGGGTGTTGACACCCGCGAGTCCTCTGCCTATCTACGGCGTCGTTAGCACTCATCGGTGGTGAGTGCTAAAAGCAATCAACCTGGAACCTAGGGAGTGTTCTCAGATGGCTTTCAAACCCCTTCATGACCGTGTGCTGGTTCGTCGCGTGCAAGGCGACGAGAAAACCAAGGGCGGCCTCATCATCCCCGATACCGCCAAGGAAAAGCCCGCCGAAGGCGAGATCGTATCGGTCGGCGAAGGCGCGCGCAAGGACTCGGGCGAGCTGATCGCACCGTCGGTCAAGGCCGGCGATCGCGTGCTGTTCGGCAAATGGTCGGGCACCGAAGTGACCCTCGACGGCGAGGAACTGCTGATCATGAAGGAAAGCGATATCCTCGGCATCATCGAGTGATCGCTTTTCACTGACGGCAACGCACTGACACGAAACAGAATATTTCAGGAGCACCAACCATGGCTGCCAAAGAAGTCAAGTTCAACACCGATGCCCGCGACCGTATGCTCAAGGGCGTCAACATCCTGGCCGATGCGGTGAAAGTCACGCTGGGCCCGAAGGGCCGCAATGTCGTGATCGAGAAATCCTTCGGCGCGCCGCGCATCACCAAGGACGGCGTGACCGTCGCCAAGGAGATCGAACTTTCGGACAAGTTCGAGAACATGGGCGCACAGATGGTCAAGGAAGTCGCCTCGCGCACCAATGACGAGGCCGGCGACGGCACCACCACCGCCACCGTTCTGGCCCAGGCGATCGTCAAGGAAGGCATGAAGGCGGTTGCCGCCGGCATGAACCCGATGGATCTGAAGCGCGGCATCGATCTGGCCGTGACCAGGGTTGTCGAATCGATCAAGGCGGCTTCGCGTCCGGTCAAGGACAGCGATGAAGTTGCCCAGGTCGGCACCATCTCGGCCAATGGCGAAGCCTCGATCGGCCGCCAGATCGCCGATGCGATGCAGAAGGTCGGCAACGAGGGTGTGATCACCGTCGAAGAGAACAAGGGCATGGAGACCGAGGTCGAAGTGGTCGAAGGCATGCAGTTCGACCGTGGCTACCTGTCGCCCTATTTCGTCACCAACCCCGACAAGATGATCGCCGATCTGGAAGATTGCTACATCCTGCTGCACGAGAAGAAGCTCTCGTCGCTGCAGCCGATGGTGCCGCTGCTCGAATCGGTGATCCAGTCGCAAAAGCCGCTGCTGATCATCGCCGAGGACGTGGAAGGCGAGGCTCTGGCCACGCTGGTCGTCAACAAGCTGCGTGGCGGGCTGAAGATCGCCGCCGTCAAGGCACCGGGCTTCGGCGATCGCCGCAAGGCCATGCTACAGGATATCGCCATCCTGACCGGCGGCCAGGTGATCAGCGAAGATCTGGGCATGAAGCTTGAGAATGTCGGCATCGACATGCTGGGCCGCGCCAAGAAGGTGTCGATCAACAAGGACAACACCACCATCGTTGACGGCGCCGGCGAGAAAGCCGAGATCGAAGCCCGCGTGGCGCAGATCCGCCAGCAGATCGAGGAAACCACCTCGGACTACGACCGCGAGAAGCTCCAGGAGCGTCTGGCGAAACTGGCCGGCGGTGTTGCCGTTATCCGCGTCGGCGGCATGTCGGAAATCGAAGTGAAAGAGCGCAAGGACCGCGTTGACGACGCGCTGAACGCCACCCGCGCTGCCGTTCAGGAAGGCATCGTTGTTGGCGGTGGCGTGGCTCTGGTTCAGGCTGGCAAGAAGCTGGACGGCCTGACCGGCGTGAACAGCGACCAGGAAGCCGGTATCGCCATCGTGCGCCGCGCCCTGGAAGCCCCGATGCGCCAGATCGCCGAGAACGCCGGTGTCGATGGTGCCGTGGTTGCCGGCAAGGTGCGCGAATCGTCGGACCTGGCCTTCGGCTTCAACGCCCAGACCGAGGAATATGGCGACATGTTCAAGTTCGGCGTCATCGACCCCGCCAAGGTGGTGCGCACCGCGCTTGAGGATGCGGCCTCGGTTGCCGGCCTGCTGATCACCACCGAAGCCATGATCGCCGACAAGCCCGAGCCCAAATCGGCCGGCGGCGGCGGCGGCATGCCCGACATGGGCGGCATGGGCGGCATGATGTAAGCCGTTCCATCCCGGAATGCGAAGGGGCGGCCCCAGGGCCGCCCCTTTTGCATTGGCGAGCCGCTACCAGTGGGGCGGTTTCTGATCGCTCAGGGGGATCGTCGCGCCGGTGGCGACGTCGCGTTCGGCCTCGCGCTCGACAAGCTGGCCAAGCTGGCGCTTCAGGCGGGCGATCTCGGTGCCCTGTTCGCGCAGCATGTCCGACAGATCGTCCACGGCGCGGGCAAGATGGGCAAGCTGCTCCTCGATCGGCGAGATTTCGGGGGGGGAAGGGTCTGGCATCGGAGCTTTCGCGGCAGGATGTGGCGGGGAGGGCAGTATCTCGCGCCCCGGTCCGGCGGGTCAACCGCTAACGCTTTGCCCGCCAGTGTCCCGCGCCTTGCCCATTCCCGGCCCTTGGGCTAGACCACGCGCGACGATCTTCAACCCATCTCACCAGCGGATCCTTCCATGGCCAAGAGCAAAGCCCCCCGCCGCCCCCGGGCCGAGACGCCAAAGGGGTTCAGGGATTATTTCGGCGCCGAGGTGACTGCGCGCCGCGACATGCTGGAGCGCATCGCCCAAGTCTATCACCGCTACGGCTTCGACCCGCTGGAAACCAGCGCCATCGAGACCGTCGAGGCGTTGGGAAAGTTCCTGCCCGATGTCGACCGCCCCAACGAGGGAGTTTTCGCCTGGCAGGAGGTCGATGACGAGGGGCGCGGCGACTGGCTGGCGCTGCGCTACGATCTGACCGCCCCGCTGGCGCGCGTGGCAGCGCAGTATCGCAACGATCTGCCCAGCCCCTACCGGCGCTATGCCATGGGCCCGGTCTGGCGCAATGAAAAGCCGGGGCCCGGACGGTTCCGGCAGTTCTATCAATGCGATGCCGATACCGTGGGCACATCCTCGATGGCCGCCGATGCCGAGATCTGCGCCATGCTGGCCGATGTCTTCGAGGAGCTTGGCCTGAGCGGCGACTACATTGTGCGCATCAACAACCGCAAGGTGCTGAACGGGGTGATGGAATCCGCCGGGGTGCTCGATCCCGCGGACCCGGAGAAATTTGCCGCCGAGCGTGGCATCGTGCTGCGCGCCATCGACAAGCTGGACCGGCTGGGCGCGGATGGTGTGCGCGCGCTGCTGGGAGCCGGTCGCAAGGATGAGAGCGGCGATTTCACCAAGGGGGCAGGGCTGTCGGAGGCGCAGGCCGGTATCGTGCTGGATTTCATTGCCGCCCGGCGCGAGAGCGGCGTGGCGACCGCAGCGGTTCTGCGCGCCCTTGTAGGTGACTCGAAGATCGGCCTGGAAGGTGTTGATGAACTTGAAGAAATCGCCTCCCTCCTTGAAGCGCAGGGCTATGGGCCGGACCGCATTGTCATCGACCCGTCGGTGGTGCGCGGCCTGGGCTACTATACCGGCCCGGTCTATGAGGCCGAGCTGACCTTTGAAATTCTCGATGAAAAGGGCCGCAAGCGGCAGTTCGGCAGCGTCGCCGGAGGCGGGCGCTATGACGATCTGGTCAAGCGCTTCACCGGGCAGGCGGTGCCGGCAACCGGCGTCAGCATCGGCGTGGACCGGCTGCTGGCGGCGCTGGACGCGAAGGGGCAGGGCGCGGCGGGGGCCGAGGGGCCGGTGGTGGTGACGGTGATGGACCGCGCCCGCATGGCCGATTATCAGACCATGGTCGCCGAGCTGCGCCGCGCCGGCATTCGTGCCGAGGTCTATCTGGGCAACCCCAAGAACTTCGGCAACCAGTTGAAATACGCAGACAAACGCGGCGCCCCCGTGGCCGTGATCCAGGGCGAGGACGAGGCCGCGCGCGGTGTGGTGCAGCTCAAGGATCTGGTGCTGGGCACCCGGATCGCGCAAAGCGCCAGCCTTGAGGAATGGAAGGCCAATCCCGCCCAGCATGAAGTGGCGCGCGGCGATCTGGTTGCCGGGGTGCGGGCGATCCTGGACCGCGGCGCATGAGCCCGTTGCGCTTCGATCCTGCGGGTGCGCGTGCCGAGGGGGCGGCGTTTCTGGCCGCCTTCCGGCAGGCGGGTGCGCAACCGGTCGAGGCGGCGATCCTGCAACCGGCGGAAACCTTGCTTGACCTTTATGGCGAGGACATCCGGGCGCGCGCCTATGTCACCAGCGACCCGCTGGAAGGCGAGATGATGCTGCGGCCGGATTTCACCGTTCCGGTGGTGCAGGCGCATATGTCGCAAGGTGCCGAACCCGCGCGCTACTGCTATCTGGGCGAGGTGTTTCGCAAGCAGGAGAGCCCCGGCGGGCTGCGGCTGTCGGAATATCTGCAAGCCGGCTACGAGGTCTTTGACCGCACGAATCCGCTGGATGCCGATGCCGAGGTCTTTGCGCTCTTCGCCCGGCTGCTTGGCCCGCTGGGGCTGCGCGCGGCAACCGGGGACACCGGCATCTTGCGCGCCGCGGTGCAGGGACTGCCCACATCGGCCCCGCGCAAGGCGGCGCTGATGCGTCATCTGTGGCGGCCCAAGCGCTTTCGCGCCCTGCTGGAACGCTACGCCGGGCGCGCGCCGCAGACGCCGGAGCGCATAGCGCTGCTGGCGCGGCTGGCCGCCGGCGAGAGGCCCCGCAGCGCCGCGCCGCATATCGGGCTGCGCAGCCCCGGCGAGATTGCCAGCCGCTTGCAGACGCTGGCTGAAGACGCCGCTACCGCGCCGGTTCCGGCGGTGTTGGTTGATGAGCTGGAGGCCGTTCTGGCGATCGCCGCCAAGGCACCGCAGGCGCTGGGTCAGTTGCTGAACCATGTGGCGGTGATGCCGTGGATCGGCCCCAGCGTTGACGGTTTCGCCCGCCGGCTTGATGCGCTCGCGGCGCGCGGCATTGATGTCGATGCGCTCGACTTCGAGGCCAGCTACGGGCGCACCACACTGGAATATTACGACGGCTTCGTCTTTGGCTTCTATGCCGAGGCGCGGGCAGACCTGCCGCCGGTGGCCACGGGCGGGCGCTATGATGCGCTGACCGCGGTGCTGGGGCAGGGGCGGTCGATCCCGGCGGTGGGGGGGGTGATCCGCCCGGCGCTGGTGGCGGCGCTCAGGGGAGGCGCGTGATGCGGCTGAAGATCGGTGTGCCCTCGAAGGGCCGGTTGATGGAGCAGTGCTTTGACTGGTTCGGCGCGCGTGGTGTCAGCATGCGCCGCACCGGTGCCGAGCGCGAATATTCGGGCGCCATCGAAGGGCTGGAGGCGGCGGATCTGGTGCTGTTGTCGGCGGGCGAGGTTCCGCGCGAACTGGCCGCCGGGCGTATCCATCTGGGTGTCACCGGCACCGATCTGCTGCGCGAGAAGCTTGCCGCCTGGGAAAACGTGGTGATCGAGCTGGCGCCGATGGGCTTTGGCCATGCCGATCTGATCCTCGCCGTGCCCGAGGTCTGGGTCGATGTCGATACGCTCGATGATCTCGATGCCGCGGCGGCGGCCTTTCGTGCCGAGCATGGATTCCGGCTGCGCATCGCCACCAAGTATCACCGTCTGGTGCGCAACTACCTGCGCGCCCATGGCGTGGCCGACTATCAGCTGGTTGACAGTCAGGGCGCCACCGAAGGCACGATCCGCAACCTGACCGCCGAGGCCGTGGCCGATATCACCTCGACCGGCGAAACGCTGCGCGCCAATCACCTCAAGATCCTGACCGCACCGCCGATCCTGTGCTCGCAGGCCACGCTGTTTGCGACGCGCGGCGCCGATTGGTCGGGCTGCGGTGCGGCGCTTGACGCGTTGCTGGCGCGCCTGGGTATCGCCCGGCCGGCGCTGCCCTGATCGCCCCTCGCTTGGCTGAAGCGGCGCCGGCACGGTGGCGAGCGCCCCTTTCAGCGCGCGCCCCCTTGCGCCGGCTGGTTCGATGCGGTAATGCGCGCGCACTTCACAGGCGGGGCCGGGCCCTGCGGGGAGACATCCCGCAAAGGTCCACCGGTTGGGGCAATGCCCCTGATGCCCCGCTCAGGCGCAAACCGGAAAGGAACACGATATGGCGCTTCCCGATTTCACCTTGCGTCAGCTTTTGGAAGCTGGCGTTCACTACGGCCACCAGACGCAGCGCTGGAACCCCCGCATGGGCGAGTTCATCTATGGCGAGCGCAACGGCATTCACATCATTGACCTGACGCAGACCGTGCCGATGCTCGACGCCGCGCTCAACGCCGTGCGCGAGACCGTCGCCAAGGGCGGGCGGGTGCTGTTCGTGGGCACCAAGCGCCAGGCATCGAAAGCTGTTGCCGAGGCGGCCGAGAAATGCGCCCAGTATTACATGAATCACCGCTGGCTGGGCGGCACGCTGACCAACTGGAAGACGGTTTCGCAGTCGATCCAGCGTCTCAAGCAGATCGACGAGCTGATGGAGCGCGGCGCCGAGGGCCTGACCAAGAAGGAGCGTCTGGGCCTTGAGCGCGAGCAGGCCAAGCTGCAGGCCAGCCTGGGCGGGATCCGCGAAATGGGCGGTCTGCCGGACCTGCTGTTCGTGATCGATGTCAACAAGGAAGACCTGGCCATCCTGGAAGCCAAGAAGCTGGGCATTCCGGTGGTTGCGGTGGTTGATACCAACTGCTCGCCCGACGGGATCGATTTCATCATCCCCGGCAATGACGATGCCGCGCGCGCCATCGCGCTTTACTGCGATCTGGTGAGCCGTGCTGCGCTGGACGGCATGTCGGCGCAACTGGGTGCAGCGGGTGTCGATCTGGGCGCGATGGAAGAAGCCCCCGCCGAAGAGACCCTGGCCGAGGCCGCCGCCGAGGCCTGAGCCTGCGGAGCCTGTCATCCGAATGATACCGGGCAGGGCCAGACTCTGCCCGCAAGCCAATCCGAAGGAGTAACACCATGGCGATCACCGCACAGATGGTGAAGGAACTGCGCGAAAACACCGGCGCCGGCATGATGGACGCGAAGAAGGCGCTGACGGAAACCAATGGCGACATGGAAGCCGCCGTTGACTGGCTGCGCACCAAGGGCCTGGCGAAAGCCGCCAAGAAAGCTGACCGCGTGGCCGCCGAAGGGCTGGTCGGCGTGGCCGTGAAGGGCGGCAAGGGCGTGGCGGTCGAGGTCAACTCGGAAACCGATTTCGTCGCCAAGAACGCCGATTTCCAGTCGCTGGTGCGCAGCATCACCGCTGCCGCACTTGGCGCGGGCGATCTGGCGGCGCTGAAAACCGCCAGCCTGGGTGGCAAGAGCGTCGAGGAAACCCTCACCGGGGCCATCGCCACGATCGGCGAGAACATGACCCTGCGCCGCATGGCGGTGATCGAGGGCGATGCGGTCGCGGCTTATGTGCATAACGCAGCCGCTGACGGCATGGGCAAGATCGGTGTTCTGGTGGCGCTGAAAGGCGCTGACAACGGCATCGGCAAGCAGATCGCCATGCATATCGCCGCCACCTCGCCGATGTCGCTGGGTGAGGCCGATCTGGACCCTGCGGTGCTGGAGCGTGAGCGCGAGGTGCAGACGCAAAAGGCGCTGGAAGAGAATACCGCCGCCGCCAAGCCGAAGCCCGATGCGGTGATCCACAACAACATCATCCCCGGCCGGATGAAGAAATTCCTCGAAGAGGTAACGCTGCTGGGGCAGAAGTTCGTGATCAACCCCGATCTGACGGTCGAGCAGGCCGCGAAAGAGGCCGGTGTCGAGGTGCTGGGCTTTGTGCGCATGGCCGTCGGCGAAGGTATCGAGAAGAAGCAGGAAGATTTTGCCGCCGAAGTGGCGAAAACGCTTGCCGGCTGATACCTGCCGGTGAAACCCGGCTGAGCGACGCAAATTGCGAAAATGATGCAGGCGGCACCCTTCAGGGTGCCGCTTTTTTTGTTGTTTTCCGTTTCAATGGCATTGCGGTGCTCGACACGCCCCATCCTCAATGGCTATTTCTTTTGACTGTTGGTTAATGAATTTGGTGGATTGGGGGGTAATGGAGGATCTTCAGAATCATGCGCGTGGCGCGGAAAGGGTGGGCGAGCTGGACGCGATCATTCCGATACGGCGTACCCAGCCCGGCACCAAGGACGCGCCCGTCCATCTTGTGGCGCATCTTGACGCGATTCTGCGGGCCGCGGATATCGAAACCGTCTGGGCACTGACCTGCGCCTATATGCGCGAACTGGGCTTCAGTGGCGTGATCTACGGCTATTCCCCGACTTCGAAAGGGACCGATCTTGGCCCGCGCGAGGATTTTCTGCTGCTCTCGACGCTGGACCGGGCCTTCATGAGCAACCTCGTTGACAGCAATGTCTACCGCGAGAGCGTCACCTTCAACTGGGCGCTGCGCAATGCCGGCGTCGCCAGTTGGTCCATGACCCCGAGTGAAGGCGAGATGCCGCCCGATTTCCGCACCAGCCCCGAGGCCGAAGCCTTTTTCGAGCGCTTCGGCATGGTGATCGGGTGCACCGTCGGGTTTCCGAGTGCGCGCTCGCGGGGGCGCGGCGTGATGGCGCTGATGGCGCGGTGCGGCTTGAGCCAGGCCGATGTGGATGCGCTGCTGCGCCACAGGGCGGATGAGTTGTTCGTGGTGGCGACTGTCGCGCACCGCAGCCTGAGCACCATGCCCTATCTGGGCCAGAATCGCAGCCTCAGCCCGCGCCAGCGTGAGGTTCTGGAATGGGTCGCCGAGGGAAAATCGGTGGCCGATATCGCGGCGATCCTGGGGTTGGCGCAGCCGACGGTGGAAAAGCACCTGCGCCTTGCGCGCGAGGCGCTGGGGGTTGAAACCACCGCGCATGCGCTGATCAAGGCGGCATTCCTCAACCAGATGTTCGTGATTGGCCCGCAGGCTTCATGACGCGACGGGCAGGGCAGTCACGGCAATGCTGCGGTGCAGCAACAATCTGTCCCGCATTGATTGCTTTGGGTATGGATTCGCACACTTTTGACAGGCATGGCGATATATTACTGTCGCTTTCTGGGGTGAACTTGCTTTGCCTCGCTGCAGGAGGGCGCTGAATGGCGTCTTTGCCTGCGCATGTGCGTGTGAGTGTGGGTACGAGTTCTCTCATGGCATCCACTTCCCAACCCGGTGTCATGGGACAAGCCGGTGCAGCCTCTGGCCGCACCGGCTTTTCATTGTGATCCCAAGCCGCCCTGCGCCAGGGCCGGGCACTGCTGTCAGGCGCCGGGTTTGCGCCGTTCAAGACGCGGGCGCGCCAGTGTCTGGGCGGTGAGCGCCGGGGCGAGGGCCTCCATCGCATCGACTTGGGTCAGATAGAGCCCGGCCAGCCCCTCCAGGAAGTGGCTGTTGCGCAGCTTGTCCATCACCGGGCCCTTGACCTCGGACAGATGCAGCCCGACGCCGGAATCGGCAAGTTTGGCGGCGATCATCTCCAGGCTTTCCAGCGCCGAGGCATCGACATCATTCACCGCCGAGAACATCAGCACCAGATGTTGCAACTGCGGATTGGCGGCGACCTTCTCCTGCACCAGATCCTCCAGATAGCGGGCATTGGGAAAATAGAGGCTTTCATCCACGCGCAACGTCATCACTTCAGGCGCGGTGACCACCTCGTAGCGGTTGATGTTGCGGAAATGTGCGGTGCCGGGCACCTGGCCGACCTCGGCGATATGCGGGCGCGAGGTGCGATAGAGATGCAGCAGCAGCGACAGCGCGACCCCTGCCGCCAGCCCCGGTTCGACGCCCGCCAGCAGTGTCACCAGCATGGTTGCCGCCATCGCCGCCCCGTCGGCGCGGCTGAAGGCCCAGGTGCGGGGCAGGGCGCGGAAGTCCAGCAGCGACACCACCGCCATGATGATGATCGCGGCAAGCGTGGCATTGGGCAGGTAATGCAGCAATGGTGTCAGTGCCAGCAGCGCCACGCCGATCATGGCGGCGGTCAGCCCTCCGGCGGCCGGGGTGCGCGCGCCGGCATCGAAATTGACGATCGAGCGCGACAACCCGCCGGTGACCGGCATCGCCTGGCTCAGCCCCGCGCCCAGGTTGGCCGCTCCCAGCGCGATCAGTTCGCGGTTGGGGTCGATGCTGGCGCGGCGCTTGGCGGCCAGGGTCTGCGCGATCGAGATCGATTCGACATAGCCCACCAGTGCAATCAGCGCCGCCGGGACCACCAGTTGCACGATGAGTTCCGCATCAAGGGCCGGCAGTTCCAGCGGCGGCAAGCCCCGTGGCACCACGCCGACGATGCGGATGCCCTGCGCATCCAGCGACAACACCCAGACCGCCAGCGTCGAGGTCAGAACCGCCATGAAGAGCGCGCCGCGTGCAAGCAGGGTCGCGGCGGCATCGCTCAACCCCAGCCGGTGCAGCAATGGTGCCAGACCTTTGCGCGACCACCACAAGAAGGCCAGAACGGTGGCCGAAAGCGCAAGAGTGGGCCAATGCAGCGCATGGAGGTTGGCCAGCAGCGAGGGAATGACCTCCGGCAGGGTTTTGCCGCTCATCGGTATGCCCAGCAGATGGCGCAACTGGCTGGCGGCGATCAGGATGCCGGCAGCGGTGATGAAGCCCGAAATCACCGGGTGGCTCAGGAAATTGGCCAGAAAGCCAAGCCGCAGAACCCCCATGACCAGCATCAGCGCGCCCGAGATCAACGCAATCCACAGCGCTGCCAGATGGTATCCCGGCGTGCCGGTTTCAGCCAGCGCGCCGGCGGTGGCGGCGGTCATCAGTGCCACCACGGCGACCGGCCCCACCGCCAGCGCGGCCGAGCTGCCCAGAGCCGCATAGATCAGCAATGGCAGCAAGGCGCCATAGAGCCCCGCCTGCGGCGGCAACCCGGCCAGCAGCGCGTAGGCCATGCCCTGCGGAATCAGCATGACCGTTACCACCAGTGCGGCAACGAGATCGCCTGAAAGATCGTCGCGGGTGTAGCGCGGCGCCCAATCAAGCAGCGGCAGGCGGAAGGCAGGCATGGCAAGGCCCCTGGGTTTCTGCACGGTCCGGGTGGCCGTGGCGTTCAGGGCCTATATACGCCGCGGATTATATATTGCAAGTTTTGAATGTGTATATCGGAATGGCCTGAAGCACTCACGCCATTCGACCGGGCAGGGCGCTTTCGGCAGCATGGCGGATGGCGCGGATATTCAGGCCATAAACCTCTGGCTGCGCCACCGAGCCACCCTTGAACACCGCCGAGCCCGCCACCAGAACATCGGCGCCGGCGCGCGCCATCAGTGGGGCGGTTTGCACCGTGATGCCGCCGTCGATCTCGATATGTACGGGCCGGTCGCCGATCATGGCACGCAACCGCTCAACCTTGGCAATCTGCGAATGGATGAACTGCTGGCCGCCGAAACCCGGATTGACGGTCATGACGCAGATCAGATCGAGCAGGTCGAGCAGGTGTTCCACCGCGTCGATCCCGGTGCCGGGGTTGAGGGCAAGGCCAACCTTTTTCCCTGTTGCACGAATGGCTTGCAGGGTGCGGTGGACATGTGGGCCGGCCTCCAGATGGGCGGTGATGATATCGGCGCCGGCCTGGGCGAAAGCCTCGATATAGGGATCGACGGGTGCAATCATCAGATGCACATCCATGATCCCGGCAATATGCGGCCGGATCGCCGCGCACATCGCCGGACCGAAGGTCAGATTGGGCACGAAATGGCCATCCATCACATCGACATGCACCCAGTCCGCGCCCTGCGCCTCGATCGCGCGGCACTCGGCGCCGAAACTGGCGAAATCGGCGGACAGGATCGACGGGGCGATCTTGATTGAGCGGTTGAAGGGCATGGCGGCCTCGTGCTTGGATATTGCTGCGACCTAAGCCATAAGGCTGCGCAGGTCCAGACCAATGCGCGCCGTTGCGGCGAGGATGAGGGCGCGAAGGCGTGCATGGGTCGATCATGGATCCATATGGCCGATAATCAGTATTATGTAATATAAATACGATATGCCAAGACCGGCTGATCCCCATGGACTCGGCAAAGAGCGGTCTTTACAACTGCTTGCACGGCACTGCTGAAAGGTCTTGTGAATGCGCCTGATCCGGCATGGAACACCGGGCAATGAACGCCCGGGAATGCTTGCACCTGACGGCACCAGGCGCGATCTTTCGGCGGTGATCGAGGATCTGCGCGGTGCGGCGCTTGGCGACGAAAGCCTGGCGCGTTTGCGCGAGCTCGATCCAACAACCCTGCCTTTGGTGGATAACAAGGCACGGCTTGGCCCGCCAGTGGCCGGTATCGGCAAGTTCATCTGCATTGGCCTCAATTACGCCGACCATGCAGCCGAGGCCGGTATGAGCGTGCCCAGCGAGCCGATCATCTTCATGAAGGCCACCTCGGCTGTTTCCGGGCCCCACGATCCGCTTGAGATCCCGCGCGGCAGCACCAGGACCGACTGGGAGGTCGAACTGGGCGTGGTGATCGGCAAGCGCGCGAAGTATATTGAACAAGATCAGGCGCTTGAGCATATTGCTGGGTATCTGTGCGTCAATGATGTGTCCGAGCGCGATTTCCAGACCCAACGCCAGGGGCAATGGACCAAGGGCAAGAGCCACGATACATTCGGCCCGATCGGCCCCTGGCTTTGCACGCGTGACGAGATCGTGGATCCGCAGGCGCTGCGGCTGTGGTGCGACATCGACGGGCAGCGGCGTCAGGATGGCAGCACGGCAACCATGGTTTACGGCGTGACGCATCTGATCGCCTATCTGAGCCGGTTCATGACCCTGGAACCGGGCGATATCATTGCCACCGGCACGCCACCCGGCGTTGGCATGGGATTGAAACCACCCGTCTTTCTTCAGCCGGGACAAGAAATTTCATTGGGTGTTGAGGGTCTTGGAGAGCAATCTTACCGCTGCGTCCCGGCCTGAATCGCGGACGCCGGATGCATGATCCCTTCATCATTGCATGATGTCCTTTGCCGGGCCCGAAGGGGCTCACCAGGTTTTCGCTGGCGCCCGCATTGTTCGGGGCGGTTGCAGTAGGGATGCGTCAAATGCTTGTTTCTGCCATTGATCGCGAAGCGGCGCTGCCAATCCGGGCCAGCGCGGCCGATCTTCATGCGCTGCGAACGGTGCTGGTGGTGGAAGCGCCGGGCGCGCTGTCGCTTTTGCAGCCCGCGCCGGGCCGGCAGAGCGTGGTCATCACGCAATATGGCATGCTGCGCACCGCGATGCTGGCGCAGATCCGCCCCGACGCGGTGATCGGCCCGCTGATTCGCGGCGGCTGGGACATCCTCGATCTGGGGGAGGCGCTTGAGGCATGCGGCTATGCCGGCCCGCTTTTCATCCTGTCCCGCCCCCTGCCCCGCGCCGAGCTGGTGCTGCGCGAACTCGGCGCCGTCTGCCCGCGCCTGAGCATCCGCCTGATCGAAATCATCTGAGCCACCCGGCTGAGCAGATCAGACGCTATTCACCGCGCGGGAAGCGCTGTGCCTCTTCCAGCACGTTAAGATCCATGTGATTGCGCATGTAACGCTCGGATGCGCGCTGCAAGGGCTGGAAATCCCAAGGGAAATAGGCACCGTTGCGCAGCGCTTCGTAAACCACCCAGCGCCGGGCCTGGCTTTCGCGGACCGCTGCGTCAAAGGCCGCCAGATCCCAGCGGGCATCGGCCAGCGTACGCAGTCGGCCCAGCGTATCGGCGGCGGTGGCCTCATTTGCAAGATTGTGTCGCTCGTCGGGGTCGGTTTGCAGGTTGAACAGCAATTCGGGGTCGGCGGCGCAGCGGATGTATTTCCACGGCCCGTCGATCAGCGCCACCATCGGCTCGATCGAGGCTTCGGCGGCATATTCCACCGCTACCGGCGCGCGCGTGCCCTCGCCGCGCATCAGGGGCAGCAGCGATTCACCATCGGTCCAGGGGGCTATTTCGGACATATCCACCCCGGCCAGATCGGCCAGCGTGGGCAGCACATCGATTGTGGAAACCGGGGTCTGCACCAGCTTCGCACCCACCCCCGGCGCGGCGATCATCAGCGGCACGCGGGCCGATCCCTCAAAGAAGTTCATCTTGAACCACAGGCCGCGCTCGCCCAGCATTTCACCATGATCGGAGACAAACACCACGATCGCCTCCTGCCCGGTGTCTTCCAGAACCCTCAGCACCTCGCCGATCTTGTCGTCGATGTATGAAATATTGGCGAAATATCCGCGTCTTGCATGGCGTATCTGATCTGCGGTGATGTCGAAGGCGCGCCAGTCGCAACTGTCCATGATGCGCTTGGAGTGGGCATCCTGATCCTCATAGGCAATCGCTTGGGGCGGCTCCAGCCGGGTGCAATCGGCATAGAGATCCCAATATCTGCGGCGCGCGACGAATGGATCATGCGGATGGGTTAAGCTGACCGTCAGGCACCAGGGGCGCGCATCATGGCCACGCGCCAGATCATAGAGCTTCGCCACCGCCAGATGCGCCACCTCGTCATCATATTCAAGCTGGTTGGTGATCTCGGCGGTGCCCGCGCCGGTGACCGAGCCCAGATTGTGATACCACCAGTCGATCCGCTCTCCGGGTTTGCGGTAATCCGGGGTCCAGCCGAAATCGGCGGGGTAGATATCGGTTGTCAGTCGCTCCTCGAAACCGTGCAACTGATCAGGGCCGACGAAGTGCATCTTGCCCGAAAGGCAGGTGCGATACCCGGCGCGGCGCAGGTGATGGGCATAGGTCGGCACGTCCGAGGCAAACTCGGCGGCATTGTCATAGACCCGCGTGCGCCTGGGCAACTGGCCGGACATGAAACTCGCCCGCCCCGGCGCGCAGAGCGGGCTGGCCGTATAGCAGCGCGCGAAACGCTGTGAGCGGGCGGCCAATGCGCGCAGATTGGGCGCATGAAGCCAATCAGCCGGGCCGTCGGGGAACAGCGTGCCGGTCAACTGATCGACCATCAGGATGAGGATATTGGGTTGCTTGCTCATATCGGCCCTTTCTGTCGATGCAGTCAAGCATGCAGCGGCCCTGCCCGGTCGTGCAAATGCGACGCTTAACTCATGGAAAACGCGCGCCAATCATCGTCCGACCGGCAGGGCTGGCGTTTTCCCGCGGGCCGGGTATGCTGCGCGCCAGAGCCTTCACATCACCCGCGACAGGAGCCCGCCATGGCCGCCCAGAAACTGCTGCTGATCATTCTTGATGGCGTGCCCTACGCCAACTGGCGGCGCTATTTTGGTTGCCTTGAGGGCTGGGTGCGCAGCGGCGAGGCGCGGGTCTGGCGCATGCGCGCGGTGCTGCCGTCAATGTCGGGGCCTTGCTACGCCTCGATCCACAGCGGCACGCCGCCGCAGGTGCATGGGGTGCTGTCGAACGGAATGATCCGGCGCGTCGATCAACCCGATGTCTTTTCCGAGGTGCGCAAGGCCGGCGGAGTGACCGGCGCGGTGGCGCATTCCTGGTGGTCGGAATTCTTCAACCGCTCGCCCTTCGACATGCTGCGCGACATCGAATACGACGAACCGCAAAGCGCCAGCATCAACCACGGCCGTTTTCACACGATGACGGGCTATGATCACAACAATCAGGCAACCCCTTGCGATGCCGATCTTTTTGCCACGCTGACCTCGCTCTGTGCGCGCTTCGATCTGCGCTATGGCATGCTGCATACCTGCACGCTCGACAGCATGGGGCATCGCTTTGGCCATGATTGCACCGAGATGGACCATGCCTGCGCACTGATGGATGCGATGCTGGCCGCCTGGCTGCCGAAATGGCGGGCAATGGGCTACGAGGTCATCGTTACCGCCGATCACGGGCAGTCGCTGCGCGGCCATCATGGCGGAACCGGCGAGGATCAGCAGGATTTTGCCTTCTACTATTTCGGCGATGCCGAAGGCCCGGCGCGCGACGCGTTGCTGGATCAACTGGCGCTGGCCCCGTCGATCCTGCACCGCCTTGGTGTGCCGGTGCCGGCCAGCATGGTTGCCGCGCCGCTCTTGTTCTGAGCTGACAAATGGTTGAAACTCTTTCCGAAATGGCTGTCGAGGTGCTGAACACCGCCGATGGACGGGCCAAGACCGCCCTGTCGCGGCGTCATGCCGCCCGCTGGTTTGGCGCGCGCGCCGAGGGCAGGCCCCTGCCCGTTGGCAGGGCTGATCCGCCGGATTTTCCCGCCCGCCCCGAAAAGCCCGAACTGAAAGACCCGCGCGACGTGCCGCGCCGCCGTCCGGGCAGTCCCGAGGGACGCATCGCCCTGCTGCATGCGGTGGCGCATATCGAACTTAATGCCGTGGATCTGCACTGGGACATCATCGCCCGCTTTTCCGAGGTGCAGATGCCACCCGGATTCTATGACGACTGGGTCAAGGCCGCTGACGAAGAAGCAAAACATTTCAATCTTGTATCTGGCGTTCTTGAAAGCCTTGGAAGTCATTATGGTGCCCTGCCCGCCCATGCCGGCATGTGGCGCGCGGCATCCGACACGGCGCAGGATTTCATGGGGCGGCTGGCGGTGGTGCCGATGGTGCTGGAGGCGCGTGGGCTGGATGTGACCCCCGGCATGATCGAGATCTTTCGCAAGGCGAAGCTGGATCAGGCCGTCGCCGCGCTTGAAACCATCTATGCCGAAGAGGTGGGCCATGTCGCCTATGGCTCGAAATGGTTTCATTTTCTGTGCGGGCGCCATGAAGCCGATCCCAAGGAGACCTTTCACGCGCTGGTGCGGCGCTACTTTCATGGCGCGCTCAAGCCGCCCTTCAACGAAGAGAAGCGCGCTGAAGCCGGCTTGCCGCCCGATTTCTACTGGCCCCTCGCCCATGAAGCCCCGGCCCATGAACGCCCGGTTCATGAAATGGCGCACCGCACCGCACGGGGCATGCCGAACCCTGATTGAGAAGCCTTGTTGCCTGTGCTGCGGCGGGCAAACGGCAGGCGGCACGCCTGAATAGGCGGTTTTTCGCTCAGCCGGGCGCAGGACAGCGATGCAGCCGCGCAACACTGCCCAAAAGAGTTGCAGCCTCTGCATGTGGGGGATAACAGTTGCGCAGGTGCAACGCTCGCCGCGTGTCAGGGGCCGGGCAGCGCCAGAATACCAAAACAAACGGGTGTTCCATTGAGGCCCTTGACCGACCGCATAAACACCGCGCTTGAGCGTTATCTGCCCGAAAAGCGCCTGTTCCTGCGCTCTGAAGATACCACCCGCTTCGTTCGTCTGCGCCCGCTGTCGCAAGCGCTGATCCTGTCATGCACGACGGCCTTCGTGGCCTGGAGCTTCATCGCCTCGTCGATCGTGTTCATGGATGCCATCGGCTCGGGCGACCAGCGCGAGCAGGCGCGGCGCGAACAGGTCTATTTCGAGCAGCGCCTGAGCGAGCTTGCCGCCGAGCGCGACCGTTCCGGCGCCGAGGCGCAGGCCGCCCACAACCGCTACGGCGAGGCCATGGACCGTGTGGCGCGCATGCAAAGCGCCCTGCTGGTGTCCGAGCAACGCCGCGCCGAGCTGGAAAACGGCATCGAGGCACTGCAGACCGGTCTGCGCGAGCGCCTGCGCGAGCGTGACGTGGCGCGCGCGCGGCTGGCCGAGTTGGAAAGCGACCAGTTGAGCGACCAGCTCATCCAGACCACGCAGCGTCTGGCCGAGGTTGAACAGACCCTCGATTTCCTGATGAACGCGCTGAGCGATACCACCGAGCAGCGCGAGGTCATGCTGGCCATGGCCGAGAGCGCCAATCAGCAGGCGCAGCATCTGGCGCTGGAATACCGGCTGATCCAGGACCGCAATCACCGCATCTTCAGCCAGCTCGAACAGGCGGTGGAAGTGTCGATGCTGCCGCTGGAACGCATGTTCCGCGCCGCCGGCCTGCCGCCCGAACAATTGTTGCAACAGGTGCGCGCCGGCTATCAGACGCGCTCTGCCTCGATGATGCCGATCTCCATCTCCACCTCGGGCACGCTGGACCCTGATGGCGACGAGGCGCGCGCCAATTCGGTGCTGCAGGCGCTTGAGGAAATCAACCTCTACCGGATCGCCGCGCAGCGCACACCCTTCGCCATGCCGGTCCGCGCCGGGGTGCGCCAGACCTCGGGGTTTGGCACCCGGCGCGATCCGCGCACCGGCGGCCGGCGGATGCACAACGGCGTCGACTGGGCCGGGCCGCAGGGCACGCCGATCCTGTCTACCGGGGTTGGGACCGTCACTTTTGCCGGACGTCAGGGCGGGTATGGCAATCTGGTGATCATCCGCCACGATTTCGGCATCGAAACCTATTACGCCCATCTGCATACCATTAACGTGAATGTGGGCCAAAGGGTCTCGCGCGGGGACCGGATCGGTGGTATGGGCACCACCGGACGCTCCACCGGCGTGCATCTGCACTACGAGATCCGCGTGGGTGGCAGACCGATCAATCCGATGACTTACATAAGGGCCGCGCAAAATGTTTTCTAAGAGCCGTATCAACGAACAGGGACCAAAGACCGAAGCGCCGCGCATGCCAGAGGCTGCACCCGTTCCCGGTCCGCGTGCTCCGTTCGATCACGGCGCCGGCGGCATGGCTGCCAAGTCGAAACCCAATGCTTCGGTGCTGTCCGCGGACCTGACGGTGACCGGCAACCTGCGCACCACCGGTGATGTGGTGATCGAGGGCGTGGTCGATGGCGATATTCGCGCGCATCTACTGACGGTCGGCGAATCGGCGACCATCCGCGGCGAGATCGTGGCCGATGACATTGTGATCAATGGCCGCGTCATTGGCCGGGTTCGGGGCCTGAAGGTGCGCCTGACCTCGACCGCCCGGGTCGAGGGCGACATCATCCACAAGACCATCGCCATTGAATCAGGGGCGCATTTCGAAGGGTCCGTGCAGCGTCAGGATGACCCTCTGAGCACCGGCCAGCAGTCCAAGGCGGCAATGTCCGCCCCGGCTGGTTCCCCGCTCGGCGCTCCGGTCGGCGCGGCGGCCCCCAAACCCTCGATGCCGCAGCAACCGCAACCGCAGCAACCGCAGGCCGCAACCCCCAAGCCGCCGCTCGACGCCAAACCCGTCAAGTGAGCCGGGCAACCATCGGCAAGAATCCGGGGGGCCTTGGCCCCCCTTTTTGATGAAGGCATGAGGCGGCTGCGCCTATAGCGGCAACAGCCGCCGGTAGAGGTGCCAGCTTGCATGGCCGAACACCGGCAGCACCACGAAGAGGCCCAGAAACGCCGGCAGCATGCCCACAAACAGCGCCGCGGCGATCACCGCCGCCCAAAGCGCCATCACGCCGGGATTGGCCGAAACGCAGTCGAGCGAGGCAATCATCGCCGAGATGAAATCGACCTCGCGGTCCAGCAGCAGCGGCAGGCTGATCACCGTGAGCGCAAAGAACACCGAAGCCATCACCCCACCGATCAGCGTACCGAGTGCCAGCATGGTCAGCCCGGCCTGCGTGGTCAGCATCTGCCAGGGTGAGCCGGTGATCGGCTGCAAACCGAAGAACAGCGCGAAGATCGTATGCGCGACGAACACCCAGAACATGAAGGCCAGCAGGACCACCATGGCCATGCTGGGCACCTGCCGGTCTTTCTGGGCCAGAACGCAAGCCAGCACCGGGCCAAGGCGTGGCTGCTCGCCCTGCTCCAGCCGGCGGCTGACCTCGTAAAGGCCCGTGGCGGCGAAGGGGGCGAGGATCGGAAAACCCACGGCGATCGGAATGAACCACCATTGCGCCGCCGCGGCGGCAAAGATCGCGTAGAGCACCAGCCCGCCCAGCACATAGAAGGCGCTGAACAACAGGCCGAAATGCGGCGCGCTTCGGTAGTCGCGCCAGCCAAGCCGCAAGGCATCGCGCAGATCGGCGGCGGCGATCCGGCGGGGGTGTGGCAGGGGCGAAGGCGGGGCGTGAAGGGTCGATGGATCAGACATGGTTCCTCCCGGTCGGTCCGCGCGCGCCATCAGGCTACCCACACCATTCTCACCGGGCAAGAGGCCAGCGCGCGGCAATTTTGAGCGCCGTCAAGAAAAACTGAACGCTTCGGGCGTTCAATACGACCCATGGGTATCTCGCCATCAACCCCGAAAGGCTACGGCCATGAAACCGATCCCCTGCCCTGCTTTTGCCCTGACCGAGGACCTGCGCACCATTCGCCGCATCGAGACCGCGCTCAACCGCCTGGAACGCAGCCGCCATCGCCGCCCTGAACTGACCCATCTGGCCGAATACTTTCGCAGCCTGTTGGCCAACTGACCCAGCCCTGCCCCTGATCCCGCCCCCCGCGTTGCCCCCCGCGCGGGGTGGCGGCGGGGTGGCGGTGCGCTCAGTCGCTGCCTTGTGCCTCCGACCGGCTCTTGCCAGACACTTTCTGCGCCAGTGTTGCCGCCATCAGCCCGTCCAGATCGCCATCAAGCACGCCCTGGGTATCCGAAGTTTCGAACGCGGTGCGCAGATCCTTCACCATCTGATAGGGCTGCAACACATAAGAGCGGATCTGATTGCCCCAGCCCGCATCGCCCTTGGCCTCGTGCTGGGCTTCGATCGCCTCGGTGCGCTTGCGCAGCTCCATCTCATAAAGCCTTGATTTCAAAGCCTCCATGGCAATCGCCCGGTTCTGGTGCTGGGATTTCTCGGAGCTTGTGACCACAATTCCCGTTGGCAGGTGGGTGATGCGAACCGCCGAGTCGGTGGTGTTGACATGCTGCCCGCCCGCGCCAGAGGAGCGGTAGGTATCGATGCGGATCTCGTTATCGGGCACGGTGATTTCGATCTTGTCATCGACCACCGGATAGACCCAGACCGACGAGAAGCTCGTGTGCCGCCGCGCGGCGCTGTCATAGGGCGAAATCCGCACCAGCCGGTGCACGCCGCTTTCCGATTTCAGCCAGCCATAGGCATTGTGCCCGCTGATACGATAGGCGACCGAGCGAATGCCCGCCTCCTCGCCGGGGCTCTCGCTCATCAACTCGACCTTGTAGCCCTTCTTCTCGGCCCATCGAACATACATGCGCGCCAGCATCGAGGCCCAGTCGCAGCTTTCGGTGCCGCCGGCGCCGGCGTTGATTTCCAGATAGGTATCGTTGCCATCCGCCTCGCCGTCGAGCAGCGCCTCCAACTCGCGGGCGGCGGCCTTTTCGGCCAGCGCCTTGAGCGCCTCCTCGGCCTCGGTGACGATATCACGGTCGCCCTCGGCCTCGCCCAGCTCGATCAGTTCGATATTGTCCTGAAGATCCTTCTTGATGCCGTCATGGCTGCCCAGCGCATCAATCAGCATCTGGCGCTCGCGCATCAGCTTCTGCGCGCGCTCAGGATCGTTCCACAGGTTCGGATCCTCGATCATCGCGTTGAACTCTTCCAGCCGGAAGTCGGCCGTCTCGCGGTCCAGGCGCTGTGCCAGAAGTGCCAGCGACTTGCGGATCGCCTCGATCGTGGCCTGGGTCTCTGCGCGCATGTCGGTTGGTCCTGTCCGTATGAGCCTTTGGCGCGACTGATAGCCCGCGCGGCGCGCGCGTGCAAGCAAGCCACGCGCGGTCCATTCCCGGCCCTATTCCTCGGCCAGGGCAATGAGCGCCGCGCCAGCCTCGACCTGTTGGCCGGCATGCACCAGCACCTCGGCCACCTCGCCGTCGCGCCCGGCGCTGAGCGTATGCTCCATCTTCATGGCCTCCAGAACCGCCAGCCGCGCGCCCTGTTCAACCCGGTCCCCCGGCTTCACGAAGACCGCCTTCACCAGCCCCGGCATCGGCGCCACAACCACGCCGCCGGCCGCGCCGTTGTCGGTTTCCACCGCCAGCGGATCAACGAGCCAGAACTCGACCGTCGCCGCGCCAAACACGCTTACCCGTTGGCCAGACCGGCGCGCCAGTCCCGGCGCCTTGCGGCCGTCAAGCCACCATTGCCCGCCACGCCATTCGGCCAGCATCGCCGGCGTGCCCGTGGCGTCATCCTGCTGCACCGAAAAGCGCCCGTCAGCACGACGCGCGACGCTGATGGCAAAGCGCGCCTCGCCCTGCGCCAGATCCACGCGCTGCGCGAGCGAGCCCCAGAGCGTGAAACCGCGCAGCGCATCCGGCGCATCGCAGCCCAGGGCGCAAAGCGCCGCCAGCGCCAGCACCCCGGCATCCACTGCCGGGGCGGCTGTAAGCGCCGCCAGATCCCGCCCGATCAGCCCGGTATCGACATCGCCCGCGCGAAAGCCCTCGTGGCGCGTCAGGGCCGCCAGAAAATCGCGGTTGGTGTGCGATCCGGCAACGCGGGTGCCTTCGAGCGCACTGCGCAGCCGCGCCAGCGCGACGGCGCGGCTGGGGCCATGGGTGATGATCTTGGCGATCATCGGATCATACCATGGGCTGATCGCATCGCCCTGGCGCACGCCGGAATCGATGCGCGCTGCGCCGTCGAATTCCAGAAGCTCCAGCGTGCCGGTGGCGGGCAGAAAGCCTGCCGGCACATCCTCGGCATAGAGCCGCGCCTCGAAGGCATGGCCATTGATCGTCAGGTCCTGCTGGCGCGCGGGCAGCGGCTCGCCGGCGGCCACGCGCAACTGCCATTCCACCAGATCGACGCCGGTGATGGCCTCGCTCACCGGGTGTTCGACCTGCAAACGGGTGTTCATTTCCATGAACCAGAAGCCATCGGTCCTGAGCCCGCGTGAGCCATCGACGATGAATTCCACCGTGCCTGCACCCTTGTAGCCAATGGCCTCGGCGGCGCGCACGGCGGCGGCACCCATCGCGGCGCGCATCTGCTCGGTCATGCCGGGGGCGGGGGCTTCCTCGATCACCTTCTGATGGCGGCGCTGCAACGAGCAGTCACGCTCGAACAGATGCACCGCGCGGGTGCCGTCGCCAAAGACCTGCACCTCGATATGGCGTGGCTTGTCGATCCATTTCTCGATCAGCACGGCGTCATTGCCAAACGCGGTTGCCGCCTCGCCGCGCGCGCTCTCCAGCGCCTCGGCGAAATCCTGCGGGCGCTCAACGCGGCGCATGCCCTTGCCGCCCCCGCCCGCCACGGCCTTGATCAGCACCGGATAGCCGATGGCATCGGCCGCCCCGGCAAGATGCTCGGCATCCTGATTGTCGCCGTGATAGCCGGGCACCACCGGCACGCCGGCCTCCTGCATCAGCCGCTTGGCCGCGTCCTTCAGCCCCATCGCCCGGATGGCCTGCCCCGAAGGGCCGATGAAGACCAGCCCGGCAGCCTCCACCGCATCGACGAAATCGGGGTTTTCGGACAGAAACCCATAGCCCGGATGGATCGCCTGCGCGCCGGTGGAAAGCGCTGCCTCGATGATCGCATTGCCGCGCAGATAGCTGTCGCGCGGGGCCGGGCCGCCGATATGCACCGCTTCGTCGGCCTGTTCCACATGCAGCGCACGGGCATCGGCATCGGAATACACCGCGACCGTGCGAACACCCATGGCGCGCGCGCTGGCGATGATGCGGCAGGCGATCTCGCCGCGATTGGCGATCAGGATCTTGTCAAACATGGGCGGCCTCCGGCGACGGGTCGGTTGCGGCGAAATCCTCGATCACGCAAAATTCCTCCCAGATCAACGGCATGTCGGGGGCAAAGATGCCGATGCGCTCGTAGTAGCGCTGGTGCTGGGCGCGCCAGCTTTCAAGGGTTTCGTCCTCGCCCTCCATCAGCGCCAGATCCTCGGGCATGTCGCAAAAGCGCAGTTCCACCAGCCGCAGCGTTTCGATCACCAGGGCCGGGTTGCCCGCGCCATCAAGCGCGATGTCGCGCCGGCCCACTTGCGGCGCTGCGGCGCCGGCGGCGATCTCGGCCAGGGCCGAGCAGGTGGCGCGCTTGCGCCCGGCGCGCACCAGCGCCAGCAATTCTTCGGTCAACGTCGGGCTGTCGCCGAAGCGGAAGGTTTGTGCGCCGGGGTAGCGCGCCAGTGCTGCGTCAAGCGTGATGGGCATTGATCCTCACATCCTGAAGAGGCCGAAACGGGTTTCGGCTATGGGGGCGTTGAGCGCGGCGGAAAGCGACAGATGGAGCACTTCGCGGGTGCGGCGCGGGTCGATCACGCCGTCATCCCACAGCCGCGCCGAAGCATAGAGCGGATGGCTCTGGCGGGCGAACATCTCGATCGTGGGGCGCTTGAACTCGGCCTCGTCCTCGGCGCTCCACTGCTCGCCGGCGCGCTCGATCCCGTCGCGCCGAACGGTGGCCAGAACACCCGCCGCCTGCTCGCCGCCCATCACCGAGATGCGGCTGTTGGGCCAGGTCCAGAGAAACCGCGGCTGATAGGCGCGCCCGGCCATGCCATAGTTCCCCGCGCCGAACGAGCCGCCCACCAGCAGCGTGATCTTGGGCACCGAGGTCGTGGCAACGGCGGTGACCATCTTGGCGCCATGGCGCGCGATCCCCTCGTTCTCGTATTTCCGCCCGACCATGAAGCCGGTGATATTCTGCATGAAAACCAGCGGGATACGGCGCTGGCTGCACAGTTCCACGAAATGCGCGCCCTTTACCGCCGCCTCGGAAAACAGCACCCCGTTATTGGCCACGATCCCCACAGGGCAGCCCATCACATGGGCAAAACCGGTGACCAGCGTCTCGCCGAAGCGTGGCTTGAACTCGTCAAAACGCGAGCCATCGACCACCCGTGCGATCACCTCGCGGATGTCATAGGGGGTGCGCAGATCGGCCGGCACCACGCCGAAGATCTCCTCGGGGTCATAGGCGGGATCCTCGGGGCTGGCCTGATCGACGCTTTGCGGCTTGCGGCGGTTCAGATAGCCCACCGCACGCCGCGCCAGTGCCAGCGCGTGGGCGTCGTCCTCGGCCAGATAATCGGCCACGCCGGAAAGGCGCGTGTGCACATCGCCCCCGCCCAGATCCTCTGCGGTGACCACCTCGCCGGTGGCAGCCTTGACCAGTGGCGGGCCGGCCAGGAAGATCGTGCCCTGGTTCTTGACGATGATCGTGACATCCGACATGGCGGGCACATAGGCCCCGCCCGCCGTGCAAGAGCCCATCACCACGGCGATCTGTGCGATGCCCTTGGCCGACATATTGGCCTGATTGTAGAAGATGCGCCCGAAATGGTCGCGGTCGGGGAAGACCTCGTCCTGATTGGGCAGGTTGGCGCCGCCCGAATCCACCAGATAGATGCAGGGCAGGTGGTTTTCCTCGGCGATTTCCTGCGCGCGAAGGTGCTTTTTCACCGTCAGCGGATAATAGGTGCCGCCCTTCACGGTTGCATCGTTGCACACCACCATGACCTCATGGCCCTGCACCCGGCCGATGCCGGCAATCACCCCGGCACAGGGCGCGGCGCCATCATAGAGGCCATGCGCGGCGGTGGCGCCGATTTCCAGAAACGGCGAGCCGGGATCCAGCAGGTTGGCCACACGCTCACGCGGCAGCATCTTGCCGCGTGACACATGGCGTTCGCGCGCCTTCTCGCCGCCCCCCGCCGCCGCCAGCGCCGCCGCCTCGATCTCGGCAAGTGCCGCCAGATGCGCCTCGCGGTTGGCGCGGAAGGCATCCGATCCGGTCAGGACATTCGATTTCAGCTTCATTCCTGGTGTTCCTCCATCGCGCGGCGTTTAAGCTCCTTGCGGATGATCTTGCCGGTCACGGTCATCGGCAGGCTGTCGGTCAGAACCACCTCGCGTGGCACCAGATGAGCCGAGAGCCTTTCGCGCACATGCGCCTGCACCATCGCCGCATCAAGGTGCTGGCCCCGGCGCGGCACCACATAGGCGCGCACCACTTCGGTGCGCAGCGTATCCGGCCGCCCGATCACCGCCGCCATGGCGACACCGGGATGGCGCAGCAGGCAATCCTCGATCTCGGCGGGGCCGATGCGGTAGCCGGCCGAGGTGATCACATCGTCCTCGCGCCCGACAAAACGCAGAAAACCGGCCTCCCACAGGCCCCGGTCGCCGGTCAGCATCCAGTCGCCGCGAAACTTCTCGATGGTGGCTTCAGGCTTTTGCCAATAGCCCAGCATCATCGAGGCCGAGCCGCGCCGCACCGCGATATCGCCCTCGATGCCTTCGCCCAGCAGGGTGCCCCCGTTGTCCAGCACCGCCAGTTCATGCCCCGGCACCGGCTTGCCGATACAGCCCGGACGCGGCGCGAACAGGCTGCCCGCAGATGACGCGATCATGTTGCATTCGGTCTGGCCGTAGAACTCGTTGATGCTGAGGCCAAAGGCGCGCTGGCCCCACTCCAGCATCTCCGCCCCCAGGGGCTCGCCGCCCGAGGCCACCGAGCGCAGCCCCGGCAGCGCCATGTCCGCGGCCTTGAGCATCTTCAGCGCGGTCGGCGGGAAGAAGATGTTGCGCACCCCGCCCGCCTCGACGATCGCGCGCGCGCCATCAGGGGTGAACTTGGCCAGTCGTGCCGCCACCACCGGCACACCGATCGCCAGCCCCGGCATCAGCACATCGAAAAGCCCGCCGATCCAGGCCCAGTCCGCCGGGGTCCAGAGCACATCGCCCGGCTGGCCCAGCCGGTCATGGCTGATCTCGACGCCGGGCAGATGACCGCTCAGCACCCGGTGGCCATGCAGCGCTCCCTTTGGCGCGCCGGTGGTGCCCGAGGTATAGATCAGCACCGCCGGGTCCTCGGGGCCGGTATCAGCGATGGGCGGGGTGGCGGCAAGATCGAGCGATGCCGCCTCGGGGATCAGCGGGCGCACCGGCATCTCGCCCAGCAGCGCCGCGCCGGTGGCATCGGTGATCACCCATTGCGCACCGCTGTCGCCCAGACGGCTGGCCAGGGCATCCGGGCCGAAAAGCTTGAACAGCGGCAGCGAGATTGCGCCCAGTGACCAGATGGTAATATGCGCCGCCGCGCACCAGGGATCCTGCGCGCGCAGCACGCCCACCCGGTCGCCGCGCCTGACCCCGCGCGCGATCAGATGGGCCGCCAGTCCCCGCGCCATCGCCGCCAGTTCACCGTAGGAAAGATCGCGCCGCGCCGCGCCCGAAAGATCGCTGCCCGAAAGATCAATGATCGCCACTCTTTCGGGGTTCTCAAGCCAATCGAAACAGACCTGTCGCGCCATGTTCAGCCGCGCCGGCAGCGCCCAGCGGAAGCCGGCGCTCAGGGCGTCATGATCGCCCAAGGGGGGGAGCAACGGGCGCAAGGCTCAACCTTCCGCCAGCAAGCTGCGCAGACGCAGCGCCTGTTCGCCGGTCAGCCCCAGCAGGCAGCCAATGCGCGCCGGGCTGGCGCCGGAGCCGCCCCACCATTGCAGCGCTTCGTAATCGCAGGTGGCGTCGCGCCAGCTGATCCAGGCCCGCTGCATGGCGCGCAATGCCGCTTCGTCCGAGGGGCGCGGCAGCATACCCTCGATCGGCGGCTCGGCATCGATCTGGCGCGCGCGCGCCAGAAGCTCGCGGTAGCGGGAATTCAACTCGCCATCCCACCATTGCCATTCGGCATCAAGACACCCAACCATTCCGGCCGTCGACTCGCCGCCCGGCGTGGCCTGCATGCATTGTCCTGCCGCCTGCCCGATGCAATCGCGCCAGCCCCCTCCGGCCAGGCATTGCTCGACCATCGGGCCATCGAATTTCACCCCTTCGGACAGTGCGGAGGTGGCGGGCAGCAGAAGGGCGAGAGCCAGCGCGCGCATCATTCAGCCCATCGCCGCCATGAGTTCACGCCCCACCAGCATGCGCCGGATCTCGCTGGTGCCGGCGCCGATCTCCATGAGTTTGGCATCACGGAAAAGCCGGCTGACAGTGCTGCCGTTCATGAACCCCGCGCCCCCCATGGCCTGCACCGCCTGATGCGCCTGTTTCATCGCTTCCTCGCTGGCATAGAGCACACAGGCGGCAGCATCCTGGCGCGTCACCGTACCCCGGTCGCAGGCCCTTGCCACCTCATAGACATAGGCCCGCGCCGAGTTCATCGCCGTGTACATATCGGCGATCTTGCCCTGCATGAGCTGGAAATTCCCGATCGGCTGACCAAACTGCTTGCGCTCGGTCAGGTAGGGCATCACCTCGTCCAGGCAGGCGGCCATGATCCCGGTACCGATGCCCGAAAGCACCACGCGCTCGTAATCGAGCCCCGACATCAGCACCCGCACGCCGCGGCCTTCCTCGCCCAGAACATTCTCGAAGGGCACTTCCACATCCTCGAACACCAGCTCGGCGGTATTCGAGCCGCGCATCCCCAACTTGTCGAAATGCACGCTGGTCGAAAATCCCGTCATGCTCTTTTCGATCAGAAAGGCCGTGATCCCCTTCGATCCCGCCGCGGGGTCGGTCTTGGCATAGACCACCAGCACATCGGCATCGGGGCCATTGGTGATCCAGTATTTCGTGCCGTTGAGCACATAGCGGTCATTCTTCTTCTCGGCGCGCAGCTTCATGCCCACCACATCCGATCCCGCGCCGGCCTCCGACATCGCCAGCGCGCCGACATGCTCGCCCGACACCAGCCGGGGAAGATATTTCGCTTTCTGCTCGGGCGTGCCGTTCAGCCTGATCTGGTTCACGCAGAGGTTCGAATGCGCCCCATAGGACAGGCTCACCGACGCCGAGGCGCGCGCGATCTCTTCAACCGCGATGGTATGCGCCAGATAGCCCATTGCCGTGCCGCCATGCTCTTCCTCGACGGTGATGCCCAGAAGACCCAGCTCACCCATCTCGCGCCACAGCGCATTGGGGAAGGCGTTGGTGTGATCGATCTCGGCCGCCATCGGTTTCACGCGGTCCTGCGCCCAGCGGTGAACCAGATCGCGCAGGGCGTTGATGTCCTCGCCCAGATCGAAACGCATGGATGCGGTGAACATCGAACCCTCCCGGTTATTGAACGACCGTTCAAATAAATACCGCCACGCCTGAGTCGCGTCAAACAAAAAAGCGCCTGCCCCCCAGCCTGGCCCCGCGCGCGGTGTCCGCGGTGTCTTTGTGCCGCAAATATCCTGGGGGTGAATGGGCGCAGCCCAGAGGGGGCAAAGCCCCCTGCCCCTTATCCGCGCTCGGAAACGTCAAGCCATATGCCGTGGCGCGCCCGCACCGTCAGATGCGCCACCGGCTCGGGCACCTGCCCTTCGACGGGTCGGAACCGGAAGCGCCGCACCAGCATTGCCAGCAAGAGCACCCCCTCGACCATGGCAAACCCCGCCCCCGTGCAGACCCTTGGCCCGCTGGAGAAGGGTATGAACCCCTCGCGCGCGGCGGCCCTGCCTTCGGCGCTCTGCCAGCGCGCGGGGCAGAAGGCGTCAGGCTGATCCCAGATCCTTTCATGCCGGCCCAGATGCCAGGGGCTGATGACGATCTGCGCCCCCGGCGCGACAGCGCGGTTGCGGAAGCATTCGGGCGCGGTGTTCTGGCGCACCATCATCGGCACCGGCGGGTAAAGCCGCAAAGCCTCGCGAAACACGTCGCGCGCCAGTTTCAGCCGGCTGACAGCGCCAAAATCCGGATGCTCGCCCAGTTCGCGCGTGGCTTCCTCGGCCAGCCGCTCCTGCAATGGCCTGTCCAGCGCCACCAGATAGAGCGTCCAGGCCAGCGCCGAGGCACTGGTCTCATGCCCGGCCAGAAAGAAGATCGCCACCTGATCGACCATCTCGTCGGTGGCGAAATGCGCGCCGGTCAGCGGGTCGGCGGTGGTCATGATCTTGGTCGCCAGATCGTCGGGCGCAGTGCCGGCGGCGATCTCGGCGGCGCGGCGTTCGGTCATGGCGGTGATCAGCGCGCGGATATGGCGTGCGGTGCGCAGGGTCTTGCGCCGGTGCAGCCGTGGAAACCAGCGCGGCAGCGGCAGGAAGGCCGCCAGATTGAGCAGCGGTTGCGTACCCTGATGCTCGCGGAAGGCCCGAAACACCGCCGCGGCGGTCGCATCCTCGATGGGCAGTGAGAAAAGCGTGCGAAAGATCACATCCGCCGCGGCATGGCTCATTGCCGCCTCGACCTCGACGCGGCCCGCGCCCATGCGCGCCACCGCCGCCTGCCCCGCGGCCACCATCGCCGGGAAGGTATCGCGCAGCCGCCCGCCCTCGAAGGCCGGGTCGATGATGCGCCGCTGGCGTTTCCAGGTCTCGCCATTGGTGACAAAGACCGAATTGCCCAAAAGCGGCTCCAACCCGGCGCGCACCCGGTTCGACTTTGGAAAGTCATCCGGACGCTCGTTGAGCACCAGCTTCCACAGCCCCGGCTCGTTGATCAGATAGGAGCGAAAGAACGGCGTGCGGAACTCGGCCATCTTGGCGCGGTAGAGCCGTGCGGGCTGGGCCGAAAGAATATCGCGGCGAAAGAGACGCATGTACTGAAACAGTGATACCCGCTCGGCGCGGGCGGGCGGTTTGGGCGGCACGATGGGCGCGCTCATGCCATGTCCCGGTGCGGGCTGCGCAGGCGCGCGATGCGGCCCGGCGAGGGCTTGCGCCCGGCAAAGCGCGCGGCCAGGGTTCGCGGCCCTGCGGTGATCTGGAAATAGTCATAGTCGCGCGGGTTGTCAAAGGCGGCAAGATACTGAAAATGCAGCCGAAAGAATCGCCGACGCAGACGCTTCCAGGTCTCCGGGCGCAGGCTCTTGCTGAAAGCGGCGGAAATCACGATCGGCCAGCGTTGGGCCGGCGGGGCAACGCCGCTGACCGCCACCGGATCGGACAGGCCAAAGCAGCAGCCATCGCCGGGCGCCGAGACATCGAGCCAGAAAAGATCATCACGTGCCGCCAGATCGTGCAGATCGCGCCGCAGCCGCCTTGCGCGCGGCAGGAAGCTTTGCATCGGAATGGCCTGGCCCAGCGTCAGCAGCGCCAGCGGCGGCGCATTCGTCGGCCGTGGCCCGCGCAGCACATCGGCCACCACCGAAACCGCCAGCGCCGCCCCCGAGGAATGGCCTACCACCAGCACCTCGTCCCAATCCTCGCTCAGCGCGGCGCGGATCTGCGCCACGAATTCGGCGATGCGCGCTTCCAGTGCCGGCGAATTGGCGCCGCGCAGCTTGGCGGTATGAGCGAAATCATAAAGCAGGTAATAGGCAAAGAGCTTGCGGTCGAGGCGCTGAAAGGCCAGCAGCGCGCCATAGGTCGCGCCCAGTCCGAGCGCTGCACTGGCCCAGAAGCCCCAGCCGGCACCCCAGCCAATACCGGCCAGCGCCCAGCCGCTCAGCCGGAAGCCCAGCCAGCCCAGGACCAGCGCCAGCCCGGCCTGTGCCAACAGCATCGCCACCGGATAGGCACCTGACAGCATCGGCGCCGGGCGCAGCCGGATCATCGCCACCAGCGCGCCCGTGGAAAAGAAGATCCACAGGGTGCGCAGCATCAGCCAGTATGAACCCAGCACCCCCTGGCGCATGCTCGCCTGCACCAGATCGGCCCAGACCAGCACGGTGATCTGCGCCGCGCTGTGTTGGCCGCCGGTTTGTGCCGCGGCGCGCCAGCCATAGCCCCCGGCGCGGCCGGTCTGCCCGCTCAGCTTGATCCGGTAGCCCGAGATTTCCGCCTGCAGGACGCTCTCGCGGCGGTAAAGCTCGCGGTAGCGGCGCGGCGGGAAGGGATCGTAGCCGGGAATGTAGAACACCCGCCGTTGCCGCACCTGGCCTGTGGTTTCGTCGTGCATCGCGCCCTGCCCTGCCGTTTGGCGCAGCCTAGTGCGGATCGCTGGTCAAGGGAATAAGGGGAAAGGGAATGGTGCCGCCGCACCGGCCTGCTCAGCCGATGCGTTCGAGCACCGGGAAGGCTTCGAGCAGCCAGAAGGAGAAATCGGCCATCGCGCCGGTGATCAGGGCAATGCCCACCACCACCAGAAGCAGCCCCATCGCCTTTTCGATCCGGCCCATCCAGGGCCGCAGCCGCCGCATCAGCGCCATCGAGCGCGTGATGAACACCGCCGCCAGCAGGAAGGGCATCCCCAGCCCGGCGGCATAGAAGGCCAGCAGCGTGGTGCCGCGCGCCACCGAGTCCTCGGTCGCGGCAAGGGTGATGATCATGCCAAGGATCGGCCCGATACAGGGCGTCCAGCCAAAGGCGAATGCCAGCCCCAGCACATAGGCCCCAAAGGCCGAGCCCCCCCGATCACCGGGATCAATGCGTGCTTCGCGCATCAGCAGGCCAATGCGGAAAAGCCCCAGGAAATGCAGCCCGAAGATGATCACCACCACCCCGGCGACCTGGGCAAATTCGGTGCGGTATTCCAGAAACAGCCGCCCCAGGCTTGACGCGGTGAAGCCCAGAAACAGAAAGACGGTGCTCAGCCCCATGACGAAAAACAGCGCCGGCAGCACGGCGCGACGCGAGCCCTGCCCCTCGTCGGTCAACTCGCGCATGGAGATGCCGGACATATAGGCCAGATAGGGCGGCACGATGGGCAGCACGCAGGGGCTGAGAAACGACAAGACCCCCGCCATGAGCGCCACGCCGAGCGCCGGCATCAGCGCTGCATCGAACAGATCGATTCCGAACATGGCCCCTCTCGGTCAGATTGCACGCTCGCTATTGCGGCGCATCCCGTCTGGCACGGGATTACCCGCAATATGCGCCATGGTCACGGGCACGATTTGTCACATCCCCGTCAGCAAAAGGCCCCGCCGTGGCGGGGCCTTGATCTGGCTCAGCGGCCAAGCGACCACCAGCCACGGCGGCGCGGCTTTGCGGGGTCGTCCTCGTCTGCGGAGGTGGCGTCCGGCGCGACATTCGCCGGTTGCGCGACCTCGACCGCCGGTTCGGGCTGTGCCTTTGCCGCTACCTCAGCCTCAGCCTCAGCCTCAGCCTCTGCCGCTACCTCTGCCGGCGCGGCGTCTTTCGGCGCGGGGGGCTCTGGTGCCTGTGGCTGCGGTTCTGCCGCTTCCGCCGTGGGTGCTTGCGCTGCCACGGTTTCTGCTGCCGGTGCTTCAGCGGCTTCCTTGCCACCCGCACCCGCACCCGCAACCTCAGCCTCGGTCGTGGTCGCCTTGGTCGCGGTCTTTCGGGTGCGGCGGCGTTTGGGGGCGGGCTTGCTGTCGGCCTCGGGGGTGTCGAGGGTCTCGGCCGGCGCCGGTGCGGCGGTCTCTTCCGCGGCCGGTTCCGCCAGTTCGGCCTGATCCGCTACTGCTTCCGCCTCGGCCGCTTCGGCCTTGGGGCTCTTGCGGCGGCTGCGGCGCTTGCGGGTGGGCGCGGCTTCATCGGCTGCCTCGGTCGGTTCCGCCGCCGGCTCGGCTGCGGGGGCGGCTTTCGCGGCCTGCTCCTTGTCGTCGGTATGCTGGCTGGCGCCATCCCCCTGCCCGGCAGTGCTCTCACTGTCGTCGGCATCGCCCGCATCCGCCCCGCCACGACGGCGACGACGGCGACGACGTTTCTTGCGTCCACCCTCGCCGGCCCCATCGCCCGCGCTTTCGGTACGGCTTTCGCTGCGGCCTTCCCCACGGCTTTCAACCACGTCTTCGGCGGGGGTGTCGCTGTCCTCGTCGCTTTCGATGGCCTCGTCGATTTCCTGATCGAGGTCCGACATCGTCTGTGCATCGAGCGAGACCACCGGCACCGGCGCGGGGGCGACAATGCGCGTGGCGGTCTTGAATTTCTCGATCGTGTAGTCGGGGCTCACCAGCGCAGGATCGGCCTCAAGCCGGATCGCCATGCCGTAGCGCGCCTCGATCTGCGCCAGATGCTCGCGCTTGGCGTTGAACAGGTAATTGACAATGCCGATCGGCGCCTTGACCAGAACCTCGCGGGTGCGGTTGCGCGTGCCTTCTTCCTCAAGCGCGCGCAGGATCGTCAGGCCAAGGCTGTTGTCCGAGCGGATCAGCCCGGTGCCGTGGCAATGCGGACAGGGCTGGGTGGTGGCTTCCAGCATGCCGGGGCGCAGCCGCTGGCGGCTCATCTCCAGCAGCCCGAAGCCTGAAATGCGGCCCACCTGAATGCGCGCGCGATCGTTCTTGAGCTTTTCCTTCAGCCGCTTTTCGACAGCGGCATTGTTCTTGCGCTCTTCCATGTCGATGAAATCGATCACGATGAGCCCGGCCAGATCGCGCAGGCGCAACTGGCGCGCCACTTCCTCGGCGGCTTCAAGGTTGGTCTTGAGCGCGGTGTCCTCGATCGAGCCCTCGCGCGTCGATTTGCCCGAGTTGACATCGACCGCCACCAGCGCCTCGGTGATGCCGATGACGATATAGCCGCCCGATTTCAGCTGCACCGTGGGGTTGAACATGGCACCCAGGTAGCTTTCCACCTGGAAGCGCGCGAACAGCGGCAGGGGGTCGGTGTATTGCTTCACGTTGCGCGCATGGGACGGCATGATCATCTTCATGAAGTCCTTGGCCACGCGGTATCCGTGCTCGCCCTCGACCAGAACCTCGTCGATCTCGCGCGAATAGAGATCGCGGATCGAGCGCTTGATCAGGTTGCCCTCTTCGTAGATCGGTGCTGGCGCGATGGATTTCAGCGTCAGATCGCGGATCTGTTCCCACAGCCGCGAGAGGTATTCGTAATCGCGCTTGATCTCGGCCTTGGTGCGGTTCGCGCCGGCGGTGCGGATGATCAGCCCGGCGCCATCGGGCACCTCGATCTCGTTGGCGATTTCCTTGAGCTTCTTGCGGTCGGTGGCCTGGGTGATCTTGCGCGAGATGCCGCCACCGCGCGCGGTGTTGGGCATCAGCACGCAGTAGCGTCCGGCAAGGCTGAGATAGGTGGTCAGCGCCGCGCCCTTGTTGCCGCGCTCTTCCTTGACCACCTGCACCAGCATGATCTGACGCACCTTGACCACTTCCTGGATCTTGTAGCGGCGCGCACGCGGACGGCGCAGCGGGCGCACCTCGTCGGAGACATCCTCATCAGCGACCGATTCGATCTGGTCGTCGATCTCGGTGGCATGATCGGCGGCACTATAAGGCTCGGCATAGTCTTCGCCATTGCCATTCCCGTTGCCACGGGTGGGCGGCATCGGCGCGGCTTCACGCGCAGCCTTGCCGGTTCCCGCGCCGACCTCGGCGTCATCGTCGAGATCGACGATATCCATACCGGCGATCTCGCGGGTGGCGATTGCATCGGGAGCATCGGCGGGGGCATCGGCGATGGCCGCGACCGTCTGCACCGCACCGGGGCTGTCGGCGTGGGTATCGGCCGTTGCTTCCGCAGCGGTTGCTGGCTCGCTATCGGCGACGGGTTTGGGGCGCCCGCGCCCGCGTTTGCCGCGCCCACCCTCGTCATCTTGCTGCGCCTGCGCATAGGCGCGCTCTTCCTCGATCAGCGCCTTCCGGTCGGCGACCGGGATCTGGTAGTAGTCAGGGTGGATCTCGGCGAAGGCCAGAAAGCCGTGCCGGTTGCCGCCGTAATCGACGAAGGCCGCCTGCAACGAGGGTTCGACGCGCGTTACCTTGGCCAGATAGATGTTGCCGGCAAGCTGGCGTTTGTGGATCGTCTCGAAATCGAATTCCTCGACCTTGTGACCATCGACCACGACCACGCGGGTTTCCTCCGCATGGGTGGCATCAATAAGCAGTTTCTTTCCCATTGGTTCTCGCTTGCCCCGCAAGGCGGCCGGTCGCGGCCGGTAGGACCGGGCGGCCGTGTTGCGGGGGGTATGTTGATTGCTCGGCCGGGGCGCGCCGACGGCAGGGCGGAGCGCATCAGCGCCCGCGTCATTTGCCGTTGTGATGCGCAGCCTGGCATCGCGGTTTCAGCTCCGATGCCCTGGGGCATCCATTCATGGCCCCACCGGCAACAGGGCCGGCAAGGGGCAATCCGATGACCCGCATGAGGGTCCATCCCGCCTGACAGCCGCAGTGACGCGGCGCAGGCCGTGAATTCCGTTTGGCGGACGGCACCGACAAGCGGCGCAGGATCCGACGGCCAAGCATAGGGGCGAAGCCGGCCTGACTGCAATGGCAAAAATTTCATGACAGCGCCGCCGCCGCGCTACACGTAATCGGCGCGGCTCAGCCCGTATTTGGCCATCTTCTCGTTCAGGGTGCGGCGCGGCAGGCAAAGCTCCTCCATCACCGCGACGATCGAACCCTTGTGGCGGCGCATGGTATTGTCGATCAGCGTGCGCTCGAAAGCCTCGACATATTCCTTCAGCGGTTTGCCCTCGGTGGTCAGCGCGCCGCCGGCATTCTCGTTGTCGGCCATGACCAGCGACACCACCGAGCCGGTGCCGCGCCGGTTCTGCAACACCGCCTGTTCGGCAATGGCGATCAGCTGGCGCACATTGCCCGGCCAGGGTGCCTGCAACAGATGCGCTGCGTCCTGGGCCGAGAGCTCAGGCGGGGGGCATCCGTATTCATCTGCAAAATCATCGGCATAGGACTTGAAAAGCGCAAGAATGTCATCGCCGCGCATCCGCAGCGGCGGCAGCGTGACCTTCATTGCCGCCAGCCGGAAGTAAAGATCGGGGCGCAGCACGTCCTCCAGTGTGCGCCCCAGCGCGTGCTGGTTGCAGATCGCCACAATCCGGGTGGGTGCGGGTGCGCCCTGATTGTTGATGACGCTCACCAGGCGCCCCTGCAGCGCCGGGCTCAGCGCCTCGATATCCTCAAGGCAGAGCGTGCCGCCGCGCGCTTCGTCGATCAGCGGCAAGCCGCCGGAATCGACCGGGCCGAAGAGCCGCGCGGCGAGGCTGTCGTCATCCTCGCTGATGCACGATACCGTCACAAAGCGCTTGCCGGCGCGCGGGCCCACAGCATGGAGCGCATGCGCCACCAGCGTCTTGCCGGTGCCGGTTTCGCCGTCGATCAGCACATGCCCGTCGGCCTGGCCCAGATCGAGGATGTCCTCGCGCAGGCGCACCATCTCGGGCGCGTTGCCCACCAGCCGGCGCATCAGCGTCTTGCCATCGGCCAGTTCGTGGCGCAGCGCGCGGCTTTCAAGCGCCAGGGCGCGGGCCTTGACGGCCTTGCGCGCCAGCGTGGTCATCTTTTCGGGGTCAAAGGGCTTTTCCAGAAAATCGAACGCCCCCAGGCGCATCGCCTCGACCGCCATGGGCACATCCCCATGCCCGGTGATCAGGATCACCGGCAGGCTGGCGTCCATGCCCATCAGCCGCTTGAGCAGCGCCATGCCGTCCATGCCGGGCATGCGAATGTCGCTGATCACCGCGCCGGGAAAATCCGGGCCAAGCACGCGCAGGGCCTCCTCGGCGCTGGCGAAGGTTTCAGGCTGGAACCCCGAGAGCGACAGCCACTGGCTGACAGACTGGCGCATGTCCTGTTCATCGTCGATGACGACGATCCGGGCGGCGGTGCGGTTGGTCTCGGCGTCGTTCATCCGAACCTCTTGACTTGATTGATCTTCTTCATATTTGTCAGGCAACCGGCTGCGGCGCGCCGGCAAGCACCGGCAAGGACATCTCCAGCGCCGCGCCGCCATCGGGCAGGTTGCGCGCGGTCAGCCGCCCGCCATGATCGGCCACGATCCCCGACGAGATCGCCAATCCCAGCCCAACCCCTTCGCCAGGCTTCTTGGAGGTGTAGAAAGGCTCGAAAACCTGCTCGATATCGTCGATCCCGCACCCATTGTCGCGGATCGTCAGCGTTGCGGTGGCCCCCTGCGCCAGGATCAGGTCGATCTGCGGGGCATTGGCCTGGCGGGTGGCATCGACGGCGTTGCGCATCAGGTTGATCAGCACCTGCTCCAGCCGCAGCCGATCGCCCATCACCATCACCGGATGGCTGGGCAGGGTGCGCACCACCAGCACGCGGCGTTCGCGCAGGCGTGGCTCCATGATCGACAGCGCCTCGGCGATGCAGTCGCGCAGATCGACCGGGGCAAAGGCGTCGCCGCCCTTGCGGGCATAGGATTTGAGCTGCCGGGTGATGGCGCCCATGCGATCGATCAGATCGTCGATGCGCTGAAAGGAGACCAGCGCCTCCTCGGCGCGGCGCCGGTTCAGCAAGAGCCGCGCGCCCGCCAGATAGGTCTTCATCGCGGCCAGGGGTTGGTTCAACTCATGGCTGACGGCGGCGGACATTTCACCCAGAACGGCAAGTTTGGACGATTGCTCAAGCGTTTGCTCGGCGACATTGAGGTCTTTCTGGGCCTTCTCCCGAGCGGCGATCTCGCGCTGGAGGCGCTGGTTGAGCTTGCGCAGTTCGACCGACTCGCGCTCAAAACGCGCACTTTGCGACCAGGCGCGCCGCGAAAAGAAGTAAAACACCAGTGCCAGCAGCAGCGCGAAGCCCATGATGACAATGGCCAGCACGCCATTGACCTTTTCGCGCACGCCGTCGTAGCGGGTATAGGAAATCAGCTTCCAGCCCCGATGGCGCACCCGCGTTTCCGAGCGCAACACGCCGACATTGCTGACAAATGTATCCGGCCCGCGCCCGGCCCAATCGGCGGTGGCGCGCAGCGCGCGGGCGATCGCCGAGGGCGCATCGCGCAGCGCCAGCGCCTCGTCCTCGGTGCGTCCCCGCCAGCGCGGTTCGGTGGCCAGAATGATGCGCCCCTCACTGTCGGTCAGCGCGACGGCATCGGCAAAGCCGGACCAGCTGCGCTCGAACTTCGCCAGATCGACCTCGACGGTGACGACGCCCAGAAGCTGCCCGCCAGCCCGCAAAGCGCGGGCAAATCCGAAGCCGAAGCCACCGCTGTCGCGCTCATGCACGGCAAAGATGGTATCGTTGATGCGCCGTGCATCAACGAAATAGGGCTCGCTGGCGCGGTTGACGCCCAGCCGGTTGCGATCGGTCGCGGCGACCACCCGCCCCTGCGTGTCGAGCAACTCTATCGACGCGGCGCCAACCTCGTTTTGCAGTTCCATCAGCACCTGCGAGATCGACACGTAATTGGAGCTTTGCAGCGCCTCGCGCAGCGCCGGGTCGCGCGCCAGCAGGATCGGCACCACCTGCGTGCGCTGCAACTCGCTCTCGATATTGCCCGAATAGAGCACCAGGCGCAGTTCGGCGCGGTTGCGGGTATCGACGATGAAATTCTCGGTCAGCCACTCGTCGAGCACCCAGACCGAGGCCGCGGCCAGCATGATCAGCAGTCCGACGAGAAACTTGCCCCAAAGCGGCATGCCGACGCTGCGCCCGGCCTCGCGTTCGTCGTGGCCCGCCCGGCCGCGCAAGGCAGGCCCGAGGGGGCGCACAGCGGGGCTGGCGGGCCCCTGCCGGACGGCAGGCGTGGTTGGGGCGGCGTCGTTGCTCATGGCCCCAATCTACGCCCGCGCCGGGCCCGGCTCAAGCGGTGCTGGCCGCCCGCGCGGTCACGTAAGCGCAAGCGCGCCGAGAACCCCGGCAAAAAGCGCCTTGCCATCGGTGCCGCCATGCAGCGGGGTGATGGCGCGTTCAGGATGCGGCATCATGCCCAGAACGCGCCGGTTGGCCGAGAGGATGCCAGCGATATCGTCGCGCGCGCCATTGGGATTGTCGAGGTAGCGAAAGGCCACACGGTCTTCACCGCGCAGCCGCGCCAGGGTCTCGTCATCGGCCTGGTAGTTGCCGTCATGATGGGCAACGGGAATGGTGATCGCACTGCCCGGTGCATAATGCGCGGTAAAGGCGCTGTCGGTGGTTTCGACCCGCAGCGCCACCGGCTTGCAGACAAACTTCAGCCCCGCATTGCGCATCAGCGCGCCGGGCAGCAGGCCGGTTTCCACCAGCACCTGAAAGCCGTTGCAGATGCCCAGCACATGGCCGCCGCGCTCGGCGAAGGCAACCACCGCACGGGCGATGGGCGAGCGCGCCGCGATCGCCCCGCAGCGCAGATAATCGCCAAAGGAAAAGCCCCCAGGCAGGCCCACCACATCGGTATCGGCGGGCAGGTCAGCATCCTTGTGCCAGACCCGCGTCACCGTTGCGCCCGCGGCCTCGAAGGCGACGGCAAGATCGCGGTCGCAGTTGGAGCCGGGAAAGGTGATGACAGCCGCTTTCATGCGCGCCTCCTGCCTGATCTGATCTGGCTGAAACTCTGCGCTGCCTTTACTGCGGCCGGCGCCGGGAAGAAAGCGCAATCTGCCAGCCCTGGCGGGTTTCGTGCTTCAGCGGTCATGGCGCGCCAGCATGATCTGCACCAGCCCCGCACCTAGCAGCGCCAGCCCCACCAACCCATAGGCCAGCCGCAGCCCCACCAGTTCCGCCGCCAGCCCCAACGCCGGCGGGCCAAGAAAGAAACCCATGTATCCCAGAACCGTAGCCCGTGCGATGGCATGGCTGCGCCGCGCCGGATCGGCCAGCCGACCCACCACCGCCAGCGCCGTCGGCACCATCACCGAGGCCCCCAACCCCAGCACCACAAAGCCCAGATAGGCCGCCAGCGGGCTGCCGGCTGCCACCACCAGCGCGCAGCCGGCAAGCGCCACCACCACGCCGCCGCGCAACAATGCCTGATCGGAGACCCGCATTGCCACCATTTGCCCGGCCAGCCGCCCCAGCCCCATCGACAGCCCCAGCAATGCCGGCCCCAGCGAACCCGCGCCGGTGCCCGCGCCCAGATCGCGCTCGATATAAAGCGCCGACCAGGCCTCGGCGGCGTTCTCGGTCAGGAAAGCCACCAGAATCAGGGTCCCGGCCAGCCAGGGCACCAGCCCCAGCCGCGGCGCAGGACCCTTCGCATTGCCGCGCCCGAAACCGTCGATGCGCCCGTCCCGCTCCATGCTGGCCAGTGCCAGAACCAGCACCAGCGCGCCGGTCAGCAGCAGGATCGTCGCCGGGCCGATGCCCGTGGCGCGCGCCCAGCCGGTCAGCGCCGCCGCCGCGCCATAGGCGAAGGAATAGAGCGCATGATTGAGGTTCATCAACTTCATCGCGCGCGCGGCTTCAATGGTGCTCAGCCGTGCGTTCATCAGCACGTCAAGCGCGCCGGTCGAGCCGCCCATCATCATCATCGCGCCTGCAAACCACAGCGGACTTGCCGCCTGCGCCGGCAGCATCACCGCCAGTCCCATCGCCGCCGTGCCCAGCGGCACCGCCGCGGTGCCCAGCACGCCGCCAAGGCGCGGTGCCAGCAGCATCATGGTGATCGCCGCCACCGGCCCGGCCAGCAACAGCAGCCCCAGCGTGCCATCGCCCACCCCCAGCCCGGCCTTGATGTCGGGCATCGAGGCCATGAAGGCGCCCCAGGTGATGCCCATGGCGATGAACGCCGCCATCGGCCCGCGCGAGGCGGCAAAGGTTTCGCGGTGAATGAGCATGATTTGCCTGGCTATTGTGTGGGCAATCAATCATGGCGTCACGCGTACGGCAAGCGCCGCCATCGGCCCCGGTGACGAATTGCGGCGCGCGCGGCAGGGCATTTCGGGCGGAATTGCCCTTTTCAACCCGGACGATCTGGGCTATGGCCGCGCTCTGCGTGCATCCACCCTTGGAGGGGCGCGTCTGAAGCTATCAAATGGAGTATCCGATATGGCTGGTGAGATCCCTGATCTGATCGCCGAGGTACGGACGGGGTCAGGCAAGGGGGCCGCCCGTCAAGCCCGTCGCGAGGGCAAGGTACCCGGTGTTGTTTATGGTGGCGGTGCTGATCCGCTGTCGATCAATTTTGAATACAACTACCTGCTCAAGCAGCTCAAGGCAGGGCGCTTTCTGTCGACGCTGTTCAACCTCAAGGTCGAGGGGCAGGACGATGTGCGCGTGATCTGCCGCGGCGTGCAGCGCGACGTGGTCAAGGACCTGCCGACGCATGTGGACCTGATGCGCCTGCGCCGCACCTCGCGCATCAACCTGTTCATCAATGTCGAGTTCATCAACCATGCCGCCGCCCCCGGTCTGAAGCGTGGCGGCACGCTGACGGTGGTGCGCCCCGAGGTCGAGCTGAGCGTTATCGCCGGCGACATCCCCGAAAAGATCACCGTGGACCTGACCGGCCGTCAGATCGGCGATGTGATCCATATCAGCGACATCGACCTGCCTGCCGGTGCCAAGCCGACCGTGGCGCGCAACTTCGTGATCGCCAATCTGGCGGCACCCTCGGGTCTGCGTTCGGCCGATGCCGATGAGGACGAGGCCGAGACCGAGACCGAAGACTGAGGCAGCCGGCCGGTGTCGCGCCCCCTCGCGGCCCGGTCTGGAAATGCCGTGCAAACCCCGCCCTTCCGGGCGGGGTTTTGCTTTGTGGCGCTTCAGGGTGCGTTCGGCGCTCGGCCTAGGGGGCCAGCAGCGCGTTGACCATTGCTGCCAGCAACTGCTCGGCATCGAGCATGATGGCGTTCTGCTCGCGCGCGCCGGGGGCATCGACGGCGCAGAGCGTGGTTCCGGCGGCATGAAAGACGAGCGCCATGGTCGCTTCCCCCAGGATCGCAGGCTCCGGGCCGGCGCGCACATGCCCCTGACCCTGCAAGACGGCAATATCGGCGGAGATATGCGCAACCATGGTGACAATGGCATTGCCCAGGCCCGGCCCGGTGCATGTCTCGCCCGAAAAGCGCACCACCACCGGCAGGGCCTCAGGCTCGGCGGCCGTGGCGTGCAGCAGCGGGTGCAGCCGCTCCAGCAGCGCGGCAAGATCACCGGCGCCAGGGCGATAGACCAGCCGCTCACGCAGCAGTTCGGCCAGAAGATGATCCTTGTCGGGGAAATGCGCGAAGAACGTGCCCTTGGAGACGCCCGCGCGCGCCACCACGGTCTCGGCGCGCAAGGCACCCAGGCCGCCTGCCTCGGCGATTTCATGCGCGGCCTCGATGAGCCTGGCGCGGGTCTCGCGGCTGCGCGCCTGCTGCGCCTTGACCCGCGCCCTGCCCTGGGTTCCGGCCCGGTTCGATATCTCCACGACAAACCTCTTGCATTTTGACCATGGTCAATTAAATACTGACCACGGTCAAATTATGTGAGTCCTTCATGCCCAGACGAATCCTTGCCCTCACCTTGCACCCTGCGCCCGTCTCGTTCAACGCGGCATTGATAGAAACCTATGCCGAAGCCGCCGCCGCCCAGGGCCATGAACTGCGCCTCAAGGCGCTGCATGCCCTGCAGTTCGATGCCGATTTCGGCCAGGCAGGCTATGCCGGTGCCAAGCCGCTGGAGCCCGATCTGGAGGCGTTCATGGCCGATCTCGCCTGGGCCGAGCATCTGGTTCTGAGCACGCCGATGTGGTGGGGCGGATTGCCGGCGAAGGCCAAGGGGCTTTTCGACCGCACCTTCCTGCCCGGACGCGCCTTCGATCCGCGCCAGCCGCGCATTTTCGGTCTGCCCAAGCCCTTGCTGACCGGCAAGACGGCGCGGGTCTTTCTGACCTCGGACACGCCGGGGATCGCGTTCAACTGGGTCTACAGCGCCGCCATGCGCAAGCAGATCGAACGGCAGATCCTCGGTTTCGTCGGCATCAAGCCGGTGCGCTTTTCCCATTTCTCGCCTGTCGAGCACAGCGATGCCGGCAAGCGGCAGGGCTGGCTTGCGCAGGCGCGCGCGCTGGGGCGGCAGGCGGCCTGAGCACGGCGCAGGGCGCGCAACAGGGTTTGCCCTTGAGCGGGCGGGCGGTGTATGAAGCGCCAAAGCGGTGTGGAGCATGGCATGAAACTCTGGGTGGGGTTGGGCAACCCCGGCACGAAATATGCGCAAAACCGCCATAACATCGGCTTCATGGCGCTTGACCGGGTCGCCACAGAGCATGGCTTCAGCCCGTGGAAAAGCCGCTTTCAGGCCCAGATTGCCGAGGGCCGGCTGGGCCGCGAGAAGCTTCTGCTGCTCAAGCCGCAGACCTTCATGAACCTTTCCGGTCAGGCGGTTGGCGAGGCGATGCGCTATCACAAGCTGGACGCCGGCGAGGTCACGGTCTTTCATGACGAGTTGGACCTCGCGCCGGGCAAATGCCGGCTCAAGCAGGGTGGCGGGCATGCTGGGCACAACGGGTTGCGCTCGATCATCGGCCATATCGGCGAGGGATTCGCGCGGGTGCGTCTGGGGATCGGTCATCCGGGCCGCAAGGATCTGGTGGCGCAGTATGTGCTGCATGATTTCGCGCGCGCCGATGCCGAATGGCTGGACGATCTGCTGCGCGGCATCGCCGAAGGGGCGCCGCATCTGGCTGATGGCGATGGCGCGCGGTTCCAGAACGCCGTGGCGGCGCGCGTGGCGCCCGCGCGCAATACCGGCACGCGGGGCGGAAAGGCACCCGCCGGGCGGGCTGCCGAAAGCGCGCAACCCCGGAGCGCACCCACCCCGCCGACAGCGGCCACGCCCGCCGAAAGCGCCGCGCCGGATACGCGCAATGCGCTGCAAAGACTGGTGGATCGCTTTCGATGACGGCGCCGCTTGCCCTTGCCTTCGCGCGCCAGCAACGCGCCTGCGCCGAACTGGGGTCGCCCTTCATGGCCCGGCTTTGCGGGATTCTTGCCGCGCGGCTGAAACCCGAATGCCCCCTGACGCGCCGGCTTTTCGACTGGCCCGGCGATCCCGGCCCCAGCGGCGAATCGCTTCCGCTGCGCCTGGCCGGCGCGCTGCATGCGCTGCGCTTGCAGGGCCATGAGGGGTTGGGCGCCGTCTATCCGCCGCAAGGGGCGGATGACGCGCGCCTGTGGCAGGCGGTTCACGCCGCCTTGCGCGACGATGGGGCCTTCATCGGGCGCTTCATCGACAGCGCGCCGCAAACCAACGAGGTGCGCCGCTCGGCAGCGCTGATCGCCGCCGGGCATTGGCTGGCCGCTCGCTACGCCCTGCCGATCGACATGCTGGAACTGGGCGCGAGCGCCGGGCTCAACCTGCTGTGGGACCGCTACGCGTTGCGGATCGACGGCATGCGCCTTGGCCCGCAAGCGCCGGCTCTGACGCTGACGCCCGAATGGCGCGGCCCCCTGCCCCCGCCCGCCGCACCGCGGATCATGGCGCGTGCCGGGGTCGATCTCAACCCGATCGATGTGCGCGATCCGGCCCAATGCCAGCGGCTTCTGGCCTATCTCTGGCCCGACCAACCCGAAAGGCTGGCACTGACGCGCGCCGCTATCGCCGCCGGCCCGCCCCTGCCTGCGCGCGCCGATGCCATCGGCTGGCTGGGCGCGCAACTGACGCCGGTGCCGGGCCGGTTGCGGCTGATCTATCACACCATCGCCTGGCAGTATTTCCCCGCCACCGCACGGCACGAGGGCACCGCGCTGATCGAGGCGGCGGGCCGGCACGCCGATGAGCGCGCCCCGCTGGCCTGGCTCGCCTATGAAGCCGATGACACCAGCAAGCCCGGCGCGGCGCTTGCCCTGCGGCTCTGGCCCGGCGATCTGCGGCTGGCGCTGGGGCGGGTGGATTTTCACGGCCGCTGGATCGACTGGCAGGCACCGGCGGCGTGACGCCGCGCCCACTGGCCCTGCCCCGCCCGGCTCTGCTATCTGGGCGGCTCCACAGGCCCGCACGGGGGACAGCAAGATGACGGATACCGATTTCACCGCGCGCAAGGAACGCGCCGCCACCTGGTTTTCTGCGCTGCGCGACCGGATCGTCGCGGGTTTCGAGGCGCTGGAGGACAGCCATGCCACAGGCCCGCTGGCCGAGTGTGCCGCGGGCCGCTTCGAGGTGACGCCGACCGAGCGCGATGAGGGGCGCGGCGGCGGCGGGGTGATGAGCGTGATGCGCGCCGGGCGGGTGTTTGAAAAGGTCGGGGTCAATATCTCGACGGTTCATGGCACGCTGGGTGCACGCGCGCAGGCGGCGATGGCGGCGCGCGGCGTGCCGGGCATGGCCGATGACCCGCGCTTCTGGGCCTCGGGCATCAGTCTTGTGGCGCATATGCAGAACCCGCATGTGCCGGCGGTGCATATGAACACGCGCATGTTCTGGACCCCGGCCGCCTGGTGGTTCGGCGGCGGCGCCGATCTCAACCCCTGCCTGGACTATGCCGAGGATACCGCACATTTCCACGCCACCCTCCAGGCGGCCTGCGATGCCCATGCGCCCGAATACTACACCCGCTTCAAGGCCTGGGCGGATGAGTATTTCTTCATCCCCCATCGTGGCCGCGCGCGCGGCGTGGGCGGCATTTTCTATGACGATCTCAATACCGGCGACTGGGAGGCCGATTTCGCCTTCACCCGTGCCGTGGGCGAGGCGTTCCTGCCGGCCTTCGCGCCCCTGGTGGAACGCCGCCGGATGCAGCACTGGGACGAGGCCGCCAGGGATGCGCAACTGGTGCATCGCGGGCTCTATGCCGAATACAATCTGGTCTATGACCGTGGCACCAGATTCGGCCTGGAGACCGGGCATGATGCCAATGCGGTGCTGATGAGCCTGCCGCCGCTGGCAAAATGGGTCTGACGCGGGCCGGCGCTGCGTCCTAGCCGCGCAGCGCCGACAGCATGCGGTGCACATTGTCGGGGTCGGCATCGGGGGTGATGCCATGGCCAAGATTGAAGATGTGCGGCCCGTTGCCGAAGGCTTTCGCGATGCGGCGGGTTTCGGATTCCAGCTCCGGCCCGCCGGAGACCAGCAGGTGCGGCGCCAGATTGCCCTGCACGCAGCCATCGACCTGAACCGTGCCGGCGGCCCATTCGGCACTGACCGAATTGTCAAGCGCCACGCAGTCGGCACCCGTGGCGCGGGCAAAGCCCTGATAGCGCGCGCCCGCCTCGCGCGGGAAGGCGATGACAGGGGTGGCGGGATGGCGGGCCTTGAGTGCGGTGATGATACGTTTGGCCGGGTGCAGCGCATAGCGGTCGAAGTCATCACCCCTGAGCGAGCCGGCCCAGCTGTCAAAGAGTTTCACCACCTCGGCACCGGCCTCGATCTGTGCCGAAAGGTATTCGATCGTGGCCAGCGTCAGGCGCTCGATGAGCGCATCGAAAGCCGCGGGTTCGGCGGCTTTCATGGCATGAGCCGGGGCTTGATCGGGGGTGCCGCGCCCGGCAATCATGTAGGTTGCGACCGTCCAGGGTGCACCGGCAAAGCCGATAAGCGTGGTCTCGCGCGGCAGTTCGGCGCTGAGGATGCGCAATGTCTCATAGACCGGATTGAGGGTTTCATGAATCGCCTCTACCGGTTTGAGCGCGCGCACCCCGGCATGGTCGCCGATCGTCGAAAGCCGCGGACCCTCGCCGGTGACGAACCACAGATCGGCGCCAAGCGCCTGCGGGATCAGCAGGATATCGGCAAAGAGGATCGCCGCGTCAAAGCCGTAGCGGCGGATCGGTTGCAGCGTCACCTCGGCGGCCAGGTCGGGGTTGTAGCACAGCGACAGAAAGTCACCCGCCTGCGCGCGGGTGGCGCGGTATTCGGGCAGGTAGCGCCCGGCCTGGCGCATCATCCAGACCGGCGGCACCGGCTGGCGCTCGCCGGCCAACGCGCGCAGGATGGTCTTTTGCGGCGAGCCGGGGGTGCTTTCGGGGCGGGGGCTGGATGAGGGATCGGTGGTCACGGGGCGGGCTCCTGGCCTGTTGGTCTGGTGGCCTGTTGGTGTGGCGGGCGGAATGCGCGCTTCCGTCACTGATCTGCGGGGGGGCGGATGTCAAGGCGGCGACAGGCCGCAGGGCCGGCCACGCGCGCGCTGCCAGTGGACGCGGCCCGCCCGCGCGACTATATCTGTAACAGCCCCGCAGTTCCCGAAGCCCAGCCCGGCATCCTTCGGCAAAACCAGATGAAAGCCCTGATCTTGACGTTCTCCAGCACTGTGAAACCCGCTGCTTACCGGCTGTCCGTGGCGCCGATGATGGACTGGACGGACCGGCATTGCCGGGTGTTTCACCGGTTGCTGAGCCGCGAGACCCTGCTCTATACCGAGATGGTGACCTCGGCGGCGCTGGTGCGTGGTGGTGCGCGCCATCTGCTGGCCTTCGATCCGGTCGAACAGCCGGTGGCCTTGCAACTGGGAGGCTCGGAGCCGGCGGAACTGGCGCAGGCGGCACGGATGGGCGCCGATGAGGGCTATGGCGAGATCAATCTCAATGTCGGCTGCCCGTCGGATCGCGTGCAATCGGGCTGTTTTGGCGCGGTGCTGCTGCGCGAGCCGTCGCTGGTGGGCGAATGCCTGAGCGCCATGGCCGCCGCCTGCGGGGCCGAGATCACCGTCAAGTGCCGCATCGGCGTCGATGACCAGAACCCCGCCGAGGTGCTGCCGGCGTTTCTGGAGGTGGTGCGCGCCGCCGGGGTGCGCAGGGTGATCATCCATGCCCGCAAGGCCTGGCTCAAGGGCCTCTCGCCCAGGGAAAACCGCGAGGTGCCACCACTTGACTATCCGCTGGTGCTGGCGATGAAACGCGCCTTCCCAGATCTGGTGATCTGCCTCAATGGCGGCGTCGACACGCTTGATGTGGCCGAAGCGTTGCTGGCACAGGGTATCGACGGGGTGATGATCGGTCGCGCGGCCTATCACAAGCCGGCGGCAATTCTGGCCGCGGCGGACCGGCGCATCTTTGGCCGTCCCGTCCCCGAAGCCGACCCGTTTGCCGTGGCCGATGCGATGCGGCCACATATCGCGGCGCATCTGGCGCGTGGCGGGCGGCTGATCGGCGTGGTGCGGCACATGCTGGGCCTCTTTGCCGGCCAGCCCGGCGCGCGGCAATGGCGGCGCATGCTGTCCGAGGCCGCCCCCGGAGGCACGCTTGATGACTATGACCGCGCCCTGGCGCATCTGGCGCAAAGGCTGGCGGCATGAGCCGGCGCGCGCTCATCCGGCTTGGATGCGCCCTGCTCGCGCTGGGCCTGGCAGCCTGCGCACCGGGCATGGATGCCCAGCGCCTGAGCAGCAGCACCGCGCCGGTGGCGCCGCTGGCCGTCTATAATCCCGGCACGCCAAGGCCCATCCCGCCGATGCGGGCCAATGCCGAAATGGTCGCCGATCTGCTGGAGCTGGGCTTTTACATGGAAAGCGGGCGCGAGATCCCGCAGTTCTCGCGCTTCGAAGGGCCAGTGAAGGTGGTCACGCGCAACAGCCCGCACGCGCTCGCCGAGGCCGACCTGGACCGCCTGCTGGCGCGGCTGCGCAACGAGGCCGGCATCCAGGTCACCCGTGCCGCGGACAATGCCGCGCGCGACGGCGAAAACCTGATCACTGTCGAATATGTGCCGCGCCGCACGATGCGGGCGATCGTGCCGTCGGCGGCCTGTTTCGTGGTGCCCAATGTGTCCAGCTGGGATGATTTCACCGCCAACCGGCGCAGCCCGGCAATCGACTGGACGCGCGTTTCCCTGCGCACCCGCGCGGCGGTCTTCGTGCCGGCCGATACAACCCCGCAAGAGATCCGCGATTGCCTGCACGAGGAGATCGGCCAGGCGCTCGGGCCGCTCAACGATCTGTTTCGACTGACCGACAGCGTGTTCAACGATGACAATTTCCAGACCACGCTGACCGGCTTCGACATGCTGATACTGCGCGTCTGGAACGCGCCGGATCTGCAACCCGGCATGACGCGCGATCAGGTCGCCGCGCGCCTGCCGACGATCTTCAACCGGCTCAACCCGGCCGGGCGGCGCTCGCCGGGGCCGATCCCGCAGCGCTCGCCGCGCGCCTGGGTGCTGGCGGTCGAACAGGCGCTTTCGGGCGACAATACCGCCGCCCAGCGGCGCGAGGGGGCGATGCGCGCCCTGAGCCTGGCGCGCGCGCAGGGCTGGGCCGATGCCCGCATGGCGCTCAGCCTGATGCTCAGTGCGCGTCTGGCCCCGCGCGATCAGGGCGAGGCAGCGCTTCTGGCCCTGCTGACCGCCGCCGAGATCTACCGCCAGCTTCCCGGCGGCGAGGTCCATGCCGCGCATCTGGACATGAACCTTGCCGTGCAGGCGCTGGCTTCGGCGCAGTATGACATGGTGCTGGATCTGACGGCCCGCGCCCGTCCGCTGGCGCAGCGTACAGAGAACGCCGCATTGCTGGCCTCGTTGGGTTTCATCCGTGCCGAGGCGCTCGTGCAGCTTGGCCGCGAGGACGAGGCGCAGCGCATCCGGCTCGACAGCATGGCGCCGGCGCGCTATGGCTTCGGCTCCGAGGCGGCGGCACGCGCGCGTATCGACGAGATCGCCCGGCTGACCGGTGCCGCATTGCGGCTGGCACGGCGCTAGGCCAGACACCCACAAGCAGCCCGAGGGGCGCGGAGACACAGTATGATCATCATCGCAGGCATCGTTTCTGGTGCGGCATGGGGCGCGGTTCATGCCCGCAAACGTGGCGGCAGCGGCTTTGACATTGCGCAATATGCCGCCGTCTGGGGCATCATCGGCGCCATTCTGGGCACTTTCGCCACCATCGGTCTGGAACGGTTTCTGTAAGGGCGCGGGCGATGTTTCAACCCTTTCTGGACAGTCTGCGCCAGCATGCGGTGCCGGTGAGCCTGCGCGAATACCTCAGCTTTCTTGAGGCGTTGCAGGCCGGGCTGGCCCGGTTTGATCCGGAGGGGTTCTATTTTCTGGCGCGCACCACGCTGGTAAAGGACGAGCGCCATATCGACCGCTTTGACCGCGCCTTTTCGCATAGTTTCAGAGGGTTGGAGGCCATCACCCCCGAGGCCGTGCTCGATGCCGTGGACATTCCGGCGGAATGGCTGGCCAAACTCGCGGAAAAGCACCTCAGCGATGAGGAACGCGCGAAGATCGAGGCGCTGGGGGGCTTTGAGAAGTTGATGGAGACCCTGCGCCAACGCCTCGCCGAGCAGCAGGAGCGCCACCAGGGCGGCAACAAATGGATCGGCACCGCCGGCACCTCGCCCTTCGGTGCCTATGGCTACAATCCCGAAGGGGTGCGCATCGGTCAGGCCGAGAGCCGGCATCAGCGCGCCGTCAAGGTCTGGGACAAGCGCGAGTTCCGCAATCTCGACGACTCGGTGGAACTGGGCACGCGCAACATCAAGGTCGCGCTCAAGCGGCTGCGGCACTGGGCGCGCGACGGAGCGCATGAAGAGCTGGACCTTGACGGCACGATCCGCGCCACCGCCGAACAGGGCTGGCTGGATGTTCGCACCCGGCCCGAGCGCCGCAACGCGGTGAAGGTGTTGCTGTTTCTTGATGTCGGCGGCTCGATGGACCCCTATGTGCGCGTCGTCGAGGAGCTCTTCAGTGCTGCCAAGGCCGAGTTCAAGCATCTGGAATATTTCTATTTCCACAACTGCCTGTATGAATTCGTCTGGCGCGACAATGCGCGGCGTTGGTCGGAGCGCACGCCCACCTGGGATGTGCTGCGCACCTATGGCGCTGACTACAAGTGCATCTTCGTGGGCGATGCCAACATGTCGCCTTATGAGATCGGCTATGTCGGCGGGGCCAACGAGCACTGGAACGAGGAAACCGGCGCCACCTGGCTGGAACGCGCCCGCCAGCAATGGCCGGACCATCTGTGGCTCAACCCCACCCCGGAAAAATACTGGGCGCATTCGCATTCGATCGTCATGATCCGCGAGATCTTCGAACAGCGCATGGTCGCCATGACCCTCGAAGGGCTGAGCGCCGGCATGCGCATGCTGGGGCGCTGAGCCCAAGGCCGCGCCAGGGCAACCCATGCACGCGGCGCATGGGCTGGCGGCGGCGGTGTGATTGCCAAGGCCCGGCGATGGGGTTATGTATCGCCTTCAGTGCCTTGCCCTGGGGGAACCGATGCGCGATCTGAAACTGCCTGACCAGCGCCACCCCGAAAAGGCACATCGCGCCGATCAGTCGCAGCCCAAGAAGCCCGCCTGGATCCGTGTCAAGGCACCCGGTGGCGCGGCCTATAACGAGACCCGCCGCATCATGCGCGAAAACCGCCTCGCCACCGTCTGCGAGGAGGCCGGCTGCCCCAATGTCGGCGAGTGCTGGAGCCAGGGGCATGCGACCATGATGATCATGGGCGAGATCTGCACCCGCGGCTGCACCTTCTGCAATGTCGCCACCGGCAAGCCGCAGGCACTCGATGCCTTCGAACCTGGCCGCGTTGCCCATGCGGTGGAAAAGCTGGGGTTGAACCATGTTGTCGTCACATCCGTCGATCGCGATGACATCGACGACGGCGGCGCCGAGCATTTTGCCCAGACCATCCGCGCCATTCGCCACCGTGCCCCGAACACCACGATCGAGGTGCTGACGCCGGATTTCCTCAAATGCGCCCCTTCGGCGCTGGAAGCCGTGGTCGCGGCGTGCCCTGATGTCTTCAACCACAATCTTGAAACGGTGCCCGGCCTTTACCCTCAGGTCCGCCCCGGTGCGCGCTATTTCCACAGCCTGCGTATCCTGCAGCGGGTCAAGGAGCTTGACCCGAGCATGTTCACCAAATCCGGCATCATGGTCGGCCTTGGCGAGGACCGGCAAGCCGTGTTGCAGGTGATGGACGACATGCGTGCGGCCGATGTCGATTTTCTTACCATCGGGCAGTATCTGCAACCGACGCCCAAACACCATCGCGTCGATCGCTTCGTCACGCCCGAGGAATTTGCCGCCTATGAGAAAGCCGCGTATGGCAAGGGCTTCCTGATGGTTTCAGCCACGCCGCTCACGCGTTCCAGTTACCATGCCGGCGATGATTTCGCCCGTCTGCGCGCAGCGCGCCTCGCCCGTCTGGCACGCTGACCCCCGGATGCACCCGCCACGCATCCGGCGCGGGCCTGTATCGGGAGTATCGCGCGGGTGAGGCACCCGTGGTGCAAGGGCACCAAGCCCCCCGGCCTGACCCCGCATGCCGTTGCCAGCGGCCCGTCAGCTACCCGGCTGACCATGGCAGCAGCCGGCGGCACCTGCCCCGCGGGGCCAGCAATGGCGTCAGTAGATATAGCGGATCTGTTCGCTCCAGAAACGCTCCATGCGCCGCAGGGCGATGTTCAGATCACCCAGCGCATCGCTGTCGGCGATATCGCGCGCCCGCAGCAGATCCGCGTGGCGCTCGAACAACGCGCTGACCACATCGCGGATCTCGTGCCCCTGCGGCGTCAACCGCACCCGGACCGAGCGCCTGTCAATCTCGCAGCGCTGGTGGTGCATATAGCCCAGCTCGACCAGTTTCTTGAGATTGTATGAGACATTCGAGCCCTGGTAATAGCCACGGCTTTTCAACTCGCCCGCCGTCACCTCATTGGTGCCGATGTTGAACAGCAGCAGCGCCTGCACCGCATTGATGTTCAATATCCCCAGCCGCTCGAATTCATCCTTGATGACATCCAGCAACAACCGGTGCATGCGTTCCACCAGCATCAGGTTTTCGAGGTATTCGGGCAGCAGTTCGGGCACCGCGACGTCATCGGCGGCGGGCATGGCGGCCGCAGTGCCATGCGCTGCGGCAGCAGGGGCGTTCCCCTCGCGATCAGACGCCTTTCCCAGGGGGCTCATCCGCGCATGAAAGCTCATCTCTGTCTCCGGACCATATTTTGTGACAGCCACAGTGACGGAGAAAGGCAAACAACCGGTTAAGCGCCCCAACCTACCGAAAACAGTCACATTTTCGCCGGGTTTGTCGATTGACCGGTTGGTCGAATCGTGCGCATGATCGCGCCGTTCAACCCTGGAGTTCCCATGAACATCGTCATACGTACCGCGCTTGCCGCAACCCTTGCCATGGCCCTGCCGCTGGCCGCCCATGCCTGCCCCGATTACGGACTGAATGGGCAGGTTCTCAGCTATTCCTCCGATGCCGCCTGGACGCCGCGCGCCCACAACGTCATTGCCGGTGGCCCGGTCAATCTGGGCGGTTGTTCAATGCCCGGCTATGGCCATGTTGCCACCGCCCCGGACTTCACCCTCAACTTCACTGCCAATGGCGCCGGCCGGGCGCTGGAGTTCCGCGTCGAAGGCAATTGTGATACGCTGCTGCTGGTCAATGACGCGCGCGCGGGATGGCATTTCAATGATGACGACACCGGCGTTGATCCGCGCATCCGCATTGAGCGCGCGCCTGAAGGCGTATACGATATCTGGGTTGGCACATTTGACAGCGCGACCTGCTCGGCTCGACTGATCGTCGAGACCTTCTGAAGCCTTTCAAGGCGGCGCGGTATCCTGCTTTCGCCGCCTTGTCTCCGCTAGCCCCTGTCTCCGGGCGCAGGCCATGCTCGGACGGCAGGGGCATGGCCCTGGCCCAAGCAGTCCAAGGGGGAACCGATGAGGCTACTTTCCAATCTTTCGCACCGTACGGGCGCCGTGCTGTTCGGTCTGTTTGTGGCTGGCGGCGTTGCGCTGCCGGCGGCGGCGGCAGACTGCCCCGACTGGCGTATCGACGGGATCGTCATCCGGCAGGATGCCGAAACCGTCTGGACACCCCAGAGCTTTCCGCTCACCGCGGGCGGCGTGCTCGACCTGTCACAATGCGCCAGCGTGCCGGGCTATGGCAACCTGACCCTCGCTCCCAGCTTCACCCTGCATTACGATGACCGCGGGTTTGGGCGCGACCTCGATTTCCGTGTCAGCGGCGAATGCGATACGCTGATGCTGGTCAACGATGCCGGCGCAGGCTGGCATTTCAATGACGATGCGGACGGCACGCTCGATCCGCGCATCCGTCTGGCTGCCGCGCCTTCGGGCATCTATGACATCTGGGTCGGCACCTTCGGGTCGCAGGCATGCCCGGCGACGCTGGTGCTTGAAACCTTCCCTCCCGGTCCGCCCCCCACCTGCCCTGACTGGAGCCTTGGCGGCGCCGAGATGCGCCTGACCCCCGGCAGCGCCGAGATCCGCGATGTCGTGGCCGGCGGGCAGATCAACCTCTTTGCCAATGCCTGCGGCACCGGCGGGCATGGCCATGTTGCGCAAGCGCCTGATTTCACCATCCATATCGACGCACAGGATACGGTTGGCCGGCTGGAACTGGCCGCGCGCGGCGAATGCGATACGCTGATGCTGGTCAATGACCCTGTGCAGGGGTGGCATTTCAACGACGACCATGACGGGCTGGACCCGATGATCGCCTTCGCCGAGGCCGTGCCCGGACGCTATGATGTCTGGGTCGGCACCTATGGCGATGCGCTTTGTCAGGCCAGCTTCGCCGCCAACTGGATCATCGAGGGGGGCGAACAGCCCGGCGCCACGAAATAGCGCTGAAATGGGCGCGCCTTCCCCTGTGGTTTCCCCTGTGGCATGGGGCAGGCGCGCGGCGCGAATTGTCGCAAACCCGGCCTCAGCCCGCCGCGATCCGCCCTTCGGCATGCCGGGCAATGCGTTCCAGCAGCGGGGCATAATGCGCCGGGCCCGTTTCGCCCGCTTGCGCCGCCCCGCCGATGCGCGCCGTGATCCAGCCATAGAGATCATGGTCATTTTCGGCCAGCAGGGCCTCGAAAGCATCGCGCAGCGGCATGTCGAGCGCGGGCAGAACCTCGTCGGCAAAGGGGCCGAGGATCAGGTCCATCTCCTTGGTTCCACGCCGCCACGCACGCATCCGCATGCGCTTGAGCACCGTGTCCGCGGCAGCATCCGCCACCGCCTCAGCCATTTGCACCACCGGCATAATCGCGCAGCCGTTTTTCCAGCCGGCCCAGCCGTTCGCTCATCGACAGCGCCTCGGCGCGCAAGCGGCGCAGATCGGCGAGCGTGCGCTGCAGGCTCTGGTCACGCGTCTGCTCGTCGGTGATCGGCGGCGCCACGCCGTCGCCCTCGCCGGTCAGGAGCCAGCGCAGCGAAACCCCCAGCATCGCCGCCAGCATCTGCAGACGGTTCGCGCGAGGCTCGGCCAGATCGTTTTCCCAGCCGCGCAGGGTCTTCAGCCGCACCCCCAGCCGCCCCGCCAGTGCTGACTGGCTCAGGCCCGCTGCTTCGCGGGCCGCGGCCAGACGGTCACCCAGCGTTGCCTGGTCGTCGGAATACCAATCGTCGGTCGGTTGCTCGCTCACGCTCGTTTCCTCCTGATGTTTCCCCATGTCGTCGGCTCTATCGGGCCTTGAACGGGATCAGGGCGCACCATATGAGATGAAGCCGGAAAACACAAACCGGAGCTCCGCGATGCCCTTCCTTTCCGACACCCTCGCGCGTGTCAAACCCTCGGCCACGATCGCCGTGACCAACAAGGCGCGCGAATTGCAGGCCGCCGGCCGCGATGTGATCGGCCTGGGCGCCGGCGAGCCCGATTTCGACACCCCGGCCAATATCCGCGAGGCCGGAAAACGCGCCATCGACGAGGGCAGGACACGCTACACCGCGGTCGATGGCATCCCCGAACTGAAAGCCGCGATCTGCGCCAAGTTCGAGCGCGAGAACGGGCTGCGCTATGCGCCCAACCAGATCACCATTGGCACCGGCGGCAAGCAGATCCTCTACAATGCGCTGATGGCCACCCTCAACCCGGGCGATGAGGTGGTCATCCCCGCGCCCTACTGGGTCAGCTATCCCGATATGGTGCTTCTGGCCGGCGGCACGCCAGTGCCGGTGGCGGCCGGCATCGAGACGCGCTTCAAGCTGACGCCCGAGGCGCTGGAAGCCGCGATCACCCCGAAGACCAAGTGGTTCATCTTCAACTCGCCCTCCAACCCTACCGGCGCCGGCTATACGCGCGCCGAACTCAAGGGGCTGACCGATGTGCTGATGCGCCACCCCCATGTCTGGGTGATGTCGGATGACATGTATGAGCATCTCGTCTTCGATGATTTCGAATTCACCACCCCGGCCCAGATCGAGCCCGGCCTGCATGCGCGCACGCTCACCTGCAACGGCGTCTCCAAGGCCTATGCCATGACCGGCTGGCGCATCGGCTATGCCGGCGGGCCGGCCGCGCTGATCAAGGCCATGGGCACGATCCAGTCGCAATCCACCTCGAACCCCTGTTCGGTGTCGCAATATGCCGCCCTTGAAGCGCTCAACGGCCCGCAGGATTTCCTGCCCGCCAACCGCAGGCTCTTCCAGCGCCGCCGTGATCTGGTGGTCAGCATGCTCAATCAGGCGCCCGGTATCGACTGCCCGGTGCCCGAGGGTGCCTTCTATGTCTATCCCGATATCTCCGCCTGTATCGGCAAGACCTCGGCAGCCGGCACGGCGATCACCGATGACGAGGCTTTCGCCACGGCACTTCTGGAAGAAACCGGCGTCGCGGTGGTGTTTGGCGCGGCGTTCGGCCTCAGCCCGAATTTCCGTATCAGCTACGCCACCTCCGACGATCTGCTGGTCGAGGCCTGCGCGCGCATCCAGACCTTCTGCAAGGGCCTGCGCTGAACAGCCCACCCGGTCTTTGTGCCGGAAATATCCTGGGGGAGGCGCGGCGCGCCGGGGGCAAAGCCCCCACCCGCTCGCGCAAAGCAATCCGCCCCGTCGTTGTCGACGGGGCGGATTTCGTTCCAGATGGGCCTGATCCCCCGCCCCGTCGATCAGTCGATCATCGGCAGGAGCGCGTCGACGGATTTCTTCGCGTCACCATAGAACATTCGCGTATTCTCCTTGAAGAACAGCGGGTTCTCGATCCCCGAATACCCCGTCCCCTGCCCGCGCTTCGATACGAACACCTGCTTGGCCTTCCATACTTCGAGCACCGGCATGCCGGCGATGGGCGAGTTGGGATCGTCCTGCGCCGCCGGGTTGACGATATCGTTCGAGCCGATGACGATGGCCACATCGGTCGAGGGGAAATCCTCGTTGATCTCGTCCATCTCCAGCACGATGTCATAGGGCACCTTGGCCTCGGCCAGCAGCACGTTCATATGACCCGGCAGCCGCCCGGCCACCGGATGGATGGCAAAGCGCACCTTCTTGCCCCGCGCGCGCAGCTTGCGCGTCAGTTCGCTGACCGATTGCTGGGCCTGCGCCACTGCCATGCCGTAGCCCGGCACGATGATCACGCTGTCGGCGTCGTTGAGCGCGGCGGCGACGCCATCGGCATCAATGGCGATCTGCTCGCCCTCGATCGCCATCGCCGGGCCCGAGGTGCCGCCAAAGCCACCCAGAATGACCGAGACGAAGGAGCGGTTCATCGCCTTGCACATGATATAGCTCAGGATCGCCCCGGAAGAGCCGACCAGCGCGCCCACCACGATCAGCAGGTCATTGCCAAGGCTGAAGCCGATCGCCGCCGCCGCCCAGCCCGAATAGGAGTTGAGCATCGACACCACCACCGGCATGTCGGCGCCGCCGATCCCCATGATCAGATGATAGCCGATGAACAGCGCCAGAACCGTCAGCAACAGCAGTGTCCAGATCCCCCAGCCCTGCAGATAGAGGATCGCCAGCAGCAGCGACAGCACCGCCGCGCCGGCATTCAGCATATGCCCGCCGGGCAGCTTCTTCGCTGCGGTATCGACCCGGCCGGCCAGCTTGCCATAGGCGACGACCGAGCCGGTGAAAGTGACCGCGCCGATCCAGATGCCCAGCATCAGCTCGACCCGCAGGATGCCCACCTCGACGGCGGTCTTCTTGCCCAGAAGCGCACCGAAATTCGACAGCGTGAGCAGCATCTCGTAGGCCCGCATGCTCAGCGGTCCCTCGGGCTGCGGGAAGGGCAGTCCGGCTTCGGTCAGGGTCTGGGCAACCCGGCCCAGTTCCAGATGCGCGTTGAAACCGACGAAGACCGCCGCCAGCCCCACGAGGCTGTGCATGATCGCAACCAGTTCGGGCATCTGGGTCATCTGCACCCGCGTGGCCAGCTGGAAGCCGACCACACCGCCCGCGGCGATCAGCACCAGCGACAGCCACCAGAGCCCGGTGCCCGGCCCGATCATCGTGGCCGCCACCGCAATGGCCATGCCGGCAATGCCATACCAGACCGCGCGCTTGGCGCTTTCCTGCCCCGAGAGCCCGCCCAGCGACAGGATGAAAAGCACGCCCGCGACCGCATAAGCCGCAATTGTGAAACCGAAATCCATCTTTGCTACCCCTGCCCGCTCAGGATTTCTGGAACATGGCGAGCATGCGCCGTGTCACCAGGAAACCGCCGAAGATGTTCACCGCGGCCATGAAGATGCCGAGGGCTGCGAGGATCGTGATCAGGATCGAGGTCGAACCGATCTGCATCAGCGCCCCCAGAATGATGATCGACGAGATCGCGTTCGTCACCGCCATCAGCGGTGTGTGCAGCGAATGCGCCACGTTCCAGATCACCTGGAAACCGATGAAGACCGAAAGCACGAAGACGATGAAATGCTGCATGAAGGCCGCAGGCGCGATGAGCCCCACACCCAGCACCAGCGCCCCGCCCGCGGCCAGCAGCGTGACCTGCCTGCGGGTCTGGGCGCGGAACGCGGCAATCTCACTTGCCCGCTGTTCCGCGGCGGTCAGCTCCTTGCGCTTTTCCTTGGGTTTGGCGGCGGCGATGGCCGGCACCTTCGGCGGCGGCGGCGGGAAGGTCACCTCGCCGCCATGCACGACCGTCGCGCCACGGATCACATCGTCTTCCATGTCATGCGCGATCACACCGTCCTTGCCCGGCGTGAGGTCGTGGATCATGTGGCGGATGTTGTTGGAATAGAGCGTCGAGGCCTGTGTTGCCATGCGCGAGGGAAAATCGGTATAGCCGATGACCACGACGCCGTTGTCGGAAACCACGCGCTGGTCGGGCACCGTCAGATCGCAGTTGCCCCCCTTCTCGGCCGCGAGATCGATGATCACCGAGCCGCGCTTCATCAGCTTGACCATGTCCTCGGTCCAGAGCTTCGGTGCGGGCCGGCCGGGGATCAGCGCGGTGGTGATGACGATATCGACCTCAGGCGCCAGTTCACGGAACCTGGCGAGTTGCTTTTCACGGAATTCCGGGCTGGAGGGGGCGGCGTAGCCGCCGGTCGCCGCGCCGTCCTGTGCCTCCTCGAACTCAAGAAACACGAATTCGGCACCCATCGATTCGATCTGCTCGGCCACTTCGGGGCGCACGTCGAAGGCCATGGTGATCGCGCCAAGGCTCACGCTGGTGCCGATCGCCGCCAGCCCCGCCACGCCCGCACCCACCACCAGCACCCGCGCCGGCGGGATCTTGCCCGCTGCCGTCACCTGGCCGGTGAAGAAGCGGCCAAAGTTGTTGCCGGCCTCGATCACCGCGCGATAGCCGGCGATATTGGCCATCGACGAGAGGGCGTCCATCTTTTGTGCACGGCTGATGCGCGGCACCATATCCATGGCGATGACACTGGCGCCGGTTGCCTTGGCCTGTTCCAGAAGCTCGGCGTTCTGTGCTGGCCAGAAGAACGAAATCAGCGTCTTGGCAGCGCCAAGGCGCTTGATCTCGGCGGGCTGGGGCTCGCGCACCTTGACCACGATATCGGCCGCCTTGTAGAGCGCCGCGCCGGTCTTGACGATGCTGACGCCGACCGCCTCATAGGCGCTGTCTTCAAAGCCCGCAGCGGCGCCGGCGCCGCTTTCGATCAGGCATTCATGCCCCAGCTTTTGCAACTGAACCGCCGATTCCGGCGTCATCGCCACCCGGTTCTCGCCGGGGTAGAGTTCTTTTGGTGCGCCGATCTTCACGCTTCGTCCCCCATTCGTAGCGGTCGGGCAAGCCCGCCCTTTTTCAGTTCGTGCGCGAAGTCCATAACCCGCGTAAGATTGTTGCACAAGGAGCCGTCGTCGCTGCCAGCCATATTCGCGCCGCCGCGTTCCGTCATCCCGTCCAAGGACTCAGCCATCGGGATGGCGGGCTTCGCAGCGCCAGCGGCCGCTGGCACGGCTCCAGTATTCGGCCGCCACGCCCGCGCCGGTCAGCGCCCGCCATTGTCCGCGCGCAGCCTGCACGGCCTCCGCGTCCAGCCCGTCGAAGACGATGCACAGGCGCTCCAGCGTCTGCGCCTCATCGGCAGCCACCGGCGCGGCGTCGAGCGCGATCAGGCAGCGGGGACGGTTGGGAAGGGCGCGCACCGGGGTTGCATCCCAGCACAGGAGCGCGGGCTGTTCGCCGTCATGCGGCCCGCCGGCAAGGCCATGCGGCAAGAAGCCGTCGCCCAGCCAGAGCATGCGGTCCAGTGCCTCCATCCGCGCCTGCGCGGTGCCGCGCAGCGCCACGCGCAACCCGGCCTCGAATGCCTTGCCGATCAACTGCGGCAGCAGACCCTCCAACGGGTCCTGCGTCAGGTGGTAGAACCGCGCAACCGCCATGCCTGCCCGCCCCTTTTGCCCTGCTCATCCGCCAAAGCGGGCGCGGATCATCGCATCGAGCGCCCGCACGCCCCAGCCCGTGGCCCCCTTGGGCGCGAAATCGGTTGCCTCGCCGGGCATCGCCACGCCGGCGATATCAAGATGGATCCAGGGCATATCGGGCTTGACGAAGCGTTGCAGGAACTGCGCCGCCGTCACCGCGCCCGCCGACCTGCCGCCGACATTCTTCATATCCGCGATGCGCGATTTGATCTGCTTGTCATAGGCCGGATCGAGCGGCAGGCGCCAGGCGCCTTCGCCGGTCTCGGCCGCGGCCTTCAGGAACGCATCGCAAAGCGCATCGTCATTGGCAAAGACCCCGGCCTTGTGATGGCCAAGCGCGATGATCACCGCCCCGGTCAGCGTGGCCAGATCGACCATCGCGGCGGGCTGGAAGCGTTCTTGCGCGTACCACATCACATCCGCCAGCACCAAGCGGCCCTCGGCGTCGGTGTTGATCACCTCGATCGTATCGCCCTTCATCGAGCGCACCACGTCGCCCGGCCGCTGCGCGCGCCCGTCGGGCATGTTCTCGACCAGCCCCACCAGTCCGACGACATTGGCGCGGGCCTTGCGCAGCGCAAGCGTGCGCATCACCCCGGCCACAACCCCGGCGCCGCCCATATCGGCGACCATCTCTTCCATGCCGGCGGATCCCTTGATCGAGATGCCGCCGGTATCGAACACCACCCCCTTGCCGATCAGCGCCAGCGGCGGCTCCTCGCCCGCGCCCTGCCAGCGCATCACCACCACCTTCGAGGGGCTTTCCGAGCCCTGCCCCACTGCCAGCAGCGCCCGCATGCCCAGTTCTTCAAGCGCCGGCTCGTCGAGCAGCTCGACCTCAAGCCCCAGTTCGCGCAGCGCCTCAAGGCGTTCGGCAAAATCGGTGGTGGTGAGGATATTGGCTGGTTCGTTGACCAGATCGCGGGTGAAATGCACGCCCTCGGCGCGCGCCAGCAGATCGACGGCGGCGGCGCGGGTGGCATCGGCATCGGCGCAGGCCAGCGTCACCGCGCCCGGCAGCTTGGCCGGCGCGGCGCGGCGCGCGAAGCCATAGGCCCGCAGCGCCAGGCCCTCGGCCAGATGCTCGCCGCCTTTCAGCGCCCCCCCCGCGACAAGCATGCCGCCCTCGTCGAGCACCGCGCCCAGCCCTGCCCCGGCGCGGCGCAACTCGGCGGGTGTGGCTTTCTTCGGTAGCCGGACAAGGTGCAGCGCGCGCGCCGCCATGCCGGCGGGGAAGGCCAGCTCCAGCCCCTCGCCGGGTTTCAGCTTGGCCCAGGCATCGCTGGCCAGCGCCCGGCTCACCGCACCCTTGCTCAACCGGTCCAGCCTGCGCGCCCAGGCATCGGGGGTTTCGTCGGCGAAACCGGCGATCTGGCCGGCGTGGCTGGCCAGGACTTCGGCATCGGCGGCGACGAATTTGATGGCGGCAAGGGTCATGCAGGGCTCCCGTGGTGGTTCAAGGCGGCATTGCGGCGGTGTTTTCGGGCAGTCGCGCGGCAAGCGCGCCGCAGGCCCAACCATGCCCGCAAGCCTATCGCCGATCCCCGCCCTTGACCAGTGCCCGGCACCGCCAGCGCGTGGCGCTACCCCGGCCGGATTGGCAGTTTCCCTGCCGTGCAAAAGCGTCTAGGGTCGGCGAGGATGTCAGTGAGAAGGGTGTCGCGTGAGGCGGCTGGATTGGTATATTCTGTCGCAACTGCTGCGCGTATTCGGCTTTTTCGCTCTGGTGCTGGTGGCCGTTTACTGGGTCAACAGGGCGGTGATGCTGTTTGATCAGCTGATCAGCGATGGCCAGCCAATTCTGGTGTTCCTTGAACTCACTGCACTGAGCCTCCCGATGCTGATTCGCGCCGTCCTGCCGATCGCGGCCTTCGTGGCGGCGGTCTATGTGACGGTGCAACTGCTGCGCTCGAACGAGGTGGCGGTGTTGCAGGCGGCGGGGCTATCGCCCTGGCGCATGGCGCGGCCGGTGGTGGCGTTCGGCCTGATCGTGGCGGTTTTTCTGATGGTGGTGATGCATGTGCTGGTGCCGGCCGCGCGCGCCCAGCTCAACCAGCGCCAGAGCGAGATCGCGCAGAACATCACCGCCTCGCTGCTGCAAGACGGCGTCTTTCAGCACCCGTCCGAGGGCATCACCTTCTTCATCGCCGAGATCACCCAGGAAGGCGTCCTGCGCGGCATCTATCTCTCGGATTCGCGCTCGCTGGCGCAGCGGGTCGATTATACCGCCCGCAGCGCGCTCATCGTGCCGGAGCGCAGCGGGCCCAAGCTGGTGATGATCGACGGCTTCGCGCAGATCCATGACAATGCAACGGGGCGGCTTTCGACCACTACATTCGCTGATTTCACCTATGACCTGGGGGCACTGATCGGGCCTGCCTCGCGGGGGCGAACGGTGCGCGAATTGCCGACATCGGCGCTGATCGCGCCCGGCCCGCTGTTGCTGGCCGAAACCCGCGCGACGCCGGCGCAGTTTCGCTTCGAGCTGATTTCGCGCTTTATCGAGCCCCTGACGGCGGTCGCAACCGCGCTGATCGGCTTTGCGGCGCTGCTGGCGGGGGGGTTCAACCGTCTGGGATTCTGGCGCGAGGTGGCGCTGGCGGTGGTGCTTCTGACGCTGATGCAGATCATGGCCAATGTGCTGGCGGGCCCGGCGATGCGCTCGATCGCGCTGGCCTGGCTGGGTGTGGTGCCGGTGGCGCTGGCGCTGTTGTCGGGGGCGGTGCTGCTGGCAATCGCCGCGCGCGTGCGCAGGCCCCCGCGCGGGACGAGGCCATCGCGCGGTAGTGGCGGCGCCACGGGGAGGGTGCGGGCATGACGCTGGAGCGCTACCTCACGCGGCGGCTTGCGGGAACGCTGGGGCTGGTGATGGCGGTTTTCTTCGGCATGCTCTTCCTGTTCGAGGCCGTCGAACTGGTGCGCCGGCTGGGCGGGCAGGAAACCGGGATCGAAACCATCCTGTGGCTGTCGTTGCTGCGCGTGCCGCATACGCTTTATCAGATCCTGCCCCTGATGATGATCCTGTCGTCGATGGCACTGTTTCTGTCGCTGGCGCGGTCGTCGGAACTGGTGGTGATCCGCGCCGCCGGTCGCCCGGCGCTGCGCATGCTGCTGGCACCCTTTGTGGCCACGCTGCTTATGGGGGCGCTCGTCGTGGCGACGATCAATCCGATGGTGGCGGGCGCTGCACGCATGTTCGACCGCCAGATAGCCGCGCTCGAAAACCCCGATCTGGTTGCGCAGATCTCGGTCAGCGACAGCGGGATCTGGCTGCGCCAGGGCGACCGGAACGGCCAGACTGTGATCCGGGCCGAAGCCCTTGAACCCGATGGCCGGAGCTTTGTGCGCCTGTCGTTTCTGGCCTTTCAAAGCGAGACCGGCGCGCCGGTCTCGCGTATCGAGGCGCGGCGCGGGCAACTGGTGCCCGGCGCGTGGGAGCTGGACACCGCCAAGATCTGGACCCTCGACGACCCCAACCCCGAACAGAGCGCGCAGACCCATGCGCGGCTCACCCTGCCGACCGATCTGACACCCGAGCGCATCCAGGATGCCTTTGCGGCCTCGGGCTCGGTGTCGATCTGGGCGCTGCCGCAACTGATCGGTGCGCTTGATCGCGCCGGGCTGGCCACCCGCGAGCATCGCGCCCGGTTCCATGCCGAACTGGCGCTGCCGCTGCTGCTGGGGGGGATGATGCTGATCGGCGCGGTGTTCTGCCTGGAACATGCGCGCGCCGGACATGCCGGGCGACGCATCCTGATCACCGTTCTGGCCGGATTCGCCCTGTTCTTTCTGCGCAATTTCGCGCAAGTTCTGGGAGAGAACGGGCAGATTCCCATCGTGCTGGCGGTCTGGGCGCCGCCGGTGGCGTCGATCCTGCTGGCGCTGGGGATCTTGCTGCATCTGGAGGACGGCTAGTGCAGGGCGCAAACGTCAGGCCATCGGGCGGGCGAACGACGGGGCCGGGCTGGCACGCCGCGGCGCGTCGGCGGTTGCGCGCGCTGGTGCTGATCGCCGGGCTTGCCACCGGGGCGCTCCTTGCACCGGGTCTCGGCGTGCTGGCCGGTGGCGCGGCCCTGGCGCAGGCCCGCATGCCCGCCACCTTGACCGCCGACAGCGTTTTCGTTGATTCCCTCGGCCGGCTGATCGCCACCGGCTCGGTCGAGGTGTGGCATGGCTCGGTGCGGCTGAGCGCCCGGCGCGTCGCCTATGATCCGCGCCGCGGCACGCTCGATGTCGAGGGGCCGATCGTTCTGAGCGACGGGCCGGACCGGGTGATCCTGGCCGATGCCGCACAGATCGACGCCAATTTGCGCAGCGGGTTGATCCAGAGCGCGCGCATGGTGCTGGACCGGCAGTTCCAGATCGCGGCGGCCAGCATCGAACGCCCTGACAGCAACATCACCCGGATGAACGCGGTGGTGGCGTCAAGCTGCCGCGTCTGTGCCGAAAACCCCACCCCCCTGTGGGAAATCCGCGCCGCCCGCGTGACCCATGACCGCGATGCCCAGCAGCTCTATTTCGAGCGCGCGCAGTTCCGGGTGCACGGGGTGCCGCTGTTTTACGCGCCACGCCTACGCCTGCCCGATCCCTCGCTCACCCGTGCGCGGGGGTTTCTGGTGCCGCGCTGGAGCGCCCGCAGCCGGCTGGGTTTTGGCGTGTCGCTGCCCTATTTCATCCCGCTGGGTCCAGCGCATGACCTGACGCTGACCCCCACCATCACGTCGCGCGGTGCCTATGCCGTGGCGCTGCGCTACCGTGCCGCTTTCGTGCGCGGCGGGCTGGAACTGGGCGGCCAGATCGCCCGCGACCGCGACCTGCCGGGCCAGACCCGCGGGCATGGCTATCTGCGTGCGCTCTTTCTGACGCCAGGTGATTTCCGGCTGAGCGCGGATCTGCTGGTGCCCAGCGATCGCGACTATCTGGATACCTATGGCATCACCTCCGACCGGCGCATCACCAGCCATGTTACCCTTGATCGCTATCGCCGCGATCAGGCGATCCGCGCGCGCGCCGTGGCTTTTCGCACGCTGGAGGCAGGGGTGGACAACCGCACCCTGCCCAACCAGCTTTTGCAGGCCGAATGGGAAGAGCGGCTGGGCCTTGGTGCCGGCGGGCGCGGCGGCGATGTGGTGCTGCGCTTCGGCGGGCATGCCCATCAGCGCCGCTCGCGCGTCGATGGCGATTCCGGGCGCGATCTGGCGCGGTTCTTTGCCCAGGCCCGCTGGCAGCGCCAGACGGTGCTGCCGGGCGGCATTCTGGCAACCGGCGTGGTGCAGGGACGTGTCGATCACCTGCGCATCACTGATGACAGTCGCTTTGCCGGGCCGATAACGCGCCACGCCGTCGAGGGCATGGCCGAGCTGCGCTGGCCCTGGGCTGCCGCCGACGGCCGTGGCGGCGGGCATGTGATCGAACCCATCGCCCAGATCATCGCCAGCCGGGGCAACCACCCGCTGCTGCCCAATGATGACAACCTGCTGCCGGAGCTTGATCCCGGCAACCTTTTCGCCCTGCCCCGCTATTCCGGCCATGATGCGCGCGATGATGGCCCGCGCGCCAATCTCGGCCTGCGCTGGAGCCGGCATGATCCCACCGGCTGGACGGTCGAAACGCTTGTCGGGCGGATCCTGCGCCGTGGCGGCTACCCCGCCTTTGATCCACTCAATCCGCAGCCGCTTGGGCAGACCCGCTCGCACTGGCTTCTGGCCGGGCAGATCAGCTCGGCGCAGGGGGCGGCCTTCGGGCTGCGGCTTCTGCTCGATGACAACCGCCGCCTCAGCCGTGGCGAAACCAGCCTGCGCTGGGTTGCCGGCGCCACCGGGTTGGCAACCAGCTATGTCTATCTGCCCGCCAACACCTTTGAAGGCCGCCCCGCCAACCGGGCTGAATGGCATTTCGACCTGAGCCATCGCTTCGACAGTGGCTGGGCGGGGCGGTTCGGCTGGGAATATGACGCCGCACTTGGCGAATTGCGCACCGCGCGCACCGGGCTGGAGTTCCGCAACGAGTGCATTCAAGTCGATGTTTCCCTCTCGCATCGCTTCGCAACCTCTACTAATGTGAGGCGGTCGACATCCTTCGGTCTGCAGATCGACCTGCTTGGTATCGGCGGCGGCCGCGCCACCCCGACCGGGCGGAGTTGCCGCACATGATGGATGCAGCCCTGCCGGTTGCCTGCCTTCCGGCGCCTGAAATGACGATGAACGAAAGACTGCGCATGTCACCGATGAGCCTGCTTTTCACCGCCACCCGGACTTCTGCCATCCCGGCGGAACGTGCCGCCCCGCAGCGCCTTCGCCCGCGGCTGAGCGCAAGGTCGCTTCCGGCCCTGGTACTGGGATTGTGCATGGCGGTGGTGGGCAGTCTGGGCGCGCATCAGGCGCAGGCACAAACCCGCTTCGGTGCGGCGCTCTATGTCAACAACAACGCCATCACGCATTACGAGATCGAACAGCGCGCCCGGTTTCTTGAGTTTATCGGTGCCGGCAGCGGTGATCTGCGCGCCCTGGCGCGCGAGCGGCTGATCGAGGACCGGCTGCAATTGCAGGCCGGGCGACGCGCCGGTTTCTTTGTCAATGCCGATCAGATCGCCGAGGGCAAGGAAGAGTTCGCCGCCCGTGCCGAACTGAGCGCCGAGCAGTTGACCGCATTGCTGCGCGAGGCCGGCATCGACCCTGAAACCTTCACCGACTTCATTCGCGCCGGCGTGGTCTGGCGCGACCTGATCAATACGCGTTTTGGCCCCGAGGTGCGCGTGACCGAAGCGCAGATCGACCGCGCGCTTTCGGTCGAGGCGGTGCGCCCGGTCACCGAGGTTCTGCTCTCCGAGATCTTCCTGCCTTCTGATCCGGAATTCGCCGAGATTGTCGATCAGCTGATCCCGCAGATCCTTGAAATCCGCACACCCGAGGAATTTTCGGCCGCGGCGCGCCAGGTCTCCGCCGCACCGACCGCCCCCACCGGGGGGCGCATCGAGCGCTGGATCGAGTTGATCAGCCTGCCCGCGCCGCTGCAGGAACCGCTCGCGCGGGCTGCCATGGGCGATATCATCGGCCCTCTGGAAGTGCCTGGCGCCTATGCCTTTTTCCAGCTTCGTGCCCGGCGTGAAGTGCGCGATGTGCCGGCCGGAGAGATCGAGCTTGACTATCGTCGCCTTGGCCTGCCCGGTGGGCGCAGTGAAGGCAACATGGCGCGCGTGGCACAGCTTCGCGCCAGCGTTGACAGTTGCGACGATCTCGGCGGCGTGCTCGGTCGCGTGGCCCCTGAACTGCCCGATGGCACCGCCGAACGCCACACCCGTCGCCGGCCGGAGCTTTCGGCCGCCTATGCCACCGAACTCGGCCGGCTCAATCCGGGCGAGCTTTCGGCCAATCTGGTCGAGGGAGGCGATCTCGTCGTGCTGATGCTCTGCGCCCGCCGCGTCGCGCCCGATCCCGCACCAAGCCGCGAGGATGTGCGCATGGCGCTTTTCAGTCGCGCGCTCGAAGGTCTGGCCGAGGCCCATCTGCAGATGCTGCGCGCCGAAGCCGAGATCCGGGCGAACTGAACACATGGCACCGCATGCCTCGCGGGCAGAGACCGCGCCGCTGGTCATGACCTGCGGTGATCCTGCCGGAATTGGCCCCGAACTTGCAGCGATGCTGGCGCGCGAGTCCGGGCCGTGCTTCGGCTGGATCGGCGATCCGCGCCACCTGCCGGCGGGTACGCGATGGCAGGCAATCGGTGCACCGTCTGATGCGCGGATGGTTCCGCCGGGCACGCTGGCGGTGCTTGCCGAGCGTTTCGTCGCCCCGGCATGCCCCGGCCAGCCCGATCCGCGCAACGCCGCCGGTGTGATCCGGGCCATCGAGCGCGGCGTGGCGCTGGTTCGCGCAGGCGCGGCCGGCGCGCTTGTCACCGCGCCGATCAACAAACAGGCGCTGCAGGAGGGGGCGGGCTTTCGCTTCCCTGGCCATACCGAGTTTCTGGCCCATCTGGCAGGGGGCTGCGAGGTGGTGATGATGCTGGCCTGCAGCGAATTGCGCGTGGTCCCGGCGACCATCCACATCCCGCTGGCCGAGGTGCCGCGCGCACTGAACCGGCGTGTGCTTGAGAGCGCCTTGCGCATTACGCATGCCGCGCTGCGGGCCGATTTCGGCATCGACGCCCCGCGCATCGCTGTGGCCGGCCTCAACCCGCATGCCGGCGAAGGCGGGCGCATGGGCCATGAGGAGCAAACGCTTATCACCCCGCTGCTCGACGATCTGCGCGCCGAGGGGTTCGATCTGACCGGCCCCCTGCCCGCCGATACGATGTTCCACCCCGCCGCGCGACAGCGCTACGATGCGGCGCTCTGCATGTATCACGATCAGGCGCTCATCCCCATCAAGACGCTCGATTTTGCGAGCGGCGTCAATGTCACGCTGGGCCTGCCCTTCGTGCGCACCTCACCTGACCACGGCACCGCCTATGACATCGCCGGCACCGGACGCGCCGATCCCGCCAGCCTGCGCGCCGCACTCGCGCTGGCCGCCACACTCGCCGAACGTCGCGCCAATCGGCCGGACAGCCCGCAGGCCGGGCGATGATCGATGCGCTGCCCCCCCTGCGCGAGGTCATCGCCCGCTTCGATCTGCGCGCCCGCAAGGCGCTTGGCCAGAATTTTCTGCTCGATCTCAATCTGACATCGCGAATCGCGCGGGCGGCGGGCGATCTGAGCGGTTGCGACGTTCTGGAAATCGGCCCCGGCCCCGGCGGGCTGACGCGCGGCCTGCTGGCCGAAGGCGCGCGGCGGGTGCTGGCCATCGAGAAGGACGCGCGCTGCCTGCCGGCGCTGGCCGAAATCGCCGCAGCCTGTCCCGGCCGGCTGACGGTGATCCATGGTGATGCACTGGCGGTTGACCCGATGGCGCATCTGACGCCGCCGATCCGCGTGGTGGCCAACCTGCCCTATAATGTGGGCACCGAACTGCTGGTGCGCTGGCTGACCCCGCCACAATGGCCGCCCTTCTGGGAAAGCCTGACGCTGATGTTCCAGCGCGAGGTCGCCGAACGGATCGTGGCGAAACCGGGCAGCAAGGCCTATGGACGGCTGGCCCTTCTGGCGCAATGGCGCGCCGAGCCGCGCATCGTGTTGACGCTCCCGCCTGAAGCCTTCACCCCGCCGCCCAAGGTCAGCTCGGCCGTGGTGCACTTGACCGCCTTGCGAGAGCCCCGCTTTCCCGCCGATTCGAAGATCCTTGAGCGCGTGGTCGCAGCCGCGTTCAACCAGCGCCGCAAGATGTTGCGCGCCAGCCTTCGCGGGCTGGACGGGGCAATCGAGATGCGGCTCGAAAGGCTGGGCATCCCCCCCACTGCGCGCGCCGAGGAAATCACCCTCGAAGCCTTTTGTGCCCTTGCCCGCGATCTGAAAGCCGGCTGAAGGAAGCGGGGGCTTTGCCCCCTCTGGGCTGCGCCCATTCACCCCCAGGATATTTGCGGCACAAAGACGCGCGCGAAATGAAAGGCGGCGACACCGCTGCCGGGTCGCCGCCGTCTTCGTGCACGGCCATCGGCGTCCCCGCCTGTCCCGCCCGCGCAGGCTCGCAGATCGTGATTAAGAAAAGCTGAATCCTCGGTCTTTGTGCCGCAAATATCCTGGGGGGTGAGCCCGTCAGGGCGAGGGGGGCAAAGCCCCCCTTCTGCCGTTACAATCCCTTGGCGCGATAGCTGGCGGCAACGCGGCTGATGGCGACGATATAGGCGGCGGTGCGCAGATCGGCGACATCGTCGCGGCTGTGCCAGATCTCGCGCATGGCCTGGTAGGCGGTGCGCATCGTATCGTCGAGCCCCGAGCGCACCAGCGCCAGTTCATCGGCGCCCTGGAGGTAGCGCTTCTTGAAATCGGGGGAAAGTTCCCAGCCCAGTTGCTTGTCGGCCGAGAGGCGTTCCAGCTCATCCACCAGCGCCAGCGCATGCGCTTCCTCGTTGCGCCGCTGCATCCGCCCGAACCGGATATGGCTGAGGTTCTTGACCCATTCGAAATACGAAACCGTCACGCCCCCGGCGTTGGCATACATGTCCGGGATGATTACCACGCCACGGTTGCGCAAGATCTCGTCAGCGCCGGCGGTGATCGGGCCGTTGGCGGCCTCGATGACAAGCGGTGCCTTGATCCGCGGGGCATTGCCCATATGGATCACCCCCTCAAGCGCGGCCGGGATCAGGATGTCGCTTTCAGCTTCCAGCAGCAGGGCGCCATCGGCGTGGAACGTGCCGCCGGGGAAATCCCGCACACCACCATTGTCGTTGATCCAGTTGCGCAGGCTTTCGATGTCCAGCCCTTCGGGGTTGCTCACGGCGCCGTCGCGCTCGATCACGGCGACGACCGCGCAGCCATCTTCCTCAGAGAGGAACTTGGCGGCGTGATAACCCACATTTCCCAACCCCTGAACGACCACCCGCTTGCCTGCAAGCTTGCCCGAAAGCCCTGCCTTGGCGACATCCTCGGGATGGCGGAAGAATTCGCGCAGCGCGTATTGCACGCCGCGCCCGGTAGCCTCCACCCGGCCCTTGATGCCGCCAGCATTGAGCGGCTTGCCGGTAACGCAGGCGCGGGCGTTGATGTCGGTGGTGTTCATCCGTGCGTACTGGTCGGCGATCCAGGCCATTTCACGCTCGCCGGTGCCCATGTCGGGGGCGGGGACGTTCTGCGCCGGGTTGATCAGGTCGCGCTTGGCCAGTTCATAGGCGAAGCGCCGGGTGATCTGCTCCAGCTCGTGTTCCTCATACTGGCGTGGATCGATGCACAGCCCGCCCTTGGAGCCGCCAAAGGGGGTTTCCACCAGCGCGCATTTGTAGGTCATCAGCGCGGCGAGCGCCTCGACCTCGTCCTGGTTGACCTCGGGCGCGTAGCGGATGCCACCCTTGACGGGTTCCATATGCTCGGAATGAACCGAACGATAGCCGACGAAGGTTTCGATCCGCCCGCGCAGACGCACGCCGAACCGCACCGTGTAGGTGGCGTTGCAGACGCGGATCTTTTCCGCCAGGCCGGGCGACAGGTCCATCAGGGCCACCGCCCGGTTGAACATGATGTCGACGTTCTCGCGAAAGCTCGGTTCGTTGTGTTTCAGCATGATTTCACCTTGGCCCGATCAGGGCATTGTCGATGGCAGGTGGCCGGATGTCCACTTGCACGACACCCTAGCCCGATTCTTGTGCGGTTTCAAAACCCGTTCGACATCGGTTGCACGTCGCGCAGCCCTTGGCGGCCAGACGCCACACATTTGCCACACTGTCGCGGCAGCGCGCCCAATTTCAGCCATGAGGGTTCAATAGTTTTCAATCCCCGAACACGGCGTCTGGTGCCGTGTGGCAAGTGTAGGTGATAGGGCATGAAGAGTTTGCTAAGCCCGGCCCTGCCCCTGGTGCCGGGCCAGTGGCGCGGCAAGGGCATTTGGTTGCGCAACCGCTTTGGTGATGAGCGCGGCTCGCTCAGCGTGCTGGCGGTCTTTCTGTTCGCCGCGCTGCTGCTGGTCTCCAGCGTCGCCATCGACGTGATGCGCTATGAGCAGGAGCGGGTGCGCCTGCAGGGCACGCTGGACCGCGCGGTGCTGGCGGCAACCTCGCTGCGCCAGACGCAGGACATGGAAACCGTCATCCGCGACTACATGGCCCGTGACGGGATGGAGCATCTGATCGCCGGCATCCACACCGATGACGGGCTGAATTTCCGCGAGGCGCGGGTCAGCGTCCAGGGGCAGGTGCCGACGCTGATGATGCATCTGGTCGGCATTCGCACGCTGCCGCTTTCGATTGTCTCTGCCGCCGAGGAACGGGTGCCGAACCTGGAGATCTCGCTGGTGGTGGATCTTTCCGGTTCGATGAACAATTTCAACCGCTTGCCAAACCTTCAGGTGGCGGCGCGCGAATTCATCGAAACCATTTTCGAGAGCTCGGATGAGGGCAGCGTCTCGATGTCGCTGATCCCCTATACCGGGCAGGTCAATGCCGGGGCGATGATCCTGGATCATTACAATGTTACTCACCGGCAGGAATTCTCGCATTGCATCGATTTCGAGGCGCATCAATACCTGACGACGGCCCTGCCCGCAGGCAGCACATTGCAGGGCGCGGGGCACGGCTTCCCATGGGAATCCCCCCCGTTTTCGGGCTATTACAACGCCAATAACCCGCTGGTCGCCGGGTTTTACGACTGTCCCGTTGCGCCGGGCAACGCCGGGCTGGAAATTGCCCCCTTCAGCACCGATCCTGACGATCTGATCGCGCGGGTCGAGGCCATGCGGGCGCTTGGCGCGACCTCGATCGAGATCGGCATGCGCTGGGGTGTTGCTCTGGTTGATCCGAGCGTGCAGCCGATGGTTGATGCGATGGTACAGAGCGGCGCGATCGACGCGCGACTCGAGGGCCGGCCCGCACCCTACGGCGATTCGGAAACGCTGAAGGTTGTGGTGCTGATGACCGATGGCGAGAATTTTCAGGAGCGCCGGCTGGTCGATGCGGTGAAAAGCGGGCCTTCGCCGGTCTGGATCAACACTCAGGACGCAACGCTCGGTACCTTCTCGCTCTACAATGCCAACACCAATCTTTACTGGCATCGGCGCGACAACGGGTGGCACAGCCAGCCCTGGGGCAATGCCGAAGTGGAGAGCTGCGAACAGGTCTGCACGCGCTTCAGGAACAACGGCACCTGCCGCACCTGGGAGACCCAGTGCACCATCCAGACCGTTGAGAACGCGCGCCGGCTTGACTGGCCGGAGCTGTTTCATCGTACGCAGATGTATTGGGCCGCGCGGCAGATCTTTGCGCCGGCCGCCCTGCCCTCGGGCACGAATGCGCAACTCAACAACCACGCCCACAGCCTCACCTTGAGCTGGCAGACAGCCGTTTCGCCCGCCGTCAAGGACAACCGGCTGCAACAGATCTGTGCAGCCGCCCGCGATGCAGGGATTGTCGTTTTCTCGGTCGCCTTCGAAGCCGATCCGGGGGGCATAATCGGGCTACGCAACTGTGCCAGCACGCCGGCGCATTTCTTCGATGTGCAAGGTGTGCAGATCTCCGAGGCATTCCGTTCGATTGCCAGCAATATCCGTCAACTCAGGCTTGTGGAATGAAGATGGTCCACCCCCTGAAACGCCCGCGCGGGCTGTTCGCGATCCTGTCGCCCCGCGCGCTCCTGCGCCGGGCCTGGCGCCGGCAGGACGGGGCTTCGACGGTTGAGTTCGCCATCCTGGTGCCGCTGTTCATGGCGCTCTTCCTGGCCGGGGTCGAGGGTGGGCTGGTGATGACCCGCCACGCCATGCTGGAGCGCGGGCTTGATCTGGCGATGCGCCAGTTGCGGCTGGGCCGGGTGTCGCCGGTCAATGTCGATACATTGCGCAGCGCGGTGTGCAGCCAGACAATGATGATCCCCAATTGCGCGACCGATCTGCTGGTTGAGCTGCGCCGATTGCCCAACCAGAATCCGGTGTTGCCCGCCGATACCGCGCCCTGCGTCAACCGCGCCGAGCAAACCGTGCCTGCCGTTCAGCTTACCCCCGGCGTCGAGCATGACCTGATCCTCGTGCGGGTCTGCCTGATCTATGATCCGCTGTTCCCCACCTCGGGCTGGGGGCTGGGGCTGCCGGTGGATGCCTCGGGCGGGTTTCGCATGACCGCCGCCTCTGCCTATGTGAATGAGCCCCGATGACCAGAATGCCCCCCCCCCTCTCTGCCCTTCCTGGCCACGCCGCCCGGTGGCTGCGCGAGCAGCGTGGCGCCGTCTCGGTGGAGGCCGTGCTGGTCCTGCCGGTGGTGATTTTCGCCCTGTTGGCGATGTTCGTCTATTTCGATGCCTTCCGCACCCAGAAATCCAACACCGGGGTTTCCTATACGGTTTCAGATCTTGTCTCGCGCCAGATCACACCGATCACCCCGGCTTTCGTCGAAAATATGCACGATCTGTTCGATTATCTCGCGCGGGCGCGCCACCCCACGACATTGCGGCTTTCGAGCGTCTATTACAATGTCGTCGATCAGGAATATCAGGTGGTCTGGTCCTATGCCTCGCGCGGTGGCACCGGGCTGAGCAATGCCGAACTCAACGCCGCCATCGACCGGATGCCGATGATCCCGCGCGGCGACACCGTGGTGTTGCTGGAAACGCAGATGAATTACCGCCCGCCCTTCAATGCCGGGCTGGGCGCGTCGGTTCTGGAACATTTCGTGGTGACGCGACCGCGCTTTGCGCCGCAGATCGCCTTTGCGGATCCCAATGCCGGTGTGGTCCAGTTGACTCCCTGCCAGCAGGGCCATGTGGCCTGCGGCTGGTAGCGCGGCCGCACCGACGCTAAGCCCTTACCGCCTTGCGCACCATGTCGATATAGATGTCCTCGACCTTTTCGCGGCTCAGCCGCCCGCCCTCGCGAAACCAGGTGTTCACGCCGGTCAGCATGGCAATCAGCGCCATTGCCGCCAGCTTGGTGTCGGGCAGTGCCATGCTGCCCTCTGCCTGCCCTGCATGCAGGATCGTTTCCAGCTCGGTCTCATAGCGCCGGCGCAGCGCCTCGATCTGCGCGAAATGCTCCCCGTTGAGATTGCGCAACTCCATATACGAGACAAACACCGCATCAGCGCGCGCGGCGTGAAAGCGGATGTGAAAGCGCGCAAACCGTTCCAGGCGGTCCATTGCGCCGCTCGGGGCCGGTCCGGTGGCGGCCCAGGCGTCAAGGAGCTCTTCCATATGGTTGCGCATCAACTCGAAAAGCAGGCCCTGCTTGTCGTCGATATACTGGTAGAGCGCCCCCGCCTGCACACCGACCTCGCGCGCGATCTGGCGCATGGAAACCGCGGCAAAACCATGGCGCGCGAAAAGCCGCAGCGCCGCCTCGCGCAGCCGCGGGCCGGTGATATCGGCGCGGGATCCGGGTTTTCGTGCCATGCCCCATTTTCACTGAACGAGCGTTCAATTCAAGCCCTGATGGTGCCCTGCCTGCGGGTTTCGCCTCTTCCCTCGGGGCGGGCGGCGTTCTAGGGTGTGATGACCAAGCGCCTGTTCGCGAAAGCCCCGGATGCCCAACCCACCCGCCGCCCCAAGCCTGTTGCGCGCTGCGCTCGCCCTGATGGCCCCGATCGCGCTTGCCGGGCTGACCGGTTGCGCCGCGCCAGAACCGGCGACGATGCCTGCCACCCCCGCCCTGCTCAGCCCCGCCGAGATCGACGCGCGCATTCATGGCGTCACGGCGTTGCCCCGCCCCGTTGCCGGTGACGGCCGCGCCGCTGCGCTGCGCGCGCGCGCTGCCACCCTGCGAGCGGTTCAACCCAGCGATCAGGATGCGCTCTTGCGCCGGCGCGCGGCGGCGCTGCAAGCTGCCACCCGCTAGAATCGCTCCCGCAAGCGCCCTGATGCACCTGCGGATTGCACCCGCCACGATGAAAGGCTAACTGTCGCGCAGCATGGGCCGCGGCATCATTGTCGCGCATGCCCGCGACAGCCGGAGACCGAATTCATGAACACCCCCTTGCGCCTCGGCATCGCCGGTCTGGGCACCGTCGGCATCGGCGTGGTGAAGATCGTGCAAAACCATGCCGCGCTGATCGCCCGGCGCGCCGGGCGCCCGGTTGAGATCGTCGCGGTCTCGGCCAGTTCGCGCCAGAAGAACCGCAGCGCCGACATTTCCTCCTATGCCTGGGAGGACGATCCGGTGGCGCTGGCCCGGCGCGAGGATGTCGATGTGGTGGTCGAGCTGATGGGCGGCGAGAACGGCCCGGCCAAGGCGCTGGTGGAAACCGCCTTTGCGCAGGGCAAGGATGTCGTCACCGCCAACAAGGCGCTGTTGGCGCATCACGGGCATGCGCTGGCGCTGGCCGCCGAGGGCGCGGGGCGGGTGCTGCGTTTCGAGGCTGCCGTGGCGGGCGGCATTCCGGTGATCAAGGCCTTGACCGAAGGGCTGGCAGGCAATGCGATCACCCGTGTCATGGGGGTGATGAACGGCACCTGCAATTACATCCTGACGCGCATGGAAAGCGCCGGCCTGCCCTATGAGACCGTGTTCGAGGAGGCCCGCCAGCTTGGTTATCTGGAGGCCGATCCCAACCTTGATGTCGGGGGCATCGACGCCGGGCACAAGCTCAGTCTGCTGGCCGCCATAGCCTTTGGCACGCGGGTCGATTTCGACGCGGTGCAGCTTCAGGGTATCGGCTCGGTTTCGATCCATGACATCCGTCTGGCGCGCGACATGGGCTTCTCGATCAAGCTTCTGGGTGTGGCGCAGATGACCGGGCGCGGGCTGGAACAGCGCATGACCCCCTGTCTGGTGCCGGAATCACATCCGCTGGGTCAGTTGCAGGGCGGCACCAATATGGTGGTGATCGAAGGCGACAGCGTGGGCCAGGTGGTGCTGCGTGGCGCCGGCGCTGGTGAGGGGCCCACCGCCAGCGCGGTGATGGGCGATGTGCTCGATATTGCGCGCGGGCTGCGCCTGCCGACCTTCGGTCAGCCGGTGCATTGCCTTGAACTGGCGCAACCTGCCGCCGTTTCGGCCGCGGCGCCCTGGTATCTGCGCATGACGCTGCTGGACAAGCCCGGCGCGCTGGCGCGCATTGCCACGGTGCTGGGCGAGGCCGGCATCTCCATCGACCGGATGCGCCAGTATGGCCATGACGATGCCCATGCGCCGGTGCTGATCGTGACGCACAAGGCGTCCTCGGACGATATCGGCCACGCGCTTGAGCGTTTTGCCGGCACCGGTGTTCTGGTCGGCGATCCGGTCGCACTGCGCATCGAGGCGGTCTGAGTTCTGGCGTTTCCGGCGCTCGCATGGCAGGTTTCTTGCCTCTGGCCCCCGCTGTGGGTTGGCCTGCGGCGGGCGATTGGTTAGAAGAAGCGCAACATCCTTCCTACCTCCTTCAAGCACAGGGACACCCCATGCCGGATCAGCCCGAATTCCACGACCGTATGCTTTCCCTGGGCCTCGCCCGCGTCTCGGAGGCCGCGGCGGTGGCATCAGCCGATCACGTAGGCCGCGGCGACGAGAAAGCCGCCGATCAGGCCGCTGTCAATGCCATGCGCAGCCAGTTGAACCTGCTCGACATCAAAGGCGTCGTGGTGATCGGCGAGGGCGAGCGCGACGAGGCACCCATGCTCTATATCGGCGAGGAAGTCGGCAGTGGGCAGGGCCCGGCAGTGGACATCGCGCTCGACCCGCTCGAAGGCACCACGCTGACCGCCAAGGACATGCCCAATGCGCTGACGGTGATTGCCATGGCGCCACGCGGCACGCTGCTGCACGCGCCTGACATCTATATGGACAAGCTCGCCATCGGCCCCGGTTTCGCACCTGATACCGTCACGCTGGACATGCCCCCCGCCGAGCGGGTCGCCGCGCTGGCCCGCGCCAAGGGCTGTGAACCGCGCGATATCACGGTCTGCATTCTGGAGCGTCCCCGCCATGACGCGATGATCGCCGAGGTGCGCTCCACCGGGGCGGCGATCCGGCTGATCACCGATGGCGATGTGGCCGGCGTGATGCATTGCGCCGAGTCCGAACTGACCGGGATCGACATGTATATGGGTTCCGGTGGTGCGCCTGAGGGGGTGCTGGCGGCGGCGGCGCTAAAATGCATGGGCGGGCAGATCTATGGCCGTTTGCAGTTTCGCGATGATGGGGAACGCGCCCGCGCCGCCAAGGCCGGCATCACCGATATGGATCGCATCTATACCCGCGACGAGATGGTCACCGCCGATGTGATCTTTTCGGCAACCGGTGTGACCGATGGCTCCCTCCTGCCCGGCATGAAGCGCGAACCCGGCTGGCTGACCACCGAGACCCTGCTCATGCGCTCGAAAACCGGTTCGGTGCGGCGCATGCAGTATCGCACCCCGGTGAAATGACCGCCCAGGGGCTGCCCTTTCTGGGCGTGGCGCAGTCGTTGAGCGGGCGGTGCTGGCGCGGCCCCTCGCCCGAACATGAGCGCCAGGCCGAGGCCCTGGCGCAGGCAACGCAACTGCCACCGGCGCTCTGTGCGGTGCTGGCACGGCAATCGGTAGGCCCCTCTGCCGTCGAGGATTATCTGACCCCCTCACTGCGCGCGCTGTTGCCCGATCCGATGAGCCTGCGCGATATGGAACCCGCCGCCGAGCGGCTTCTGGCGGCGCTGGCGCGGCGCGAGCGCATCGCCATCTTCGCCGATTACGATGTCGATGGCGGGGCCTCGGCGGCGCTGCTGTTGTGCTGGCTGCGCGCGCAGGGCCATGATGCGACGCTTTATATCCCCGACCGCATCGACGAGGGCTATGGCCCCAACGAGGTCGCCATGGAGGCGCTGGCGCAGGATCATGCGCTGATCCTCTGCGTCGATTGCGGCACCCTCAGCCATGGACCGATCGCCGCGGCGCGCGGCGCCGATGTGGTGGTTGTTGATCATCATCTGGGCACCGAGATGCTGCCGCCGGCGCTGGCGGTGGTCAATCCCAACCGGCAGGACGAAAGCGGCGATCTGGGGCATCTGTGCGCCGCCGGCGTGGTGTTCCTGCTGCTGGTCGATGCCAACCGGAGGCTGCGCGCCAGCGGCCGGCCTGGCCCCGATCTGATGGCCATGCTCGACCTGGTGGCGCTGGCCACCGTGGCCGATGTCGCACCGCTGACCGGGGTCAACCGGGCGTTCGTGCGCCAGGGGCTCAAGGTGATGGCCGCGCGCCAGCGTCCGGGGCTGGTGGCGCTGGCCGATGTGGCTCGCATCGACCGTGCGCCTGAATCCTATCATCTGGGCTTCGTGCTCGGCCCGCGGGTCAATGCCGGCGGACGGATCGGTGCCGCCGATCTGGGCGCGCGGCTGCTGGCCACCGCCGATCCCGCCGAGGCCGAGCGTCTGGCGCGCCAGCTCGATCAGCTCAACGAGGAGCGCCGTGCCATCGAGGCCGCGGTGCGCGAGGAAGCACTGGCCCAGGCCGAGGCGCGCGGCGTTGACGGGCCGCTGGTCTGGGCGGCGGGCGAGGGCTGGCACCCCGGTGTCATCGGCATCGTGGCGGCAAGGCTGAAAGAGGCCACCAACCGCCCGGCGGTGGTGATTGCACTCGATGGCGACGAGGGCAAGGGCTCGGGCCGTTCCGTGGGTGGGGTCGATCTGGGCGCGGCTGTCCAACGCCTGGCTGGTGAAGGGCTGCTGCTCAAGGGCGGCGGGCACCGCATGGCGGCAGGGCTGACGGTGGCGCGCGGGCAGCTTGAGGTCGCGATGGAACGCCTGGGCAACCTGCTGGAGCGCCAGGGCGTGCCGATGGGCCAGGCGGCTGATCTGCGCCTTGATGGACTGCTGATGCCCGGTGCCGCCACGCCCGAACTGATCGAATCGCTTGAGCGCGCGGGCCCCTACGGGCAGGCCGCGCCGGCACCGCGCTTTGCCTTTCCGGCGCTGCGGGTGCTTGATGCCAGGCGCATCGGCACCAATCATCTGCGGCTTCGCGTCGGCGATCTGACCGGCCCGCAACTGGAGGCCGTAGCCTTCGGTGCCTTCGATGGTCCGCTCGGCCCGGCTCTGGAACGCGCCGCGCAGCAGCGGTTTCACCTGGCCGGCCGGGTCGAGCTCAACAGCCACGGCGGGCGCACGCGGGTGCAACTGCGTCTGGACGATGCCGCGCCGGCCTGAAACGCCGGTCGAAGCACTGGCTGAAACGCGGTGCCAATCCTTGGCGAAAAATCGTCATGAAGGGACGAAAAACCCTCTTGCACCCGTCGCGGCGCTGGCCTAATTACCGCCTCACGCAAAGCGCGGCCCGTTCGTCTATCGGTTAGGACGCCAGGTTTTCAACCTGGAAAGAGGGGTTCGATTCCCCTACGGGCTGCCATTGCAATCCACCAACTCCCTGAATAAAAAGACTTTTCAGCAAGTTCTCATGCTGGCCCGTGGTGCTTGCATTTCGTGCCGGGCCATGGCCTGATCGCGCCATGACTGATCCCGATCTCTCCCAAGCCTATGCCCTGAACGGGCCGGACGACTGCCTGCGGCTCTATGCCGACTGGGCGCATAGCTATGATGACGAATTTGCCGCCGGCATGGACTATCAGTTGCCGGCCCATACCGCCGCGGCCCTGCGTGGCATGACCCTGCCTGAAGGCCCCATTCTGGATGTTGGCGCCGGCACCGGGCTGCTGGGTGTGGCACTGCGCGCGCTGGGTGTGCAGGCACCGATCGACGCGGTGGACCTGTCGCCCGCGATGCTGGAGCGCGCGCGCCAGAAGGGCCTTTACCGGGCGCTTCATATCGCCGATATCACCCGCCCCCTGCCCCTGCACGAAACCTATGCCGGGGTGGTCAGTTCAGGCACCTTCACGCATGGCCATGTCGGCCCTGAGGGACTGGCGCCGCTGCTGGCCGTGGCCCGCCCTGGCGCCGGGTTCGCGCTCTCGGTCAATGCGGCGGTCTGGCGGGCCAAGGGCTTCGCCGAGGCGCTCGATGCGCTCGGTCCGGCAATTGGCGGGCTTGATCTGCGCGAGGTGGCGATCTATGGCGCGAGGGGGCAACGCCGTGACCCGGCCCATGCCGACGATCGCGCCCTGCTCCTGCGGTTCCACAAGACGTGACAGCCATCATGACCCAGGCGCAAGACCCGGAGCCGCGCGCGGCTGATATCCTGTGCATCGGCTCGGTGCTGTGGGATGTCATCGGCCGTTCACCCGCGCAGATGAAGCTGGGATCGGATGTGCCGGGGCGGATCAGCCGTCTGCCGGGCGGGGTGGCCATGAACCTTGCCATGACGCTGGCGCGTTTCGGTCTGCGCGCGGCACTCCTGAGCGCGATCGGGCGCGACCCCGAGGGAGAGGAACTGATCGCCGCCGCTCGCCGGATGGGGCTTGAGACCGGCTTCGTCTATCGCTCGGACGATCTGCCGACCGATCGCTACATGGCCATCGAAGGGGCCAACGGATTGATCGCCGCGATTGCCGATGCCCATTCGCTGGAGGCCGCCGGCGACAAGATCCTGCGCCCGCTGGCCGATGGGCGGCTGGGCAGCGCGGGGGCCCCGCATGCCGGGTTGATCGCGCTTGACGGCAATCTGACCACCGCGCTGCTGGCCGAAATCGCGCTTTCGCCGCTCTTTGTCGCCGCTGATCTGCGCGTCGCCCCCGCCAGCCCCGGCAAGGCCGAGCGCCTGCTGCCGTTGATGCGCCATCCGGGTGCCACGCTCTATGTCAATCTCGAAGAGGCCGGCATCCTGTGCCAGGGGCAGTTCGCCTCCAGCCGCGCGGCGGCCGAGGGGCTGATCGCGCGCGGCGCGGTGCGGGTTCTGGTGACCGACGGGGCGCGCGACAGCACCGATGCCCGCGCCGGTGCCGAGCCCCTGACCCGCCCCGCGCGCGAAGTTCAGGTGGCGCGCGTCACCGGGGCGGGCGATACCTTCATGGCGGCGCATATCGTCGCCGAATCGCGCGGCGCCTCCCCGCTGGAGGCGCTCAGCCGCGCCCAGGAGGCCGCCGCCGCCTATGTTGCCGGAGAAATCGGATGACCATGCCCCAGCCCGCCAGTGCCGCTGCCAATACGCCCGCGACCCTGCCGCTGAAATTCTCGCCCGAGGTTGCCACGGCCCGCGGCGCCGGGCACCCGCTGGTGGCCCTGGAATCGACGATCATCACCCATGGCATGCCCTGGCCGCAGAATGTCGAAACCGCGCGTGCCGTCGAGGCCGAAGTGCGTGCCGCCGGGGCGGTGCCGGCCACCATCGCGGTGATGGCGGGGCATGTTCATATCGGGCTGAGCGACGATGAGCTCGACGCTCTGGGCCGTGCCGAGGGGGTCATGAAGCTCAGCCGCGCCGATCTGGCGGCCTGTCTGGCGCTGGGGCGCACCGGTGCCACGACGGTTGCGGCGACGATGATCTGCGCGCATCTGGCCGGGATCGCGGTCTTTGCCACCGGCGGCATCGGCGGTGTGCATCGCGGGGCGCAAAGCAGTTTTGACATTTCCGCCGATCTGCACGAACTGGCGCAGACCCCGGTCAGCGTGGTGGCCGCGGGCGCCAAGGCGATCCTTGATCTGCCAAAGACGCTGGAGGTTCTGGAAACGCTGGGCGTGCCGGTCATCGCCTGTGGGCAAGATGATTTTCCGGCCTTCTGGTCGCGCAACTCGGGCCTGCCGGCGCCGCTGCGCATGGATCACGCCGCCGAGATCGCCGCCGCCCACCGGCTGCGCGGAGTGCTGGGGCTGCGCGGCGGACAACTGGTGGCCAATCCGATCCCCGAAAGCGCTGAAATTTCCCGCGCGGAAATGCTGCCGGTCATCGAAACCGCGCTGGCCGAAGCCGCCGCGCAGGGTGTCGCCGCCAAGGCCGTCACGCCGTTTCTGCTGGCGCGGATCTTCGAATTGACGCAGGGGCGCTCGCTCGCGGCCAATATCGCGCTGGTGATGAACAATGCCCGGCTGGCCGCCACCATCGCTGGCGAACTGGCGCGGCGCTGATCCGGGCCGCGCGGCGTATTCTCTGTTGATGCCCTTGTGCCGTGCCGCCCGCGCTTCTAGATAGTCCTGAGCCATTTCATCGACGGTTGCCGCCATGACCCCCACACCCCGCCTGCCCCGCCGCGGGCTCTTTACCGGATTGCGCGCCTCGTTCCTGACGGGGCTGGTGATCGTGGCGCCGGCGGTGCTGACGATATGGCTGATCACCTCGGTGGTGGAGTTCATCGACAACAAGGTGCTGCCGCTGATCCCGCGCTGGGCGCTGCCCGATTTTCTGCTCAGCATCAGCTTTCCCGGCATGGGGGTGCTGATCTTCCTGCTCTTCACCTTGCTGGTGGGCTGGCTGGCCAAGGGCTATATCGGCCGCAGCCTGATCGAATGGGGCGAAGAGGTCGTTGCCCGCATGCCGGTGGTGCGCTCGGTCTATAACGGGCTCAAGCAGATCGCCGAAACCGTCTTTGCGCAGTCCTCAAGCTCGTTCAACCGCGCCTGCATGGTCCAGTATCCGCGCCCCGGCCTGTGGGCCATCGCCTTCGTTTCCACCGATACGCGGGGCGAGATCGCCACCCGGCTCGTTGAGGCGGTGCCGCAGGCGGGCAAGCATATCTCGGTCTTTCTGCCGACCACGCCCAACCCCACTTCGGGCTTCCTGCTCTTCGTTCCCGAGGCTGATGTGATCATGCTCGACATGTCGGTCGAAGAGGCTGCCAAGCTGGTGATCTCGGCCGGGCTGGTGGTGCCGGACCCCGAAAAGCAGAAAAGCCGTGGCAAGGTGCGCGGCGGTGCGGGTCACTAGCCGGTTCCCGCCGTGCAGGACGGCACCGGGAAGCGACGCCTCCCGGCCGTGATTGCCTGCGCCCCGGCTCAGAGCGCCGTCCAGCCACCATCGACGCTGATGGTGGTGCCGGTGATCTGCGCCGCGACATCCGAACACAGAAACACCGCCGTCCCGCCCATCTGCTCGACGGTGGCGAAATCACCCGAGGGCTGGCGCGACAGCATCACCTGCCTGATCACCGTCTCGCGGTCCATGTCATGGGTCTTCATCTGGTCGGGGATCTGTTTTTCCACGATCGGCGTCAGCACGTAGCCCGGACAGATTGCATTGCAGGTCACGCCCTTGCCGGCGGCCTCCAGTGCGGTGGCCTTGCTCAGGCCGACAACGCCGTGCTTGGCCGCCACATAGGCCGATTTGTAGGGCGATGCCGTCAAGCCATGCGCCGAGGCAATGTTGATCACCCGCCCCCAGCCCTTCGCATACATCCCCGGCAGCGCCGCCGCCGAAGTGTGAAAGGCCGACGAAAGGTTGATGGCGATGATCGCATCCCATTTCTCGGCGGGAAATTCCTCGATCCGGGCAACATGCTGGATGCCGGCATTATTGACCAGAATGTCGCAGCCGCCAGCGGCTTCGATCAGCGCGCGGCATTCCTGTGCTTGCGACATGTCGGCCTTGATGTAACGCGCGCTCACACCGTGTTTTTTTGCCAGCGATTCGGCCAATGCGTGATCCTCGGGCGAATCGGTGAACGAATTGAGGATCACATCGGCGCCGGCGCCGGCGAGCGCATCGGCAATCGCCAGCCCGATGCCCGAGTTCGACCCCGTGACAACCGCGCTGCGACCCTTCAAAAACTGACCCATCATGGTGTATCTCCTGGTTCGTGTTGCGTGCCACAATAGCCGCGCCGCGCCGGAAATGACCAGTGACCAGAGGCACAAAAAAACGCCCGCACAAGGCGGGCGTCAGTCGTTGAGGCAGGTTTCATACAGGCAAGAAACCTATCGAGCAGTGAGTATGTTATAGCCAATTCCCGTGAACGATCCAAGCTAAAAGTTTGAAAAGGCGGGATTGAACGGGTAGTCCAGTGTCAGCCCCGCAACCCCGGAAAGCCCCGCCGATGCCCTGCGTTCTGACCCGCCTTGCCCCCCTGTTTGCCGCGCTCGCGCTTGCCCCGGTGCTGGCGGTTTCCCTTGCCGGCCCGGCGCCGGCCCAGCCCGCGCATGGCATAGCTATGTATGGCACGCCCGCACTGCCACCAGATTTCGTGTCCCTGCCCCATGTCAACCCCGATGCCCCCCAGGGCGGGCGGCTGGTGCTGGCCGAACTGGGCAGCTTCGATTCGCTCAATCCCTTCATCCGTCTGGGCAGCGCTCCCTGGGGGGTGGGCCTGCTGACCGTCGAAAGCCTGCTGGGGCGCAACTACGACGAACCCTTCAGTCTTTACGGTCTGCTGGCCGAAAGCGTGGAGACCGATGATTCGCGGTCCTTTGTCGAATTTACCCTGCGCGCGCAGGCACGCTTCTCGGACGGCAGTCCGGTCACCATCGAAGATGTGATGTGGTCCTTCGAGACGCTGGGCACCGAGGGTCACGCGCGCTATCGCAACGCCTGGTCGAAAATCGCCACGATGCAGGCTACCGGCCCGCGCTCGCTGCGCTTCACCTTCACTGAACCGGACCGCGAATTGCCCCTCATCCTGGGCCTGCGCCCGGTGTTGCAACGCGCGCAGTCCGATGTTGCAGCCGGCGGGCGGGTCTTTGGCGACAGTTCGCTGGCCCCGGTCATCGGCTCGGGGCCCTATGTCGTGGCCAGTGCCGAGGCCGGGCGTCAGGTCACCTTTCGTCGCAACCCCGACTGGTGGGGGCGCGAGCTGCCGTTCAATGCCGGGCAGCACAACCTCGAGGAAATCCGCTACGAATATTTCGGCGATGCAGCGGTCGCCTTCGAGGCGTTCAAGGCCGGGCTGGTCTCGGTCTGGCGCGAACCCAATGCCGCGCGCTGGGTCGATAGCTACGATTTTCCCGCCCTGCGCGACGGACGGGTGCGCCGCGTCGAGATCCCGCATCAGCGTCCCTCGGGGATGAATGGTTTCGTGTTCAACACCCGCCGCGCGCCCTTTGACGACTGGCGCGTGCGCGAGGCTCTTATCCAGGTCTTTGATTTTGAACGCATCAACGCCATGATCAATGGCGGTGCCGAGCCGCGCATCCCTTCCTATTTCGGCAATTCCGACCTGGGCATGCGTTCCGGCCCTGCCGAGGGCCGGGTGCGCGCGCTGCTGGAACCCTTTGTCGACAGCCTCTTTCCCGGTGCGCTGGAGGGCTACGCGCTGCCGGTTTCCGATGGCTCGAACCGGCGCAACCTGCGCGCCGCCACCCGGTTTCTGAACGAGGCTGGCTGGCAGGCCGATACCGCAGGCGTGTTGCGCAATGCTGCGGGCCAGCCCTTCGAGTTCGAGATCCTGCTGCGTCAGGGCGCCGGCGAGATGCAGGCGATCGCCGCGACCTATATCGGCGCGCTGGAAACCCTGGGTATCCGTGCGCGGCTGGTGCAGATCGACCCGGCGCAATATGTCGAGCGCACCAACAACTACGATTTCGACATGACGCATATGCTGCGGCTGATGTCGCTGAGCCCTGGCAACGAGCAACTGCTCTACTGGGGGGCTTCCGGGGTTGATCAGCCGGGCTCGCGCAATCTGGCCGGGGTGAGCGACCCCGCCGTCGAGGCGATGATCGCCGCCATGCTGGAGGCCACCGACCCCGAGGATTTCATCGCCGCCACCCGCGCGCTGGACCGGGTGCTGATGACCGGGCGTTATGCGATTCCCTTCTGGTATCCGGCCCATTCCCGCCTTGCCATCGCCCGGAACTTGCATTTTCCGCAATATTTGCCAATTTATGGGGACTGGACAGGCTTCCTGCCGGAAGTCTGGTGGTTCGAAGAATAACAAGAGACGGGCAGGCAGAAATGATCAGGCTGGCAGGACTGGTGGTGCTGGTGGCACTTCTGGCGGGCTGCGGCACCATCGAGGGCGTCGGACGCGACATTTCCGACGGCGCGGTGGCGGTGCGCGGCTGGTTTCGCTGAAGGCGCGGCAAGGTCGAGGGATTGACCAGAGGGCGGGCACCGGCACGGGTGCCCGGACGGCTGGTCGTGTTCAGTCGAGCGAGGTCACCCAAAGGATCGTCGCATCCTCGGGCGACAGGCTGATCACATTGTGCCCCATCGAGGCGTCGTAATAGGCGCTGTCGCCGCGTTTCATGTCTATCGGCGCGTAGAACTCGGTGAAAAGCCGGATAACCCCGGTCAGAACATACAGGAATTCCTCGCCGTCATGGCGCACCCAACCGTCGAATTCCTCCAGCCGGCGGGCGCGGATGCGGGCGCGGTAGGGCAGCATCGCCTTGCGCACCAGCCCGCCGGCCAGCAATTCATGTTCATAGGTGGCGGTGGCGTGGGCCTCGCCCTCGCCGGCGCGGGTGCTGGTCAGTCGTCCGGCGGGCGCGCCCTCGCGCGGCGGGGTGAAAAGCTGCGGCACCGAAATGCCCAGCCCCTCGGCCAGCTTCTTCAGCCCCTCATAGGTCGGCGACATCTGCCCGTTTTCGATCTTGGACATTGTCGAGCGCGCCATGCCGGCGGCCTGCGCGGCCTGTTCCAGCGTCCAGCCGCGTTCCTTGCGCAGACTGCGCACGCGCTCGGCAAGGTCGATCGGGCGGGCCAGCACCTCTTCGCCGCTGGCGCGCGCGATGCGGATAATCGCGGGGTTGTGCAGGTCGCTCATGATCGTTTCGTCCCGCCGGGGTTTTGCACTGGCTAATCGGTCGGGGCGGGCTTGTCGAGGGTCGCGCGCTGTCGGGCGGCGCGTATCGGCTTTTGCCGGTGCGTCGTGCGGCGGTTCCGGCGCGCCTTACCCCCTTGCCCTCGGCGATTTGCGGGCATAGCTCAGGGCGATGCTTTCGATCGTTGAAACCCCGCCGCCTGCGCCCTGTCCCGCGCCCTTCAACCTGGCCGAATACGTGCTGGGCGGCGGCGATCAACCGGACAAGAGCGCGCTGCAAATCGTTGGCCTGACCGGGGCGCAGCGCTGGTCCTATGCCGCTCTGGAGGCGGCGGTGCGCGGCGTCGGCAGCGGCTTTCTGGCCGCCGGGCTGGCGCCCGGTGATCGTATCCTGCTGCGGCTGGGCAATACGATCGACTTTCCGCTGGCCTTTCTGGGCGCCATTGCCGCCGGGCTGGTGCCGGTGCCCACCTCGGCGCAGCTCACCGCCCCCGAGATCACCGCCATGGCCAAGGGGCTGGCCCCCGCCGCCATCGTCGCCGGCACCGGCATCGCCCTGCCCGAGCATCCCGCCATGCTGATTGGCGAGGATACCTTGCGCGGCTGGCGCGGCCTGCCGCCCTGCGACTGGGCACGCGGCGACCCTGAGCGGCTGGCCTATATGATCTTCACCTCGGGCACATCGGGACGCGCGCGCGCGGTGATGCACGCGCATCGCGCGGTCTGGGCGCGGCGCATGATGTGGCAGGGCTGGTATGGGCTCGGTGCGGCCGACCGGCTGCTGCACGCGGGCGCCTTCAACTGGACCTACACACTGGGCACCGGGTTGATGGACCCCTGGGCCATCGGCGCCACTGCGCTGATCCCCGCCGCCGGGTTGCAGGCCGCGCAGATCCCGCTGTTGCTCAAGCGTTTCGATGCCACGATCTTTGCGGCCGCGCCGGGCGTCTACCGGCAGATGCTGCGCGCCGGCCGGCTTGATCTGCCCAGCCTGCGCCACGGGCTTTCCGCCGGCGAGAAACTCGCCGAGCCGGTGCGTCGCGCCTGGCACGAGGCCACCGGCACGCCGATCTTCGAGGCGCTGGGCATGTCCGAGGTCTCCACCTATGTTTCGGCCAGCCCGTCGCGCCCGGCACCGGCGGGAACGCTGGGCTATGCCCAGCCGGGGCGGCGGCTGGCGGTGCTGGGCGCTGACGGCGCGCCGGTGGCGCGCGGCGAAGCAGGCGAACTGGCCATCGACACCCGCGATCCGGGCCTCTTTCTGGGCTATTGGGGCGACGAGGGGGCGACAAACGCGCGCCGGCGCAACGGATGGTTTGTCACCGGCGACACCGTGAGCATGGATGCCGACGGCGCGATCCGCTATCTGGGGCGCGATGACGACATGCTCAACGCCGGGGGCTTTCGCGTCTCGCCGCTGGAGATCGAGCGCGTGTTCGATGCCCATGCCGGCATCGCCGAAAGCGCCGCGGTGGAGATGCCGGTGCGCGAGGGGGTCAGCGTGATCGCGCTGTTCTACGTGCCACGCGGCGAACCGCCAAGCGAGGCCGCGCTGAACGAACACGCAAAGGCGCAACTGGCGCGCTACAAGCACCCGCGCCTCTATCGCGCCTGCCCCGCCCTGCCCAGAGGGGCCAACAACAAGCTCAACCGCCGGTCGCTGCGCGACGGTCATGACAGCGCCGAGGTGTCCGATGATCAAGCTTGATATCTTTTCCGATCCGATCTGCCCATGGTGCTACATCGGCAAGGCCCGGCTGGATGCGGCGCTGGAAATCCGCCCCGATCACGGCTTTATCGTCGAATGGCACCCGTTCATGCTCAATCCGGCCATGCCCGCCGAGGGGATGGACCGGCGCAGCTATCTTGAGGCCAAGTTCGGCGGCCAGCAAAAGGCGGTGGCGGCCTATCTGCCGGTGCAGCAGGCGGCCGATGAAACCGGCCTGGCGCTGGATCTGGGGCGCATCAGCCGCACCCCCTCGACCCTCGATGCCCACCGGCTGCTCCATTGGGCCGGCCTGGAGGGGCGCCAGAACGCGGTGGTGGCGGGGCTGTTTCGCGCCTATTTCACCCAAGGCGCCGACATTGGCGAGCGCACGGTGCTGGTGGCGATTGCCGCGAAAGCCGGGATGGACGAGGCCATGGTCGCGCGGCTGCTGGACAGCGAGGCCGAATGCGCCGAAATCCGCGCCCGCGACGCCGAGATCCGTGCGCGCGGGTTGCAGGGTGTGCCGGCGTTCATTCTGGACGGGCAGCATGTGGTGACGGGCGCACAACCCACGCCTTTCTGGCTGCGCGTTCTGGACGATCTTGCGGGCCGCTCATGAGCACGCTCGACCCCGCCGTCCCGCCACCCGCCGCATCCCCCCTGCCCCGCCGGCCGATGCCCTTTGGCGAGTTCATCGTCATGCTGGCCCTGCTGTTCGCCACGGTGGCCTTTTCCATCGATGCGATGCTGCCGCTGCTGGGCGCGATGGGCAACGAGCTGTCGCCGGGCGATCCGACGCGCGCGCAACTGGTGATCACGGTCTTTGTGTTCGGGCTGGGGCTGGGCACCTTTCTGAGCGGTCCGATCTCGGATCATCTGGGGCGAAAGCCGGTGATTCTGGCGGGCATCGCGCTTTACATGAGCGCGGCCGTGCTGGCGGCCTTGTCGCAAAGCATGGAAACGCTGCTGCTGGCGCGCTTTCTTCAGGGGCTGGGCGCGGCCGGGCCGCGCGTTGCCAGCCAGGCGATGGTGCGTGATCTTTATGCCGGGCGGCATATGGCGCGGGTGATGTCCTTTGCCATGACCATATTCGTTCTGGTGCCGGCGGTGGCACCGCTGCTGGGCGCGCAGATCGGCGGGGTGTTCGGCTGGCGGGCAATCTTCTGGAGCTTCCTGATCTTTGGTCTGGTTTCCGGCGGCTGGCTCCTGCTGCGCCAGCCCGAGACGCTGCCTGTTGCCGCGCGCTGCCCCCTCGCCCCGGCGCGGCTGCTCGCCGCGCTGTCCGAGATTGCGCGCAACCGCCAGGTGATGCTTTATCTGGTTGCGCTGTCGTTCTGCTTCGCGGCGATGTTCGTCTGGCTGTCCAGCGTGGCGCTGATCTTCGAGCACAGTTTCGAGCGCGCCGATGAGTTTCCGTTGTGGTTTGCGCTGGTGGCGCTGCTTTCGGCCCCGGCCAGCCTGATCAATGCCAAGCTGGTGCTGCGGTTGGGGATGCGCCGGTTGATCGTGATCGCGCTGCTGGGGCAGATCACCGTATCGCTGGTGATGCTGGCGCTGGTGCAACTGCCGCTGTCTGCCGGGCTGGCCTTTGCCGCCTTCATCGGCTTCATGACGCTGCATTTCTTTTCCATCGGGCTGCTGTTCGGCAATCTCAATGCGCTGGCGCTGGAACCGCTGGGCCATATCGCCGGCATGGCGGCGTCGGTGATGGGCGGGGTTTCGACCATGGCGGCGGCGCTGATAGCGACACCCTTCGCCGCTGCCTTCGATGGCACGCCACGCCCGCTGGTGATCGGTGCGCTGATCTGTGCGGTGGTCGCACTGGCCTGCATGCGGATCGCACGGCGCTGGGAGTGACGCGGAGGCGGTCGCGGTCTGGCCCGGCGCGCTTCAGCGCGCGGCGCGGCGCAACCGGGTGCGATGGCGCGCCAGCCAGAACGCGGAAAGCAGGAGCGGGCCGTTTTCCACTTCGCCGCTTTCGACCAGTTCCATGAGCCGGCGATAGCTGATGACATGGGCGCGGATGTCCTCGGCCTCGGCCTCCAGCCCGTTGACCCCTTGGGCCTCGTCCGGCAGGTCGGCAAGCCCCACATAGGAAAGCAGATATTCCGTCACCGCGCCGGGGCTGGGGTAATAGCGCCCCACCGGCTCCAGCGGGCCAAGGTCCAGCGCGGCTTCTTCACGCGTTTCGCGCCGGGCGGTCTGTTCGGGGGTCTCGCCGGGATCGATGCGCCCGGCGATGGGCTCCAGAGACCAGGGGTTGGCATCGCCACGCGCCTGCGGCCCGAAGCGAAACTGCTCGACCACCAGTACCCTGTCGCGGCGCGCATCATAAGGCAGCACCGTCACCGCATCGGCCATCACGAAGGCGGTGCGTTCCACCTGCGGGCCAAGGGTGCCGTCAAATCGACGAAAGCGAAGCGTGGCTTCCTCGATGCCGAAGAACCGGCTGTAGGGCCGCGCCGTGGCCTCGATCATCACATCGCCTTGCCGGGGCAGGCGGCGCAGCCGGGCGGGGGCGGGTTCGCGCATGGCGCGGGTGCGGCTGGCAACGCGCTGTTCGAGCATGGTGTAGCGCGCCATGATATTCGCCGGTGCATCCTGCGCCAGCAAGGCCATCACCTCGGCGGCCACCGCCACCGTCAGCGCGCCATGCGCAAGCTGCCAGACTGCCAGCGACCAGTCCGCTCCGGCACGCCACAGGTCTGCCTGCGGCAGGTAGATCGCGGCCTGAACCGGGCCCTGCGCGGTTTCGACGGTGACGGTGCTGACATCATAGCCAAAGGCGCGTTCATAGGCATCAAGGCGCGTCCGAGCGGCACCGGATGGGCGGATCAGCAACCCCGTCGCCACCTGGCCGTCGGCTTGAGAGAACAGCGGGAAGTTCTGCACCTCGCCAGCAAGCGAGACCGCATGCGCGACCCGGTGGCCGGCAAGCGTGGCAGGTTCGCCGCCAAGCCGGTCATCGCCGGAAACCGCTGCCAGAAGCGGGGCATGGCGCAGCGTGCCGTAAAGGAAAAGCGGGGTCATCAGGGCTCCGGTATCGTGGGCGCTCAGCGGTTCAGGCGCCGGGCTTCAAGCAGGCGCTGCAGCAGGTGCAACGTCACCCCGAGAACCACACCGCCCAGACCCAGCAGGATCAGGAAATCACGATCAAGCGCCTGCATAAGATAGGTGCCAATGATGTCGAAATAGCCCGTGAACGCCTCCATTGGTTCGCGGTAGCGCCGCGCATAGCCCAGCACGAAGACACGCTGCACGGCAAAAAGCGCGCTGGCCAGGATCGCTGCCAGAACCACCGCCTGCAAGGCCACGAACACCGAATACCAAAGCGCCCCGCCGATGCGCCCGCCCAGAAAGCGCCAGCCCACGGCGGCGGCGATGATCGCAAGCCAGAATTCGAAAGGCGCGGCATCGGCAATGCGCTCGTCCAGCAGGCGGTAGGCGGTGGCCGCCTGATAGGCCAGCAGCGCCATTCCCAGCGCGGCCAGCGGTCGAAGCAGGGTGAACATGATGCCTCCGGTTTGGCCCCGAGTGTCGCTGCCGTGCCCTGTCGATCAGGCCGGGCGGCGCAGGGTGATCTGCGTCACGTCACAGATACCTGCACGAAACACCGCCGCGCAAGAGGTGAGGTAGAATTCCCACATGCGCCGGAAACGGGCATCATAGCCAAGCGCCTGGATACGCTCCCATTGCGCCAGAAAGCTCTCGTGCCAGCGGCGCAGCGTCTGGCTGTAGCTCTCGCCGAATTCGATGGAGCCGAGCATCGACAGGCCCACGCGCCCGGCCTCCTGCCGAAACCGTCCGGGCGAAATGAGCATGCCCCCAGGAAAGATATATTTCTGAATAAAATCAATGTTCTTTCGATAGGTCTTGAAGCGCTCGTCGGGCACGGTGATAACCTGAATCGTGGCCTGCGCGCCGGGTTTGAGGCGCTGGTGCAGGGTGTGAAAGTAGTTCGGCCAGTATTTTTCGCCGACGGCTTCGAACATCTCGATCGAGGCCACGCCGTCATAAAGCCCCTGCTCGTCGCGGTAATCTTGCAGCTTGATCTCGACCTGATCGGACAGCCCGGCGCGCTGCATGCGCGCGCGCGCGTAGTCATGCTGTGCCTTGCTGATGGTCAGCGCGGTGACCTTGAGCCCGCGCTTGGCGGCGGCATATTCCGCAAAGCCGCCCCAGCCGCACCCGATTTCCAGCACATGATCGCCGGGCTTGACGCCCAGCGAATCCACCAGGGCCGCGTATTTCTGCTCCTGCGCGCGCTCAAGGCTTTCCTGCCCGGTGCGAAACAGCGCCGAGGAATAGGTCATGCTGTCATCCAGCCACAGGCGGTAGAAATCATTGCCCAGATCATAGTGATAGGCGATGTTGCGCCGCGCCTGACGCCTGGAATTGCCGCGCAGCCAGTGGCGCAACCGTTCGTAAAGGCGCACCAAGGCCAAGCCGCCGAAGCCCTCGTAGACTTCCGGGTTGTCCTGGCTGACGACATCCATGAAGGTTTGCAGGTCCGGCGTGCTCCACCAGCCTTCCAGATAGGCATCGGAAAAGCCCAGATCGCCCTCGCGGATGAGCCGGGAAAACACATCGGGGTTGTGGATTTCGAGCGCCGCCATCGGCCCCGGCTTTTGCCCCGTGGCCCGGAACCGGCGGCCATCGGGCAGCACGAATTCCACCTGGCCGAAGTTCAGTTTGCTGACCTGCGCAAAGACCTGTGCAAAATAGCGTGGCAGGTCCGTCTGGCCATCAGTGCTGGTCAAGATACGCATCGTTCCTCCGGAGATGGGTTCTTGGCTTTTACGCAAGACTAACCGCGCCGGATGCGTCGGGGAAAGCAGAAAGTTGTTATCCTTTGGCACGTTGCGCATAGGCGGCAAGAGCGCGCGCACGCCCTTCGGCCAGATCGACCAGCGGCGCGGGGTAGCGCGCGGCGCCATCAAGCCGCCAGCCGCGCGGCACGGCGTCGAAATAGGCGCGCGCGGTTTGCGGCGGATCGCGGGAAAGCTCGGCGATGAAGGCGTGGCAGTAACTGCCGTCGGGGTCGAACTTCGCGGCCTGGGTGGCAGGGTTGAAGATACGGAAATAGGGTGCGGCATCAGGGCCGGAGCCAGCCACCCATTGCCAGCCCATCGCATTGGCCGCCGGGTCCCAGTCGATGAGGCAGTCGGCAAACCAGTCCAGCCCCACTTTCCAGTGTGTCATCAGATGCTTGGTCAGATAACTTGCGACAATCATGCGGGCGCGGTTGTGCATCGTGCCGGTGACATACATCTCGCGCAGGCCGGCATCGACGAAGGGCTCGCCGGTCAGGCCGCGCCGCCAGCGCTCGGCGTCGGGGTTGTCGTCGCGCCAGGGAAAGCCATTCCATTCCGGGCGCCAGTTCTGCTCGGCTATATGCGGGGTGTGGAACATCAGATGCCAGGCGAATTCCCGCCAGACCAGTTCCTTGCAGAAATGCTCGGCGCCGCGATGGCCGGGGCTGGCGGCCATGAACATCTGCGCCTGCGCCCAGATGCGACGCGGGCCGATCTCGCCATAGGTCAGGTTTTCCGACAGCCCCGATGTCGTGGCGCGTCCCGGCAGGTCGCGGGCATGGCGATACTCTTCGACCGCATGCGCCATGAAGCGCTCCAGCCGCGCTGCCGCGGCAGCCTCGCCGATACAGGCATGCCGGGCCACCACCGCCGCGCCGCGCTGCATCGCCGCGCCCAGTCGCCAGTCGTCCAGCCGGTCGCTGGCGGGCCAGTCTGCGGCGGGGCGCAGGTTTGCGGGGGTGGCGGCGGGGGCGGGAACCTCATGCGCGCTCAGCGCCTTCCAGAAGGGTGTATAGACCTTGAAATGCCCGCCCTGCGCTGTCGCCAGTTGCCAGGGTTCCAGCAGCAGATGGCCGGGAAAGCTGCGCGCCTCCAGCGCTGCGGCGCGCAGGCTGCGCTTGATCGCCGCGTCGCGGGCGCGGGCCTGCGGGTCATAAAGGCGGCCCCACCAGACGCCGCTGGCGCCGGTCTCGGCGATCAGTCCCTGCAGCACCTCGGCGGCCTTGCCCCGACGCAGGATCAGCCGCAACCCCCTGCCCCGCAGCGCCTGTTCAAATGTGGCCACGGCCTCGCCCCAGCGCCAGCGCGCGGCCGCGCCGATCCCGGTGACGGCCTCATCGGCAATGAACACCGGCAGAAGCGGGCGGCCGGTGGCGGCGGCCTCGACCAGCATCGGGTTGTCATCAAGCCGCAGGTCGCGGCGAAACCACAAGATCAGGGGCGCCATGGGAGCCTTTCGTTGCACTGGCACCCCGCGGGGCGCTACAGCACCCGATCTAGCGCGCCGATCAGTTGGTCAAGCTCGTCGGCATGGGTGTAATGCACGAAGCTCAGCCGCAGCACGCCGTGGTGGGGATCGGCGCCCTGCGCGGCCAGCGCGCGGTCGGCATAGAAACTGCCGCCCCCGGCCATGATGCCCTGCGCCGCCAGCGCGCGGGCCAGATCCTCGCCGCGTGCCTCGGCCTGAATGGCTACGGTAGGCGCGCGCCGGTTTGCATCGCGCGGGCCGAGCACACGCAGATCGTTGCGCCCGCCCAGATAATCCAGCAGCGGTTGCAACAGATGCGTCTCATGTCCGCGCATCAGGTCATGCACCAGCGCCGCCCGCGCGGCGGGTGCCAGATCGCCGCCGCCGTGATGGCCGGCCAGCGCGTCGATGTAATCGGCCATGCCGGCGCAGGACGCCACCTGCGCATGGTCAGGCCCGGCGGGCGTGAAGCGTTTGTAGAGGGTATCGGCGTTGAAATAATGCCCCTGATTGGGCAAGGCGAAGCCCAGTTCGCGCCGGATCACCATGATACCCTGATGCGGCCCGTAGGTCTTGTAGGCGGAAAAAAGGTAGATATCCGCCCCTAGCGCGCCGATATCGGGCAGTCCGTGGGGCGCATAGCTTACGCCATCCACGCAGACCGCCGCGCCTACGTCATGCGCCATGGCGGCGACCTCGGCCACCGGGTTCACCTCGGCCACGACATTGGAGCAATGCGGAAAACAGACCAGCTTCACCGCCCCGTCGAGCAGCGCCCGCAACCGCTCCAGGGGCAGATGGCCGGTGGCCGGGTCGATCTTCCATTCGCGCAGCTCGATGCCGCTATCGGCCAGCCGCCGCCAAGGGCCGGTATTGGCCTCATGGTCCTGATCGGTGACAATGATCGCGTCGCCCGGCTGAAGATGCTGACGAAACGCTTGCGCCAGCACATAGGTATTGGCGGTGGTCGAAGGCCCGAAGCTCACCTCGTCGGTTGCCACCCCCATCATCGCCGCAAGGCGCAGGCGGGCCTCGTCCATCTCGGCACCGGCCAGGCGGCTGGCCTCGTAAGGGGCGTAGGGCTGCACCTTGCGCTGGTGGTAGTAGCGCGTCAGCCGCTCGATCACCGGCTTGCAGGTATAGCTGCCGCCGGCGTTCTCGAAAAACGCCTGCCCGCGCAGGCTTTCCTCGGCAAAGGCGGGGAAGCGGGCACGCACGAAATCAATATCCAGTTGCATTCGAATCTCCTCTTTGGCGGGACGATACGCCGGGCGCGGGCGCGACAACAGCCCCGCTGATGCCCGCGCGCATCACTCGCGCAGGCGCCCGCGCGGGCGATTGACAGCCACGCGCAGGGCTGCCAGTGTAATGACTGACATTTCAACACATCCCCTTTCAAGCGTTGCCCTGATGACCCTGTCAACCGCCGTGCCGGCAGCCCGCACCGCCAATGCGGCGCAGCGCCGCCCTGATCGTGCCGCCGCGATTGCCGAGCTTTTGCAGCAGAACATTCTCAGCGGGCATTACCTGCCCGGCGACCGATTGCCCTCGGAGGCCGATCTATGCGCGCATTTCAGCGTCTCGCGACCGACGCTGCGCGAGGCGCTGGGCCGGCTGTCCGCGCTGGGGCTGATCCGGTCAAAACGCGGTGTCGGCGGCGGGGCTTTCGTCACGCGCCCGGCCGCGCAGGCGCTGGTGCCGCAGATCGGTGCGCTGCTGGCGCTTGTCCTTGGTGGCGACGCGGCGCCAGGCATCCTTGCCGAGGCCCGGTTGACCATGCTGGCGGCTTGCGCCCAACTGGCGGCGCAGCGGCGCAGCGCGATCGACACGTTGCGTGCCGAGATCGATCAGCAATCGGATTTCAAGCGCCCCGATGACGCTTTTCATGCCTCGTGTCAGCGGCTCTACCATCTTGTCGCCGAGGCCAGTGCAAACCCGGCGCTGGCGCTCTTGTGCAACGCGCTCATCACGGCGGAATTCGCCGCCGGGTCAGGCGATGGCTACAGCACCCGCGACCGTGCGCGCTACCTGTCGTTTCACGTGCGCCTGGCCAATGGCATCGCCGGCGGCAGGCCCGAGGATGCCACTGCGGCACTGAGGGAACTGACCGTCTATGAGCGCGACCGGCGCAACACCGCCCCCCTGGCCCCCGAGGCCGAACCCGAACGTCCGCCCCGGATGCGCGATCTCAGGCCGCCCCCGGTGCAAAGGCTCGGCAGGAGTGGTGACTGACGCCCCATCACCGCAGCGCAACACCCCTTGAGCCTCGCCCCCGCCCCCCCTATATTGGGCTTGTGCCCGCTTGCGGGGACTATGGACATAAACGCGCTCGTAATAAGCGGATCGGACCCGGGGGCGGTACCCGGCGGCTCCACCAGAGTCCCTCATTGGGGGCAGAGGGGGCCGAAACAGGATCGACGAACGTCTAAAGGGGTTTGCTTTGTCCCGGTGAGGTACCACCGTTATCGGTCCATAGTCACAGTTGCCAATGACAACCGTGCTCCGGTGGCAGTTGCTGCGTAAGCGGTAACCAAACCGAACCTCAAGCCCTTGCGCTTAGCCGCGTAAGGCGGGGTCCGCAGGCACCTGGCAACAGAAGCCTGCACTTTACTTTTTCAGTGCTAAGCATCTGATTTTCTGCCCCTTTCACTTTACAGTTTTCCAGTGTTTTACAGTTTTGTCCTGCTTGCGTTCTTGTAGGTCGCGCAGGACCGCCTGACCGCCCGCCTTCCGGTCTGCATACCGGCTGTAGCGTTCGATCATCTCCACCGACATTCCCACCATGTCGGATATCTGTTGACCTGTGTATCCATGCTGCCGAAGGCGGATCACGGCGTTCGCGCGCAGACCATGCCAGACTGCGCCCTCAAGCTCCGGGTGCGCCTCTCGCGCCTTGTCGAAAATCTTCCACATCTGATTTGTGGTCACGGGCTTTCCGGCGTTCTTCCCGCTCTCCTGCAACAGGAACGGCCCGGGCCGCTTCTCCCAAGTCTGCATCTCGGCTTCCAGCTCGGGGAAGATCGGGCACCAGGGCTGCACCCCGGTTTTCTTCTGCGGCAGGTTGAAGCCGCCCTCGTCAACATCGGTCCAGCCCAGCCGAACAACGTCGCTTATCCGCTGCCCGGTCCAGCGCCCCAGCAGGTAGGCGCGGCGCAACATGCCTGTGAAATTGTCATCGGCGATTTTGAGCTGTTCGGGCGTCCAGGGCTTATGACCTTCGCCCTTCTCGAAGTGAGGCACGCCTTGCGTGGGGTCGCGTTCCAGCAGTTCGCGCGGACCCATCGCCCAGCGACACATCGCCCTGAGCGCGTCCAGCGTGTTGTTCGCCGTGCCGGGCCGATCAGCGCCGATCTTCTCAATCAGCGCCAAGACATGCGACGGGCGCAGGCTTGCCGCAGGCAGATCGCCCCATGCCCTGCGGACGTGCTTGAGGTGGCGCCGGTATTGCTCTTTTGTGCCCTCGGACAGTTTGCGCGGCAGGCCCGGCCATGCGGTTTCGTAGGCGTCGATCAGGGCGCCTATAGTATCGGTCCGGACAGGCCCGACGATGCCCTGCGCCTGTCGGATCGCGTTCCAGAATTCGGGGGAAGTCGGATCGCTGGGCAACTTGATGCGCTGCCCGGCATGTGCGGTGCCCCGGCCAGACTGAAAATAGAAATACTCGCGCCCTCGGGACACTACGCGATGAACATTGCGGGGAAGGGAAACCTTAGGACACATTGGACAACCCCTGCATGAACGGATCGGCTTCCGGCGATGACGCGCTCGCCGCGAGGGACGCATCCACCTGCGCCCAGCTCCAACGGACGGAACCGCCCATCTTGATCGGCTTCGGCAGAATGCCACGCTGCACCAGCGCATCCACGGTCGATTCGGAAATATCCAGTTCCGCCGCCAAGGTTGCCTTGGAGACGTAAGAAGGCGGACGGTGCCCGATTATGACCCGCCGCTGCGACATTGCTACGCAAGCCCCTTCGAGCTGGAAAAGCGGATAGCACCCGGGCGAGGTGCAGAAGCGCGCCGGATGCGCGCCTCCAGATCGGCGATTGCGTCGGCCATTTCGGCGTCGTTCGCGTATTCAACGCGCTTGCCGTCATACATGGTGACGCGGACGCCGCGCGCGCGAGCCCGGATAAGCTCGTCGCGCAGCTCCACCATTTCGTCAGTCCCGAGTGCCATCAGCCAACCCGGAACCAGGAGCGATGATCGATCCACCCGGCGCCGAAGTCCAACCGCAGCTTGATCTTGCTCACGTCGCGGTCGAATTCGCGCTCAATCTCGATCTGCGGGCCGGGCGCACCTTCGAGATAGGCGTATTCGAGCCCGTCCAGTTCGGTGTCGATCACATACCACTTCGTTTCGCTCGCAAGCCGGGGCTCGACCACCAGGCGAAGCTGGGCGAAGGGGTTGGTTTCGCTCACCGAAGTTGCCTGCACCTGCGACAAGGCCCGCTCCATCGGCGTTTCGAGTGCGGGCGGCACCAGCACCGCGCGGGGCGTCACGTCGATCAGCCCGCCCGAAAGCCCGGTCTGCTTTCGCTGCCCAAGCCGCGCCGCTTCCAGATCGGCAAGGATAGCGTCGATCAGCGTCACGCCTTCGCCGGTCGAGGTCGCGGCCTTGGCGTTCTTGTGGTCGGATGCGTCGAAGACGGTCACATCGTCGCTCATCGTCGGGTTGTCGTCGATCAGCTTTGCGAGCTTCGTTGCCTCGAATGCGCGCGCGGCCTGCACGAAACGGGGGCCAACACCAGCGGCGAAGCCGATATCGTCGTTGACTTCCATCTGGCGCGACCAGCCGTAAATCTTGCCGAAGGTCTCGATCTGATAGGCTTCCTGCGCCTCATCAATGGTGCCCCACGGATATTCCGCCGCTTCCGGCACCAGCTCGGGTTGCGGCGCCTCGCCAAGAACAAGCCGCTTGAGCGGGCGGAAGTCCGGGCCGGTCCTCTGGCGCGCCACCTGCTTCGCACCGGAAACCGGCACCGCCCACAGGCGCCGCAGATCGCGGTTGAGCGCATCGGCGAAGATCAGCGGATAGTCGGAAAGGGTGTGTGCCCGCGTGATGATCTGGACGGGCGACAAGCCCGTGGTGCTCATGTGGGCATGGCGAAGGCAATCCGCTGCCATGTCGCGGAAGGTCATGTGCGCGAAGGCCCGGGCAGGTTCCGACAATTGGTGCTGCGGATTCCAGCGGGCGAAGAGCGCCTCGCCCATGCGTTCTGCCCGGGTATGCGGGGCGTCGTGATCGGTGCCGATCTGCGCCCGCGTCGTGCGGGTCGTGGCCTGCGCGCTCCGCGTGCGCATCGCCTCGAAGGCGGCGGTGCGGGCGTCTTCCGGGGTTGCCTCGGCGTCGATCTGTTCATCCGCCCAGGCACGGGAAAGGCCCGCCGTCTCGGCGATGGTGCGGATCTCGGCGTTCGCCTGGGCGCGGGTCTGCCGCACCGTCTCGGCCGGGCGTTCGGCCGTCTGCTCTTGGGTTTCCATCTGATTGCCTCCATGACGGAAATGTGCGCCCGGATCGGCCGGGACAGGAACGATGGAAACCTCAAGCGGCGTCCACCGGGTCGCGGTGCGGATGCGGCGTTCGCCGTCCCGCGAGTCTTTCCACTCGGCCACGCTGTAGCCGATGGACAGGCCGCGCAGCGTGCCGTCGCCGATATCGGCAAGCACCGCCTGAGCGGCTTCGTTGCTGCGAAACCGGATGCGGACCCAAAGCCCTTCCGGGCGCACCTCGGCGGCTTCGACCACCCCGAGTTGATCGCGGGTCGAGCTTGCGCGGTGCGCATCGAGCACCGGCCCGCCGATCAGGCGCGAAAGGTCGGCGCCGCGCAGGTCCAGCCGCTCGATATAGCCGGGCCGGGCAGTCTCGGCGCCGGTCGAGACAATCGCCTCGATGGTGCGGGCCTGCGGGTCCAGCGTTGCGGGGTGCGGCGTCACCGCGCGCAGGTGAATGGTCATGCTGTCGCTCCTTGTGCCGGGCGGCTCCCATCGCGGGCGAGCTCTTCGTCCAGGTCGTCAATGTCCCGGCCGCGCCCGGCCACCACCTCTTCGCGGGATTTCAGCCCCGCACCGATCGCCGCAATCTCGGCCTCGATTTCGTTGCGCGGATCAACCCAGGCCCAACCCGGCCCGACGAAGCGGACATGGCGATAATCGGCGAGTTCTGCGCCATCGGCCCGGATCGTGCCCGCAAGGGCTTGCGTGTCGATCCACCGCCGCCAGAGGGGGCGCAGCACCTGGGCTTCGATCAGGTTCTTCTGCATCATCTCCGCACGGCGCCGGAATTCCAGCAGGCCCACGCGGGCGGAAGAATAATTCGCCTCGCCAAGATCGCCGGTCAGGGCCTCGAAGGTCAGGCCAACACCCGCCGCGATTTCCCGATCCTGCGCCCGCAGGAATTCCACCGCCTGGGCGAGCCCCTGCCCGGGCTGCGAGAACGTCACATCGGCACCGGGCGGAAGAATACGCATGGCGCCCGGCTCTAGGCTAACGTTCACCTGCCCGCCGCTCGCGCCTTCATCGAAGCCCGCCGCCCCGCCTTCGGGGTCGCGCACAAAGCCCGTGATCAGGCTTGCCGTCTTGAGCTGCATCAAGAGCGCATCGCTTGCTTCGTCGCGGTCGCGCAGTTTCAGCAGGACCGGGGAAAGCCATGACAGGCCCCGCACCTGCCCGGGAAACAGCAGGTCGAAAGTGTGGATCATATCGGCGGCAGGGACGCGCACCGCCTCGCCGAAGGTCGAGAACGGGGCGCCCGGCGCCTCGCGGAGGACATGGAAGGCCACCACCCGGTCGGCGGCGTCGTATTCGATGCCCGCGACGATCCGCGCACCGCCGCCAAGCTCGCGGGTCAGGGACGGGTCAACCTGTTCCGCCGGGATCAGCTTGAGGTGAAGCCCGCCCTCTTCTGTGACGATCTGCAAGAATGCCTCGCCGTCGCGAACCAGGGCGCGGGCAAGCGGAATCAGGATCGGGTTGACAAGCGCCTCGAAGTCGTCGTTGAGGCGGCGGCGGATGCCCGGGTCGGGGTGCTGACTGCGGGCCTGATACCCGCGCCCGATCATCGCGCTTGTCCAGGCTTCCACGATCCGGTTGCCGAAGGGCGTGTTGATGTAGAGCCCGGCCGCGCGAGCCTTCGCCGGGCCGCGTGCCCCAAGCGCCGCTTGTTGCGGGGTGCCCAGCATCGGCGCGCCCTGCCAGCGGCGCCCGCCGCCGCCCGCCTCGATACCGGAGCGCCGGAAGACCTTGGCCAAGCCGCGTGTCGTCGCCCGAATGACTTGGCGGGATACAGTGATCATCGGGCGCGCTCCCCCTCTGCCGCGAGCGCGGCTTCGAGCAATACCACCAGTTGCGCGCTCATCGAACGCCGGTTGCGCTTCGCCGATTCCTTCAAGCGCCTGAAAAGGTCGCTGGGCAGTCGGATCGTCGTCTTCTCGGTCATGCCGCTACTCCTACCCGCCCAACATGGCACCGTGCCATCCTTGCGTCAATAGCGGAAGTATGGCACTGTGCCATCAAACCGAAGGAATCTTGCATGTCACTGCCGACAAGCCGCGAGAGCGAAAAGTATGTGCTGCGCCTACCAGCCGGGATGCGCGAGCGCATCAAGGCCGCAGCGACACGGAACAACCGGACAATGAACGCGGAAATTGTTGCGGTGCTGGAAGAGAAATTCCCGGTCCCGACGATTTCGCAGTATCTCGCGGATAAGCTCGGCTCGGATGCGATCCTCGAATTGATCAACACCGAAAAGGCCGATCTGCCCGCCGCCATTCTCAAGATGAACAAGCGGATGGAATCAGAAGACATGTCCTTTCGCTTCACAATGCGGAAAGGGAAGGTTGAGCTCGTCGCAATAGGTGAGTTCTGGACGGAAGATATGGCCTTAGAAGGTGAAGGGAACGAACAATGACTCGTGCGGAAGAATTCCTCTGGATTGTTCAGACTGCCATCCTTGCCAATGCCGTAAATTTGGCGACGGATGAAAACCAGAAGACGGATTATCTCCACGCCTATTCCAGCACAGGCGTTCGGATCGTGATGCGTGAGGCTATTCGCGCAAGCAAACTCATTCCAGAAAACATGGATGTTGCGGACGCAGCCGATGATTTCTGCATCTGGATGTTTGCAAACCATCAAGACGAAGTCAGGCGTGAAAACCCGAACGCCACCGTCCCGGGTTGGTTCGCCCGGTAGCCGATTGTGGCGCATCCCGGGGTTTCTTGCGATTGCCGTGAAGATCATCGCGCCATCCATGATGACTTGAGAACGGGCGCCGGGCGCGCGGCCGGGGGCGCGGCAAGCGCCAGCTCGGCCCGCCTCGCGGTCCAGTCCGGGTTGATGATCGCCCGGGCGGCGTGTGCATAGACCAGACAATCGAGCCCTTCGGCCCTGCGCCCGGGTATCCGCTCGAAGCTCCGAACGGGCTGCCCGCGCCGATAGCGAACCACCGCCCTTTCGGAAGCCACCTGTTCAAACCACACGGGCGGCAGATCGCCGGAAAGCCTCACGGACTCGCCGCGCGAAAGGCGCCCGAAGAGGGTTTGCTTCGCGGTATCAACTCCGACGATCCACAACCGGGCGCCGGTCTTGGTCTTCGAGCCTGCCCGCTCGATCAACGGGCGGTTGCCTGCCGCGCCCTTGATCGCCAACACCCGCCGCCGCGTCCTGGGCGTGCAGAACGCGGTCACGGCGTTCATGGTCGTGCCGTCGCCCGCATCCACCGCCACCGCGTCAATGCCGATCCTGCCGCCCAGGGCGTGCGGGAAGCGGGCGCGCAGCAGCTCGTCAAGCTCTTCCCATGTCTCGCCCGCATCCCATGCGCCCCATATGACGCGGTGCCCAAGGACGAAGGCGCAACCGGACTCGGACCAGCCGACGAAGGTCAGCTCCAAGCGGTCGTGCTGCACATCGCAGCCCACGGTCAGGGCGAGCACGTCTTCCGGCACCGCCTCAAGCCCCCAGGACTCGCCCCGGGCGGCGAGGTCGTCTTCGGCGAGTTCGTCGCCGTCGCCGCGCCACCCCTGCCCAAGGATCGTGTTGACGAAGGTCTGCAATGTGGTCGGATCGTCCTTCGCGGTCAGGAATTCGGCCGCGAGTTTCGCCCAGCTCGCATTCGCATGAAGCGACACAAGGGCATTGAGACGGAAGCCCGCGTGCCCCTGCACCTCGGGCCTTGTCGGACGCCACCGGCCTTGCGCAACTATTTCTGGCTTGCGCCGCTCGGGAACCAGCGTGCCGCAGCTCGGGCAACACCAGGCGGCTTCGGCGGGCCTGCCCTCGGGCCAGCGAATCGACTCCCACAGGATTTCCGAGAAGTCGCCGCAGTCAGGGCATGGCACCTCGAAGATGCGCCCATCGGACTGCGCCCAGGCGCGCAGGACATGGCTTGTCTCTTCATGCACCGGGGTTGAGCCCAGCACGATCTTCCGATCCGGGAAGGAAAGGGTGCGCCGCTCGGCCAAGAGGATCGGCGAGCCCTCGGACGAAGCCTCCATCGCGTCGGCTTCATCAATGAAGAGCACGCGCACATTGTGCCGCCGCAGGTTCCGGGGCGCCTTGGCGGCAACCACCTTGAGGCTTCCGCCCGGGAAGCGGCGGCTCAAGAGGGTGTTGCGCTCGCCCTCTTCCCGATCATCGGCCAGTGCATCGGCAACCGCCTTCGAGGCGGCGAAGATCGGCTCGATATCGCTCACCACATAGTCGCGGCAATCGGCTTCGGCCGGCAGAAGGCAGAGAATAGGTGCAGGCTCGTTTGCGACGAAGGACGCAACGGCAGAGGTTAGAAGCGTCGTGTATCCAACCCGCACAGGTTTGATGACCGTCACGCGCTCCACCAGCGGGTCGCCTATCGCATCCGCGATTTCACGCTGGAACGGCCACAGGCGCACCGGCCCGGGCTGCGCGCTCACGCCTTCGGGCAGGGCAATGTGCGACTCGATCCATTCCGAGAGGCGCAGGCGCGGCGGCGGGATCAACCCGCGCAGTGCGGCGCGCCGAATGTCGTCAATCGTTGTCATTGCCAAGCTCCGTCAGGGCCTCGCGCAGCTCGCGGTCGATCAGGTCTGCATCGGCCGGGGCGAGGGTCAGGGATTGGCGCAAGCGCGACGGCACGGCGAGGATGCGTGCCCGCACCTGCCGCAACACGTCGCCCCATGCCCTTTCCACATCGGCGGCGGGCACCAGCTCGCCGCGCAGGGCGGCGTTCTTGAGCGCCTGGGCGTCGGCCTGTTCCTTTGCGAGGCGGGCGCGCTCGGCCGTGAGATTGATCGCCTGTTCCTCGCTTCCCCAGCCCGCCGCCACGCCGCGAAGATGCGTCACATAGGCCCGCACCGTCGATTCGAGGTCGTAAGCGTCGTGGCCTAGATGAACCGCGATGCCGCGCTTTTTCAGATCGGCCAGCGCACCGGACGAAAGGCCCAGCAGGTGGCAAAGGTCTTTGCCGCCAATCCGGTGCAGCCGCTCACCGTTCAAGGCCAGTTCGTCCAGGATGCGCAAAGTTCTTACCCCTTTGATTTTCCTTGCACAGGTTGAGCTTTCGGGCCTCTGCCCCCCGCATACGCCGGGCGCAGGAAGGACCCGTGAAGCGACGATCAGGCCCGCCCGAAAGGCTCCGAGAAGGCCAGCGACACGGCGTCGAGCGACGGCAAGGTGCGCACCCGTTCCGCCGCCTGTTCGCAGCAGTGCGCAGTCATCGGCCCGCCTAGCGTCGTGGTCATCATGGTGATGACCTGGGCGTGCGCACCTGCGAGGATGCAGTCCAGCGGCAAGCCGGTTTCGCTGTGAAGGCGCAGAAGCATGGCGCCGATCATCTCGGCCGCTTGTTCGGCCATCTCGTTCTTCGTGGTCATCGTCGTGTCCTTTCGCTGTCAGCGAGTTGAGACGTGCCGCGCCAAGACGCGCAGCTCGAAGGCGATTTCGGATTTCTCTTCGTGGTAGCGTTCGGGCTCGCGGTGCGACGGCGAGAGGCGCCCGACACGGTGCGCCAGTTCCGCCAGCCGGTCGGGCAGGTCCGGGACATGGGACGGGACAACCCGGGACACACCCCCCCTAAAGGGGGGTGTCCCGTTTGTCCCGCCCTCGGCCTGCCCGCGATTTACCGGGACAAATCCGGCTTGTCCCGCCGTGTCCCGTTTGTCCCGCAGTGTCATACCGGCCACCATATGCCGTTGAAGCTGCGCGCGATTGCCTTGTCGTTGAGCTCTGCAAGCGCCCGGTTGAAGGTGCGTTTCGCGGTGTCGTCGCTCATACCCTCGAAGAGCCCGTGCAGATCGGCGCAGGCGCGCCATTCGTCCTTCGTCACGGTCTTCCGCTCGGGATAGTCCGGGCCGCTCCTGACCACCCCGTGACGCTCGATTGCGGTGTGGAGCGCCTGCAAAGCTATCTCGGCCTTGCCCTTCACCTTAGCCTGCCGGGGCTCCTCGCCCTCGGCCGCCCGCTCCACAATGCAGCTTGTCACGGGGTCGCCGTCCCGATCCTCGCCAAGAACAACCTCGCGCAGCCGGTAATGGAACGTCCTGCCCACCACCATGTCGCGTTGCTTCGTCGCCTTCGCCTCGATGATTTCGGCGCCATCCTCCTTCGTTACCTCGATTTCGGTGTCTATCGCGGCGCGCAGGCTGGAATGCCCGCGCGCGCCCTGGGCGGCACTCTTGCCGGTGTGATGGATCAGCAGGACGCAGGCGCCCGTGCGTTCCTTCAAGAGCTCTGCCGAAGCGACAAGGCGCCCCATGTCCTGCGAGCTGTTTTCGTCGCCCGGCACCATCGCGCGGGCCAGCGTGTCAATGACGATCAGCCCGAAGTCGCCCTCTTCCTGGGCGAGCTCTTCCACCGCCTCGGAAAGCCATGTCGGATCGCGCCGCGCATCCATGAAGCACAGGGGCGTGGACAAGACCCAGAAGCGCGGGCCTTCGAGGGCAGAGACGCGCCGCTCGAAGCCTGCCCCGCCTTCGAGGGTGATGTAGAGCACCGGCGTCGGGCGCACCCGGCAACCGGCCCAGCTCCGGCCCTGGGCGAGCGCATGGGCGATATCGAGGGCAAGGAACGTCTTGCCAACGTTCGCAGGGCCATAGAGCACCGCGAGGGATCGGGGCGCGAGCCATCCCTTGATCAGATAGGGCACATCGTTGACGGGCTCGATATCGCCAGCGAAGCGGAAGAGGCGGCGCAGCTCTTCGGACTGCCGCGCCCGCTTGCGCTTCACCGCGCCGAAGGGCGTCACGTTCGGCGGAAGGTGCCGGGGATCGTCCATCATCGCGCCGCCTCCCTCTGCACATGCCGAAGGAAGGCCGATTGATCGGCTCGCGGCATGGCCTCGAAGGCGGCGAGGCAATACGCCTTGCGCTCGCGGCGGCTCGCATGGCTTGCCCACCATCGCGCATCGTCCATCACGTTGAACCAAGGCGGCATGGGCGCGCCCGCGCCCGATACTTCGCCCCAATGCGCGGCCTCGAAGGTCATCTCGCGGGGCTCGGGGTCGAGGGCACGAAGAGCTGCGAAAGCGAGCCCGATCAGCTCCTTCGGCGTCAACCGGACGTGTAGGACGAAGGCGGCGCCGGGCCATGCGTCCGGGCTGTCATCGCCCATGATCAGCGAAGACAGGATCATCCCGGCCGCGCGCTTGTGCCGGTCCTTGGCGAAGCGCCATGTTGCGTCCAGATCGCTTTCGCGGTATCCTTTCGCCCGAAGCTGACCAGCTTTGCTATTTGCCCCGGTTGCGCCCGCCAGCGCGCCGGGGTTTTCCTTTAGGACAGGCCGCAGCTTGGTTTTACAGTGGCTTGGTTCGTTCTGCGCCTGTTTGTCGTCTGTCCAAGCGCCGCTGTAAAACGCATCCGATTGAAACCCAACGGAAACGCCTGATTGCTGCGGAAGCCTGCACTTTTCCATTTTCATTGCCTTGCCGATGCACCCCTGCCAGACTTGGGCGATGATCCGGGTAATTGTGCTCATGGTGGCGCTGCTCTTGCCGGGCCCTGCGGCGCGGGCGTGCGACATTGCGCTGGTCCTGGCGATGGATGTCTCGGGCTCGGTTGATTACCATGAATACCGGTTGCAGGTTGAAGGGCTGGCAGCGGCGCTGCGCGACCCGGAGGTAAGCGAGGCGCTGCTGCGCGGGCGCGTGGCGCTGAGCGTGGTGCAATGGTCGGGTGCCGGGCAGCAGGAATTGTCGATCCCCTGGCAGCGGATGGAAGAGCCGGTGCAGATCCAACGGCTGGCGGCGCGCGTCGCGGCCATGCCGCGGGCCTATACCGGCGGCAACACCGCCGTCGGCCAGGCGATCGCGTTTTCCACCGCGCAGTTTGTGCAGGTACGCGATTGCGCGTATTGGGTGATCGATGTTTCCGGCGACGGTGACGAGAATGAGGGGTTCACCGTCGGCGCGGCGCGGCGTGCGGCTTACCGGGCGGGCATCACCATCAACGGGTTGGCCATCGAGGGGCTGGGCGCGGGCCTGGCCATCACAAATTTCTACCGCAACTGGGTCATTACCCCCGGCGGATTCGTCGAAACCGCGCAAAACCATCATGATTTCGCCCGCGCGATCCGGCGAAAGCTGCTGCGCGAACTGGTGGCGCCGGTGGCGATACTGAACATGCAACCGCTGCAAGGCGGCTGACTTTTTGCCACTTCCCGGCCGCTCATCCCTTTTCAACGGCGCTGAAAAGCCTATGCTGGCGCGAAAGACCAAGGAACAGGCGATGGATCGCGGAATAGACTACGGAAATCTGATGCACGAGGCCATGCGCGGCCTGATCCGCGAGGTGATGAGCCGAATCGCGGCTTCCGGCCTGCCCGGTGCACATCATTTCTTCATCACCCTCGACACCCGCCACCCCGAGGTCGAAATGGCCAGCTGGCTACGCGACCGCTACCCCGAGGAAATCACCATCGTCATCCAGCACTGGTTCGACAATCTGGTGGTTGACGAGGCGGGCTTTGCAATAACCCTGAATTTCGGCAACCAGCCCGAGCCGCTCTATATTCCCTTCGATGCCATCAGCACCTTCGTTGATCCCTCTGTCGAGTTCGGGCTCAAGTTCGAAACCCATTTCGACGACGACGACGAGGACGACGACGAAGCGCCCATGGAAGAAGCCGAAGCCGACGAGCCGCCAAAAGCCGGCGAGGTCGTCAGCCTCGACAAGTTCCGCAAGTAGCGCCCTTCCCCCGTCAGCACCGGACGGCTGGCGCATCCCGCCCCGGCGCTGCGCCCGTGCCCCCAGACCAACCCCATTGCGGAGGCCCAGACATGAGCAAGAGCATGGCCCGCGTCGAAGCCGCACTGGAGGCCGCGGGCCTTGGCGCGCGGATCATCGAGCCCGGCCCCAGCCGCACCGCGCAAGAGGCCGCGAATGCCTGCGGCTGTGCGCTCGATCAGATTGTCAAATCATTGATATTTCAGGGCGAAAGCGGGAAGATCTATCTGTTCCTGACCGCCGGCGGCAACCAGATCGACGCCGCGCTGGCCACCGAGGCCGCCGGCGAACCGCTCCAGCGCGCCGATGCCGCGGTGGTGCGCAGTGAAACCGGGTTCGCCATCGGCGGCGTGGCTCCGCTGGGGCATCTGAAGGCGCCGGTCATCCTGGCCGATCCACGGCTTCTGGCCTTCACCGAGGTTTTTGCGGCGGCGGGCACGCCGCGCCATGTCTTCGCGGCCGAGCCGCGCGCGCTGCTTGATGCCTGCGGCGCGCGGCTGGCCCGGTTCACCGTCGGAGCGAAACGCGATGCAACTGCCTGACCCCGCCCTTGAACCGGAGTTCTACAGCGACCTGCTGCTCAAGCGCTTGGTTGCCTGGGTGATCGATCTGTTGATCACACTGGTATTGGTGGCGCTCGCGGTGGTGCTGAGCGCCTTCGTCGGGCTCTTTTTTCTTCCGCTGCTCTATATGTCGGTGTCGATTGCCTATCGCTGGGTGATGCTGAGCAACTACAGTGCCACCGTCGGCATGATGCTTTGCGCCATCAAGCTGCGCCATCTGGACGGGCAGCGCCCGCAATCGACGATCTGCTTCTGGCATGCGGCGATCTTTTCGGCCTCGATGGCCAGCGTGATCGGCCAGATCATTTCGCTGGGGCTGATGCTGACCACCCCCTACCGTCAGGGGCTGAACGACGTGATCCTGCGTACGGCGATGATCAATCGCTACCTTGAGGATTGAGGTGCCGCGCGGCAAGGCGCCGGCAATCAAAGAGGGGCTTGGCGGAAGCAAAAAGCCTTGTTACCTTGGCCGGAATTGTGCCAGCCGGTAGTGCCGTGCGCCGGTGCTGATCATGCCAACCGCCTTGTGCGGCTTTCAGGGGTCCATCCTCGATCATGCGTCACTCGCTCCCGATCGCGCCACAGTTCTATGTGACGGCGCCGCAGCCCTGCCCCTATCTTGCCGGGCAGCATGAGCGCAAGCTGTTCACCGCGCTTGCCGGCGACGGTGCCAAGGCGCTCAATGACACGCTTTCCAAACAGGGCTTCCGGCGCTCGCAGAACGTGCTCTACCGGCCGGCCTGTTCGGATTGCGCGGCCTGTCTTTCCGCACGCATCCGGGTGGCCGACCATCGCCCCGGACGCAGCCATCGCCGCGTGCTCAAGCGCAATGCCGCCTTGCACCGCGAAGCCACCAGCCCCTGGGCCACCGAGGAACAGTTCGAGCTGTTTCGCCGCTATCTTGATACCCGGCACGCCGACGGCGGCATGGCGGATATGGACATCTTTGAATTCGCCGCGATGATCGAGGAAACGCCCGTGCGCTCGCGCGTGATCGAATATACCGAGCCCCGCACCCCTGACACCGCTGATACGCCCGGCCATCGGCGCAGTGACCGCCGGCTTGTCGCGGTCTGCCTGACCGATGTTCTCGATGACGGTCTGAGCCTTGTCTATTCCTTCTACGAACCCAGCCGCGCCGCCGACAGCCTTGGCACCTTCATGATCCTTGATCATATCGAACTGGCGCGCCAGGTGGGCTTGCCCTATGTCTATCTGGGCTATTGGGTGCCCGGCAGCACCAAGATGGCCTACAAGGCGCAGTTCGGCGCGCTTGAAGTGTACCGCGACGGCCAGTGGCACGAACTGGACGATCCCGGCGGCTATGACGGCTCACCGCACCCGCTGGCCATTCGCCCGATCACCGAACAGGTGGCGGCCATTTCCCTGCCTGCCGCCACGCCCGCGTCGCGCCCCAAGAGCTGACCGGCCCGGCGTCATCCCTCCGGGCATGACCTGCCAGCAGGCGCTTCCCGGCTGCACTGGTTTTCGTGATGCTGCGTTCCGGCGCCATGAGGCGCAATATCTGCAAAGTTTTTTGCCGCTCTGCGGCAAAAAGCATCGTCAGCCCGGTTGACGCTCCGCCACGCGCGGCATAAGGTCCGCGCACGCAAGAAGGGTTTTTGCAATGCGGATCGTACTTATTCGATGGGGGATCGGGCACGGGTTGGCATAGGCCAGCGACCGAACCATCCCCTGATGCCCCCCTCGACGGGGGTTTTTTGTTGCCCGAAGGGGCAGATTGCAGCAAAGGCTGGCAGGACCAGAAAGTTGGAGAAGAGCATGTCCCAGCAGATGACCGGCGCAAGGATGGTGATTGAGGCGCTCAAGGACCAGGGGGTCGATGTGGTATTCGGCTATCCCGGCGGGGCGGTTCTGCCGATCTATGACGAGCTTTTCCAGCAAAACCAGATCCGCCACATCCTTGTGCGTCACGAACAGGGCGCGACCCATATGGCGGAGGGTTATGCGCGCTCCACCGGCAAGCCCGGCGTGGTGCTGGTGACATCCGGCCCCGGCGCCACCAACGCCGTGACCGGCATCACCGATGCGCTGATGGATTCCATCCCGATGGTCGTGCTTTCGGGCCAGGTGCCGACCTTCATGATCGGCAATGACGCCTTCCAGGAGGCCGATACCGTGGGCATCACGCGGCCCTGCACCAAGCACAACTGGCTGGTCAAGGAGACCGACCGCCTGGCCGAGACCATCCACCAGGCGTTTCATGTCGCGCGCAGCGGCCGGCCCGGCCCGGTGCTGGTGGATATTCCCAAGGATGTGCAATTTGCCACCGGCACCTATACCTCGCCGCAGAAAACCCGCACCGAACACTACCAACCCCGCGTCAAGGGCGATATCGAGGCCATCACCGCGCTGGTGGAACTGATCGAGGCGGCCGAGCGCCCGGTGCTCTATACCGGCGGCGGCGTGATCAACTCCGGCCCCGGCGCCAGCCAGTTGCTGATCGAACTGGCCCAGGCCACCGGCTTTCCCGTGACCTCGACCCTGATGGGGCTGGGCGCTTATCCGGCCTCGGGCAAGCACTGGCTCGGCATGTTGGGCATGCACGGCACCTATGAAGCCAACCTGACGATGCATGACTGCGATCTGATGATCAATGTCGGCGCGCGTTTCGACGACCGCATCACCGGGCGGCTGAATGACTTTTCGCCCAATTCGCGCAAGGCGCATATCGATATCGACCCGTCCTCGATCAACAAGGTGATTCGCGTTGACATCCCCATCGTCGGCGATGTCGGGCATGTGCTGGAGGATCTGCTGAAGATCTGGAAGGCGCGCGGGCGCAAGACCAACCGCGAGGCGCTGGGCAAATGGTGGGAGCAGATCGAGGAGTGGCGCGCCGTCAACTGCCTTGCCTACAAACCCTCGAAGGACACGATCAAGCCGCAATATGCGCTGCAACGCCTTGAGGCCCTGACCCGCGGCATGGACCGCTACGTCACCACCGAGGTCGGTCAGCACCAGATGTGGGCCGCGCAGTTCCTGGGCTTCGATGCGCCCAACCGCTGGATGACCTCGGGCGGCCTGGGCACCATGGGCTACGGCTTGCCGGCCTCGATCGGCGTGCAGATCGCGCATCCGGAGGCGCTGGTGATCAATGTTGCCGGCGAGGCATCGTGGCTGATGAACATGCAGGAGATGGGCACCGCCGTGCAATACCGCGCCCCGGTCAAGCAGTTCATCCTCAACAACGAGCGTCTGGGCATGGTGCGTCAGTGGCAGGAACTGCTGCACGGCGAGCGCTACAGCCATTCCTGGTCCGAATCCCTGCCCGATTTCGTCAAGCTGGCCGAGGCTTTCGGCTGCAAGGGCATCAAATGCGACCACCCCGACGATCTCGACGAGGCGATCCGCGAGATGCTGGCCTATGACGGGCCGGTGATCTTCGATTGTCTGGTGGAGCGGCATGAAAACTGCTTCCCGATGATCCCCTCCGGCAATGCCCACAACCAGATGCTTCTGGGCGATGCGGAAACCCAGGGCGTGATCGGCGCGGGTGGCGCGGTGCTGGTGTGAGGCGCGGGGCGGAAAAAGGCGGGGCCCCGCCCCCCCCCGCATCCCCGGTGTATTCTTGGCAAGATGAGAAGGCAGTGCGATGTCCCCCCTGAAAATCCAGCAAGGCTCGTCCAAACATTCCGCCTATGACCTGCGCGATCCCTTCGCCGAGGTGATCGAAACCCATACGCTCGCGGTGATCGTCGATAACGAGCCCGGCGTGCTGGCGCGGGTGATCGGGCTTTTTTCCGGGCGCGGCTACAACATTGACAGTCTCACCGTGGCCGAAACCGACCACAAGGGGCATCGCTCGCGCATCACCATCGTCACCACCGGCACGCCGCAGGTGATCGAACAGATAAAAAGCCAGCTTGGCCGCATGGTCCCGGTGCACGAGGTGCATGACCTCACCGTCGAGGGGCCGCATGTGGCGCGCGAACTGGCGCTGCTGAAGGTCGCCGGCAAGGGCGACGCCCGCATCGAGGCCCTGCGCCTGGCCGAGATCTTCCGCGCCAATGTCGTCGATTCCACGCTCGAAAGCTTCGTCTTCGAAATGACCGGCGCGCCCGAAAAGATCGACGCTTTCGCCGAGCTGATGCGCCCCCTTGGCCTGGCCGAAATCGCCCGCACCGGCGTCGCAGCGCTCGCCCGCGGGGTCTGAAAAGCAAACGGGCACCACCCGCAAAGGCCGCGCCCGTCTTTGTGCCGCAAATATCCCGGGGGGTGAATGGGCGAAGCCCAGAGGGGGGCAGCGCCCCCCTGCCCCTCTTCAGAAGAACGCCTGCAACCCGGTCTGCGCCCGTCCCAGGATCAGCGCATGCACATCATGCGTGCCCTCGTAGGTGTTCACCGTCTCCAGGTTCAGCATATGGCGGATCACCTGGAATTCCTCGGAAATGCCGTTGCCGCCGTGCATGTCACGTGCCTGCCGGGCGATGTCCAGCGCCTTGCCGCAGTTGTTGCGCTTGATCAGGCTGATCATCTCGGGCGCGGCACGGGCCTCGTCCATCAGTCGGCCGACCTGCAGCGCGGCCTGCAGGCCGAGCGTGATCTCGGTCTGCATATCGGCGAGCTTCTTCTGGAAAAGCTGGGTCTGCGCCAGCGGCTTGTCGAATTGCTTGCGGTCAAGCCCGTACTGGCGCGCGGCGTGCCAGCAGAACTCAGCCGCACCCATCGCCCCCCAGGCAATGCCGTAGCGCGCCCGGTTGAGGCAGCCGAACGGTCCCTTCAGCCCTTCGACATGCGGCAGAAGCGCATCCTCGCCAACCTCCACGCCCTCCATGACGATCTCACCGGTCGTCGAGGCCCGCAGGCTCAGCTTGCCCTCGATCTTCGGCGCCGAAAGCCCTCTCATGCCCTTTTCCAGCACGAAGCCACGAATCCGCCCACCATGCGCGTCAGACTTCGCCCAGACCACGAAGACATCAGCAAACGGGCTGTTCGAGATCCACATCTTCGATCCCGTCAGCCGGTAGCCATCGGCGGTCTTTTCGGCGCGGGTCTTCATGCCGGCGGGGTCCGAGCCGGCATCGGGTTCGGTCAGGCCGAAACAGCCGATCAGTTCGCCCGAAGCCAGGCCCGGCAGGAACTTCCTGCGCTGCGCTTCGCTGCCATAGGCATAGATCGGATACATCACCAGCGAACTTTGCACCGACATCATCGAGCGATAGCCGCTGTCCACGCGCTCGATCTCGCGCGCGACCAGCCCATAGGTGACATAGCCCGCGCCCAGCCCACCGTATTCCTCGGGGATCGTAGTGCCCAGAAGCCCCGCCTCACCCATCAGGCGAAACACTTCCGGGTCGGATTTCTCCTCGCGATAGGCGGCGATGACGCGCGGTTGCAATACCGATTGCGCGAAATCCTGTGCCGCGTCGCGCAGCATGCGTTCCTCCTCGCTCAACTGGCTTTCCACAAGCAGCGCATCGTCCCATTTGAAGGCGCTCAGATCGGGCTTGTCCTTGGGCTTGAGGGTTGGTCGCGCGTCCATCGTGCTCTCCTGTTTTGGCTTTCGCGGCGAAATACCATGCGACATGCGCTGGAAAAACCGATAATATCGCATGGAAGTATTACCAACAGGAATGGTTGATGCAGCGGCGGCTCTTTCCCGGTATTTCGGCCCTGCGCGCCTTCGATGCGCTTGCCCGCACCGGCAGCTTCACGGCCGCGGCGCGCGATCTGTCGCTGACGCAGGGCGCGGTCTCGCGCCAGATCGCGGCGCTGGAAACCCAGCTTGGCGTGATTCTGGTGGCGCGCCATTCGCGTAGCGCCGGTCTGACCGAGGCCGGGCGCGCCTATGCCGCACGCGTACGCGCGGCGCTTGAGCTGCTTGGCCAGGGCGCACTTGAGGCGCTTGGCCAGACCCCGGAAAAGAGCTTGAGGCTGGCCATCCTGCCGACCTTCGGCACCCGCTGGCTGATGCCGCGCATCCCCGGCTTCGTGCGCCGCCACCCTGAGATCACCTTGCAATTCGCCACCCGCATCGGCCAGTTCGACCTGGCCGCCGAGGGCATGGACGCCGCCATCCATTCCGGCCGCGGCGACTGGCCCGGCGCGCGCGTCACGCTCCTGATGCAGGAACGCGTGGCACCGGTGGGCGCGTCCGGGCTGGTGCGCGGCCGCGCGCTGGAAAGCCTGCCGATGCTGGCGCTCAGCTCGCGCCCGCAGGCCTGGGCCGATTGGCGCGCCGCGCGTGGCCTGCGCGGTGCCCCGCCTGCACCGCTGATGCGTTTCGAGCAGGTCGCCACCCTGGCGCAGGCGGCGGCCGCGGGCATGGGCCTGGCGCTGATGCCGCCCTTCCTGATCCGGCCGGAGCTTGACAGCGGCGCGCTTGAAATCCTTGGCGACGAGGTCTCCAGCGGGTTCGGCTATTACTTCGTCGAGCCCGAAACCGCCCCCGGCCAGGCTCCCAAACGCGCGGTGGCGCAGTTCAGGGACTGGTTGTTGACCGAAATCGCGCGCGATATCGTGGTCTGATGCGGCAATTCGGTTGCACGCGCCCCGCATTGCCGTGATGATAGCGCAATCATCGAGTGAAAGGTGGATTGCACCCATGACCCCTGCCCTGCAAAGCCATGCCACGCTGGCGCTGTGCCGGCTTGCGCCAGTGATCCCGGTGCTGGTGATCGACGATCTGCGCCAGGCCGAACCGCTGGCACAGGCCTTGGTCAAGGGGGGGCTGCCGGTGCTGGAGGTGACATTGCGCACCGCCTGCGCCATCGAGGCGATCGCGGTGATGGCAAAGGTGCCCGGTGCGCGGGTGGGCGCGGGTACCGTGCTTTCGGCGCATGATGCGGCGCGCGCGCGCGCCGCGGGGGCGGAGTTCGCGGTCTCGCCGGGAGCGACGCCGGCGCTGATTTCGGCTTGCGTGGCGCAGGGGTTGCCGCTGCTGCCCGGTGCCGCCACCGCCAGCGAGGTGATGGTGCTGCTGGAAATCGGCTACCGGACGCTCAAGTTCTTTCCCGCCGAGGCGGCGGGTGGCGTGACGCTGCTGGAATCGCTGCGCGCGCCCTTGCCGCAGGCCATGTTCTGCCCCACGGGTGGCATCACCGCCGACAATGCGCCAAGCTATCTGAACCTGCAGAATGTGGCCTGCGTGGGCGGCAGTTGGGTGGCCCCGGCCAGCCTGCTCAAGGCCGGTGACTGGGATGCGGTCACCCGGCTGGCCCGCAAGGCCTCGGGGCTGGCGCGGGAGTGAGGAAGGGGGCTTTGCCCCCTCGGCGCCTGCGCGCCTCACCCCCAGGATATTTCTCGCACAAAGACGGGGCCGCCTTGCCCTCAGCCGGCCTGTGCCGCGGCTTCAATGGCGGCGGTGAACTCGCGCTTGAGCAGATCGATGTCCTCGATGCCCACGGAAACACGGAAGAAGCCTTCCGATATGCCCAGTTCGGCGCGGCCCTCGGGGGTGAGGGCGCGGTGCGAGCTGGAGGCGGGATGCGACAGCGTGGTGCCGATATCGCCCAGCGTGGGCGCAAAGGCGATATCGGGGGCCGCGCGGGTCAGCGCGTTGGCCGCGCTACGCCCGCCCGTAACTTCAAACGAGACCATATGCCCGCCGCGTGTGCCGAGCAGGCCGAGGGCGCGGTTATGGTCAGGATGGTCATGGCGCGTGGGGTAGAGCACGCGTCGCACCCCCTTGAGCCCGGCCAGATGATCGGCCAGGGCGGCGGCATTGGCCTCGGCGCGGTCATAGCGCAGCTCGAACGAATAGAGCCCGCGCTCGGCGAGCCAGCAATCGAACGGGCTGGGTGTCATGCCCGTGGTGACCGCGAAATCATAGATCGCCTTGCGGATCGCCGGGTCCTTGGCACCGACATAGCCCAGCGTGGCATCCGAATGGCCGGCGAGGATCTTGGTCACCGAATGGATGACGATATCGGCGCCGTGCTCCAGTGGCCGGATGCCGCGCGGGGTGGTGAAGGTATTGTCCACCGCCAGCAGGATGCCGCGCTTTTGCGCGATGGCGGCAATGGCCCCCAGATCGGCCACCCGCAGCGTGGGGTTGGAGACCACCTCAAGCAGGATCATCCTGGTTTCGGGGCGGATTGCGGCCTCGAAGGCGGCGGCATCGGTGGGATCGGCCAGCGTGGCGGTGATGCCGAAACGCGGCAGATCCTGGCTCAGCAGCCGCAATGAGCGCCCGTAGAGCTGATCGCCGCCCAGGAGGTGATCGCCCGCCTTGAGCACGCCCATCAGCGCCGCCGCCACCGCCGCCATGCCCGAACCCAGCACCAGCCCGCCCTCGGCGCCTTCCAGCCCGTCGATCTTGCGCGCCAGAACATCGGCATTGGGGTGCCCTTCGCGAGCATAGGTATAGCCCGGCAACTGCCCCGAATATTGCGCATCGAGCGTATCGGGATCAGGCGAGGCATAGACCACCGAGGGCTGGATCGGCGTGCCAACGGGGCGCGAGGCGCTCTCCGGCCAGGGGGTGCGGCGAACGAGGGACGGGGTGTCGGGCATGGGTGATCTCCTGGGTTGCGCGCCGTTCTGGCATGCCGTTGCCAGCCCGGCAAGGGCGCATGAGAAACCCCGGCCGTGCGGGGCATGGCCGGGGTCTGGAACGAGGGGACGGGTGAGGTCAGCCGCGGCGCGCCTTCAGTGCTGCCCAGCCACCGGTGACTGCCAGCGCGGCGATGACCGCCTTGACCGCATCGCCGAACAGGAACGGCATCATGCCCAGTTGAGCGGCGCGGCCCAGATCCAGCGGGGTGACCGCTGTCAGCCACAGCACGCCCGGCACATAGAGCGCCGCCGAGATCGCCACCACACCGACCAGAGTGCGCCAGAAGCCGCGCGCCAGCCCGCTTTCCACCAGCCAGCCCGCCGCGAAGGCCAGCGCCACGAAGCCCCAAAGAAAGCCCGCCGTCGGGCCCATCAGCGGTGCCAGGCCAAAGGCGCCCCCGGCAAAGACTGGCAGCCCCATCGCGCCCTGCCCCAGATAGGCCAGCACCGCCGCTGCACCCAGCCGCGAGCCTGCGGTCAGGCCGATCAGTACGATGGCCAGGGTTTGCAGCGTCATCGGCACCGGCAGCATCGGCACGCTGACCTGTGCGCCAAGCGCGATCAGGATCGAGCCGCCAAGCACGATCAACACCTTGGCACCGAGCGATTGGGCGCCCAGCGACGCCTGAATGAGGGTTCTGGCCTGCGCCATGATGGTTCTCCCTTATAGAAACCGTTGTGGGGCGTTTATTCGCGCTTGATCCGCAGCCGTCAAGCGCCGCGACGCATTGCGGCGGATTTTCCTTTCGCCGGGTTTGCAAACCCGGGCGATTGCGAAAACGCAAACTTTGCAGGCCGGGTGGGTCGCGAACTGCTGGGCGTGCCGGGGCGCGAACTGTCGCATGCTACCGGGCTGCGCGGTGCTTGCGCTGGCGGCGCGGCAATGGCATGAGCGCGCCATGACCGATGATACTCGCCCTGACGAATCGTCCGCGCGGCCTGCCGCCGATCCCGCCAATGCCGTCCGTGTGGCGCTGATCACCGGGGCCTCGCGCGGCCTTGGCGCGGCGCTGGCCGAGGCGCTGGCCGGGGCCGGGTGGCATGTCGTGGCGGTGGCGCGCACCACCGGCGCGCTGGAAGAGCTTGATGACCGTGTCCAGGCAAGCGGCGGCGTGGCGACGCTGGCGCCGATGGACATCACCCAGGACGATGCCATGCGCCATCTGTGCCGCTCGATCCATGAGCGCTGGGGGCGGGTTGACCTGTGGGCGCATACGGCAGTGCACGCGCCGCCGCTATCGCCCGCCGGGCATGTTGCCGCCAAGGACTGGGAGCGCACGCTGAACACCACCTTGCGTGCCACGGGCAGCCTGATTCCGATGATCGAACCGTTGCTGCGCGCCAGCCCGGCGGGTATGGCGCTGTTCTTCGACGATCCGGCGCGGCTGGATGCGGAAGGCCGGCCGCGCAAGTTCTTTGGCGCCTACGGTGCGGCGAAGGCCGGGCAGATGGCGCTGGTGCAGTCCTGGGCGGCGGAATGCGCGGCGCTGGGGCCACAGCGTGCGCCGCGGGTGATGATCGACCACCCCGCGCCGATGCCGACTGCCACGCGGGCGCGCTTCTTTCCCGGCGAGGATCGCACAGCTCTCAGCACGCCTGCGACCGAGGCTGCGCGCCTCATGCGTCTGCTGGACTGAAACCGGGGCAAAGCAGCGACCCGGACAAAGCGGCATCGCCCCGGTTGAAACCGGCGAGCAATGCCACCTTGCCGATGCTCACGCCGCGCTGTCAGCGGCTGAACGGGCCCATTTCGGTGATATAGATCGTCGAATTGCTGACCCGCGAGCGGTTATAGGTGCCGACCCAGATGTCATACTGGCCCGAGCGCGGGTTGTTGAACACCACGGCGGGGTTCAGTCCCTGGAAATCGTCGTTGCAATACCAGGTGCCGCTGGGATCGTTGACCAGCAGCATGGTGTCACCGGGTGCGCGCACATAGATGCTCAGCGCAAAGCCGCCGGCGCGGTAGTTCAGCCGGTAATCGGGTGCATTGGCGAACCAGCCGCCACCCGGACAGCCACCGCCGCCCCGGAAGTGATTGTCGCCGCCGCCGCGAACCGTGCGGGTGCGCGGGTCAGGCAGGAAGCCGGCCTGCAAGGAGATCGATCCATACGAGGGACGAAGATTGTAGTTCTGGGCCTCGACAGCCGAGGCCAGCGGCATTGCCAGCGCCACCGCGAGCGCATACTTCAGATACTTGAACATGGTTCTCTCCGTTTGCACCAGGCCAGACGGCACCCCCCCCACGCAGGCAAATCTGCCGGTGCGCGTCGTCTGCCAGCGCCGATGATGCTGCCCGCAAGTTGGTATTCTGTCCAGAAAATACTTGTTACCCCCGCCAGGCCGACCCGGCCGCCGCCAGGGCCCGGCGCAGGGGGGGTGCCGTCGGTTTCCGGTGCTGCTTGCGCTTGCCGGCCATGCCCGCGCCAGATCAGATCCCGGCGCGTTCGGCCAGATCCAGCCATTCCTCCTCGGCGGCGGAAAGCGCGGCCTGCCGCTGGGCCAGCGCCTCGCCGGCCTTGGCAAATTTCACCGGCTGGCGTGTGTATAGTTCGGGATCAGCCAGAAGTGCGCCCAGTTTCGCGATCTCGGCTTCAAGCCTCGCGATCTCGTCGGGCAGGCTCTCAAGCCGATGGCGCTGTGTGAAACTCAGCCCGCCTGCGGGCGCGGCAGGGGCCGGGGCCGGGCTTGCAGCCGGAGCGGGCGCCCCCCTGGCGGCATTTCTGGCTTGGCGTGCGGCAACAGGCACCGGGGCCGCGGCGCCTTGCGGCCCGGCCGCCTTTTGCGCCTGATAATCCGACCAGCCGCCGGGATAGGCCACAACCCGGCCCTGCCCCTCCATGGCGATGGTGGTGGTGGCCACGCGGTCGATGAAATCGCGGTCATGGCTGACCAGCAGCACGGTGCCCGGATAATCGCCCAGAATGTCCTGCAACAGATCCAGCGTCTCGACATCCAGATCGTTGGTTGGCTCGTCGAGCACCAGCAGGTTCGATTCGCGCGCCATGATCCGTGCCAGCAGCAGCCGCGCCCGCTCGCCGCCCGAAAGGGCGGAAACCTTCGCGCGGGCCTGCGCCTCGTCGAACAGGAATTCCTTCAGATAGCCCACTACATGCTTCGGGCGACCGCGCACCATCACCTGATCCGCCTGCCCGGATACGCGCATCAACGGATCCCCGGTGAGGTTTTCCCACAGGCTGGCATTGTGGTCGAGCCGCGCGCGCGCCTGATCGAAGACCGCGATATCCAGATTGGTGCCCAGCCGGATGCTGCCTTCGTCCGGGGCAATCTCGCCGGTCAGCAGCCTCAGCAGGGTTGTCTTGCCCACGCCATTGGGCCCGACCAGCGCGATCCGCTCGCCGCGCAGCACCTTGAGCGAGAAATCCCGCACGATGAGCGCCTCGCCGAAGCGCTTGGAGATGCCGGTGGCCTCCACCACCAGCCGCCCGGATTGCGCTCCCGCATCCAGCGCCATTGCCGCCGTGCCCTGCCGGCGGATCTGCGCGGAACGCTCGGCGCGCATCTCGGCCAGCGCGCGCAGCCGTCCCTGGTTGCGCTTGCGCCGGGCGCTGATGCCCTCGACGGCCCAGCGGGCCTCGGCCTTGATCTTGCGATCCAGCTTGTGGCGGGCGTCGTCCTCTTCGGCCCAGATCTTGTCGCGCCAGTCCTCGAATGTGTCAAAGCCCTTGTCGAGCCGGCGCACCTGGCCACGATCAACCCAGAGCATCGCCCGGCTCAGGGCACCCAGAAACGCACGGTCGTGGCTGATCAGCACGAAGGCCGCGCGGCTTTCGCGCAACCGCGCCTCCAACCAGCCGATGGCCTGAATATCCAGATGGTTGGTCGGCTCGTCGAGCAGCATCAGCTCGGGGGCCTCGGCCAGCAGCCGGGCCAGGGCCGCGCGCCGCCGCTCCCCGCCCGAAGCCGTCGCCACCGCCACCGCCGGATCGAAGCCCAGCCCCTCGGCGACCATCTCGATTCGGTAATGTTCTGCCGCATCAAGGCGTTGCGCGGCATAGTCGCCCAGCGTGGCGAAACCGGCGAAGTCGGGGTCCTGCTCCATGTAGCCGACGCTCACGCCGGGGCTGAGCACCCGCGCACCGCGATCGGCCTCGACCAGCCCCGCCATGACCTTCATCAGCGTCGATTTGCCCGAGCCGTTGCGCCCCACCAGCGCCACCCGGTCGCCGGGCTGTACCACCAGGTCCAGCCCCTCGAACAGCGGGTCGCCACCGAAGGTCAGCGCGATATCACTCAGTTGCAAAAGAGGTGCCTGTGCCATGCCCGCCGGCTACCGGGCGCGCGGGCGGTGGTCAAGGGGGCAAGCGCGTGGCGCAGGAGCCGGGGTTGGGACCGGGTTGGGCGGGCGCTACCCGGCCAGCGCCCGGAACACGCGCTTGCGCGAATCCGGCATGCTGGCGATCTCGACGCAGGTGAAGACAATGCATGTGCCCAGATCGCGGTCAATCACCAGATGATCGCCAACCCAGCCGCCCATGGCCAGATAGGCGCGCAGCAAGGGCGGCAGCACCGCCAGATCGCCCGGCGCGGCGCGGATCGCGCGCAACCCGCCAAAGGCGAAGGTTTCCACCGGGCGCGGACGCGGGCGCGGACGATGTGCATCGGGGCCCAGATGGCGCGCGGCCAGCGCCGCCAGCGCGGTGGAATATCGCCCCGGATCCGTGCCTTGCAGCGATGAGCAGCCAATCAGCCGCGCCGCGCCCGTGCCCTCGACCAGCCGCGTCACACCAGCCCAGATCAGGCGCATCAGATCGGCTTGGGGGTGGTCAGGATGCGCGCATAGCCGGCCCAGCTCCAGCACCGGGCCGGGCGCGCCGGCCAGCGGGCCAAGATCGAAATACTGCGCCGAATAACCCTCGTGCAATACACCCGCCGGGTGATGATGCACCCGGATCGTCGCACGCGGCCCTTCGCCATCGCGCCCGATCCACAGATGCAGACAATCGGCGTCGAAAGCATCGCCATCGCCCCCCCCGCCCCTGAACGCCAGCCCCCGCAAGGCCCGCAGCGAGGGCAGCTCTTCGGTGCGCGCCGGGCGCACCACCCAACCCTCGCGCCGCAACGGCGGCCCGAAGATCCTTTCCAGGAAGAGGCTGGACATGGCGCTCACTTTCCCTAGCTATCTGTCAAACGGATTCGGAGACCGGCAATGAGCGCAAAGATAACCAGAACCGACGCCGAATGGCAGGCACGGCTTTCACCACTGGCCTACAAGGTCACGCGCCGGCATGGCACCGAGCGGGCTTTCAGCCATGATGATTTCCCCAAACTGCCGGGCGTCTTTCACTGTATCTGCTGCGATGCGCCCTTGTTCGATCAGGCCCGCAAATACGACTCGGGTTCGGGCTGGCCCAGCTTCTGGGCACCGATCGAGGATGCGCCGGTCGCCACGCGCGATGATCGCAGCTTCTTCATGCGCCGCACCGAGGTGCATTGCGACCGCTGCGAGGCGCATCTGGGGCATGTCTTTCCTGACGGGCCGGAGCCGACGGGGCTGCGCTATTGCATCAATGGCGTGGCATTGCGCTTCGAGCCGTCATCGCAGGGCTGAACGGCGGCGACAGACGCAAAGGGTATCAACCCCCCGGACTCAAGCCACCGATTCAAGCCACCGTCTCAGCCGACGGCCTCAAACCCGGCTCAGCCCTGAACCAGCGCCGGCGAGAACTGCCCCAGCACGCCAAAGATACGCCGCAGCGCGCTCATGCCGGTTGGCCCGGTATCGGTGATGCGGCGCGAAAGCGCGACGATCTCGCCATCCGCCAGCCCGAAGCGTTCAACATTCGTCACCACGCCGCGCGCGTCGAAGCTGACGGCCACCACCTGGCGGTCCACCTCGACGGGAGCGCGCCATTGCGCATGACGCCAGTCGGATTGCACGTAATACCAGCCCGAGCCTTCCATGACCCCACCAACGCCGGGATTGCCGATCTTCTGGGCGACGGTCTCGCGGGTGTCGCGGCCGACAACCACCTGCGCCAGATCCTCGTCGGTGGGCACATAGCCGTGAAATCGCATGATGGGCGAACAGGCGGCCAGCACCAGCGCCAGCAGGGCAACCGCCAGCAGCGCCCATCCCAAACCCCTGCCCGTTCCGAGTGCCTTGCCCATTCCGACTGCCTTGATCGTCATACCAGCCTCTTGCCTGTCTGTTTCGCGGCCCGCCGGGCCTTGGTGCCGTGCAGAACCTGATGGGCGGGCAAAGCGCCTGGCCCGGCAACGCCCAACATTTCGTCACCCGTGACGCAAGGTATGGAACCCTACCCCCGACATGGATTACAGAAGGAATGACCACTGTTCAAGGAAGGATGCGGCCGGCCCATGGCCTTCAGAGGGCTCGTACGGGAATTGCCGCTTCCGGAACCGATCCTGCCACCGACGCCGCTGCCGATGCCGCGCCGCACCAATCCGGAGCCCCGATGCCCCCGCATTCCGCCTCGCCCCGCGCCTTGCCACCCTGCACCGACACCACGATGCCGCTGCGTGTCTCTGAGCTTTCGGCGCGCAAGGCGCAGGCGTTCCAGATCCGCCCCGATGCCGCCGCGCGCCGCGCTCTGGCCGAGGCGCTCGGCCTGCTGGCTTTGCGCAAATGCGATTTTCGCGGTACGCTGGCCCCCGAGGGGCGGCACGACTGGCGCCTGGAGGGCCGGCTTGGCGCGACGGTTGTGCAGCCCTGCGTCATCAGCGCCGAACCGGTGAGCACGCGCATTGATGTCGATGTCACCCGCCGCTTCCTGCGCGACATGCCCGAACCCGAGGCCACCGAGGCCGAAATCCCCGACGACGACACGCTCGAACCCCTCGGCGCGGTGATCGATCCCGGCCAGGTAATGAGCGAGGCGCTGGCCTTGGCGCTGCCGGATTACCCGCGCGCCGCCGGTGCCAGCCTCGATGCCGCCGGCGTGCCCCCTCCCGGTGCCGCGCCCATTGATGACACCCGGCCGAATCCCTTCGCGGCGCTGGCCCGGCTGAAGCCGGGCGCTGACGAGCACCCCGACGGGCGTGCCGATGAGGATGAACCCACACCAGCACCCGCCGCCTCCGAGCGCCCCGAGAAGCCGCAATAAGCCGTAGCCGGTGCCCGCCGCAGCAGGCGGATGATTTTCCTTGCACCGTGGCCAAAAGTCCGTATGTTCCGCGCCTCATGCGGGTCAGGGCTTGGAAGTGCTGCCGAGGCGGTGTATGGGCCGGGTTCCCGCTGCGAAATTCAACAGATCCGGGTCGCCCAGATTCGCGCCCGCCAGAAGACATCAGAGGTTGACCCATGGCCGTTCAACAGAACCGCGTAACCCGTTCCCGCCGCAACATGCGCCGTGCGCATGACGCCCTCGTTGCCGGCAACCCGAACGAATGCCCCTCGTGCGGCGAACTCAAACGCCCGCATCACGTGTGCCCCTCCTGCGGGCATTACGACGGGCGCGAAGTCGTGGCGCAAGCCAATGACGTGGACCTGGAAGACGACGCGGCCTGACGCAAGCGTCCGGCGCGGCCCCGATGGTCTCCGATCAGGAACATCCCAACCACGCCGGTGCCTCCGGGGCGCATGCTCAAGCGGGCGCGCTGGTCATTTCGGTCGATGCCATGGGCGGCGATCTCGGGCCGGCGGCGGTTGTTGCCGGCTGCGTGCAGGTCCTGCGCGACGACCCCGCCCTGTCGATCCTGCTTCACGGCAACCGCACCCAGCTTGAACCGCTGCTCGCCCGCCAGACCGATCTGGCCGGGCGCATCGTTCTGTGCCATGCCGAGCGCGCCGTGACGATGGAAGACAAGCCCAGCCATGTAATGCGCCACGGCAAGGACACCTCGATGTGGTCCGCCATCGAGGCGCTGCGCGATGGCAAGGCGCGCGCGGCGGTGTCTTGTGGCAATACCGGCGCGCTGATGGCGGTGTCGATGCTGCGGCTGCGCCGCATGGAAGGGGTCACCCGCCCGGCGATCGCCTGCCTCTGGCCTTCGCGCGGGAAATACGGCTTCAACACGATGCTCGATGTGGGTGCCGATATAAAGGCCGATGCCCCGGACCTGCTGGCCTACGCGATCATGGGCACCACCTATTTCCGCAATGGTTTCAACGAGCCGCGCCCGCGCGTGGGGCTGCTCAACGTCGGCACCGAGGAGCACAAGGGCCGCGCCGAGATCAAGGCTGCGCATGAGCTGATCGGCGCGCATCAGGAAACCGGGCGCTATGAATATGTCGGCTTTGTCGAGGGCAGCGACATTCCCTCGGCGCGGGTCGATGTAATTGTTACCGACGGTTTCACCGGCAATGTGGCCCTGAAAACCGGCGAGGGCACCGCCCGGCTGGTGGGCGATCTGCTGCGCGGCGCGCTGCGCGGCGGCTGGGTGTCGATGCTGGGGGCGTTTCTGGCACGCGGCTCGCTCAACCGGCTGCGCGCGCGCATCGACCCTCGGCGCGTCAATGGCGGCGTGTTCCTGGGGCTGAACGGCACGGTCGTCAAGTCGCATGGCTCGGCCGATGCCACGGGCGTTGCCGCCGCGGTGCGGCTGGCGGCGAAGCTTGCACAATCGGGCTATCAGGGGCGAATGGCGGAACGGCTTGTGATTGCCGCGCAAGCGGCGCAGGATGCCGGTCCTGAAGGAGTTTCCGAATGAGCAATACCCCCGTGACCCGTGCAGTTGTCATCGGTGTCGGGCATTACCTGCCGGCGCGCGTGGTTCCCAATGCCGAATTCGCCGCCACGCTTGACACGTCGGATGAATGGATCGTGTCGCGTTCCGGGATCGAGCGGCGCCATTTCGCCGCCGAGGGCGAGGCCACCTCGCATCTGGCCACCCATGCCGCGCGTGCGGCCCTTGAAAACGCCGGGATTGACGCGGCGTCGATCGATGCCATCATCGTCGCCACCTCGACGCCGGATCTGACCTTTCCCTCGGTGGCCACCATGGTTCAGGCCGCGCTGGGGTTGCGCACGGGCTTTGCCTTCGATGTACAGGCGGTCTGCGCCGGGTTTGTCTATGCGCTGACCAATGCCAATGCGCTGATCATGGCCGGCACCGCGCGCCGCGTCATGGTGATCGGTGCCGAAACCTTCAGCCGCATCATGGACTGGAGCGACCGTTCCACCTGTGTGCTGTTCGGTGACGGCGCCGGCGCGGTGATCCTGGAGGCGCAGCCCGGCAGCGGCGCCAATACCGACCGTGGCATTCTGGCCGTCGATCTGAACTCCGACGGCACACACCGCGATCTGCTTTATGTCGATGGCGGCGTGGCCACCACCGGCACCGCCGGCTATCTGCGCATGCAGGGCAAGGAAGTGTTCCGCCACGCTGTCGAAAAGCTGGCACGCACCGCCGAAACCGCGCTGGCCCGCGCCGGGCTGGATGCCGGGGCGATCGACTGGATCGTGCCGCATCAGGCCAATCTGCGCATCATCAAGGGTACCGCGCAGAAGCTGGGCCTGTCGATGGATCGTGTTGTCGTCACCGTGCCGGATCACGGCAATACCTCGGCCGCGTCGATCCCGCTTGCGCTTTCGGTGGGGGTGGAACGTGGCCAGATCAAGCCCGGCGATCTGATCGTCACCGAAGCCATTGGCGGCGGGCTGGCCTGGGGTGCGGTGGTGCTGCGCTGGTAGCCGCAAACGCCACCGGATTCGGCCTGTTGCGCCAAGCGGCGAACCGCCGCCGAAGTCATGCAAAGAGCGCGCCGCAAGTCCCTGATATTGACTCGGAAAATTCCATGCCGCATCCTTGTCCCGCAGCGCTACGCCGCCGGAGGGATGCACGATGAGCGACAAGACCTTGACACGTATGGACCTGAGCGAGGCGGTTTTCCGCGCGGTGGGGCTGTCGCGCAACGAATCCGCGCAGCTTGTGGAATCGGTGATCCAGCATATGTCGGATGCGCTGGTCACTGGTGAGCAGGTGAAGATCTCGTCTTTCGGCACCTTCAGCGTGCGCGCGAAAACCGCGCGGCTGGGGCGCAACCCCAAGACCGGCGAGGAAGTGCCCATCAGCCCGCGCCGGGTGCTGTCCTTTCGCCCCTCGCATCTCATGAAGGAGCGGGTCTCGCGCGGGAACATGCGCCGGCCCAGGGACTAAGCGATGAAGAAAGCGCCCGAGGCGTTCCGCACGATCAGCGAAGTATCGGATCTGCTGGAGACCCCGGCGCATGTGCTGCGTTTTTGGGAAAGCAAGTTCTACCAGATCCGCCCGGTCAAGCGCGCTGGCGGACGGCGCTACTATCGCCCCGATGACGTGGCGCTGCTGGCCGGCATCCGGCTTCTGCTGCAAGATCAGGGCATGACCATTCGCGGCGTGCAGAAGGTGTTGCAGGAGCAGGGAGTGCGCCATGTCGCTGGACTGATGCCCGGTCTGGACCTGGTGTTGCAACCGCAGGACGCCGACGACCCGCAGCACGATGAAGCCGCCCCTCTGAGCGCCCCCGAGGACAAGGTGATCGCGCCTGACGACGCGGCCACCATGCCGCCCGAAGCAGAATCCGAAACCGAAAGCCCCGCCACCCCGCCCAGTGCTGATGGTGACGTGCCTGATGCGGATAACCCCGCGCCCCTTGGCGCGCCGCCTCCGGTTGGCGCGCGCACCGGCGAGCCGGCCAAACTGCCGCGCATGCCGGGCGATCCAGATATTCCGGGGCTGCGGCCAGAACCCGAACCTGAACCAACGCTGTTCAAGGCCGAGATCGAGGCGGGGATTGAGGCCGGGACCGAGGACCCTGAACCCGCAGAGCCTGCAAAGGTCCGCGTGCCGGAAGCCCCACCAGCCGATTCCCCGGTTGAAAAGTCCGCTGACGCGCCGGCCAGAGCCGATGAGCAGCCCGCACCCGCCGTCCAGCACACCAGCCCCGCATATGGCGACGTCACCGCCAATGACGCGGCGGATTTTCCGGTGCCGAACGCGCCGCGCCTTGCCCAGGCACTGCGCGACCTGCCCCCCGGTTCTCTGGCGTCGCAGCGCGACCGTGCCGATCTGGTTGCGCGCCGCCTCGACAGCCTGCTTGACCGCATGTCCGCCGCCTCCGGCGTCGGGCGTTGGTAACAGCCTTGACGCGCCCGCCCCGCGTGTTCCGCGCGCGCGGGCCATTGCGAGGTCGCGCGGCGCGGTTCGCACAAATTCCCCCGGCCGCCACGATTTTGCCGCTTGCCCCCGCCGTGAAAAGCGTTAGAAAGCGGCTCGTCGGGCTGTGGCGCAGTCTGGTTAGCGCGTCCGTCTGGGGGACGGAAGGTCGTGAGTTCGAATCTCGCCAGCCCGACCATCATTACCGGCCCGTGGCAGCACCCCTGCCCCGGGCCGTTCCCGTCTTGGCGCGGAGGATCTGCCACCATGGAGCAACTCTCTGATCTGCAAGGGAAAACTGGTGTTCTTCCGGCGCAGGCTCTGCGCCGTCTGATCGCCGCGGGGGCGATCCATGCCGACCCGCCCGTGACCGCCGAGCAGGTGCAGCCCGCAAGCCTTGATCTGCGGTTGGGCACCACTGCCTGGCGCATGCGCGCCTCGTTTCTGGCCGGGCGCGGACGCTCGGTCGCCGAGCGGCTCGCCGAATTCGAGATGCATCGCATGGCGCTTGGCGAGGGTGCGGTGCTGGAAAAGGGCTGCGTCTATGTCATTCCGCTGCTTGAAAGCCTGGCCCTGCCTGCCGGCATCCAGGCGGTCGCCAATGCCAAAAGCTCCACCGGGCGGCTGGACCTGCTGACCCGGGTGATCACCGATGAGGGCGTGGAATTCGACCGCGTTGCGCCCGGCTATCACGGCCCGCTCTATGCCGAGATCTGCCCGCGATCGTTTTCGGTGCTGGTGCGTCCGGGCATGCGGCTCAACCAGATCCGCTTTCGCGCCGGGCAGGCGGTGCTCGATGATGCCGAGCTTCTGGCGCTGCACGGCAACGAGCGGCTTGTCTGCGGTGATGCCCATATCTCTGAAGGGCTTGGCTTTTCGGTCGATCTGCGCCCCGATGGACACAGCCTGGTGGGCTACCGCGCCAAGCCGCATACCGGAGTGATCGACCTCGATTGCATTGGCCGCTACGCGCCGGGCGATTTCTGGGAAGAGCTGCACAGCAGCGATGGCCGGATCATTCTTGACCCTGGCGCCTTCTATATTCTGGTCAGCCGCGAGGCGGTGCATATCCCCCCCGATTACGCCGCCGAAATGGCCCCCTATCTGGCCATGGTCGGCGAGTTCCGGGTGCACTATGCCGGCTTCTTCGACCCCGGTTTCGGCCATGCACAGGCCGGTGGCGCGGGCGCGCGGGGCGTGCTGGAGGTGCGCTGCCACGAGGCGCCCTTCGTGCTGGAGCATGGCCAGATTGTCGGCCGGCTGGTCTATGAGCGCATGCTGGAGCGCCCCGATGCCCTGTACGGGGCGGGGATTGCCTCGAACTATCAGGGCCAGGGGCTGAAACTGTCCAAGCATTTCCGCATGGGTTGAGCGCGTTCAGGCGGCTTTTCAGGCGGCTTTTCAGGCGGTGGCGGCATTGGTTTGCGCGGCCAGCGCGCCGCGCGCCCAAGCCTGGAGCACCCGCAGCAGCACCCAGCCCGTCAGCGCCGTGGCCGCCACCAGAAGCCCCCCACCCAGTGCAAGCCCGGCCGGATGGCCCCCAAGCGCATGAAGTTGCGCACTGGCGCAGGCTGCCAGCGGAAAGGTCAGCGCCCCCCAGAGCGGGCTGAACCCGGCCACAAGCAACCAGCGCGCAGCCAGCAGCAGCGCTGCGGCGATGGCCAGCGCCAGAACGGCGAACGCCACCGATATTGTGCCCCAGCCCAGCAGCGCCGCCACAATGCTAAGCAGGCTGGCCGGGGCCAGATGGACCGCCAGCAGGGGGCGCAGCGGTGCCGGCGGCACGCGGCGGAAAAGCTGCACGGCGCTGGCCGTCCAGATTGCTGCGGCCGTGACCAGCGCCGCCCAGAAGATCGCCTGCGAGGCGCCCTCCCGGCCCAGCGGCACCAGCGCCAGCGGGGCAAGGATGTAGCCCACGAAAACCAGGTGAAATACCGGCGTCACCGTGCGCTGCTCATGCGGGCCGGAAAGCAGCACCCATGCCACCAGCGCCCCCAGCCCCGCCAGCAGCGCCATGGCCAGCAGCACCAGAACCCGCGCCAGCCCCGGCGCATAGGGCACCAGTGCCGCCGCAGTCAGGCTCAGCCCCAGAACACCCGCCGCCACCCCGGCGCGTCCCGGCAGGATACGCAACTCGTCAATCAGCGCGGCAGGCCGGCGCAGGGGTTTCATGGCCCAGGCCAGCGCGCAGAAGGCGAAAAGCAGCACCGCCGCGCCCAGCAGCAATTCGGCAAGCGCGGAGAGCGTGTCGCTGCCGGCACGCATCGCCAGATGGCGCCAGCCCAGGCCCAGCCCCAGCAGGCCCATCACCGGCGGAAAGATTGCCGGCGGGGTGCGCCGCCAGAATCCATGCGGCGGCGCAAGCGGCGGCGGAGGCGGAAAACGGGGCGGGCGGTTCGCGGTCATGCGGCACATCCTGTGTTGCGAGCCGTGCCACCTTCTGCCCTTGCCGGTGGCGTTGCAAGAGGCCCCGGTAACACCGGAACCGCGCGGTGCGGGCTGGTCAAGCCCGGCACACTGCGCCATCATCGCGCCAAACTGCCCCTGCACCGGCTTGTCATCACATCATGCCTCCCGCCAGCCTGACCGGAATTTCCATCGTCGCCGATATTGGCGGCACGCACAGCCGGCTGGGACAGGTCCGCGCGGGACGATTGCTTGCACAGGGCCAGCGGTGTTACCGCAACGCTGCCTTCCCTGGCCCGGAGGCGCTGCTGGCCACTTACCGACAAGACACCGGCCATGGTGCGGTTGATGCACTGTGCCTTGCGGTGGCCGGACCCGTGCGGGGCGATCAGGCACATATGACCAACCTGGGCTGGCTCATCGATGCCAACAGGCTTGGCCGGCAAACCGGCGCAGCACGGGTGCAACTGCTCAATGATCTGCAAGCCCAGGGCCATGCGCTGCCCACCCTGCCGGACGATGCGGTTTGCACGCTGCGCAAGGGTCAGCCGGCCCCCGCCACCGCCACGCGCCTGGTGCTCGGCATCGGCACCGGGCTCAACGCCGCGCCGGTGCATGGCGATGGCGCGCGCATCATCGTGCCGGCCTCGGAATGCGGGCATGCAACGCTGCCGCAACATACCGATCCCCAGCGCGCCCTTGCCCGGGAACTCGCACGCCGGCATGGCCGCGCCACGATCGAAGAGGCGCTGAGCGGGCGCGGGTTGGTGGCGCTGCATGGGTTTTTGGGTGGCCGCGCGGCCAACCCGGCAGCGATCGTCGCGGCACTGGACGCCGGGGAAGCCGATGCGCGGGCCACCGGGGCGTTTTATGCTGGCCTGCTTGGCGCGGTGCTGGCGGATCTGGCGCTGGTGCATCTGCCCTATGGCGGGATCTATCTGATCGGCGGGCTGGCGCGGGAGCTGGCGCCGCATCTGGGCGCGCTGGGGCTCGAAGCCGCTTATCGCCGGCCAGGCGAGCGCTATGACGACATCCTCGCCGCCATCGGGCTGCATATCATCCAGGATGACACGGCCGGGCTTCTGGGCTGTGCCGCAGCGTTAGGCCAGCGCTGACAGCCCCCCGGCTCAGAATACCATGCGCGGCAGCCAGGTGGCGATCGACGGCAGCATCCAGATGATCATGATCGCCAGCACCTGAAGGATGATGAAGGGCACCACTCCCTGATAGATCATCCCCGTTGTCACGCTCGCCGGCGCCGCCCCGCGCAGATAGAAGAGCGAAAAGCCGAAGGGCGGGGTCAGGAAGCTGGTTTGCAGATTGACCGCGATGAGCACCGCCAGCCAGATCGGATCATGCCCCATGAGGATCAGCGGCGGGATCAGAAGCGGCAGCAGAATCACCGAGATCTCCACGAAATCCAGAAAGAAGCCCAGGATGAAGATGAAGATCATGGCAAAGATCAGCGCCCCCGTGGCGCCGCCCGGCAGCGCCTCAAGGATCGCCGCCACACGGTGCTCGCCGCCCAGCCCGACGAACACCAGGCTGAAGAACGAGGCCATCAGGATCGTGGCAAAGATCATCGCCGTCACGATCATCGTCTGGCTGAGCGCCGGCACCACCAGCTTGCGCCGCATCAGCGCCGACAAGGCCGCGACAATGGCGGCAATCCCCACCAGCGCCAGTCCGCCATAAAGCGTGGCCAGCGTGTATTCGAACAGCCCGGTGTCCGAGCGTTGCAGCCGCACCGGAGCCAGCCCGGCGGCAAAGGCCAGCGCAAGCAATGCGGCGGCACCGGCGAGGATCAGCCAGCGCGGCGCGCCCTGCCGCAGGCCGGCCAGCAGGATTGCCCCCACCGCGCCCACGCTCGCCGCCTCGTTGGGCGAGGCGATGCCGCCCAGAATGGCGCCCAGTACCGCGACGATCAGAATGACCGGCGGCAGCACCGCACCCAGGGCTTCCAGCTTGTCGACGCGCGCCTCGCGCCGCGGCAGCGCCGGGGCATCGGCAGGCACCAGCCAGGCCCGCCCCAGAATGTAAAGGATGTATATGGCCACCAGCATCAATCCCGGCACCAGCGCCGCGGCAAAGGTCTGGCCGACCGAGATGGTCTCGATGGAAAAGCGCCCCTGACGGAACTGTGCCTGCTGAAACGAGGTGGACATGACCTCGGCCAGGATGATCAGCAGCGTCGAGGGCGGGATGATCTGCCCGAGCGTGCCGGCGGTGCAGACGGTTCCTGCGGCAAGGCGCGGGTTGTAGCCGTTGCGCAGCATGGCCGGCAAGGCGATCATGCCCATGGCAACCACCGTGGCGCCGACGATGCCGGTTGACGCCGCCAGCAGCGCCCCCACCACCACCACCGAAACCCCCAGCCCCCCGCGCATGGCGCCAAAGAGCCGGCCCATGGTTTCCAGCAGTTCCTCGGCGATGCGTGATTTCTCCAGCACCACCCCCATCAGCACGAACAGCGGGATCGCGGTGAGCACCGGGTTGGTCAGCACCGCAAAGAAGCGCTGGCCCAGGGCGCCCATCAGGTTGATTGAGAAGACATCGAGCCACCAGCCCGTCAGCGCGAAGATCGTTGCCACGCCGGCAATGGTGAACGCCACCGGATAGCCCATCAGGATGAACAGGATGAGCGCTGCGAACATCAACAGGTCAAGCGGCATTCGGTCCCTCGCGCAGGCGGATCAGGTCACGGATCAGGGCCGAAAGCCCCTGGATGAGCAAAAGCACGCAAAAGGCCGGCACCAGCGACTTGAGCAGGAACGAGGCCGGGATACCCCCCACCGAGATCGGCCCCTCAAGGATCGACCAGGAGCGGCGTACCATCGGCCAGGACCAGTAGAGCAACATCACCAGCGAGGGGCCCAGCAGCACCAGATGACCAAAGAGATCAACCATCGCCTTCCCGCGCGCGCCAAGGTTGGCATAGAAGATATCCACCCGCACATGCCCCTGCGCCCAGAGCGTGTAGCCCGCCCCCAGCATGAAGATCGAGGCATGCAGGTAAAGCACGCTCTCGTTGACGAAAATGGATGAATAGCCAAAGACATAGCGCATCAGCACCACGGCGAACTGCACCAGCGCCATGGCCAGCGCGAGCCACATCACCACCGCGCCGACGGCGCGGTTGATCCAGTCAAGGGCATCGGCGAGACGTGCCATGCGTCCACTCCCTGCAAGAGCGACCGGGCGGTATGAAGCCGCCCGGCCTGTCAGCCCGTGAGGGCCGTTTACCCGTCAGCGGGCATAGGTGAAATCGAGGCTGCGCGCGGCAAGCTGCGCGGCTTCGGCATGCGGCTGATATTCGGCCATCAGGTTGCGATAGTCGATGAAGCTTTCGGTGATGCGCGCCACCAGTTCGTCGCTGTCGTTGCGCATCCCTTCGAGAACCTCGCCCATCGCATTGCCCATGGCAATGACGATCTCCTCGGGCCAGTCGCGGATCTGGGTGCCGCTGGCCACCAGTTCGCGCAGCGCCAGGGCGTGCTTGGTGTTGTATTCGGTATGCACCACATTGTAGAGGCTCTCGGCTGCGGCCTGCACCACCTGCTTGAGATCATCCTCCAGCGCGTTCCAGGTTTCCAGATTGATGGCACATTCCTCCGCCGAGGAGGGCTCGCCGACGCCGTTGTTGTAGTAATAGGGCGCCACCTGCTGCAGCCCCAGCGCCGAATCCGACCACGGGCCGATGAACTCGCCGGCATCCAGCGCGCCCGATTGCAGCGCCTGGAACATCGCCGGGCCGGACATCGCCTCGACGGCGACGCCAAGCTTGGCCATGACCTCGGAGTTGAGCCCGGTGGTGCGGTATTTCAGGCCCCGGATGTCATCGAGGCTGTTGATCTCGGTGCGGAACCAGCCGGCCCATTGCGGCCCCGAGTTGCCGCACAGGAAGGGCTTGAGGTTGAAGCGCGCATACATCTCGTCATAGAGCGCCTGGCCGCCGCCATGCAGCATCCAGCCGTGTTGTTCATTGGCCGTCAGCCCCAGCGGCTGCGAGCCGAAAAGCAGGATGCCCTTGGATTTGGAGCCCCAATAGGCCGGCACCGCGTGGTAGATATCGGCCGTGCCCTCGCCCACGGCGTCAAACACGCCCGGTCCCGGCACGATTTCGCCGGCGGCGAAAAGCTCGACCTCGATGCGTCCGCCCGAAAGCGTGGTGATGCGGTCGGCCAGCATCTGCGCGGCGACACCCGGCCCCGGCAGGTTGCGCGGCCAGGCCGAGACCAGCCGCCAGCGGCGGATGTTCTGGCTGAGCGCGGGGGTTGCCAGCGTCGCGGCAGCCGCGGCGCCGATTCCGGCGGTGGTCAGAAAGGCACGTCTTTTCATGGGACACTCCCTTGGTTGGTAATTACCTGCCACCGCCGGATCACCCGGCGGCGGCGCCTGTTGCAGCCGTCAATCCTTCAGGATCGCCGGCAGATTGAGACCATGCTCGCGGGCGCAATCAATGGCGATTTCATAGCCCGCATCGGCATGTCGCATGACGCCCGTCGCCGGATCGTTCCACAGCACATTGGCGATGCGCCGGTCGGCATCCTCGGTGCCGTCGCAGCAGATGACCATGCCGGAATGCTGCGAGAATCCCATACCGACCCCGCCGCCGTGATGCAGGCTGACCCAGGTGGCGCCCGATGCACAATTGAGAAGCGCATTGAGCAAGGGCCAGTCGCTCACAGCATCCGAGCCGTCTTTCATCGCCTCGGTTTCGCGGTTGGGGCTGGCCACCGACCCCGAATCGAGATGGTCGCGCCCGATCACCACCGGCGCCTTCAACTCGCCGTTGCGCACCATCTCGTTGATCGCCAGGCCGGCCTTGTGGCGATCACCCAGCCCGATCCACATGATACGCGCCGGCAACCCCTGGAAGGCGATGCGCTCGCGCGCCATGTCAAGCCAGCGGTGCAGATGCGTGTTTTCGGGGAACAGCTCCTTCATCCTGGCATCGGTCTTGTAGATGTCCTCGGGATCGCCCGAGAGCGCGGCCCAGCGGAACGGTCCCACCCCGCGGCAAAACAGCGGGCGGATATAGGCCGGCACGAAACCGGGGAAGGCAAAGGCGTTTTCCAGCCCCTCCTCCATCGCCACCTGGCGGATGTTGTTGCCGTAATCGAGCGTCGGCACGCCGGCGTTCCAGAAATCGACCATCGCCGCGACATGCGCCTTCATGCTGGCGCGGGCGGCCTTTTCGACCTCCTTGGGCGCGGTTTCCTGCTTGGCGCGCCATTCGGCGACCGACCAGCCGAGCGGCAGGTAGCCATGCACCGGATCATGCGCCGAGGTCTGGTCGGTGACGATGTCGGGGCGCGGACCGCCGGCCTTCATGCGCTTCACAAGCTCTGGAAAGACCTCGGCGGCATTGCCGATCAGCGCCACCGACTTGGCCTCGCCGGCCTTGGTCCAGCGCTCGATCATCGCCAGCGCCTCGTCGAGGCTATGGGCCTTTTCATCGCAATAGCGCGTGCGGATGCGAAAATCGGCACGGGTTTCATCGCATTCCACTGCCAGACAGCAGGCCCCGGCCATCGCCGCCGCGAGCGGCTGCGCGCCGCCCATGCCGCCCAGGCCGCCGGTGAGTATCCATTTGCCCGTCAGATCGCCGCCGTAATGCTGCCGCCCGGCCTCGGCGAAGGTCTCGAAGGTGCCCTGCACAATGCCCTGCGTGCCGATATAGATCCACGAACCCGCGGTCATCTGGCCATACATCATCAGGCCCTTGCGATCGAGTTCGCTGAAATGGTCCCAGTTGGCCCAATGCGGCACCAGGTTGGAATTGGCGATCAGCACACGCGGCGCGTCCTTGTGCGTGCGGAAGACACCCACCGGCTTGCCCGATTGCACCAGCAGCGTCTGATCCTCGTCAAGCGCGCGCAGGCTGGCAACGATGCGGTCGAAATCCTCCCAGGTGCGGGCGGCGCGGCCAATGCCGCCATAGACCACCAACTCATGCGGGTTTTCCGCGACATCGGGGTGCAGGTTGTTCATCAACATGCGCAGCGGCGCCTCGGTCAGCCAGCTCTTGGTGCTGATTTCGGTGCCGGTGGGGGGGAAGATGTCGCGGGTATTGTGGCGGGGATTGGTCATGGCGGTCTCCAGAAACAGCCGGCTTTGGCCGGAGGGTATCTTTGTTTTCAGCTCTTTGCGGGTTGAAGCTCAGGTGCCAGGGCGGCCAGGCGCGACAGGATTGACGCCAGCACCGGCCGCAGCGCAGCAGCTTTGGCAGGGTCGTATTCAAAAGGCGGGCTCTCGCTGCGCAGATGCGTGGCCTGCGCCAGTTCCATCTGGATTGCATGCCAACCCTCGGCAGGGCGGCCATAGTGGCGCGTGGTCCAGCCGCCCTTGAAGCGCCCGTTCAGGACATGGCTGTAAGCATCTGCCGTGGCACAGATATTCAGTGTTTCAGCCTCGATCTGCGGGGCGCAGGTGGTGCCGTCGGCGGTGCCGATATTCAGATCCGGCAGGCGCCCGTCAAAGAGGAACGGGATCCGCGAGCGGATGGAGTGGCAATCATAAAGGATCGCCACGCCATGCCGGGTGCGCACGCGCGCCATCTCTGCGGCAAGTGCCGCATGATAGGGCGCGTGGAACGCCTGGCGCCTTGCCTCGACCTCGGAGGCACCCGGCGGGCGCTGCCAGATCGACTGACCGTCGAAATCGGTCAAGGGCACAAGGGCGGTGGTATTGCGCCCCGGATAGAGGCTTTCATCCGAAGGCGGGCGGTTGGCATCAATCACGTAGCGGTGGAAGGTCGCACGCACCAGCGTTGCCCCCGGCAGAAGCCCTTCATAAAGCTTGTGAATATGCCAGTCGGTATCGGCCAGAAACTGGCCGCGCGCATTGAGCCGGGCGCGGATCTCGGGCGGCAGGAAGGTGCCGGTATGCGGCAGGCCCAGCACGACAGGACTGTCGCCGCGGATGATCTCGACAGGGGTCATGGCAGGCTCCGATGCGGCGATGCGGTGCGCTCACGGCACGATGAGGGGGCAATCATAGCGCAAACTCCAGCCTGGCCGCGCGCAGCAGATCGCCATTGCGCATCAGCGCGGCGGCGGCCTCGATCTCGGGCGCGAGGTAGCGATCATCGGTCAATCGGGGTGCTTTCTGGCGCAGCGTGGAGATGGCCGCGCGCAGCGGCGCCGATGTCGCGAGCGGGGCGCGGAAATCCACGCCCTGCGCGGCGCAAAGTGCCTCCACCCCCAGAATCACGGCGAGGTTCTCGTTCATGCGGATCAGCCGGCGCGCGCCATGGGCGGCCATGCTGACATGGTCTTCCTGATTGGCCGAGGTGGGCGTGCTGTCGGTGGAACAGGGCGTGGCGAGGTGCTTGTTCTCGCTCATCAGCGCGGCGGTGGTGACTTCGGCGATCATGTAGCCTGAGTTCAGCCCCGGATTGGGGGTCAGAAAGGGCGGCAGATCATGGCTGAGCGTGGGATCGACCATCAGCGCTACGCGCCGCTGGGCAATGGCGCCGATCTCGGCAAGCGCCAGAGCGATGATGTCGGCGGCAAAGGCCACCGGCTCGGCGTGGAAATTCCCGCCCGAGATGATGCCCGCGCGCACCACCAGCGGGTTGTCGGTCACGGCATTGGCCTCGGTTTCCAGCGTGGTGGCGGCAAAGCGCAGAAGATCCACGGCGGCGCCCGCGACCTGCGGCTGGCAGCGGATGCAATAGGGGTCCTGCACGCGGGCATCGCCCTCGCGGTGGCTTTCGCGGATTTCCGAGCCGGCCATCAGCGCGCGCATTGCCAGCGCCACTTCGATCTGGCCACGATGGCCGCGCAGGGTGTGGATTTCCGGCTCAAGCGGCGCGGTGGAGCCCATGATCGCATCGGTCGAAAGGCATGAGGTGATCAGCGCGTTCTGGGCATTGCGCCAGCCCTCGAAAAACCCGCGCAGCGCCAGCGCGGTGGAAAACTGCGTGCCGTTGATCAGCCCCAGCCCCTCCTTGGGGCCCAGCACCACTGGCGTCAGCCCGGCGGCGGCCAGCGCCTGATCGCCGGGCATGCGGCGGCCCTCATGGAGCGCTTCGCCGGCGCCGATCATGGCCGCCGTCATATGCGCCAGCGGCGCCAGATCGCCCGAGGCCCCGACCGAGCCCTGGCTGGGCACCACCGGCGTCACACCGCGCTCCAGCATCGCCTCGATCAGCGCGATGACCTCCCAGCGCACGCCCGAGGCCCCGCGCCCCAGGCTCAGAAGCTTGAGCGCCATCATCAGCCGCGTGGTGGGGGCATCGAGCGGCTCGCCAACCCCGCAGCAATGGCTCAGGATCAGGTTGCGTTGCAGCGTGGCGGTATCCTTGGGCGCGATCTTGACCGAGGCCAGCTTGCCGAAACCGGTGTTGACGCCATAGATCGCCGCCTCGCCGGCGGCGGCGGCGCGCACCTGCTCGGAGGCGGCTTCGACAGCGGGGCGCGCGGCAGGGTCCAGCCGCGCCGGCAGCGCATCGCGCCACAGGGTTTCAAGCTGTTCCAGCGTGGTGGCGCCGGGGGTGAGGGTCAGCATGCGCGGCCTCCGAAGATGCGGGTTTGGAGCGGGTTGAAGCCGATGCGATAGGCCAGTTCGGCCGGGCTTTCAGCATCCCAGATGGCAAGGTCGGCGCGCAGACCGGGGGCGATGGCGCCGGTATCGTTGAGCCCCAGCGCGCGCGCGGCGTTGAGCGTGACGCCGCGCAGCGCCTCTTCCGGTGTCAGGCGAAAGAGCGTGCAGGCCATGTTCATCACCAGCAGCAGCGAGGTCAGCGGCGAGGAGCCGGGGTTGCAATCGCTGGCCAGCGCCATGGCGGTGCCGGCCGCGCGGAAGGCGGCAACGGGGGGCAGTTGCGTCTCGCGGATGAAGTAGAACGCGCCGGGCAGCAGCACCGCCACGGTGCCGGCCCCGGCCAGCGCGCTGGCGTCATCGGCATCGGCATATTCCACATGATCGGCGGACAGCGCCCCGAAGCGCGCCGCCAGCTGGCAGCCGCCCAGATGCGAGAGCTGTTCGGCATGCAGCTTGACCGGCAGGCCAAGCGCGCGGGCATGGGTAAAGACGCGCTCGATCTGCACGGGCGAGAAGGCGATGCCCTCGCAAAAGCCGTCCACGGCATCGACCAGCCCCTCGGCATGGGCGGCCTCGAGCGCGGGCAGGCAGACCTCGGTCAGGTAGTCATCGGCGCGGCCGCGGTATTCGGCGGGCACCGCATGGGCCCCAAGAAAACTGGTGCGCACGCGCACCGGGCGCTCCTGTTCAAGGCGGCGCGCCGTGCGCAGCATGGAAAGCTCGGTCTTCAGATCAAGCCCGTAGCCGGATTTGACCTCGATACAACCGACCCCCTCGGCGAGCAGCGCATCGAGCCGCGGCAGCGCCTGGGCCAGCAGCGACGCCTCGCTTGCAGCGCGCGTTGCCGTCACGGTGGAGACGATGCCACCGCCGGCGCGGGCGATCTGCTCATAGCTGGCGCCCTCCAGCCGCATCTCGAATTCGCGCGCGCGGTGGCCGCCATGCACCAGATGGGTGTGGCAATCAACAAGCGCCGGGGTCAGCAACCGACCTTGCAGATCATGGCGTTCCAGCTTGTCGCAGGCCGGCGGCAGGTCCTCCTCGGGCCCGGCCCAGACAATCATGCCACGCTCAACAGCCACCGCACCGCGCGCCAGCACCGGCCCCACCACCGGCGCCAGAACGGCACCGTGCAGAACGTAGTCGGACGTGCCGGACAGGCTGGATTGCATCTTGATTCCCCCGCTTGGTTGACGCATTATGTCTATACTTATTTTTCGAGTCAACGGGGAATGCCATGCAGATCATCTGGGCCGAACAGGCGCTACTGGCCGGGGGCTGGGCGCGCGATGTCAGCGTCACGCTGGAGGATGGGCGCATTGCCGCCATCGCCGCCGACACCCTGCCCCAGCCCGGCGCCAGCCGTGTCGGCGCACTCCTGCCAGCGCCGGCCAATCTGCACAGCCATGCCTTCCAGCGCGCCATGGCCGGCCTGACCGAACGGCGCGGCCCCGATCCGCGCGACAGTTTCTGGACCTGGCGGCAGTTGATGTATCGCTTCCTTGACCAGCTTACGCCCGAGGATGTCGAGGCCATCGCGGCCTTCGTGCAGATGCAGATGCTGGAGGCCGGCTATGGCGCGGTGGCCGAATTCCATTACCTGCATCACGCGCCGGGCGGGCAGCCCTATGACAACCCGGCGGAACTGTCGGCGCGCATCATCGCTGCTGCCGCAAGCACCGGCATCGGACTGACGCTGCTGCCGGTGCTCTATGAATTCGGCGGTTGCGACCGGCGCCCGCTGGGGCCGGGGCAGAACCGGTTCGGCAATGACCCCGCGCGTTTTGCCCGACTCATGGACGATGCCGGGGCGGCGCTGACCGCCTTGCCCGGCGACGCGGTTCTGGGCGTGGCACCGCACAGCCTGCGCGCCGTCTCGCCCGAGGGGCTGGAGGCCGCCCTCGCCCTGCGCCCCGGCGCTCCGCTGCACATGCATCTGGCAGAACAACAGGCCGAGGTTGACGAGGTGCTGGCGCATCGCGGCGCGCGGCCCGTGGAATGGCTGCTGGCCAATGCCCCGGTGGATCGCCGCTGGTGCCTGATCCACTGCACCCAGATGGAGCGCGCTGAAACGCTGGGCCTGGCGGAAACGGGCGCGGTGGCGGGTCTCTGCCCGATCACCGAATCCAGCCTTGGCGACGGCATCTTTGACGGTGTCGCCTGGCTTGGTGCGGGCGGTGCCTGGGGGGTGGGTTCGGACAGCAACATCCGCATCAGCCTGTCCGAGGAACTGCGCACGCTGGATTATTCGCAGCGTCTGCGCGACCGCTCGCGCGCGGCGCTGGCAACGCCGGAACGCTCCACCGGGCGGGTGCTGCTGGAAGATGCCTCAGCCGGCGGCGCACAGGCTGCCGGGCGCGATGCCGGCCGCCTTGCCGAAGGCTGCTGGGCCGATCTGCTGGCGCTCGATACCGCGCATGTCGATCTGGAAGGCCGGCAAGGTGATACATTGCTTGACGCCTATGTCTTTGCCGCCGATGATCGCGCGGTGAGCGATGTCTGGGCGGCGGGCCGGCATGTCGTGGAACAGGGGAAGCACCGGAAACATGACGCAATCACAAGTGCTTATCGCAAGGTATTAAGGCGATTGAAGAGCTGATGACCGAAACCGCCAAAGGCTCCATCACCTGGCAATCGGTGCGTGCCGAGGCCCTGCGCCGGATCAGCGCGCGCGAATGGCCCCCCGGCACGCAGATCCCCAACGAGGCGGATCTGGCCACCGAGCTGGGCTGCGCCCGCGCCACGGTCAATCGTGCGCTGCGCGATCTGGCCGAGGCCGGCTATCTTGAGCGCCGGCGCAAGGGTGGCACACGGGTGCCGCTGACCCCGGTGCGCAAGGCCACCTTCGAAATCGCCATCATTCGTCAGGATGTCGAGGGGCGCGGCCAGATCCATGGCTACCGGCTGCTCAGTGATGGCCCTGCTACCCCCCCCACGGAAGTTCAAGGTATCCTGGGACTGGCCGCCGACGCGCCGATGCGCCATGTCCGCGCGCTGCATCTGGCCGATGGCAAGATCTTCTGCCTTGAGGATCGCTGGCTGAACCCGGCTTTCGTGCCGGCGGATGTCAGTTTTGCCGAGGTCAGCGCGAATGAGTGGCTGGTGCGCAATCTGGCGTTCTCGGGCGGGGATTTCATCTTCTATGCCTGCCCCGCCGATGCCGGGCTGGCCGGGCTTCTGGAATGCAGCGAGGGCACGGCGCTCTTTGCCATCGACCGGACCACCTTTTCCGATGCCGCCCCGATCACCGCTGTAACCCTGACCTACGCGCCGGGCTACCGCATGGTAACTTCGGTCTGATGGCGGCTTGAGGGGTGAGCATGCGCTTTTCAGCCAATCTGGGCTTTCTGTGGCGCGATCGGCCGCTGCCCGATGCCGTGCGCGCCGCCGCGCGTGCCGGGTTCGATGCGGTGGAATGTCATTGGCCCTATGCCACCCCTGCCGCTGATCTGGCAGCGGCGCTGGCCGAGACCCGCCTGCCGCTGCTGGGGATGAACACCGCGCCGGGCGGCAAGGGGCAGTTCGGCCTGTCAGCCCTGCCCGGCCATGCCACCGAGGCGCGCGCCGCCATTGACCAGGCGCTGGATTATGCCGTTGCGGTGGGTTGCGGCGCGGTGCATGTGATGGCCGGTTTCGCTGAAGGCCCTGGCGCCGAAGCCGCTTTTCGCGCCGCGCTGGAACATGCCTGCACCCGCGCGGCACCGCTTGGCATCACCATCCTCATCGAGCCGCTGAACACCCGCGATGCGCCGGGCTATTTCCTGACCACCACCGAACAGGCGCTTGCGCTGATCGGGGCGTTGGCGCGGCCCAATCTGAAGCTGATGTTCGACTGCTATCATGTGCAGATCATGGAGGGCGATCTGACCCGCCGGTTGCAGCGCCTGTTGCCGCATATCGGCCATGTGCAGATCGCCGGCGTGCCTGATCGTGGCCCGCCGGATGAGGGCGAGTTAAGCTATGTGCATCTGCTGGGCGTGCTGGAGGCTGCGGGCTGGACGCGCCCCATCGGTGCCGAATATCGCCCCGGCGACACCACTGAAAACGCCGCCGAAAACGCAACGGAAGCCAGCCTGGGGTGGCTGCATCGCTGGCAGCAACGGCGAGGCTAGCCCCGTTCAGCGCCCCTCGAATTTCGCCTCGCGCTTTTCCAGAAAGGCCATGACGCCTTCAAGAAAGTCGCGCGACTTGCCGCATTCGCCCTGCAACTGCGCTTCCAGCGTCAGCTGACCCTCCAGCGAGTTCGACAGGCTGGCCCGCAGCGCGCGCTTGATCGCGCCGTATGCCTGCGTCGGCCCCTTGGCCAGTTGCGCGGCACGGCGCTGCCATTCGGCGGCGAACTGATCATCGGGCACCGAGGCCCAGATCATGCCCATGGTGGCGGCCTCATCGGCGCGCACCTTCTCGGCGAAAAGCGCCTGGCCCATGGCGCGGGCGAAGCCGACCTTGCGCGGCAGCCAGTAGGTGCCGCCGGCATCGGGGATCAGCCCGATCCGGCTGAACGCCTGCAGGAATACCGCCGATTGCGCAGCGATCACCACATCGGCGGCCAGCGCCAGATTGGCCCCCGCCCCCGCCGCCGCACCATTGACCGCCGAGATCACCGGCACCGGGCAGTCGTAGATCGCATGCAGCATGGGCTCGTATTCCTCGCGCAGGATGCGGCCCAGATCCAAATCCTCGACCGAGGCGCCGTCACCCAGATCCTGCCCCGAACAGAAGGCCCGCCCCTCGCCGGTCAGCACCACCACACGCTGGCGCGCGCCCAGGTCTTTGACCGCATGCGTGATCTCGGCGCGCATCTGGCTGTTGAGCGCGTTCATCAGCGTCGGCCGGTTGAGCGTGATGGTGCCGATGCCATCGGCCTCGGTAACGATGACGGTCTTGTATTGCATGGCGCTCCCCTGATCGGCGTTCGGCGCGATACTAGCTGCGCCGCGGGCCGGGCGCAAAGGGGGGACCTTGCGTCATGGCGTTGGAGCAATCGCGCCACGAGCGGTCATTGCCTCCGCATGGCCGGGCAGGCAAGATCAACCTATCGATGACGGAGAGAAAGATCATGATCCGGCAAGCGGCGGGCGCCGACGAGAGCGCGATCAGGAAATGCGCCGCAGAGGCCTATGCGCGATATGTGCCGCTGATCGGACGAAAGCCCCCACCGATGGTTGCGGATTTCGCCGAACAGATCGCTGCGGGACAGATCCATGTGGCGGTTGACGATGATAACGATGTTCAGGGTTTCATCGTTTTCTACCGAAGGAACGGCGATCTTCTTCTGGAAAATGTTGCCGTGTTTCCCCATGCGTCAGGCCGCGGCATAGGCAAGGCATTGATCGCCTATTGCGAAGCGGCGGCATGTTCACAGGGCCTTGGCGCCGTGCGCCTCTACACCAACGAGAAGATGAGCGAGAACCTCCTGCTCTATCCCAGGCTCGGCTACACCGAGGTCGAGCGCCGAAGGGAAGACGGCTTTAACCGCGTCTATTTCGTCAAACGCCTTGCCTGAACCATGCCCGCTCACTCCTTCAAAAGCGCCTTCAACCGCGCCTTTTCCTCGGTGGTCAGGGGCGGCGGCGGGGGCGTGCGGCGGCGCAGGACCATCGCCGCCAGCCCAAGCCCCAACAACAGCAGAACCGGGCCAGAAACCCACAAGATGATGTTGATGCCGTCGCGCTGCGGGCTGAGCAGCACATATTCGCCGTAGCGATCAACCAGAAACCGCACCGCCTCGGCATCGCTGTCGCCGGCCACCAGCCGTTCGCGCAGGATGATGCGCATGTCGCGTGCCAGTTCGGCGTTCGAATCATCGATGCTCTCGTTGCGGCAAACCACGCAGCGCAGCCCCGTCGACAGCGCGCGCGCGCGCGCCTCCAGCGCCGGATCATCCAGGATCTCGTCGGGTTCGACTGCCCAAACCGGCATCGCCACCGGCAGGGCCATCAGCATCGCCAAGGCAAGAAGCAGCGCCCGCATCGCCCTATTCCGCCGGCGTGGCGGCCCGCGGCGCGGCAGGGCGCGCGCCCGCCGCCACCCGGAAGCGCCGGTCAGAAAGCGAGATCAGCCCCCCCAGCGCCATCAGGAGGCACCCAGCCCAAAGCCAGTTGGCGAAGGGCTTGATATAGGTGCGCAGGGCCCAGCCTCCCGCCTCCTGCGGATCGCCGAGCGCCACATAGACATCGCGGAAGAAGCCGTAATCGATCGCGGCCTCGGTGGTGGGCATGCCGGCGGCGGGATAGACGCGTTTTTCCGGGCGCAGCTCGGCGACGAACCGCCCGTCGCGCGTCACGGTCACGAAGCCCATGGTGGAAATGTAGTTCGGCCCTTCGATGCGGCGCACGTCATCAAGCGTGAGCGTATAGCCGTCATGCACAAAGCTCTGGCCGATATGGGCCACGCGGATATCCTCGGTCTCCCAGCCCAGCATGGCGGCGATTGCAAAGATCGTCACCCCCAGCCCGGAATGCGCGGTCGCCTTGCCCCAGTCGGCGCGCGGCAGGCGGACAATGCGCCCCAGCCGCTGGCCCCAGCCACCCCGCCCGGTGCGCATCCACAGATCGGCCAGCGCACCCAGCACCACCCAGATCCCCAGCGCCACGCCCACCGGCGCCAGCATCGCGCCGCCGGTCTGCATCACCCAGACCAGCGCGCCCAACGCCACTGCCAGCACCGCCAGACCCCAGATGCTGCGCGCGGCCTTCAGCACATTGCCCCGTTTCCAGGCCAGCACCGCGCCCACCGGCAGCACCACCGCCAGCGCCACCATGAAGGGCGTGAAGGCGGCATTGAAAAACGGCGGGCCTACCGAAAGCACCCGTCCAAAGAACATCTCGGCCACCAGCGGCCACATCGTGCCGACAAAGACCACGAAGCTGGAAACCGCCAGCAGGACATTGTTGAGCACCAGCGCCGTCTCGCGGCTGGCCAGGGCAAAGACGCCCCGCGCCTCCAGTGCCGCGCCGCGCCAGGCGAAAAGCGTCAATGCCACACCCATGAAGAACGCAAAGATCATCAGGATGAACACCCCGCGCTCCGGGTCCGAGGCGAAGGCATGCACCGAGGTCAAGAGCCCCGAGCGCACGATGAACGTGCCCAGAAGCGAAAAGCCGAAGCCCAGGATCGCCAACAGGATCGTCCAGGCTTTCAGCGATTCGCGCTTTTCCACCACGATCGCCGAATGCAGCAGCGCGGTGGCAAACAGCCAGGGCATGAACGAGGCGTTTTCCACCGGGTCCCAGAACCAGAAGCCACCCCAGCCCAGTTCGTAATAGGCCCACCACGACCCCAGCGCGATGCCGATGGTCAGGAACACCCAGGCAGCCAGCGTCCAGGGGCGCACCCAGCGCCCCCAGGCGGCATCAACCCGGCCTTCGATCAGCGCCGCCACGGCAAAGCTGAAGGCCATGCTCAGCCCGACATAGCCGAGGTAAAGGAAGGGCGGGTGGAAGGCGAGGCCCGGATCTTGCAGAAGCGGGTTCAGATCGCGCCCGTCGAAGGGCGGAAAGGCCATGCGGGCAAAGGGGTTGGAGGTGAAGATGGTAAAGGCCATGAAGGCCGCGCCGATCGAGGACTGCACCGCCAGCACCCGCGCCTGCAAGGTGGTGGGCAGGTTGCCCCCGAACCAGGCCGCACAGGCGCCGAACAACACCAGGATCAGCACCCACAGCAGCAGCGAGCCCTCGTGATTGCCCCAGACGCCCGAAATCTTGTAGAGCATCGGCTTGGCGGTATGCGAATTGTCCACCACCAGCGCCACCGAGAAATCCGAAGTGACGAAGGCCCAGGTCAGCGCGCCAAAGCTCAGCGCCACCAGCACGAATTGCGCGCTCGCCAGCGGCGCGGCGGCGGCCATCCAGTCGGCCCAGCCCCTTTGCGCCCCTACCAGCGGCACCACCGCCTGCACCAGCGACAGTGCGAAGGCCAGGATCAGGGCGAAATGTCCAAGTTCAATGATCATGGCGCAGGTATAGCGCTCTGCCGCGCCCGGGCAAAGCCCAACCGGCGCGCGCAGGCTGCGGCCTGATGGCGCGCCAGCGGGAAATTGGCGCCCCGTGTGGTCACAGTTGCGTCAACGCTCGCGGTTGAAGTCCTCGGCGGGCATCGCGCGGGCCCAGTCTTGCAGTGCCGGGTTGGCTGGTACGGGATCGTCGTTGCGCGCAAGGGCGGGTGGCGTGGGCGCCGGCGGGCGACAGGTGCGAAGATGATGTGCCTCGCGCGCGCCGAAATAGAAGGCCACCACCGCGCCCAGAAGCCACCACAGCGGCTCGGGCACCTCGCCCAGCCCGCGCATGCGCCGGGCAAAACCTTCCGGCTCGATCATCGCATAGGCAAAAAGGCCCAGCGTGCCGAGCGCCAGAAGCGGGCGCGGCAGACGGTTGAGCCCGTTGACAAAGGCATCGAAACGCCCGGCGCGGGCGTGGGTGAACTCGGCGCCATGACTGGCATGGGCGGCCAGATAAGCGTCATGGCCCAGCTCCAGCGCGCGCGTGGCGTCAGGCCGGAACACCCGCGCCACCGTGCCCACGCCTTGCCCCAGCGCCGTCACCCCTGCCCCGCCGGCCCCGAAGAGCGCCCGCAACCCCGATACGATCAACCCCATGCGGCAGTCCTTTCGGCGTGCTCGGTGGCGCTGAGGTGATAGCGCCGGGTGATGAATTCCTCGGCGCGGATAATCCAGCCACCCTTGCCGCCATCGCGCCGGCGGGCGTATTTGCGGCTGGCCGGGCGGCGATCGGCGAGGGCGTAATAGTAGTCGCGCCGGGCGATCCCATAGGCATCGGCGATATGCCCCGGCGCGGCGGCGGTGGCGGCATGCGCGGCACGGATCGTCTGCGGGCCGATCACCCCGTCCGCCATTACATCCTGCCCCATCCGGTTGAGCAGCCGTTGCAGGATGCGCACCGCATTCGAGCCGGCATTGACATACATGTCGAAAACCGGGGGTTGCAGTACCTCGGGCAGCGCGTTGATGCGTGGCCGGCTCCAGTAATGGGTGATGAAGATCTCGATGGCCTGTTCGCGGCTCAACGCGCGCACATCACGCTCGTCGATCACCCCGTCGCCGGTCAGATCCAGGCCCAGCCGGCGCAGGGTGTGAATGGTGACACCGTGGTTGGTGGCTCCGCCGGGATCATCGGGGTCGTTCACATAGCCACCCTCGCGGGTGACGATTTCCTCGGCCAGTTGCCGCACGCTGCGCATCGCGCCCTCCGCCGTTGATTGCGCAGGCAGGATGGCGCGGGGCGATTAAGGTCAGGAGTCGGGGGCGGGCGCGGTGTTAATGGCCGGGTAAGCACAATCCGCGGATGCCGCATGGCCTTCCTGCATCAGCGAATCGGCCACCTCGCGCGGCATGTAGGTTTCGTCATGCTTGGCGAGGATCTCATGCGCTTCGAAGACACCGTTCACCCAGCGCCCGGTGCCAACCGTGCCTTCGTTCTCACCAAAGAGATCGGGCAGGATGCCACGAAAGCGCACCTCGACGGCCTGGCAATGATCGGTGATGCGAAAGCGCACCTCTTCGCTCTGCCCACGCCGGATCGAGCCGGCCTCGACCACGCCGCCAAGGCGGAACACCTCGGCCTCGGTGGGCGGGTCGGCCAGCACCTGGCTGGGCGAGCGGAAGAAATTGATCCCGTCGCGCATCGCATAACCGATCAGCGCCGTCGAAAGCGCCAGGGCCAGCGCCGCGACGGCGATGATCTGGATACGGCGTTTCTTCTTCAGGCTCTTCATCGCACCTTACGGAAAGAGCGGCGCCATCAGCAGCCCTTCCGCCTCATCAAAACCCATCATCAGATTGGCATTCTGCAGCGCCTGCCCGGAGGACCCCTTGCACAGGTTGTCCAGAACCGCTGCCACCATCGCCCGGCCCGGACGGCGGTCGCCAACCACGCCTATATGCACGAAATTGGAGCCGCGCACATCATGCGTCGAGGGGACTGCGCCAAAAGGAAGCACCTCCAGGAAGGTTTCCGCCGCGTAGCGCCCGGCCAGAACCGCATGGATGCGCTGCGCATCACCCTTGAGCCAGGCGGTGGCCAGGATGCCGCGATTCATCGGCAGCAGATGCGGCGTGAACTGGATTTCCACGGGCCGGCCGGCCAACAGGCTGAGCTCCTGATCGAATTCGCCCAGATGGCGATGCGTGCTGCCCACGGCATAGGGTTGAGTGCCCTCGGAGAGTTCCGCATGAAGCAGGTTTTCCTTCAGCGCCCGGCCAGCCCCCGAGACGCCGCATTTCAGATCAAGGATGATCTCGTCCAGGTCGATCACCCCGGCCTCGATCAGCGGGCGCAGGATGTATTGCCCGGTCGCGGCATTACAGCCGGTCCCGGCCACCAGCCGCGCGCTGCGGATTTCCTCGCGGTAGAATTCGCTCAGCCCATAGACCGCCTCTTTCTGGAGCTCGGGCGCAAGATGGGGCTGGCCATACCATTTTTCATAAGCCGCCGGATCGCGCAGCCGGAAATCGGCGCTCAGATCGACGATGCGCAGATCGCGCGGCAAGTCGCGGATCACCGCCTGGCTGGTGGCATGCGGCAGGGCGCAGAAGGCCAGATCGATCTGCGCGAAATCAACCTCGTCGATGCGGCACAGATCCGGCAGTGGCAAGTGGCGCAGAAAGGGAAAGACCGATGCCAGCGGCTGGCCGGCCTTGCGCTCGCCGGTGAGCGCGGCGATCTCGAACCGTGGATGCGTGGCCAGCAGCCGGATCAGTTCTGCCCCGGTATATCCAGAGGCACCGAGAATGGCGATTTTCTTTTTCATGACAGTCATTTGCAATATGTCTTTCAATCTTTTCGACTGCTTCCATTTTGCGCGGCGGAAGCCTCCGGCGTATTCGGGTCAGATGCGGGAGCGGCCGACACCCGGTTTCAGGCGCTGCGAAAGGCGATCTTTCGTCGCAGGAACTGCGTGGCCTGATGGCCCACCGCCTGCGCATTGCCGGTTGTCAGAAAGGCGCTCTCGCTGCCCGTGCCCAGCATTTCGGGGCGACGGGCAAGATAATCATCAAGGCTCGCAGCGACCAGTTCGGGCTGCGAATAGACCGTGACATCCGGCCCGAGCGCGGCGGCAAAGCTCGCTTCCATCAGCGGATAATGCGTGCAGCCCAGCACCGCCGCCTGGGGGTGGGGCATGCGCCGTTTCAGGGCTGCGACATGGCTGTGCACCAGTGCCTCGGCAAGGATGAGATCACCCTCCTCGATGGCATCGACCAGCCCGCCGCAGGGCTGCGCCTCGACATCGACGCCGATGGCACGAAACGCCAGTTCGCGCTGGAAGGCGCGGCTTTGCACGGTGGCCGGTGTGGCGAAGAGGGCAACATGTTTCACCGCCACTTCACGCGGGGGCGAATTGTCACCCCACTGGCGTTCGGTCAGCGCCTCGATCAGCGGCACGAAGACCCCGAGCACCCGCTTGTTGGCCGGCACCCAGCTTTCCTGCATGCGCCGCAGCGCCGCCGCCGAGGCGGTGTTGCAGGCCAGGATCACCAGATCGCAGCCCTCGGCCCAGAGCCGCTCAACCCCGGCGCAGGTAAGTTGAAAGATGTCTTCGGCATCGCGCACGCCATAAGGCGCATGGGCATTGTCGCCGTAATAGACGAAGGGAACCTGCGGCAGACGGCGCTCAAGCGCGGCCAGAACCGTCAGCCCGCCCAGGCCCGAATCGAACACCCCAACCGCCATGCGCCTGCTCCGCCCGCCTGTGCTGCGCCTCGAACTCGTAGCCCAGAGGGGCCGGGTTCGGGCCTGTCGGCGACAACTCATACGTGCTGCGGCGCAGGAAATCCATCATCTGTTTCGTCTGCCCGCCATATTGTGACAGCACCTGCGGGGGAATCGGCGCGCCGATGGACAGGCGGACGGGGCGATCGGTGCGACGACGGAATTCGCGCACCAGAAGCGCCATGCGCATGGTATAATTGACGTGGCTGGCAAGCTGAAAGAGGCGCGAGTTCTGGCCGTCGAACCAGACCGGCACCACGCTGGCACCGGATTTGGCGATCATGCGCGCGGTAAAGCCGCGCCAGGTCGGATCGAGGGGGCGGCCAAAGGGATGCGCGGCGGTGGAGACCGTGCCGCCGGGAAAGATGCCCACCGCACCGCCGGCGCGCAGATAGCGGATGGCCTCGGCACGGGTGGCGAGGTTTTCAAGCTGCGCCTGGGGTGTGGGGTCGAAATTGATTGGCAGGATGACGCGTTCCAGCGCCTCGGACTGTCGGAAAACCCGATGCGCCATGATGCGGAAATCGCCGCCGCGCACCGCACTCAGGATATGCCCCATGACCAGCCCGTCGAGGATGCCATAGGGATGATTGGCCACAACCACCAGCGGCCCGCGCGCCGGAATGTCGCCAAGCGCGCCGCGCAGCACATCAAGGCGCAGCCCGTAGCGGTCCATCAGCACGCGCCACAGGTCGCGCCCCTGCGCCAGCTCCTGCTCATAACCGATGGCGCGGCGGATCAGCCCGATGCGGCCGGTGGCGTTTTCAACCGTGCGGATCAGCGCCCGGCCGGGACGGCTGCGCGCGGCATGGGCATAGGTGATGTCGCGCGCCGGGCCGGCGGAAGCGGCAGCAGGGCCGGCGCCTTGTGGCGTGTCCGCTGTATCGAGAATTGCAAAGGCCATGGTGTGATCCCGTAGTTCAGGACATTTACCATGGCCTCTAGCAGCGCAATGTGACGCCTGCGCAACGCTTATTCAGCCGCCATGGGCAGCGGCGCGCCGCCCTGGGCGATTGCCGCCAGCAGTTCCTCGCGCCGGCGCGCGGCGGCCTTGGCATTGGCCTCCTTCACCGGGCCGAAGCCGCGGATCGAAAGCGGCAGCAGTGCCAGTTCCAGAATTGTGTCGCGGGTATCGGGGGTGAGCTTGGGCAGCACTGCATGCAGGTCGGCCTCATAGCGGGTGATCAGCGCGCGCTCCATGCGCCGATCGGCGGAATGGGCGAACGGATCAAGGAGCGTGCCGCGTAGCCCCTTCATGCGCGCCAGTATCCTGAACGCCCCCAGCATCCATGCACCGAAACGCCGCTTGCGCGGCCGCCCCGCCGCATCGCGCCCCGGCAAAAGCGGCGGCGCAAGGTGAAATTCGGCGGTGAAATCGCCCTCGAACTCGGCGCGGGCCTTGTCCAGCGTGGCCAGGTGAAGCCGCGCCACCTCGTATTCGTCCTTGTAGGCCAGAAGCTTGTGATAGCCCTTGGCGACGGCAAGGCGCAGCGCTTCATCCTTGAAGGGCTCAAGGAAGGCCAGATAGCGCTGTGCCAGCGCCTCGTTCTGATAGGCGCGCAGGTGATCGGCACGGAAGGCGACCGGATCGAGGGACGCAGCGCCGGTGGTTTCAGGCCCGGTGGTTTCCGGCTGAAGCAGTGCTGCGGCCTCAGCCGGGTGCAAGACCGCCCAGCGGCCAATGTCGAAGGCGCGCAGATTGCCCTCGACGGCGGCGCGGTTGAGCGTGATCGCCTGGCGGATCGCTGCTTGCGACACCGGGATCAGCCCCATCTGCCAGGCCGCGCCAAACACCATCATGTTTGAAAAGATCGAATCGCCGAGGCTGATGCGGGCCAGTTCGGAGGCATCAAAAAACGCCACGCGCTCGCGCAGCCGCGCCTCAAGAGAAAGGCGTAACTCGTTGATCGGAAGCTTGAATTCAGTGTTTCTGGTGAAATCACCGGTGATGATTTCATGAGCATTGACCGCGGCTCCGGTCTGGCCCGGACGCATCAGGCCAATCGTGCGGGCACCCGCGGTGACCACCAGGTCGCCACCGATCACGGCATGGGCCTCGCCGACGGCCACGCGCACGGCACTGATATCCGCAGGTTTTTCGGCGATACGGCAATGTATATGCACCGCGCCGCCCTTCTGCGCCAGCCCGGCCATTTCCATCATGGCCGCGCCCTTGCCGTCGATCTGCGCCGCCTGCGCCAGGATAGCCCCCACCGTCACAACGCCAGTGCCGCCAACCCCGGTGATGACGATGTTATGGGTGCCGGAGATCACCGGCAGCGTGGGTTCGGGCAGATCGGGCAGCTCCAGCGCGCGCGTCGCGCTCTTGCGCACCTTCGCCCCTTTCAGCGTGACAAAGGAGGGGCAGAACCCCTTGAGGCAGCTGAAATCCTTGTTGCAGCTCGACTGGTCGATGGCGCGCTTGCGGCCGAGTTCGGTTTCCACCGGCACGATGGAAACGCAATTCGACTGCACACCACAATCGCCGCAACCCTCGCAGACATCGGTGTTGATGAAGACGCGCTGATCAGGGTCTGGAAACTGGCCACGCTTGCGCCGGCGGCGTTTCTCGGCAGCGCAGGTCTGAGCATAAACAATGGCCGATACACCTTTGATCTTGCTAAACTTTTCCTGAACCGGCATCAGTTCTGACCGTTCGTGCCGGGCGATGCCGGCGGGGAACAGGCTGAAATCGGGCTTTTCCTTCTCGTCATAGACCAGCGCGATATGCTGCACCCCCATCGCCTGGATCTCGCGCACGATCCGGTCGGCGGTCAGCCCGCCCTCGTTCTTTTGCCCGCCGGTCATGGCCACGGCGTCGTTGAACAGGATCTTGTAGGTGATATTGGTGCCCGCCGCCAGCGCGGCACGGATCGCCTGAACCCCGGAATGGTTGTAGGTTCCATCGCCAAGGTTCTGGAAAACATGCTCTCTTTTTGAAAAGAGCGATTCTCCGATCCAGTTTGCGCCCTCGCCCCCCATATGGGTGAAGCCCACCGTTTCGCGGTCCATCCACTGCACCATGTAGTGACAACCGATCCCGGCATAGGCGCGCGCGCCCTCGGGCAGCCGGGTCGAGGTGTTATGCGGACAGCCCGAGCAGAACCATGGCAGGCGGCTGGCCAGTTCGGGCGCGTTATCGGCGCGCCGGGCCTCGGCGAGGCTGGCCATGCCGGCGCGGATGCGGTCGGTTTCGCGCCCCTCCTCGATGAAGATCTCGCCCAGCTTCTCGGCAATCATCACCGGATCGAGTGCATAGCGGGTGGGAAACAGCTCAAGCCGACGGCCATTTTCCCATGTGTCGCCCTTGTGCCAACCATAGACGCGCCGCCCGCGCCGGTCATCGAAGATGGCCTCCTTGACCTGCACCTCGATCAGCTTGCGCTTTTCCTCGACGACGATGATCAGTTCCAGGCTCTCGGCCCATTCGTGAAAACCGTCCATATCCAGCGGCCAGGGCTGACCCACCTTGTAGGTGGTGATGCCCAGCCGCTCGGCTTCGGCTTCATCGATGCCCAGAAGCCCCAGCGCATGCACCAGATCGAGCCAGTTCTTGCCCGCCGCCACCAGCCCGATTTTCGCCCCCGCCCGGCCCCAGACCCGGTGATCCATGCGATTGGCGCGCGAGAATGCCTCGGCGGCGAAGCGCTTGTAGTCGATCATCCGCGCTTCCTGGGCCAGCGGCGTATCGGCCAGGCGGATGTTCAGCCCGCCCTCGGGCATCAGAAACTCCGGCGTGACAAACTGCATCCGGTGCGGGTTGCCATCGACGACGGCGGTGGCCTCGATGGTGTCCTTCATCGTCTTGAGCCCCACCCAGACGCCGGCAAAGCGGCTGAGCGCATAGGCATAGTGGCCGTAATCAAGGATCTCCTGAACCCCGGCGGGCGAGACAATGGGAATATAGGCATCGACCATCGCCCAGTCGGACTGGTGCAGCACGGTGGAGCTTTCGCCGGTGTGATCGTCGCCCATGGCCATGATCACGCCGCCATGTTTCGAGGTTCCGGCCATATTGGCATGGCGCATCACATCGCCGGTGCGGTCCACGCCGGGACCCTTGCCATACCAGAGCCCGAACACCCCGTCATAGCGCCCCTCGCCGCGCAGTTCGGCTTGCTGCGTGCCCCAGATCGCGGTGGCGGCAAGATCCTCATTCAGCCCCTCCTGGAAGGTCACGTTCGACGCTTCGAGCAGTTCCCTGGCACGCGCCATCTGCAGATCGACCGCGCCCAGCGGCGAGCCGCGATACCCCGAGACATAGCCGCCCGTATTCAGCCCCGCCGCCCGGTCTCGTGCCGCCTGCGCCAGCATCAGGCGCACCAGCGCCTGCGTGCCGTTCAGCAGTATCGGCGACTTGTCCAGATCGAACCGGTCGTTCAGGCTGATGGCTTGCTTACCCATGATGCACCTCCCATGCATTTTTGGCCGGCTTTTCGCTCTCTTTCGAATTATAGGTCAAAAACACTGACCTTTGAAGTCTTTTTCGTGGAAACTTCGCTTTCCCAAGGCATCATTTGCGCATAGAACAAAGCACCCCTGCGCCCGGCGCGAGACGCAAAGAAGTTACCAGATGGATTGGGACAAGCTCAGAATATTTCACGCGGTCGCCGATGCCGGCAGCCTGACCCATGCCGGCGATACGCTGGGGTTGAGCCAGTCGGCTGTCAGCCGACAGATCCGCGGACTGGAGGAAAGCCTGGGCACCACACTTTTCCATCGCCATGCGCGCGGGCTGATTCTGACCGAACAGGGCGAATTGCTGTTTGACGCGACGCAGCGGATGATCAAGCAGCTTGAAACCGCCTCGGCGCGCATCCGCGACAGCGAGGAAGAGGTCTTTGGCGAGTTGCGCGTCACCACCACCATTGCCTTCGGCACGCTCTGGCTGGCGCCGCGGCTGCCGGCGCTCTATTCGCGCTACCCCGATCTCAAGATCGATCTGATGCTGGAAGAGCGGGTGCTCGACCTGCCGATGCGCGAGGCCGACGTGGCGATCCGCATGAAGGAGCCAAGCCAGGCCGATCTGATCCGCAAGCGCCTGATGAGCGTGCGCATGCGGCTTTACGCGACACCTGAATATCTGCGCGCCAACGGCACGCCGCAAACCCTTGCGGATATGGCCAATTTCCGCCTGCTGTGCCAAAGCGCCACCGCCGCGCAGGTCTCGGCCGGGGCAACGATGGTGCGCGACCTGCTGACCCAGCCGATTCGTTCCACCTTCACCGTCAACAACTATTTCGGCGTGTTGCAGGCGGTGCTGGCCAATCTGGGGATCGGCCTGTTGCCGGACTACCTGACCGAGGATTTTCCCAATCTGGTGCGCGTGCTGCCGGCTGTCGAAAGCGCCGAGGTGCCGGTCTTTCTGGCTTACCCCGAGGAACTGCGCCATTCCAAACGCATCGCGGCGTTTCGCGATTTCGTGCTGGAGGAGATCATCGCCTACCGGCGCAACCGCAGCACCGCCTCCGGCGGCGTGATCGCCAGTCATCAGGGCCGCTGAGCGGCGCGCGGGCTATGGCCGCCCTGTTGCCGGGGGTCAGGATTGCCATGGTTTGTGCTGAAGATTGACGCAATTCGCGCTATCGTGCGCAATGCGTCATGGCCGATGCCATACCCGAGCGCGTGTGCAAGAGGAGAGCCTGTAATGGTGCCCGTCTATCAGATAGATCCTGAAAACCTGCTGATCTCCACAAGCCAGGCGCGCGAGGCGGCAGCCCCCTTTGCCGCCGCCTACCAGTCGGCAAAGCCCTATGCGCACGCCGGTTTTGACAACTTCCTGCCACCGCAGATCCTTGAGCGGGTGCGCGAGGAACTGCGCGAACTGCCCGAAGCCGAAACCATGTTCGACCGGCCACAGGAAAAGCTGAAATCCAGCTACCAGCCCGAACGCCTGAAACCCTATACTCGCGCGCTGTTCCACGCGCTCAACTCAAAACCGTTTCTGGCCTTTCTTGAAGAGCTTTCGGGCATCGACGGGCTGATCCCGGATCCTTATTTCGCCGGCGGCGGGATCCATGTGGTGGCCAATGGCGGGCATCTGGACATCCACGCCGACTTCAACCACCACGGCAAGATGAACCTTGAGCGTCGGCTGAACGTGCTGATCTATCTCAACCGTGACTGGCGCGAGGAATGGGGCGGCTCGTTCGAGATCTGGAACCGTGAGATGACCGACAAGGTCGCCAGCTTCGTGCCGCTCTTCAACCGGATGGTCTGTTTCAGCACCGGCTCGGACACCTGGCACGGCAACCCCGAGCCGGTAAACCACCCTGAAGGCGAGCCGCGCCAGTCGATCGCGCTTTACTATTACACGGCTACCTGGGATTCGACCCGCAAGAGCCACACCACGCTTTTCAGGCCCCGCCCCGGCACCGCCGACCAGCAAGACCGCATGGTGGCACGCCATGCCCTGCTACAAGACATCCTGCCGCCGCTCATTTATCGGCGTCTGGGCCACCGGTTGCGCCGCCTGGGCATCTGAGGGCCACCCCTTCGCCACCGGACCCACGCGCGGGCGGATGCGCGGTTCGGCGCGCAGGCGAAGGAATGCGCGCAACCGCAAGGTGAGGTATGCGTGCAACGCATTTCGGATATGATGCAGTTGCAGCGAAGATTTTCTTGCGCATGTGCAGGGATTCGCATTATCACGAAGGCCGAAGATGCGCTGCTCAGGCACCATCTTCTACCTCCCTGTTGGACTTGGGCCGAGCTTGCGCTCGGCCTTTTTTTTAGCCTTTTTGCCCTTCGGCACGCCCTGCCCTTCCCCTTGCGCCCGGCTTGCACTATGAGGCCGCTCAACGGCTGCAACGCGGGACACTTCCATGACCGAACCGGAAATCACCCCTGACCTGATTGCCGCGCATGGCCTCAAGCCTGACGAATACGCGCGCATCCTCGAAATCATCGGTCGCGCGCCAAGTTTCACCGAACTGGGCATCTTCTCGGCGATGTGGAACGAGCATTGCTCCTACAAATCCTCGAAGAAATGGTTGCGCACCCTGCCCACCAGCGGCCCGCAGGTGATCTGCGGTCCCGGTGAAAATGCCGGCGTGGTTGATATCGGCGCCGGGCCCGATGGCCGCAAACAGGCGCTGATCTTCAAGATGGAAAGCCACAACCACCCCTCTTATATCGAGCCCCATCAGGGCGCGGCGACGGGGGTGGGCGGGATCCTGCGTGATGTCTTCACCATGGGCGCGCGGCCAATCGCGGCGATGAACGCGCTCAGCTTTGGCGAACCCGCGCACCCCAAGACGGCGCATCTGGTAAAAGGTGTCGTCGAGGGGATCGGCCATTATGGCAACTGCTTCGGCGTGCCCAATGTGGGCGGTGAGGTGCGCTTCCATCGCGCCTATAACGGCAACTGCCTGGTCAACGCCTTTGCCGCCGGCCTGGCCGATGCCGACAGCATCTTCTATTCGGCGGCTTCGGGCGTGGGCATGCCGGTGGTTTACCTCGGCGCCAAGACCGGGCGCGACGGCGTGGGCGGAGCCACCATGGCCTCGGCGGAGTTTGACGATACGATCGAGGAAAAGCGCCCCACCGTGCAGGTGGGCGACCCGTTTACCGAAAAGCGCCTGCTGGAAGCCTGCCTTGAGCTGATGGCCTCGGGCGCGGTGATCTCGATCCAGGACATGGGCGCGGCGGGGCTGACCTGCTCGGCGGTCGAGATGGGCGACAAGGGTGGCCTGGGCATCAGGCTGCAACTGGACCATGTGCCGCAGCGCGAAGCCGGCATGAGCGCCTACGAGATGATGCTCTCCGAGAGCCAGGAGCGCATGCTGATGGTGCTGCGCCCCGAGATGGAAGCCGAGGCCAAGGCGCTTTTCGACAAATGGGATCTGGATTTCGCCATTGTTGGCGAAACCATCCCCGAGGACCGCTTCCTTATTCTGCACGGCAATGACGTGAAGGCCGATTTGCCGCTGTCGAAGCTTTCCTCCAGTGCGCCCGAATACGATCGCCCCTGGGTGGAAACGCCCCCCGCCGCGCCACTGGGGCCGGTGCCGGGTGTTGATCCGGCGGATGCGCTCAAGGCGTTGATCACCAGCCCGAACTACGCGCACAAGGGCTGGGTGTGGGAGCAGTATGACCACATGGTCATGGGCGACACCATGCGCGTGCCGGGGCTGGGCGCGGGGGTGGTGCGTGTGCATGGCACCGACAAGGCGATCGCATTCACCTCGGATGTGACACCGCGCTACGTCAAGGCCAACCCGTTCGAGGGCGGCAAGCAAGCCGTCGCCGAGGCCTACCGCAACCTGACCGCCGTGGGCGCGCGGCCGCTGGCCTCGACCGACAACCTCAATTTTGGCAATCCCGAAAAGCCCGAGATCATGGGCCAGTTCGTCGGCGCCATAAAAGGCATCGGCGAAGCCTGCAAGGCGCTCGACATGCCGATCGTGTCGGGCAATGTCTCGCTTTACAATGAAACCGACGGACGGGCGATCCTGCCTACACCCACCATCGGCGCGGTGGGGCTGCTGGAAAGCCTTGACGATCTGATCGTCGGTACGCCGCAGCCGGGTGACTACGCCTTGGTGATCGGCGAGACGCGGGGCCATCTGGGTCAGTCGGCACTGCTGGCCGAGGTCTTCAACCGCGAGGATGGCGACGCTCCGCCCGTCGATCTGGCGGCGGAACGCCGCAACGGCGAGTTTCTGCGCGCCAACCGTGCCCTGATTCGCGCCGCCACCGATCTGTCGGATGGCGGGTTGGCGCTGGCCGCCTTCGAAATGGCCGAAGGGGCCGGGCTGGGCGTGACGCTCGACAGCGATGATACCGCCTTCCTGTTCGGCGAGGATCAGGCGCGCTATCTGGTCGCCGCCTCCTTCGATCAGGCCGAGGCGCTGATGATCGAGGCCGGCAAGGCCGGGGTAGCGGTGCAGGGCGTTGGGCGCTTCGGCGGCGATTCGGTGTGCATGGGCGCCAGTGCGGCGCCGCTTTCGGCGCTGAGCGCGCTCTATCGTGGGGCCTTTGCACACGCTGTCGGCGTGGCGTGATGCTGCGCGCGCGAATGGGCCGCAGCCCGGCAGCGCCCTGCCCTGCCCGGCGGCGCTTGAATAAGCCTGTCGCCCGCATTACCTTCACAAAAAAGACCGAGGAACCCCATGGCCATCACGGCAGAGGAACTAGAGACGCTGTTGCGCGACAGCTTCCCCAAGGCAAAGATCACCATCACCGATCTGGCCGGCGACGGCAATCACTACGCCGCCGAGGTGATCGACGAGAGCTTTCGCGGCAAGAACCGCGTGCAGCAGCAGCGTGATGTCTATGCCGCGCTGAAGGGCAAGATGGACGGCAGCCATGGCGAGTTGCATGCGCTCGCATTGACCACCAAGGCGCCTGAATAGATGATCTTCGGATTGCTGGCATTGATCGTTGTGGTGGCCGTTGCCTTGACCCTGGGCCGGGCGCGCGGCGATGACGGCCATGACGATGATGACGACAACACCCCCGGCGGCCCGCGCCGCCTGCGCTCGCCCGTGCGGGTGCCCGTGCGCGAGCCTCTGAGCAGAAACCCGAGAGGACCAAGATGAGCGCTCACGACCAGATCCGCGAAACCATCCAGAAGAATGACGTGGTGCTTTACATGAAGGGCACCAAGACCATGCCGCAATGCGGTTTTTCCAGCCGTGTTGCGGGGGTTCTGAATTTCATGGGCGTCGAGTTCGCCGATGTGAATGTGCTTGCCGACGAGGGAATCCGCCAGGGCATCAAGGAGTTCTCCGACTGGCCGACGATTCCGCAGCTCTATGTGAAGGGCGAATTCGTGGGCGGGTGCGACATCATCACCGAGATGACCCTCTCGGGCGAGCTGGACCAGCTTTTCGACGCCAAGGGCGTGGCCTATGACAAGGACGCGGCCAACAAGATCCGCGAAGCCAACGCCTGAAACCAGAAGGGCGATGGCCCGGCACCGTCAGAGCCCCGGCCTTGCCGGGGCTTTTCTTGTCGCGAGGCCGTGACCAAAATGTTTGCCTGCTCCGGCCATTCGTCGCATCATCACCTGCCCTGACGGGTCTTGAGCATCGCGCCCCATCGTCAGGGCAAGCAGCGCTCAAGCGCCATCGGCGGCATGGGCCGGCCAATCGACCGGCACCTGTCATCACCGCCCCAGCAAGGAATGAGCCATGGAATCGGCCGCCGTCATCCTCGCCTTTAGCCTTTTCATCGGCGGCTTTGCCGCGCTGGTCGTCTGGTCGGTGCGCGCCGAGCGCAAGCGCCAGGGCGAAATGACAGCCATCGCCAACGCCAATGGCTGGCGCTACGAGCACCAGCAACGCAGCGGCAAACGCGCCGCGCGCTTCACCTATATGCCCGATGGCCCTGCACCCGATGGTGCCGAACAGCACTGGCAGTTGCAGGTCAGCCGGCGGCGTTCCGGTGGCAAGGGGCGCAGCAGCCATCCGGGCAGCAGCGAATTCTGCGCCCCCTCGCCCACGTTCCAGAACGGTCTGGTGGTGGTGATGCCCGAAATGGGCAAGGGCATCGCCGGGGCTGCGGCATCGATGTTGGGCTTCTTTGACAACAAGATCGGCCGCGCGCTGATGGCCAAGGCCCTTGGCCCGGAGATCGGCGAGCATCTGGGCCAGTTGCAGGCCTTCGATCCGCCCGAGGACTTGCGGGTGATGGTGCTGGCCACCGCCGATCCGGCGCTGTGGTTCGATCTGGGCGCGATCGCCAGGGGCATTCACGCCTGGAACCCGAAAACAGGCTCGGACCGCAGCGCGCCGATGGTGGTGATCGACAGCAGCGGACTAAGGCTGCGACTGAACTACGAAATCCCTGAACCCGCGCTGGTCGAACGCTTTATCGCATTGGGCCGGCAGGTGCAGCGCGAGGCGGCACCGCACCGCTAGGCGCGCCGTTCCTCAAGCTGATCGGCCAGCGCTTCGGCGCGCGCGGCAAGCTCTGCCAGACTGTCCGAGACATCGGCCGGGATCACCGGCACCTCAACGCGCGTCGGCGCCGGTGGCGGGGCGCTGCGCAGACGCTCCAGCTCGGCGCGGGCATCGGCCAGTTCGGATTCGGCGATGCGCAGCCGGTCCTCGGTGCCGGCGCTCTTGTCGGCCAGCATCAGCCCGGCCATCAGCAACATGCGCGCTTCGGGCAGGCGGCCGATCTGCTCCAGCAAGGTGCGTGCCTCGGCGTCCAGCAGGCGTGCGGCGGCTTGCAGGAAATGCTCTTCCCCCGGCTGACAGGCCACTTCAAAGCTGCGCCCGCCAATGATGATCGTTTCCTCGGACATGGTGCCTCCTCAGGCGGTGCGGCTTTCGGTGGCCAGAAGCGGCTTCAACTCGGCCAGGATCTCTTCCATCTCGGCCATCTCGGCGCGACGCTCGGCCTGCAACGCCTCCAGTTCCGCCGAGATCGAGCGGTTGACCAGCGTGGCATCGGGGAACCCTTCGGCCTGGGCCTCGCGCAGCGCGGTGTTGGACTGCATCAGCCGGGCATTGGCCTTCTTCAGGCGCAGCATCTCCAGGCTTTGCAGATCAAGCTGTTCGGTCAGGCGGGCCAGCCGGCGCTCAAGCTGCGCCAGCGTGGTTTCCTGGCGTTGCTTGACCTGTTGCACCCGCTCGCTCAACTGGGCATTGGCGGCGCGTTCCTTTTCCAGCGCCTCGCGCAGGCTGTCGAGCGTGGCACGATCCTCCGGCGCGGCGACGGCATCAGGCGGGGTGCGACCGCCGAAGAACGACGCGCGCACCGCACCTGTCCGTTCGCCGCCGCTGCCGCCACTGTCCAGGCGCCGTGCGATACGGTCCAGCGCGGCGGAGATCCTGCGCTCATAGGCTGCGATGTCGCTCATGGGCTCTCCTCTTTCGGTTCTGTTGCCCGGTCGCCGCTGGCGCACGCTTAGAGCGAATCGCGCCAACCGCTGCCGCGAGGGCCGTTTTGTCACAGCTTACGGCGATTATGCGGCCTTTCCAACCAATGCGACGCGGGGTGCGCTTGAACTTGACCCTGAGCCTGTTATGACGCGCGGAAAGCTGCCATGTGATAAGGATGCCTGCCTTGGATATCGCCACGCTCCGCGCCCAGCACCCCGACCATTGGAAAAAGGCCTGCGCGATCCGCGTGCTCGCCCTTGACGCCGTGGCCGCCGCCAATTCCGGCCATTCCGGCATGCCGATGGGCATAGCCGATGTGGCGACCGTGCTGTTCGAGCGGCACCTGAAATTCGACGCCAGCGCCCCCGACTGGGCCGACCGTGACCGTTTCATCCTCTCGGCCGGGCATGGCTCGATGCTGCTTTATGCGCTGCTGCATCTGACCGGCTACGCCGACATGACCCTCGATCAGGTCAGGAATTTCCGCCAATGGGGCGCCATCACCGCCGGCCACCCCGAATATGGCCATGCCAGGGGCATTGAAACCACCACCGGCCCGCTGGGGCAAGGCATCGCCAATGCGGTGGGTTTCGCCATGGCCGAGGAATCGCTGCGCGCGCGCTGGGGCGCCAAGGTGCAGGACCATTACACCTGGGTCATCGCCGGGGATGGCTGCCTGATGGAGGGCATCAGCCAGGAGGCGATCGGCCTGGCGGGCAAGCACCAGCTTTCGCGCCTGATCGTGCTGTGGGATGACAACGGCATCACCATCGACGGCAAGGTCGATATTGCCTGCGTGACCGACCAGAAGGCGCGCTTCGCGGCTTCGGGCTGGGATGTGTTCGAATGTGATGGCCACGACCCGCAAGACATTGACCGCGCGCTGAGCGCCGCCAGGGCCAGCCCCCGCCCGGCCATGGTGGCCTGCAAGACGCATATCGCGCTGGGCTCTTCGGCGCAGGACACCTCGAAGGGTCATGGTGCGCTGACCGACCCCAAGCTGATCGCCGATACCCGCGCCGCCTATGGCTGGGCGCATGGCCCTTTCGACATTCCCGCCGACATCAAACAGGCGTGGGAAGCGATCGGCGCGCGTGGCCGCGAAACGCGGGAAGCCTGGGAGGGACGGCTGGCCGCCCTCTCACCCGCGCGCCAGGCGGAGTTCAAGCGCATCTTCGCTCGCGAGATCCCTGCCAAACTGGGCGTGACCATTCGTAAACTGAAGAAGGATGCCGTCGCCGCCCAGCCCAAGCTGGCCACCCGCGCGGCCTCGGAGGCGGTGCTCAAGGCGGTCAACCCGGTGCTGGGCGAAACGCTTGGCGGCTCGGCCGATCTGACTGGCTCGAACAACACCAAGACCCCGGATCTGGGCACGTTCGAACCCGCCAACCGCAAGGGTCGCTATATCTATTACGGGATCCGCGAACATGGCATGGCGGCGGCGATGAACGGCATGGCGCTGCATGGTGGCGTGCGCCCCTATGGCGGCACCTTCATGTGCTTCACCGATTACGCGCGCCCGGCGATGCGGCTTTCGGCGCTGATGGGCGTGCCGGTTGTCTATGTCATGACCCATGACAGTATCGGCCTGGGCGAGGATGGCCCCACCCACCAGCCGGTCGAGCATCTGGCGATCAGCCGCGCCACGCCCAACACGCTGGTTTTCCGCCCCGCTGATCTGGTGGAGGTGGCCGAGGCATGGGAAGTGGCGCTGAACCAGAAAGCCACGCCCACCGTCCTGTCGCTCAGCCGCCAGAACCTGCCGGCGGTGCGCAGGGCCAATACCGCGCGCAACCTCAGCGCGCAGGGCGCCTATGTGCTGGCCGAGGCCGAGGGCAAGCGCCAGGCGATCCTGATCGCCACCGGCTCCGAGGTGGAAATCGCGCTCAAGGCGCGCGCCCTGCTGCAGGCCGAGGGGATCGGCACGCGGGTTGTCTCGATGCCCTGCATGGAGCTTTTCGCCGCGCAGGACGAAGCTTATCGCCGGCGCGTGTTGCCGGCCGGCCCGGTGCGGCTGGGGATCGAGGCCGGCATGCGTGCCGGTGGCTGGGACCGCTGGCTGCTGGGCGAGCGCGGGCGCAAATCCGATTTCCTGGGCATGGCGGGTTTTGGCGCCTCCGCCCCGGCGGATGTGCTTTACAAGGAATTCGGCATTACCGCCGAGGCTGCGGCGGAGCGCGTCAAGGCGCTGCTCTGAGCCGGGCAACAGAACGAAAAAGGGGCCCTGCGGGGCCCCTTGGCATTTCGGCGGCATTCCGGCCGGTTCAGAGCAGCTTGCGCTCGTCAAGCGCCTTGGCGATCTCGGCGCGCACCAGCTTTCGCACCAGAAGCGTGATGCGCTCGCCCAGCTGGCCCTGAAGTTCGTCGCGCACCAGTTGCGACACCAGATCGCGCAGCATTTCCTCGTCGATGATGGCTTCCTCGATCTCGTCCTCGAAGCTACCCGGCGTCACTTCGGCGCCAGGCTCGGCGATGCTGGCGGTTCTGGTGTGATCAATGGCGTGTTCTTGCGTGGCAAGCGGCGGCGCAGCCTCTGCCGGCTCGCCGGACGAAGCCCGGAGCGCCGGCTGGTCGTGGTTTGCAGCGATCATCGGCGCAGCGGCGGGCGGCTCCTGCGCCTCACGGCGCGCCTGCATGGCACGGCGCACGAAGCTCATCTTGCCATAAAGCTCGGTGACATTCGATGGCGCATCATGCTGCCCGGCCCCGGTTCCGGCGGTTTCATCAGCCTCCCATGCGCTGTCGCTCGCACAAACCGCCGCCTCAAGCTCGGCGATGGTTGCCTCAAGCTCGCGGAAATCCGGTGGCGGCAAGCCTGCGTGAGGCTCGCTTTCAGGAGGGCTGACTTCGGAGGTGGCGGACCCTGAACTGTCGGTTTCCGGGCGCACGCGCTGCGCCTGGGTCAGGATCAGCCGTCCGGGCTCGGCGCGCCGCCCCTCCTGCGCGACCAGCCGGCGCACGGAACTCAGCACATCCTCGATTTCGCTGTTGGTCATCGCCTCAGACATGCTCGATACCTGTCTTGTTTTTCCTGACAATAGCGCCAACGGCGGTTTGAAACAACCGCCTTGCCGTTTCGCCAGCGGAATCAGAATGTTCAGCGATCGGTGATCAGCGGGCTCTGCCGCTGCATGATGCGGTCAAGCCGCTGGCCCTGCTCAGAAGGGGTTTCGCTGCGTTGCAGCACCTGAAACGCGCCCGAATAGGCATCGACATCATAGGTGGGAATACCCAGGTTCAGCGCCTCGGCGGTCAGTTGCCCCGTGGCTTCGAGCAGCGCATAGGCGGCCAGTTGCACCGTTGCCGCCGCCACGATCCGCCCCGATTGCGCATCCAGAAGTTCCTGTTCGGCGTTGAGCACATCAAGCGTGGTGCGCGAGCCCAGCTCGGCCTCGGCGCGCACGGCCTCATAGGCGCTTTGGGCGGCGGCGATCTGCAGGTCGCTGGCCTCAAGCCGGGCGCGGGCGACGGCAAGCTGCGCCCAGTTGGCGGCCACCGACTGAAAGACCTGCGCGACCGTCTGATGCAGCGCGGCGCGCTGGGCCTCGTGCTGGGCGATGGCGCGGCGTTCGGCCGAGGGTGCCTGCCCGCCGGTATAAAGATCCACCGACCAGTCCACCCCCGCCGTCACATCGCGCCGCGAAGTGGCGCCGGTGGCGCTGCCGCGCGCCGTCAACGAGCCCGCAACCGTGCCCATGCGTTGCGCCCGCACGATCTGGGCCTGCAAATCGGCGCCGGCGACCTGATGCTGCGCCTGCCGGATCGCCGGGTGGTTCTGGCGCGCGGTGGCCTGCGCCTCGTCAAGGCTGCGTGGCAGGCGCGGCAGGCGCGGCGGCGCGACCAGAGCGCCCGGATAGCGCCCGACGGCAAAGTTGAAATCCTCGCGCGCCACGGCGAAATCGCCCTCGGCGGCGGACAGCGCCGACTGCGACGCCGCCAGCCGGGCTTCGGCGATGGCGACATCGGTGCGCGTGGAATCGCCCAGTTCGAAGCGTTCGCGCGCGGCGCGCAGCTCCTGGCGGATCAGCTCGACATTGTTGCGCCGCAGGGCGACCGTGTCGCGCGTGCTGCGCACGTTGAGATAGCTTTGCACCGCGCGCAGCAGCACCGCCTGCTCGACCCCGACCAGCGCCGCGCGGGTGCCCAGAACCGCCTCGCGCGCCGCCTGGATGCCCAGTTGTCCGCGCCCGAAATCGATCAGCGGCACGGTGGCCGAAAGCGTGGCGCTGACGGAAACCGAGCGCGTGGTGCCGGGCAAGCCAAACATCGGTTGCGGATTCTGGAACTGTGCCTGTGCCCCGGTGATGAAGCGCACCACCGGCAGCAGCCGCGCCTGCGCCTGCACCAGGTCTTCATCGGTGGCGCGCAGAAGGGCGCGGTTCTGTTCCAGCAGATTGGAGTTGCGGTAGGCCGCAACCAGCACATCGGCCAATGTCTCGGCGCTGCCGCGCCCCGGCAGGGCCAACATGAGCACGACACTCAGCGTAACGACCCAGCTTCCGTAACGCGTTGCCATCCGGTCCTCCGTTGTGCCCCGTCAGGGCGATCGATCAAAGCCCAGCGGCACGCGAAAGCGCGCGCGCCTGCCGTTCTACGCGGGCCGTGCCCGGTTCCGTCGTGGATCTGCGTGGTATCGCGTCATCGGATCACAGCGCGAAACTGCGCTTGCGTTCGAAACCCTCGATGACCGGGGCTGCGGCATTGAACACATCGCGCCAGCGCATCACCCCCTCGCGCCTGACGCCGATGCGCACAACCCCCAGCGCGCCCTCCATGAACACCGCCGCCGCGCGCCCGCCGTCCTTGAGCTGCCCCGCCAGCGCTTCCGGGAACACCTCGATGCCGCCCTGCACCACGATCACATCATAGGGGCCATGCCTTGGCGCGCCGTCAACCAGCGGTGCACGCTCGACGATGACATTGTTGGCGCCGGTCGCGGCGATGGCGGCCTCGGCCTCGTCGGCCAGTTCGTCGAGCGGCTCCAGTGCGATCACGGCCTCGGCCAGCCGTGCCATGACGGCGCTGGAATAGCCCATTCCCGCCCCCAGATCGAGCACCAGTTCGTCGGCCTGAAGATCCAGCGCATCGAGCATCTTGGCCAATGTGCGCGCCTCCAGCAGCACCCGGCCCGGTGCCAGCGCCAACGTTTCACCGACATAGGCTGCCTCTTGCTGGGCCTCGGGCACGAAACGCTCGCGCGGGATGGCCAGCATTGCCTCGATGACGGGAAACTTAGTCACATCCGAGGGGCGAACCTGGGTATCGACCATCATCGTGCGGCGGGCGGCAAAATCGGGCATCGGCGGGGCTCGTATGGCTGATTGGGTCGCGCCTGTCTTGCCACAGGTCTCATGGCCTTGGCAACCGCTCGCGGAAAGTGTCGCAGGGGCGTGGGGGCGCCAAGAAAGCGCTTCTCAGTCGCCATCGCCGCAGGCTAGTCTGTCACGCGCGAATGCAACCACAAGACGCGCGCGAAAAGCGCCGCAACCATCGGAGAGGACGGAATATGTTGAAGGAATTTCGTGATTTCATCGCGCGGGGGAATGTGCTGGACATGGCGGTCGGCATCATCATCGGTGCCGCCTTCACGGCAATCGTGGCCTCGATGGTCGATGATCTGGTCAACCCGTTGATCGGCCTCTTTGCTGGCGGGGTGGATTTCAGCGCGCTCAGCTTCGGGTTGGGCGATGCACAGTTCATGTATGGCAATTTCATCAATGCGGTGATCAAGTTCGTGATCATCGCCTGGGTGGTGTTCCTGCTGGTGCGCGGCGTGAACCGGATCAGGGACGCCGCGATCCGCAAGGAAGCCAAGGCTGCCGAACCCGAGGCACCCGCCGGCCCCAGCCAGGAAGAGCTGCTGGCCGAGATCCGTGATCTGCTCAAGGCGCGCGGCTAGGCATCGCCTGCAAGTGCCGGCCGGCCGACGGCGGGGCGGACCGGTGCCTTACCTGTCGCCGGATTTTCCGGCTTCCGGCATGGCGGGCTGCTCGGCCGCGGGGTCGTCCGGCTGGTTGCGCACGCCCCGCGCCGGCGTATGCGCCGCGTAGCCCGCCCAGTCGCCCTGCCCTACCGGCCGCGGCAGATCGCCGGGGCGGGCGCGCAGATGCAGATGCACCTTGGCAATGAAATGCGCCACGATCGGCGCGGTCAGAAACAGAAAGAGCGAGATCATCAGTTCATGCGCCGAAACGATGCCCTTGGCTGAAAGGAAGTAGAGCATCGAGGCGATCAGCACCCCGCCCACCCCCAGCGTCGTGGCCTTGGTCGGCGCGTGCAGCCGGGTCATCGGATCTTTCAGGCGGATCAGCCCGAACGAGCCGACAATGCCGAAAAAGCCTGCCACCACCAGCATCAGCGCGATGATCAGTTCCGCCAGAAACGCCATTCCGCCCTCCTATTCGATGATGCTGCCGCGCAGCAGATAGCGGCAATAGGCCACGGTTGAAACGAAACCCACCATGGCAAAGAGCATCGATGCCTCGAAGTAGACAGCCGTGCCAACCTGGATGCCATAGAGGATCACCAGTGCGATGGTATTGATGACCATCGTATCGAGCGCGAGGATGCGGTCGCTGAGTTCTGGCCCGGTCATCACCCGCCACAGGTTCATCAGCAGCGCAAGTCCGAAACAGCCAAAGGCGAAGATGAGCGCATAGGTGATCATTCGAAAATCTCCTTCAGGCGGCGTTCGTAGCGGGCCTTGATCTGCGCGCCCACGGCATCGGGGTCGGGGGCGTGCAGGCAATGCACCAAGATCGAATGACCATCGGCGGCCAGATCGCTCGACACCGTGCCCGGCGTCATGGTGATGGTGCCGGCCAGAACGGTGATGGCCTCCGGGGTGCGCAGATCCAGCGGCACGCAGATCCAGACCGGGCGCAGATCGTCCTGGCGCTTGAAGAGGATGATCATCGCCACCTGAATATTGGCCATGACGATATCCCACATCACCACCAGCAGGTATTCGGCGATCATCAGCGGGTTTCGCAGGCGGGGGGCATTGGGCCAGTAGGCGCGCGTCATCAGCGGCAGCAAAAGGCCCAGAACAGCGCCAAAGACCACCGCGTTCAGGGTCAGCGTATTGACCAGCAGCACCCAGACCACCACCAGCAGCAGCGACAGGATCGGATGCGGAAAGATCTTTTGCATCAAGCGCATGTCAGTCCTCCTCGCCGGCGGGTTCGGCATCCTCGGGGGGAGGCGCCGGGGTGGCATCGGCGGGCATGTCCAAAGGCGCCGGCTCCGCGCCAAGCGGATCAACAATGCCATTCACCCCCAGCACCGCCACGATATAGCCCTCGCGCGCATGCAGTTGCGCGGCGGTATCCTCGGCATAGCGCATCAAGGGGCCGGCAAAGACCGTCGCCGCCACGATCAGCGCCAGCATCGCGCCGATCGCGCCCAGCCCCCAGCCGGGGCTGAGGTGATCCTCGAAGCGATTGACGCGCGCTTCGGGGTCAGGGCCGGGCTCTAGGCCGGCCTCGTCATGGGCCTTCCAGAAAAGCACCGAGCCGGCGCGCGCGAAACCCACCACCGCGATCAGCGATGTGCCGAGGATGAACGCCCAGATCCAGGCCCAGAGCGCATGGTCGCGCAGCGCATCCATCACCAGCAGCTTGCCCACGAATCCCGAGAGCGGCGGCATGCCGGCCATGGCGATGGCCGCGCCGAAAAAGAGCGATGCCACCAGCCCCGAGGCCGCCATCGGCGGCAGTGCCACCAGCGCCCCGCTGCCGCGCCGGGCGCGGATCTGATCGACGACCAGAAACAGCGCCGCCGCCGCCAGGGTCGAATGCACCAGGTAATAGACCGCGGCCGCGATAGCCTGCGGGGTAAACCCGCCGATGGCCAGAAACAGCGTGCCCATCGAGCCGATGGCGGCAAAGGCGGTGATGCGCGCCACCGTGCCGCCGGCCAGCACGCCGATCATGCCGATCGCCAGCGTCACCAGCGCCGCCGGGATCAGCGCGTCGCCGGCCATGGTGCCGGTGGCGGCCAGGTCGGGGTGGAAGACCAGCGTATAGACCCGGATCACCGCATAGGCGCCGACCTTGGTCATGATGGCAAAAAGGGCCGCCACCGGGGCCGGCGCCAGCGCATAGGTGTTGGGCAGCCAGAAATGCAGCGGCAAAAGCGCGCCCTTGAGCACGAAGACCAGCAGCAACAGCCCTGCCGCCACGCGCAGCAGCGCCGCGTCGCCCTCGGGCAGTTCGGCCGCGCGCACCGCCATATCCGCCATGTTCAGCGTGCCCAGAACGCCGTAAACCGTTCCGAGCGCGAACAGAAAGAGCGTGGAGCCGGCGAGGTTATAGATGACATATTGCACCCCGCCGCGCAGCCGCATCCGCCCGCCGCCATGGATCATCAGCCCGTAGGAGGCGATCAGCAGGATCTCGAAGAACACGAAGAGGTTGAACACGTCGCCGGTCAGCATGGCGCCGAACAGGCCCATCAGCTGGAACTGCCAGAGGGCGTGAAAATGGCGGCCCTTCGCATCCCAGGCGGTGGCCACGGCATAGGCCAGCACCACCAGCGCCAGAACCGATGTCAACAGAACCATGAGCGCCGAAAGCCTGTCCAGCACCAGCACGATTCCAAAGGGCGCGGGCCAGCTGCCCAGCTCATAGGCTTCGATCCCGCCGGCATCGGCGGCCAGAAACAGCATCGTGGCCATCGCCACCAGCGCCACGCTGCTCGCCAGTGACAGCACCCGTTGCAGCACCAGATCATAGCGCATCGCCAGGGCGATGATCGGCGCAATCAGGCCAGGCAGAATGATTGGAGCGATAATCCAGTGACTCACACCTGTCTCCCTCAGCGCTCGTCAGCGGCGCGGCTCTCGGCGCGCGCCACGGTTCCGGGTTTGTCGATGTCCAGCGCATCGGTGCCTGCGCTCAGATAGGCCCCCAGCGCCAGGATCACCGCCAGCGCGGTCATGCCGAAGGCGATGACGATGGCGGTGAGCACCAGCGCCTGCGGCAGCGGGTCGGCATAGGGTGCAGGCTCCAGCAGCACCGGCGGGGCATTGAGCGTCAGCCGCCCGCTGGCGAACAGAAAGACATTGACCGCATAGGTCAGCAGCGACAGGCCCAGCACCACCGGAAAGGTGCGCATCCTGAGCATCAGATACACGCCGCCGGCGGTCAGCGTGCCAATGCCGAGCGATACCAGCAATTCCATCAGCGGGCCTCCTTGGTGCCAGCCGCATCCGGGCGGGCTTCGGCGCTTGGATCGACATCCATGGCGGTGATATTGACCCCCTCGCCCGCGCGCCGGCCGATCCGGCTGAGACTGGCCAGTGCCAGCATCACCGAGCCCACCACGGTCAGGAATACGCCCAGGTCGAAGGGAATGGCGCTGGCCAGATGCACGCTCGCCAGCGGCGGGATGGTGACATATTCATTCGTCGAGGTCAGGAACGGCGCGCCGAAGAACCACGACCCCACCCCGGTCAGCACCGCAAACAGAACCCCCACCGAAATCAGCGCGTGATAATCGAAACGCTTGCGCTCCTGGCTCCAGGCAAAGCCCGAGGCCATGTATTGCATCAACAGCGCGATCGCCACCACCAGACCGGCGATGAAGCCGCCCCCCGGTTCGTTATGCCCGCGCAGGAAGATGTAAACCCCCACCGTCAGCGCGATCGGCAGCGCCACGCGGGTCGCCACCACCATCATCAGCGGGTGGCGGTCATGGGCCAGCGGCTGATCCAGCCTGCGGTTTTGCAGCCGGCGCGAGGCCGGGCCATGCAGCACCCCTTCGACCAGCGCAAAGATGGCCAGCGCGGCAACGCCCAGCACGATGATTTCGCCCATCGTGTCGAAGCCGCGGAAATCCACCAGGATGACATTGACGACATTGGTGCCGCCGCCGCCGGCATAGGAATTATCCAGATGATAGGCGGAAATCGGCGTGAAGCTCAGATCGCGCGCGGTAATCGCCCAGGTCAGCCCGGCGGCACCAAAGCCTGCCACCAGTGCGATTGCCGCATCCCGCAACCGGCGCGGCACCGAGCTTTCGACCGGGGTTTCCTTGGGCAGATAGTTCAGCGCCAGAAGCAGCAAGATGACGGTGACCACCTCGACGGTAAGCTGGGTCATCGCCAGATCGGGCGCCGAGAAATAGATGAAGCCGAGCGCAACAACCAGCCCGATGATCGAGATGACCACCAGCGCCACGAAGCGCTGCCGGTGCACCAGGACCAGCGCCAGAGTCGCCACGACCAGCAGTGCGAAACCGACCATCGGCAGGGCACCGGCGGGCAGCGTTTCGCGCGTGCCGGCGACATGCGGCGCGCCGCTGAAGGCCCAGGCACCGAACAGCACCACCGCCACCGTCAGGATCGCCAGGTAGCGCGTCATCGCCCCGTCGTGCAGCGCCAGCGTGACACCGCGCGCCCAGCCGGCCAGGGTTTCGACAATGGCATCGAAGATGACCTTGGCTTCAGGCCGCGGCGCATTGTCCCAAAGGCGCGACAGCGGCGCATGGGCGCGCAGCAGAAGCCAGCCGCCAAGCACCGCGATGACCGACATGAACAGCGCCGGATTCACCCCGTGCCAGATTGCCAGCGAATAATAGGGCAGATCAGCGCTGCCGATCACCGAGGCCGAGACCGTCGCCACCAGCGGGCCGACCATGGTTTGCGGGAAGATGCCGATCAGCACCACCAGCACCACCAGCAGCGCCGGCGCCGACCAAAGCCCGAAGCCCGGATCATGCGGCTTTGCGGGATAGTCGCTGCGCGTGGGGCCAAGGAACACATGCCCGATGAAGCGGAACGAATAGGCCACCGAGAACAGCGCGCCCAGCGTGGCCAGCACGGCAACCAGCGGGCCGGTATGCCAGGCTTCCTCCAGCATCATCTCCTTGGACAGGAAGCCGTTGAGTAGCGGAATACCGGCCATCGACAGCGCCGCCAGCGTGCCGATCACGAAGGTTACGGGCATCAGGTGGCGCAAGCCCCCCAGCCGGCGGATATCGCGGGTATGGGCCTCATGATCGACGATGCCCGCGATCATGAAGAGCGCGGCCTTGAAGGTGGCGTGGTTGATGATGTGAAACACCGCCACCACCGCGCCGATCTGTGTGCCGGTGCCCAGCAGCATCGTCACCAGCCCCAGATGGCTGACCGTCGAGAAGGCGAGCAGCGCCTTCAGGTCATCCTTGAAGAGCGCGATCACCGCGCCCAGAACCATGGTGATCAGCCCTGCCCCGGTGACCAGCCAGAACCAGGCATCGGTCCCCGAAAGCACCGGCCAGAGCCGCGCCATCAGAAAGAGCCCCGCCTTCACCATCGTCGCCGAATGCAGATAGGCCGAAACCGGGGTTGGCGCGGCCATGGCATGCGGTAACCAGAAATGGAACGGGAACTGCGCCGATTTGGTGAAGGCACCCAGCAAGATCAGCACCAGCGCCGGCAGATAGAGCGGCGAAGCCTGAATGGCATCCTTTTGCGTCAGGATCACCGAAATGTCGTAGCTGCCGACGATATTGCCCAGGATCAGCATGCCCCCGATCATCGCCAATCCGCCCATTCCGGTCACGGCGAGCGCCATGCGCGCGCCCTGCCGGCCCTCGGGCAGATGCTTCCAGTAGCCGATCAGCAGGAAGGAACTCAGCGAGGTCAGCTCCCAGAAGATCAGCAGAAGCAAGATGTTGTCGGACAGGACGATGCCCACCATCGCGCCCTGGAAGAGCAGCAGATAGGTGTAGAACTGCCCCATCGGATCAGCCTTGGCGAGGTAGAAGCGCGCATAGAGGATGATCAGCAGCCCGATCCCCAGGATCAGCCCGGCAAAGAAGAAGCCCAGCCCGTCAAGAAAGAAGTTCGCGTTCAGCCCCAGCCCCGGCAGCCAGTCGAAGCGCGCATGCACCACCTCGCCGCGAAAGACCGCCGGCGCATGCAGCAAAAGCCCAAGCAGGGCCAGTGCGGTAACGCTGAAAGTGGCTGTGGCGCAGGCATTGCGCCCGGCGCGGATCATCAGGCCGGGCAGGAGCGCGCCCAGAAAGGGCAAGGCTGCGATCAGGGCAAGGGACATTCCTGTTGGGTTCCGTTGGCTGGGGCCCGTGCGAAGGCGTCTTGGACTGTCGTTCGGTCTGCGGCCATGAAAGGACCGCGGGGCCTTAAATTTTGCACGCGCCACCGGAAGTCAAGCGAAACCGGAAGGTTTTGACCCGATTCCGTATCGCGCCGGCACCACGCAATAAAATACGGGCGGCCTCAAGGGCCGCCCGCGACTGCATCCGCCTGCGCGCCCGGTGGCGATCAGGCCAGCGCCAGATTGGTCGCCGACTCGCGGCCATCGCGGCTGGTTTCGAGGTCGAAGGTAACCTTCTGGCCATCATCGAGCCCGCGCAGACCGGCGCGCTCCAGCGCGGTGATGTGCACGAAAACGTCCTTCGAGCCGCCATCGGGCTGAATGAAGCCATAACCTTTGGTTGCGTTGAACCATTTCACGGTGCCATTGGCCATCGTGTTTACTCCTGTCTGATGCTGCCCACGGTATGCGACAGCCCGGCGCAGTCAGTCCAAGATCGAGCGCGCGGGGTGTCCGGAGACAGTGCAGCAGGGTCGATAGAGATAACGTCGCACCTGATGATTGCCTGAAAATCGGCAAAAGTGCAAGCGCAATCACCCTGCCAACATCATGCTTTGCCATGATTTCAGCCACTTCGCACCGCAAGCCCGCCGCGCGCCGGTTACGCTTTGTCAACCATTAACCCTCTAGGGTGGCCAGGCACCATGACAGGCCCGCGATGAAGAACTCTCGCCTCTGCACTGCCCTTGCCGCGCTTGGCGCGCTCCTGCTGCTGGCCGCCCAGCCGGCGCAGGCACGCCCTGAACTGTGCGAGGATGCCGCCCGCCGCGCCGCTTCCGAGAGCGGTGTGCCGCTCGATGTGCTGCGCGCCATCGCCCTGACCGAGACCGGGCGGCGCATCGGCGGGCAGATGCGCCCCTGGCCCTGGGCGGGCAATGCCGACGGGCGCGGCTTCTGGTTCGATACCCCCGACGAGGCGCTGGCCTTCGCGCAACAAAACCTTGCGCGCGGGCGTCCGAGCTTCGATCTGGGGTGCTTTCAGATCAACTGGCGCTGGCACGGAGAGCATTTCGCCTCGCCCGCCGCCATGCTCGATCCGCTCACCAATGCCCGCTACGCCGCACGGTTCCTGTCGCAACTCCATGCCGAACTGGGCGACTGGGAAGCGGCCGCGGGCGCCTATCATTCGCGCACCCCGCATCTGGCCGGTCGCTACCGCGCGCGCTTCGCCCGGTTGCGCGCCGATCTGACGGGCCAGGGCCTGGCCGAGATCGCGCCCGGCACCGCCTCGGTGCCCGGATCGCAACCGACCGAAACCACCGCCCCTGCCCCACGGGAAACCGTGGTGCGGGTGAACACCTTTCCGCTGCTGCTGGCCGCCCCCGAGGGCGCACGCAGCCAGCAGACCGCCTCGCTTTTCGCGGCGCCCGCAAGTGCGCCATCGGCCTTCCTGCCCAGCCTTCATGAGACAAATTGATGATCCTCACGCTCAGCCAGATCTTCCGCCCCACCGTGATGCTGGCCGTCGCGCTGATGGCGGTGATCGTCATGATGATCCTGCCGATCCCCGCCTGGATGCTCGATCTGGGGCTGGCGGCCTCGTTCGCACTGGCAATCCTGATGTTCACGGTGACGCTCTTCATCCAGCGTCCGCTGGACTTCTCCATCTTCCCCACGGTGCTGCTGGCCTCGCTGATGCTGCGCCTGTCGCTCAATGTCTCCTCGACCAAGCTGATCATCGGCGAGGGCCATACCGGGCCGCATGCCGCCGGCTCGGTGATCCAGGGGTTTGCCAGCTTCGTGATGGGGGGCAGCATCTTTCTGGGCGTGGTGGTGTTCTGCGTGCTGCTGATCGTCAATTTCATCGTCATCACCAAGGGTGCAGGGCGCATGGCCGAAGTGGGTGCGCGCTTTGCCCTTGACGGGATGCCGGGCAAGCAGCTGGCGATCGACAGCGACATGTCGGCAGGGGCCATCAACCACCAGGAAGCCAAGGCCCGGCGCGAGATCGAGCAGCAGGAAACCACATTCTTCGGCTCGCTCGACGGGGCGTCGAAATTCGTCAAGGGCGATGCCATCGCCGGGCTGCTCATCACGCTTCTCAACATCGTCGTCGGGCTGATCATGGGCACGCTCATGCATGGGATGCCGCTGGGACAAGCCTTTGAAACCTATGCGATCCTGACGGTGGGCGACGGGCTGGTCAGCCAGATCCCTGCGGTGATCATCTCGGTTGCGGCGGCGCTTTTGCTGGCGCGTGGCGGCGCCAATGGCGCCACCGACACGCAGTTGCTCGCCCAGCTTGGCCGCTACCCGGCAGCGCTGATGACGGTGGGCGCGCTGATGGGGCTCTTCGCGGTGGTGCCGGGGTTGCCCTTCGTGCCCTTCATGCTTGGTGCGGGTGCATTGATCGGCGCGGGCTGGTACGCGCAACGCCATCATGCCGCCGAGGCCGCAGCTCCCGGCAACGAGGCCCAGAAGCCAGAGATCCGCCCCATGTCGATCGGCGATGTGCTCGATCTGGACGAGATCCATGTCAAATTCGCCGCCGATCTGGTGCCGATGGTGCTGGACCCGGCCACCGGGCTGGATGCGCGCATCACCAACATGCGCAACCATGTGGTGCGCAATTTCGGGCTGATCCTGCCCGAGATCCGCCTGACCGACGAACCGGCGCTCGATACCGGCGAATATGCGATTCTCATTCAGGGCGTCGAACAGGCGCGCGACCGGCTGTTCCCAGAACACCGGCTGGCGCTGCTGGCGGGCGACGCTTCCGCCGCGCCTGACGGCATCGATGTCAGCGAGCCGGTCTATTCCGCCCCCGCGCGCTGGATCCGCCCCGATGACGAGGAGGTCGCAGCGCTTCAGGGGCTCACCGTCGTCAACCCGACGGAGGTGCTGGCCACGCATCTGCTTGAGGTGCTCAAGGCCAATTTCGCGCGGCTTCTGTCGCTGCGCGGGCTGCGCCGGATGCTTGACGAGATGGGCAACCTTTCCGATCCCAAGCGTGCCGAGGCCAACCGCCGGCTGATCGACGAGCTGATCCCCGACAAGGTGTCCATCGACATGCTGCTGTCGGTGCTTCGCCTCTTGCTGGAAGAGCGCGTCTCCATCCGCAACCTGCCGCTGATCCTTGAATCCATCGCCGAGCTTCGCGTGCCCAACCTGCCCCCCGAGGTGGTCTGCGAACATGTCCGCCAGCGGCTGGGCTTCCAGCTTGTTGCCGCGCTGCGCCGCCCGGACGGCACGCTGCCGCTGGTGCAACTGGCCCCCGAATGGGAGGAGATCTTCAACACCTACCAGATCGAAGGCGACCGCGGCGCACCCGATATTGCGCTGCCACCGGCCGAATTCGGCCGCCTGGCCGTGGCGCTGGGCGAAAAGTTCAGCCAGTTGTCCGAGGCCGGCACCCATGCCGCGCTGGTCTCCACCGCCCGGCGGCGGCGCTTTCTGCGCACCGTGATGGCCGCGCGCGACATTCAGGCGCCGGTGCTGTCGTTCGAGGAAATCGGCATGCAGGCGCGCCCGGCACTGGTGGGGCAGATCCCGGTGCAGACGCCGGCCCAAGAACAGATCGCCGCCGCATGACGCCCGAGTTGTTCGACACCCTTGCCGCCTTGCTCGCCGAGGGTCAGGCCGCCATGGTCACGGGCTTTCTGGTCTTTGCCCGAATCGGCGGCTTCTTTGCCGTGCTGCCGGCGTTTGGCGAGCAGGTGGTGCCGGTGCGCGCGCGCCTTGCCGCCGCCTTTGCCATGACGCTGATCGTGGCGCCGGCGGTGCTGCCGCAAATCCCCATGCGCCCCGACACCCCGGCCGAGGTGGCCGGCTTCCTGCTGGTCGAATCGGCGATCGGGCTGGCCTTCGGGGTGGGGCTGCGGCTGTTGGTCAACGCGCTGCAGATTGCCGGCACGATGGCCGCGCAGGCAACCTCGCTGGCGCAGTTCTTCGGCGGCGCCGGGGTCGATCCCCAGCCGGCCATGTCGCAGGTGCTGGTGATGGCCGGGCTGGCCTTTCTGGTGATGACCGGCCTGCCTGAAAAACTGGCCGAATTTCTGGTGCTGAGCTACATCCTGCTGCCCGCCGGCACCTGGCCCGATGCCTCGGTCATGGCCGAATGGGGGGTGGGAAGGGTCAGCCATGCCTTCACGCTGGCCTTCGTGCTGGCCGCACCCTTCGTCATCGGATCGAGCATCTACAACCTGGCACTCGGGGCCATCAACCGTGCCATGCCGCAGCTCATGGTGGCCTTCATCGGCTCGCCGGCGATCACCTTTGGCGGGCTCTTCATCCTGATGGTCAGCACGCCGATCATCCTGACGGTCTGGCACGAGGCGTTCCAGACCCTGCTCACCGACCCCGGCGCCACCGGAGGCCAGCGATGAGCGAGGAAGACAGCGCCGACAAACCGCATGAAGCCACACCGCGAAAGCTTGAAGAAGCCCGCAAGCGCGGCGAGATCCCCAAGACCGCCGATCTGACCGCCACCGCGGCGGTCGCGGGCTTTCTGATGCTGGCGGTGCTACCCGGCGGCTGGGCGCCGCCGCGCATCGGCGAGATCGGCTCGGCACTGCTGGAACGCGCCGATCCGATGTCACGACTGATGCTGGGCGGCGGCACCGGGGCGGCGGATGCGCTGTTTCAGGCGCTGATCGTGGCGCTTGCCCCGCTGTTTCTGATCCCCGGCCTGGCGGTGCTGGCGATGCTGTTTGCCCTGCGCGGGCTGGTCTTTGCACCCAAGAAGCTGGAACCCAAGGGCTCGCGCATCAATCCCGTTTCGAATGCCAAACAGAAATTCGGGCCTTCGGGGCTGTTCGAATTTGGCAAGAGCACCGTCAAGCTGGTGATCTACGGCACCGTCCTGTGGCTGTTTCTGGCCTCGAAACTGCCGCTTCTGATGACCACCATCCAGCTCAGCGCCGGGCAGGTCGTCTCGGTGATGATGGGCATGATCGTGGAGTTTCTGGCGCTGGTGGTGGTGATCATGCTTTGTATCGGCGGCATCGATTACTTCTGGCAGAAATACGACCATCTGCGCCGCCAGCGCATGAGCCATCAGGAGTTGAAGGACGAATACAAGCAATCCGAGGGCGACCCCCACACCAAGCAGCAGCGCCGCCAGCGCGGCCGCGAGATCGCCATGAATCAGATGATCGCCGATGTGCCCAAGGCCGATGTGATCATCGTCAACCCCACGCATTACGCCGTGGCACTGAAATGGGACCGCAAATCCAAGGGCGCGCCGGTCTGCGTGGCAAAGGGCGTGGACGAGATCGCCCTCAAGATCCGCGAAAAGGCCACCGAGGCCGGCGTGCCGATCCATTCCGACCCGCCGACCGCGCGCGCGCTTCATGCCACCACCGAGATCGGCCAGGAGATCGCGCCGGATCACTACGCCCCGGTGGCCGCCGCGATCCGCTTTGCCGAACTGATGCGCCAGAAGGCCCGCGCCCGTGGTCAGGGGCCGGTGCTGCGGATGTGACGGGGCAAAGGCGATGAAGACCCTCAAGCCTGCCGAACTGCGCAAACTGGCCCGGCTTCAGGCCATGGCCAAGATGAAAAGCGACGCCGAACTGGCCAAGCTGGCGACGGTGGCGCAAAGCCGCTCGCGGTTGATTAACTCGATCAAGGCGCTCAATGCCACCGAGGCGCCGCTCGACGGCAGCGGCGATGCGCGCCCCGATGCCCAGCCTGATGCCCAGCCTGATGCCAGCCCCGGCGCGCAGGTGGCGGGACCAGCGGCACAACCGGCGGTGACCGATCCGGCGATGCTGCGCGCCCGACTGGCCCATGCACGCTGGGCCGAGGGGCGCAAGCGCCTGCTCAACCAGCGCCTTGCCCTGGTGAATGCCGAATATCTTGCCCGCCAGCCGGCGGCGGCAAAGGCCTTTGGCCGCGCCGAGGTGCTTGGCCGGCTGGTCAGCGATGGCTGGGTGAACTGGCGCAGGGATCAGAACAAGCCCTGACGCCTCGGCCATGCCTTCGCAGGTTAAGCCTGCCCCTGCTCTATCTGCGCCTGCACCCGTTGCCGCGCCCGCGCGCTTTCACGGTCGTCAAGGCCCAGCAGCGGTGCCAGATGGCGCAAGAGCGCATCCTCATGCGGGTCGCGGTGATGATCGACCAGCACCACACGCCACAGCGCCTCGATCAGCGCGACGCGTTGTTCGTGCTCAAGCCCGGTTTTAACGACGCGGGTAAACCGCACCAGATCAGCGGCTTCTTCCTGCGCGGCCTCGGCCTGAAGGCGCAGGCTGGCAGGGGCGGTCAGGTCGAACATCTCGGCCAGCAGGGCATCGACGGCATGGCGGTCGGCATCGCCATAGGCACCATCGGCGCGCGCCGCCTCGACCAGCAGCACGGCCACGGCTAGCTCGGGCGCGACTTCACGCGCCGCAGGGGAAGGGCGGAACAGGGATTTGAGCACGTCGATCATGGGAGGGTTATGGCGCAGGCGGTAAGGCGAGGCAATGCGGGGCGCGACGCGTCGTTGCAGCAGAGCATGGGCACAATCAACCCTCTCTCGGCTGGCGCAACACGCCCCTGATCTGCGCTTCGATGAAACGGCTCTCCTTCATCGGAACCTCCTCGTCCATCTTCTCTAGAAAATTCTACTTCCACATCCCCTTGACCATGGCGCGGAGCGCCGTCTGACGGACTTCCGCTGTGGCATCTGTCATTCGTCAGCTGAAGCTGGTGTGCACATCGCGGCGACACCAAGGCCACCTCACCCGATCACCCCCATGAACTCCCGCCATTCCCCTTTCGACATGCCGGAGCTTTCCTGCGTCACCGCCTCGCCCTTCAGCATCCGCCTGATGCACTCGATCCCCTTGGCCGAAAGGTTCACCCCGCCCATGCGGTAATCCTCGAACGCAGCATGGGCCAGCGGCACCCAGTCGGCGACCATGGCGGCGATGGCCTCGGCATAGACGCGGATTTCATATTGCGCATGGGCATCGGCGCGCAGCCGCAGGAAATGGAAGAGGTTGTGCAGGTCGGTCTTCCAGTACCACTGGGTATAGATGTTCATCGGCAGGTTCATCCGCGCCAGTTCGCGCGCCAGGCCCTGCTGATCGTCCTGGCTCAGCATCGCCTCGTAATGATCATAGCTGCGCGCCGCGTCGCTCTTGAGCAGCTCCAGCACGCGCGCGGCCTCGGCCCCCTCCAGCACCGCCCCGCGCCCCTGGTTGTTGACCGTCGATTGCGCCGCCAGTTGTGCCGGCTCGGGGATGTAGAACTCGCGGTCCAGGATCGAATAGCGCGCGGAATATTCGTTGACGTTGGCGGTGCGGTGCCGGATCCATTGCCGCGCCACGAAGACCGGCAGCTTGACGTGCAGCTTGATCTCGCACATCTCGAACGGGGTGGAATGCCAGTGCCGCATCAGATAGCGGATCAGCCCCTCATCGTTGGACACATGCTTCGTGCCCGCCCCGTAGCTGACGCGCGCCGCCTGCACGATGGCGGAATCATCACCCATGTAGTCGATGGCGCGCACGAAGCCGTGGTCCAGCACCGGATGCGCCAGATAGAGGTGCTTTTCCATCCCCTCGGCAACGGCGCGCAGCGTAGGGCGCGGCAGGGCGCGCTGGGCGTCGATCTCGGCTTGCTGTTCGGCGGTGAGCGGCATGGGATTCCTCGCTTGGGCGGTTGACAGGGCGGGTTGATGGGCGCGCGGATGACGCTATCTTGGGCCCTGTAGCACAGGAGACGCAAGATGCGATATCTGCACACGATGGTCCGGGTGAGGGATCTGGAGAAATCCATGGCCTTCTACCGCCTGCTGGGGCTTGAGGAAACACGCCGCCATGACAGCGAAGCAGGCCGGTTCTCGTTGATCTTCATGGCCCCGCCCGGCCAGCCCGAATGCCCGGTTGAACTGACGTGGAACTGGGATGGCGACGACGGCCTGCCCTCGGACAGCCGGCACTTCGGGCATCTCGCTTATGAGGTCGAGGATATCTATGCCGCATGCCGGCATCTGATGGAGCATGGCGTCACCATCAACCGCCCGCCCCGCGATGGGCGCATGGCCTTCGTGCGCTCGCCGGACAATGTGTCCATCGAACTGCTGCAAAAGGGCGAAGCGCGCGCCCCCGCCGAGCCCTGGGCATCGATGCCCAATACCGGCCACTGGTAGGCCGGCGTGACCTGCGCGCGCCTTCTGGCCGTTGCACTGACGCTCACCGCCATGCCGCTCACCGGGGCGGCGCGCGCCGAATGCCGGCTGGCGCTGGTGCTGGGCATGGATGTCTCGGCTTCGGTGGATGCGCGCGAATACGCGCTGATGATGAACGGAACCGCCGCCGCCCTGGTTGCGCCGCAGGTGCGCGAGGCGATCTTCAGCGGCCCGCCGGTGGCGCTGGCGGCCTATGTCTGGGCCGGCAGGCGTGAACAGGCGGTCGTGGCGCGCTGGACGCTGATCGACAGCCCGGCAGCGCTGGAGCGCTTCGCCGCGCGCATCGCCGCCTTCCCGCGCCCCAGCGGCGATCCGATCGGCGGCTGGACCGGGCGCACCGCCGTCGGTGCGGCGCTGATCGCCGGGCGGGAATTGCTGCGCCAGGCCCCGGTCTGCGATGCACAAACCATCGACATCGCCGGCGACGGTGAAAACAACGACGGGCCTGAACCAGCGCCGCTGCGCGCGACGCTGCTGGCCGGCATCACCGTCAACGCGCTCGCGGTTTCGGGTGATCTGCCCTATGACCATGGCACGATGGAGGAGGAAGGCGGTCGGCTTTCCGCCTGGTTTTCGGCCAATGTGCTCAACGGGCCAGGGGCTTTCGTGGAAATTGCACTTGATTACGATGATTTCGAGCGCGCCATGACACGCAAGCTGGAGCGTGAGCTGCGCCCGGCGCTGCTGGGATACCTGCCGCGCCGCTGAAGGGCGGTGTTGCCGCCGCGCGCCTTGATGCCCGGCCGGGCGGCGCGGCGATTGTCAATGCCGGGCAAAACCGCTATCTCGCGCGCCATCCCCAGTATGGAGCCCGCGATGAACGCCGCCTTTACCGACCACGCCACCGTCGCCCGCCTTGCCGCGCGCATGTTGCTGGACATCAAGGCGGTGCATTTCAACGCCACCGAGCCCTTCACCTTCGCCTCGGGGCTGCGCGCGCCCACCTATATCGACTGCCGCAAGCTGATCAGCTTTCCGCGCATCCGCTCGGCGCTGATGGATTTCCTGGCCGCGCGCGTACTTGAAGAGGCCGGGTTCGAGGCGTTCGACAACATCGCCGGGGGCGAAACCGCAGGCATTCCCTTCGCGGCGCTGATCGCCGAGCGGCTGGCCCTGCCGATGAGCTATGTGCGCAAGAAGGCCAAGGGCTACGGGCGCAATGCCCGCATCGAGGGCGCCATGAGCGAGGGGCAGCGCGTGCTGCTGGTCGAGGATCTGACCACCGATGGCGGCTCCAAACTCAGCTTCGTTGACGCCATCCGCGAAACCGGCGCCACCTGCGGCCATACGGCGGTGATCTTCTATTACGGCATCTTCCCCGAGACCGAACCACGCCTGGCCGAACACGGGGTGCGGCTGCATTACCTGTGCACCTGGTGGGATGTTCTGGCCGAGGCCCGGCGCGGGGGCGATTTCGACGCCGCCACGCTCGATGCGGTCGAATCGTTCCTTCAAGCCCCGCGCGACTGGCAGCCGCCGGCCTGAACCACGCCCGGCACGGGCCATGCGCGGTGCGACATCATGACTGTCTTGCAAAACGTCTGACAGACAGCATACGCCGCCTTGCCTTGGCGCCCCCACATCTTGCGCGACAATCCGGCGGTTTTGCGCTATGTTGTGGCGGCGAAATTATGCACGGCTTGCCCACAGGCTTATCCAGTATCTTACCCAGATTGCACCACCCCTGCGCCTCTGGCATATCAGGGCCAGCCCATACCGGAATCGCCACCGGATCCGGTGCCGAGCATACGATGGCGAAATGCCAGACAATTTCTACCTCGCCAATCCCCGGCAATGCCAAATCGATCAGAGGATCGGCTGTTAAATGACTGAAATAACGCCTTTCAGACCTTCAGCCGCCAGCAGCGGCGCGGCCGAAGTCGAGGCCAATACCGACAGCCTGCCCAACAATATCGAAGCCGAGCAGCAATTGCTTGGTGCGATCTTGACCAACAACGATGTCTATGACCGCATCTCCTCGCTGATCAAGGCCGAGCATTTCTTCGATCCCGTGCATCAACGCATCTTCGAGATCGCCGCCGCGCGCATCCAGAAGAACGCGCTCGCCTCGCCGGTCACGCTCAAGGCCTTCCTTGAGGATGACGCCGGCCTCAAGGAACTGGGCGGCCCGGCCTATCTCGCGCGCATCGCCGGGGCGGCGATCTCGGCCTATGCGGCGCGCGATTATGCCCAGATGATCTACGATCTCGCCGTGCGCCGCGATCTGATCCAGCTCGGCCGCGACATCGCCGCGCAGGCCGCGCGCGTCGATGTCGAAAGCGAGCCCAAGGAACAGATCATCGAGGCCGAGCAGCGCCTCTACAAACTGGGTGAACAGGGCGTCGCCGAGCGCGGCTTCCAGTCCTTCCTCAAGGCCGTGACCGAGGCCGTCAACGTCGCCAATGCCGCCTATCAGCGTGACGGCGGGCTGGCGGGCATTTCCACCGGGCTGGCCGATCTGGACCGCAAGCTCGGCGGCCTGCACCCGTCGGACCTGCTCATCCTTGCCGGGCGCCCGTCGATGGGCAAGACCTCTCTGGCCACCAATATCGCCTTCAACGTCGCCAAGGCCTGGAAGCGCGGGTTGCGCCCCGATGGCAGCGAAGGCACGGTCAATGGCGGCGTGGTGGGCTTCTTCAGCCTGGAAATGAGCGCCGAACAGCTTGCCGCGCGGATCCTCTCCGAGGCTGCCGAAGTGCCCAGCGAACAGATCCGCCGCGGTGACATGACCGAGGCCGAGTTTCGCCGCTTCGTCGAGGCCGCCAAGGCGCTCGAAGCCTGCCCGCTCTATATCGACGACACCCCCGCCCTGCCGATCAGCCAGGTCGCCGCCCGCGCGCGCCGGCTCAAGCGCACGCATGGGCTTGATGTGCTGATGGTGGACTACCTGCAACTGCTGCGCGGCTCGTCGAAGGAAAGCCGGGTGCAGGAAGTCTCCGAGATCACGCAGGGGCTGAAAGCCATTGCCAAGGAGCTCAACATCCCCGTCATCGCGCTTTCCCAGCTCAGCCGCGCGGTGGAAAGCCGCGACGACAAGCGCCCGCAACTGAGCGATCTGCGCGAATCAGGCTCGATCGAGCAGGATGCCGATGTGGTGATGTTCGTCTTCCGCGAGGAATACTACCGCGAACGCGAAAAACCCGGCGATCACGATCTTGAAGCCATGGCGAAATGGCAGGAGATCATGGAAAAGGTCCATGGCAGGGCCGAGGTGATCATCGGCAAGCAGCGCCATGGGCCCATCGGCACGGTCGAACTGAGCTTCGAGGGCCGCTTCACCCGGTTCGGCAATCTCGTGCAGCCCTGGCAACAGGGCAGCGGCGAGGGTTTCTAGAAGCCCCGCACGCCAACCCCGTCTTTGTGCGGGAAATATCCTCGGGGGGTGAATGGCCGCAGGCCAGAGGGGGGCAGACAGCCCCCTTTTCTGCTCAGTCGCCGCCGCCGATCCCGTGCCGGCGGCAGAACCAGCGAAACAGCGGCAGTTCCATCGCCAGGAAACTGAACAGCGCGAAGCCAAACCAGTTCAGTTCGAACACGATCACGCTGAATCCCTGCCCGCTGCCCCAGAAAAGCGCCCCCGCAGTGCCGATCGCCACCACTGCCACCATGGCATCGGCCGCGGCCAGCGCCCCCATGCCGCGCCCCACCAGCCCCGGCAGGATCGCCCCATAGGCCAGCCCCAGGCACACGGCGTTGATGATCACGAGCTGCAATTCCGGGGCGATCACAGCGCGTACAGCTCGCTGAACTTGGCTTCCAGATAGTCCAGCAACGGCCCTTCATGCGGCTCGAATCCGCAGGCTGCGGCGATCGTGGCGCGCGGCTCCATCAGCCCGCCATGCACCTGCACCTTCTCGCGCAGCCAGCCCGTCGCGCCGCCCAGATCGCCCGCCGCCAGTTCTGCCTCCAGGCCCGGCCTGTCGCGGCGCAGCGCCTGCATCAGGCAACCGGCATAGACATTGCCCAGGCTATAGGTCGGAAAATAGCCGAACAGCCCCACCGACCAGTGCACATCCTGCAGCATCCCGTTCGAGGGCCGGTCCACCGCCACCCCGAAATCGGCTGCGAAACGCTCGTTCCAAGCGGTTTCCAGATCGTCCACCGCCAGATCGCCGGCAATCAGCGCGCGCTCCAGATCGAAGCGCAGCATGATGTGCAGATTGTATTGCACCTCATCGGCCTCGGTTCGGATGAAACCCGGCGCAACACGGTTCACCGTGGCATAGAAATGCTCGGGCCCGCCCAGCCCCAGATCGCCGAATTCACCGCGCATCGCCTCGAACAGCCAGCCGGTAAAGGCGCGCGAGCGGCCAAGCTGGTTTTCATAAATCCGGCTCTGGCTTTCATGCACGCCCATCGACACACCCTGGCCCATCGGCGTCAGCAGCAGCGCCGGGTCGATACCTTGTTCATAGGCGGCATGGCCCACCTCATGGATCGTCGAGTAGAAGCAGTTGAACGGGTCGTTTTCGGCTATACGGGTGGTGATGCGCACATCCATCCCCGAGCCCGAGGAAAACGGATGCACCGCCAGATCCAGCCGCCCGCGGGCAAAATCGTAGCCGAAGGTCTCGGCCAGCCGCCGCGCCAGCCGCAATTGCCCCTCGCGGTGGAACTCACCCCTGAGCGGCGCGGGCTGCAGGGGGGCCGCCAGCACTGCCGCACGCAACGCCACCAGCCGCGGGCGCATGCGATCAAACATCGCCGCCACCTCGGCAGCGGTGGCGCCGGGTTCGTAATCGTCGAGCAGCGCATCATAGAGATCACCGCCCTGCGCCAGCGCGGCCGCCTCCTCGCGCTTGAGCGCCACCACCCGCTCCAGCGTCGGCAGAAAATGCGCCACATCGTCGCGCGCGCGCGCCTCGGCCCAGATGCCCTGCGCCAGCGAGGTCAGATGCGCCATCTCCTCGGCCAGCCGCGCCGGCACGCGAAGATGGCGCGCATGGCTGCGCCGCACATGCCGCAACAATGCCTCGCCGGCGGCATCGGGGGCGCTGGCCTGCGCCAGCCACCCACCCAGCCGCGGATCGGTGCGCCGCGCATGCAGCACGCCTTCCAGCGCGGCCATTTCCTCGGCGCGCTGCTGGCTGGCGCCGAGTGGCATCATGGTTTCCTGGTCCCAGCCCAACCGCCCCATCACCTGCGCCAATGCCTCGGTCTGGCGCTGAAAGGCGACGAGTTCGTCAAATGCGCTCATGACATGATCTTTCATTTTCGGCGCCCCGCGATGGTGACACCTTCCGGATAGCCAGAGATAAATCGCGCGCGGATGATTGTGACAAACACCACCACCGCCATCGCCTGATGCGCGATCGCCAGCGGCCAGGGCGCGCCATGGAGCACCGTGATGATGCCCAGCACGATCTGCACCGCCATCGCCGCCGCCATCATGTGGAAGGCCGCGCGCAACGGTGCCAGCGCATGCCCGCGCCCCTTCAGCCAGACCACCAGCGCAAAGAGCGCCAGCAGATAGCCCGCCTTGCGATGGATGAACTGCACCAACCCGTCGTTCTCAAAGAAATTCCGCCACAGCGGGCTGAGCTCGAACGCCCCCGGCGGCACGATCTGCCCGGCCATCAGCGGCCAGTCTGTATAGCCGCGCCCGGCATCGATCCCGGCCACCAGCGCGCCCAGCAGGATCTGCGCGAAAGCCAGGTGCATCAGTCCCGTCGTCATCGAGAACAGCCTGCCCTCGCGCCCGCGCCGCGCCTTCAGCAGTGCGGCTTCCGAGCGCCCCAGCAGAAGCGCATACCAGGCAATCAGCCCCAGAATGACGAAGGCAAGCCCCAGATGAACCGCCAATCGGTAGGAGGCCACCGCCACCATTCCCTCGCCCAGCCCGGAGGCCACCATCCACCAGCCGATCGCGCCCTGGGTGCCACCAAGCGCGCCCAGCAGCAGCAACCGTCCCGTCCAGCCCGGCGGGATCTGCCTGCGCAGCCAGAACCAAAGAAAGCCCAGCCCCCAGACCAGCCCGACCACGCGGCCCAGTTGCCGATGGCCCCATTCCCACCAGTAGATGAACTTGAATTCCTCAAGCGTCATGCCCCGGTTGAGCAGCCGGTATTGATCGATCTGGCGATAGGCGTCGAATTCGCGCGCCCAGTCGGCGCCGGAAAGCGGCGGGATCGCCCCGGTCACCGGGCGCCAGTCAGTGATCGACAGCCCCGAGCCGGTCAGGCGCGTCAAGCCGCCCACCGCAATCATCGCCACCACCAGCGCGAACAGCACCCAAAGCCAGGCCCGGATCATTCGACGCGCACCCTCGGGGCGGCCTATGCGCACCGGAGCGGGCTGGCGCGGCGGCACCGCGCCGTCCACCTCCTCGAATATCGGTCGTCTGGCCATGCGACTCTCCTTTGTCCGCGCCAAGCTAGAGCCGGCCGCAGGGCGCTTCAAGACCGGCGGACAAGCTGCCGCAGAATGCCGTGCAATGTTTGCACCTCGGCGCGGGTCAGCCCCCAGCGGGTGAACATGTTGCGCAGATTGCGCTTCATCCCTTCAGCCTTCGTGGCGGGAAAGAAGAACCCCGCCGCATCAAGGCGTTCCTCGAAATGATCGCCGAGCTTTTCGACCTCGAGGCCGCTTGCCAGATCGGTTCCGGCGAGTTCCAGCACGCGCTCGGGCACGGCGCTGGCCTGACGCGCCCATTCATAGGCGGTCAGCAATACGCATTGCGCCAGGTTGAGCGAATAGAAAGCGGGGTTGACGGGCACGGTGATGATGGCGTTGGCGCGGGCGACATCGTCATTTTCCAGCCCCGCGCGCTCGGGGCCAAAGAGCACCGCCACCCGTTTGCCCGCCGCGATCAGCGCGCGTGCCTCGGCCATGGCGGCCTCCGGGGTCAGCACCGGCTTGACCAGCCCGCGCGCGCGCGCCGTGGTGGCATAGACGTAATCGCAATCGGCCAGCGCGGCCGGCAGATCGCCGAAAACCCCGGCATGATCCAGCACCAGCCCCGCCCCCGAAGCCATGGCGGTGGCCGTCGGGTTGGGCCAGCCGTCGCGCGGGGCGACCAGACGCATGTGTTCCAGCCCGAAATTGAGCATCGCCCGCGCCGCCGCGCCGATATTCTCGCCCATCTGCGGGCGCACCAGCACCATGAGGGGCAACTGGCCGGGCTCGGTGGTCAATGCGCGCATGGCTTCTCCTTGTCGTTTTGCAGCCAATGCCGCGCGCTGCGGCAAAGATCAATCCCGCCGGGCTCGAATTGCCGCGACGAAGGGGGCTTTGCCCCCTCGGAGCCAAGGCGCCTCACCCCCAGGATATTTCCTGCACAAAGAACCCTGCACAAAGACTGGCAGGCGCGCGGCCCCATCCGTCTTTGTGCGGCAAGTATCCCGGGGGTGAATGGCCGGCACGGCCAGAGGGGGCAGCGCCCCCTACCCCGCTTCGACCATGAGCGCGTCGAGGCCGTGAAAATGATAGCTGTCGCTGTAGCGGGGCGGGGCCGCCAGGCGCAGGCCGGGGCAGCGCTCGAAGAGGATCGGCAGCGCGGCGGCCATTTCCAGCCGTGCCAGCGGTGCGCCGACACAGAAATGCAGCCCGACGCCGAAGGCCAGATGCGGCTTGGCCGGGCGCCGCGGATCGAAGCGGTGCGGCTCGGCCCAGACCTGCGCATCGCGCGCGGCGGCGGCCAGCAGGCAGGCGACCTCGTCGCCCGGCTGGAAGACCTGGCCAAGCACCTCGACGGTTTCATAGGCGTGGCGGGTGAACATGTGCAGCGGCGGATCGTAGCGTAGCAATTCCTCGACAGTCGCCGCCACCTGCCCCGGTGCCAGCCAGTCCTGCGGCCCGCCTGCCTCAAGAAGCGTCTTCACGCCGTTGCCGATCCCGTGCACCGTCGCCTCATGCCCGGCATTGAGCAGCAGGATGCAGGTGGTGATCAACTCGTCGGTCGAGAGCTTTTCGCCCTCCTCCTCGGCGGCGATCAGATGGGTGATCAGATCATCGCCCGGCCGGGCGCGGCGCTCATCGACATAGGCACGCATGAAATCGGCGAATTCCGCGCTGGCGCGACCGGCGCGCTCTTCGGTCGCGCGGGTGCGGCCGGCGTGATACATCGACACCATAGCGTGCGACCAGTCCAGCAACTGATCCTTCATGCCCTCGGGCACGCCCAGCAGCCGCGCGATCACCACCACTGGAATAACCTGCGCGAAATGCGCCAGCAGATCGAACCGCCCGGCGGGGAAGCGGTCGATCAACTCATGGGCAAGCGCGGCGATCTCGGGCTCCAGCGCGGCGATGCGGCGCGAGGTGAAGGCGCGCAGCACCAGCCCGCGCAACCTGGTGTGGCGCGGCGGCTCCAGCTCCAGCATGGAATGGGCCTCGATGGCGTAGAAGGGCGCGGTATGTTCGGCGATCGGCTGGCGCCTTTCGGGCGGGATCTCGCGGCCGAAGCGGCGGTCACGCATGATGGCGTTGACCGCCGCGTGGCTGAGCGCACAGGGCATGCCATAGTCTTCCCAGAACACGATCGAACCCAGCGCGCGGGCGCGGTCATAGAACGGATAGGGGTTCTGCACGAAGGCCGGATCGGTCGGCGACTGGCGGATGCGGTGCATTGATCAAGCCTTTGCCAGCGCCGCGAGAATGCGCGCCCAGGAGCGGATGCCCTTGTGAAAGGCTTCCAGGTCGTATTTCTCGTTGGGCGAATGGATCTGGTCATCATCGCGGCCAAAGCCGATGAGCATCGAATCCATGCCCAGAACGGTCTTGAAATAGCCGGCAATGGGGATCGAACCGCCGCAGCCGATGAAGGCCGCCGGCCGGGGCCATTCGTCGCTGAGCGCCTGGCGCGCGGCCTCGAAGGCGGGATCGTCGGTGGCCATCACGCTCGCCGGCCCGGCGGAATGGTCGATATAGTCCACCGTGCAATCCGCCGGCAGCCGCGCCTCGACATGCTTGCGCAGCGCGGCGCGGATCTTCGCGGGGTCCTGCGTGCCCACCAGCCGGAAGCTGACCTTGGCCGAGGCGAGCGAGGGCAGCACCGTCTTGAACCCCGCGCCCGTGTAGCCGGAGGTCATGCCGTTGATCTCGCAGGTGGGGCGCGACCAGAGCATTTCCAGCGCGCTGCGGCCCCGCTCGCCGGCGGGATGCTTCAGCCCTACCGCGCCCAGAAAGCCCTCGGCATCGAAGCCCAGAGTCTCCCATTGTGCGCGCTGGGCGTTGGAAAGTTCGGGCACGCCATCATAGAAACCCTCAAGCGTGATGCGTCCGTCCTCATCGTGCAGATCGGTCAGGATGCGCGCCAGCACCCGCGCCGGATTCATCGCCGCGCCCCCGAACATGCCCGAATGCAGATCCTTGTTCGGGCCGGTGATGACGATTTCCTCGCCCAGAAGCCCGCGCAGCATGGTGGTGATGGCCGGGGTCTGCGGATCGAACATGCCGGTATCGCAGATCAGCGCAAGATCGGCGCGCAGTTCCGCCGCATTGGCCTTCATGTAGGGCACCAGCGAGGGCGAGCCCGATTCCTCCTCGCCCTCCAGAAAGATCGACACCCGCGCCGGCAGGCTGCCATGCACCGCGATCCAGGCGCGGCAGGCTTCCACGAAGGTCATCAACTGGCCCTTGTCATCGGCCGCGCCGCGCGCGCGGATCACCCTGCCGTTGGGCGTGTCCTCGATGGCGGGGTCGAACGGGTCGCGGTGCCACAGGTTGAGCGGATCGACCGGCTGCACATCATAATGGCCGTAGAACAGCACATGCCGGCCGGGCTGTTCGGGGCCATGCGCCACAACCATCGGATGGCCCGGCGTGGCATCCTTGCGCGCTGTCATGCCCAGATCCGCAAGCGCCTCCACCAGCCAGTCGGCGGTGCGGTCGCAATCGGCCTTGAAGGCCGGGTCGGTCGAGATCGAAGGCAGGCGCAGCAGTTCCATCAACCGTTCGAGCGAATCGTCCAGAGTGCGGTCGATATGCTCCAGAACGGCGGGCAGCGCGGATTGCGAGGACATGGCGGTCTCCTGATGGGATGGATTGCCGGAGCCTATTTCGCGCGGCAACGGAATGTCCAGAGGCCGGCACAGTGGCGCACGAAAGCGGCGGCGATAACATGCTTGTGGGTGAGCGGAATGCAACCAAGGTTCCCTCCGCCGCGAAGGATTGCTAAGAAAGCCGTGACGCAAGAGCGACAACCTTTCGCGCGCCGATGCCCTGCCCGCCCGCGCGCACTGCTGAAACGGAGTGATCATGCCTCGAAACCTGTCATCGCTGCGCCCCCTGCCCGCCCGGTTGGCATTGGCGCTTGCCGGTCTTGCCGCCGCCGCGCTGCCCGCCCTTGCCGATCCGATCGCCGCCGATGCCGCGCGCGCCATGCTCTACCGCGCCGACCGCGTCGAGGTGGTGCGCTACACCATGCAGGGCCTGAGCACCGAGGAGGCCGATCTGCTGACAGCCGTGGCCCGGGAGCAGCGCTATTATGCCGCTCTGGCCTTCGCGCCCGATGCCGGCATCATGGCCGAAGCCACGGTCTTTGCCGCCAATTACCACGATATCGCCGCCGCCCGTGATGCCGCGCTGCGCGAATGCGACGCGCGCCGCCAGGAGGGTGCGCCCTGCACCGTCGCGCTGGAAGTCCGCCCCGCCGGCTGGCAGGAACGCACGCTGCAACTGAGCGCCGATGCCACCGAGGCTTTCGGCACCGATTATCGCCGCATCCGAGGCCCGCGGGCCTTGGCGATTTCGGCACGCACCGGCAGTTGGGGCATCGGCCGGGGCGATGACCCCGCCGCCATGGCCATCGTCCAGTGCGAAGCAAGCGAGGGGGCAAGCGATTGCGCCGTCGTGATCGCCGATTGATCGCCCTTTACCCCTGCGCACGGAGGTGCGACAAATATTGGAATTGATCCAGGTCATGTTTGCAGCGTAAAGGCGCATTTAAATATGATCTGAAATATGACAATCGCAGTCGGTGCAGCCCTGCCGCCATACCTGCGAAAGACCCAGCGTCACGCGAGGGAGACCGCCTTGAACTATGCCGCCGCCATCGATGCCGCCCTTCAGCGCCTGCATGACGAAGGGCGCTACCGCACCTTCATCGACATCGAGCGCCGCAAGGGGCATTTTCCGCAGGCCATCTGGCGGCGCCCCGATGGCACCGAGAAGGAAATCACCGTCTGGTGCGGCAACGACTATCTGGGCATGGGCCAGCATCCGGTGGTTCTGGCGGCAATGCACGAGGCGCTCGACGCCACCGGCGCCGGCTCCGGCGGGACGCGCAACATTTCCGGCACCACGCTTTATCACAAGCACCTTGAGGCCGAACTGGCCGACCTGCACCGCAAGGAAGCCGCGCTGGTCTTCACCTCGGCCTATATCGCCAATGACGCCACACTCTCCACCCTGCCCAGACTGTTTCCCGGTCTGATCATCTATTCCGATGCGCTCAACCATGCCTCGATGATCGAAGGCGTGCGGCGCAACGGCGGAGCCAAGCGGATCTTCCGGCACAATGATCTGGCGCATCTGCGCGAACTGCTGGCCGCCGACGACCCCGCCGCGCCCAAGCTCATCGCCTTCGAATCGATCTATTCCATGGATGGCGATTTCGGCCCCGTCGAAGCGATCTGCGATCTGGCCGACGAATTCGGCGCGCTGACCTATATCGACGAAGTGCACGCCGTGGGCATGTATGGCCCGCGCGGTGCCGGCGTGGCCGAGCGCGACAACCTGATGCACCGAATCGACATCATCAACGGCACCATGGCCAAGGCCTATGGCGTGATGGGCGGCTATATCGCCTCGAGCGCCAGGATGGTCGATGCGATCCGCTCCTATGCGCCGGGCTTCATCTTCACCACCTCGCTGCCGCCTGCGGTGGCGGCGGGTTGCGCCGCCTCGATCCGGCATCTGAAGACCGACCAGGCACTGCGCGACAAGCAACAGGACCATGCGCGCATCCTGAAGATGCGCCTCAAGGGGCTGGGCCTGCCGATCATCGACCATGGCAGCCATATCGTGCCGGTGCATGTGGGCGATCCGGTGCATTGCAAGCTGATCTCGGACATGCTGCTGGAACGCCACGGCATCTATGTCCAGCCGATCAACTTTCCCACCGTGCCGCGCGGCACCGAAAGGCTGCGCTTCACCCCCTCGCCGGTGCATGATCCCGAGCAGATCGACCGTCTTGTGCGCGCCATGGATGCGCTGTGGTCGCATTGTGCGCTGAATCGTGCCGAACTTTCCGCCTGAGTGCCACGATTACTTCAAAAAATTGTTGTGATCTGCTAGAAAACCTACAAGAGGTAGCAGCAACGCGACTCACTTTACCACCGCAGGTAGAATCGGGGCGCGTAAAGCACAGACCCGCAGGCAGGCGGAAACAGGGACAGAGCGGATGATCTGGCGGAAGGAACAACCTCCGGCACAGGACGTGAACAAGCAACGCGGATTCGACGATTACGAATTGCGCCTTGGCGATATCCTGCGCGGAGAGCGCGCGACGCTTGGCAAATCGCTTCTGGATGTCCAGCGCGAACTGCATATCCGTGCCGCCTATATCGCCGCCATCGAGAACGGCGATCTGGACGCATTCGAAGCGCCCAGCTTCGTTGCCGGTTTCGTTCGCTCCTATGCGCGCTACCTCGGAATGGATACCGAATGGGTCTATCAGCGCTTCTGCCTGGAGCACGATTTCGCCATCGGGCACGGCATGAACGCGATGGGCAGCGCCGCGCCGCGCCCGCAACGTGAGGCGCGCGCCGCAGAGCCGCGCACCGGCGCGTTGCGCGGGGTGGGTATCCTGCCCGATCCCGAACCATTCTGGAAACGCATCGAACCCGGTGCGCTTGGTTCGGTCACGGTGCTGGCGGCGCTGGTGCTGGGGCTGGGCTTTGCCGGCTGGACGGTGCTCAAGGAAGTGCAGCGCGTGCAGGTCGCACCCGCCGACATCATCCCCAATGTCGTTACCGATTTCGACCCTCTGACCGCAGGCCAGGATGGCCTCTCCGCGCTCGATACCGACCCCTTCGCCGTCACCGCCGAAGCCGGAGCCGAAGGCCGCGTGCGGATCGTGCGGCCGCAGGCGCTGGACATTCCGGTGCTGGTGCCGCGCGACGGGCCGATCGCCACGATCAACCCGCGCGAGCAAGGCAGCCCTGACGGCATCCGTACCGATGCCGCCATCGCCGAGGCCATGGCGGCGGCGCTTGGTGCCGAGGATGCGCCGCGCGTTCTGCAAAGCGGCCCGCCGGTTGTGGAGATCCTTGCCGTTCGTCCCTCGTGGATGCGCGTGCGCGCCGCCGATGGCAGCGTGATCTTCGAGCGAATTCTCGATTCCGGTGAGCGCTACACCCTGCCGCAGACCGAACAGCCCCCCACACTGCATGCCGGCAATTCGGGCTCGGTCTATTTCCTGATCGACGGCGAAGCCTACGGGCCAGCCGCGCCGGGCGCCAATGTGGCGCGCAACATCGCGCTATCCGCAGAGGCACTGCGCGAGGGCTTCAGTCTGGCTGATCTGTCGCGCGACAGCGATCTGGCCGTGATGGTGGCACGTCTGCGCGAACAGTAAACCGCCGCCCCCCCGGACCGATACACGCTTTCCACCCGAGCCGGTCCCGGAGCCTGCTTCCGATCATGCCGATTTCCCGCCACCCCGCCCCGAGTGCATTGCCTCGCGGGGCGCTTCATCCTATGTCCGAAGGAACCCGAGTCAGAATGGAACCGGCCCATGGCACATAATCCGATCCGACCCTGGCGCAACATCGCGCGGCGCAAATCGCGGCAGATCATGGTTGGCCGCGTGCCGGTGGGCGGCGATGCCCCGATCACCGTGCAGACCATGACCAACACCGACACGACCGATGTGCCGGCCACCCTGGCGCAGATCATCGCCGCGACCGAGGCCGGCGCCGATATCGTGCGCGTCTCCACCCCCGATCAGGCATCGACCCGTGCTCTGCGCGAGATCTGCCGCGAAAGCCCGGTGCCGATCGTGGCGGACATCCATTTTCACTACAAACGCGCCATCGAGGCCGCCGAAGCCGGCGCCGCCTGCCTGCGCATCAACCCCGGCAATATCGGCTCCGCCGACCGGGTCCGCGAGGTGATCAGGGCCGCGCGCGATCATGGCTGCTCCATCCGCATCGGCGTCAATGCCGGCAGCCTTGAGCGCCACCTGCTGGAAAAATACGCCGAACCCTGCCCCGATGCCATGGTGGAATCCGGTCTGGACCATATCAAGCTCTTGCAGGACAACGATTTTCACGAGTTCAAGATCTCCTGCAAGGCCTCCGATGTGTTCCTGGCGGCAGCAGCCTATCAGCAACTGGCCGAGGCAACCGACGCGCCGATCCACCTGGGCATCACCGAGGCCGGGGGGTTGATGTCAGGCACGGTGAAATCGGCCATCGGTCTGGGCAATCTGCTGTGGATGGGGATCGGCGATACCATTCGCGTGTCGCTCTCCGCCGATCCGGTGGAAGAGGTGCGCGTCGGCTACGAGATCCTCAAATCGCTGGGGTTGCGCCACCGCGGCGTCAACATCATTTCCTGCCCCTCCTGCGCGCGGCAGGGCTTTGACGTGATCAAGACGGTGGAAAGGCTGGAGACCCGGCTTTCGCATATCAAGACGCCGATGAGCCTGTCGATCATCGGCTGTGTGGTCAACGGCCCCGGCGAGGCACTGATGACCGATATCGGCTTTACCGGCGGTGGTGCGGGCTCGGGGATGGTCTATCTGGCGGGCAAGCAGGCGCACAAGCTCTCGAACGAGGCGATGATCGATCATATCGTCGAGCTGGTCGAGGCGCGCGCGGCGCAGATCGAGGCCAGCGAAGCCGTCGCGGATGCAGCCGCCGAATAAGAAAAAATGCCGCGAGAGGGGGCTCTCGCGGCGACAGGTGAAACCGGGCAAAGGACGGAATGCCCGGAAACGGGAGATGAAGATCAGGCAGAACCTGCCCGCGCCTTCCCCTCCCTTGTGCCGCAGCCCGGCAGGTGTGGCCTTGATCTGAATCAAGCGGCAGATTCAGCCGCTTGTTATCCGCCCCTTAACCCTTGACGGCGATGCTGAAGGCCAGATTCGCACCGGACCGATCCATGCCTCAAGACCAGTCGCTGCCAGCCCTCTCTCTGCCAGACCTCTTTCCCGCCGGCCCTGCCGAAGGCGGCCTGCCGGCGCTTGGTGGTGGCGGTCTGGGCGGCTTTGGGGGCAGCAACGCCGGAAAGGGCGGCGGGATGGCCACCAGCCCGGCGAGCGGGCGCGCCATCCGCGCCCTGACCGGCCAGCAAAAGGCGGCAATCCTGGTTCAACTGCTGATCTCGGAAGGCGCCGATGTGAACCTCGCCTCGCTGCCCGAGGATATGCAGACCAAGCTCACCGAGCAGATCTGCGAGATGCGACTGGTTGACCGCGACACGCTTTCGGCGGTGGTGTCCGAATTCGTCGAAACCCTTGAGCAAGTCGGCTTGAGCTTTTCGGGCGGGATCGGCCAGGCGCTGCGCGCGCTCGATGGCAAGCTCAGCCCCGGCGCCAGCCAGAAACTGCGCCGCAAGGCCCAGGAAAGCGGCGCCGCTGATCCCTGGGAGCGTATCGTCAGCGCTGATCTTGATACGCTGCTCGAACTGATCGACCCCGAAAGCGCCGAGGTGGCCGCGGTGGTGCTGTCCAAGCTTTCGGTCGAACGGGCCGCGGAACTGCTGGGCAAGATGCCCGGCGAGCGGGCGCGCCGCGTGGCCTATGCCGTGGCGCTGACCGAAAGCATCGCGCCGCGGATGGTGGCACGAATCGGCAATGCGCTTGCCGCCCAGCTAGACAGCCGCCCGCCCCGCGCCTTCCCGGCCCCGCCGACCAAGCGCGTCGGTGCCATCCTCACCTCGACGCCCGCACGCATCCGCGAGGAGCTTCTCTCGGCCTTTGACATCCAGGACTCGGCCTTTGCCGAGGGAGTGCGCAAGGCGATCTTCACCTTTGCCAATATCCATCACCGCCTGAACGGGCGCGACGTGCCCAAGGTGCTGCGCGATATTGCCCAGGCCGAACTGATCACCGCCTTCGCCGCCGCCCGCGCCCAGCCCGACAGCGATGAATGGAAATCGGTCGAGTTCATGCTGGCGAACATGTCACAGCGCATGGCCGGCACCCTGCGCGACGAGATCGAGATCCGTGGCAAGGTGCGCCCCAAGGATGCCGAAGCGGCCATGAATGGCGTGGTCGAGGCGATCCGCGGCCTTGTCGATCTGGGTGAGATCGAACTGATCAACGACGACGACGAGGACTGACGAGAATTGAGGCGACCCCGCCACCAGTGCACCGCCCGCCCCGGCGGCTGACAGATCAGGCCATCATCCGATGCGCGGGGTTCTGTTACGGGGCATCCGGTTCACGGTGATCCCGTCTTGGGGCTTCGGTTTCGGATTCGGGCTGCTCGGCTTCCCGGCGGTCCTCTGTTTCGCCCTCGGGGGTCAGAAGCTCCTCGAAACGCCGCCGCTGGCGGGCACTCCAGCGCACCCGCAGAACTGACACATCCTCGCCGGGCTTCTCTTCCTCGACCAGCCCCTCGGCGTAGAGCCAGGCGCGCGCGCGCCCCTGTGCATAGCCCAGCGACAGTTCCGCGCCCTGACGCTCATCTTCCAGATGAACCCGGATCGCCGCGCAAAGCGCCTCCAGCCCCGCGCCACGCAACGCCGAGGCCGCAAAGACCCCCTCACGGCGCGCGGCGATGGTCAGTTGCGGGTCATCGGCGGGCAGAAGATCGGCCTTGTTCCACACCTCGATGCGCGGCACCGCATCGGTCACGCCCAGCGTGTGCAGGATGGTTTCGACATCCTGCGCCTGTGCATCGGTCTCGGGATGGGCGATGTCGCGCACATGCACGATCAGATCGGCCTCCAGAACCTCCTCAAGCGTGGCACGAAAGGCCGCCACCAGCTGCGTCGGCAATTCCGAGATGAAGCCCACGGTGTCGGACAGGATCACCTCGCTCCCGCCAGGCAGGCGCACCGCGCGCATCGTCGGATCAAGCGTGGCGAAAAGCATATCCTTGGCCAGCACGTCGGCACCGGTCAGGCGATTGAAAAGTGTGGATTTTCCCGCGTTGGTATAGCCCACCAGCGCAACCACCGGATAGGGCACGCGGCGGCGCGCCGCGCGGTGCAGCTCGCGCGTCCTGACCACCTTTTCAAGCTGCCGCCGGAGCCGCACCATCTGCGTGTCGATGGCGCGCCGGTCAGCCTCGATCTGGGTCTCGCCGGGCCCGCCGACAAACCCCAGCCCGCCGCGCTGGCGCTCCAGATGGGTCCAGGCACGCACCAGCCGGGTGCGCTGATAGCTCAACGCGGCCAGCTCCACCTGCAACACCCCTTCGCGGGTGCGCGCGCGATCGGCGAAGATCTCCAGGATGAGCCCGGTGCGATCAAGCAGCTTCACCTTCCAGGCCCGTTCAAGATTGCGCTGCTGCACCGGCGTCACCGGGCCGTCGATCAGCACCAGCTCGATCTCGTCCTCCTCAATGCGCGCCTTGATCTCCTCGACCTTGCCGGAGCCGAACAATTGCCCCGGCGCGGCCTTGGTCAGACGCACCACCTGTCCGTCGATCACCTCGACGCGCGGCAGGGCATGGGCCAGCGCCATCGCCTCGGCCAGGGCCGATTCGGCGCTGCGCGAGCCCGGATTGGTGCGGATGTCAGGATGCAGAACCAGCGCGCGTGTGCGCGGCGCGCGCCCGTCCACAGACCCCTCGGCCTGCTCGCGGCGGCGCGGTTCGGTGGGCTCGGCGCTCACGGGGTTGCCCTCGGTGCGCGCTCAGTCCTCGCCATTATAGAGATTGATCGGCTGACCCGGCATGATCGTGGAAATCGCATGCTTGTAAACAAGCTGGCTCTGCCCCTCGCGGCGCAAGAGAACGCAGAAATTGTCAAACCAGGTGATAACGCCCAGAAGCTTGACCCCGTTTATCAGAAAGATCGTAACCGGAACCTTGTTCTTGCGAACATGATTCAGAAAGGCGTCTTGCAAGTTTTGTTTATCCACGGCCATGTTTTTTACCTTTTTTGCGGCCTGCGCCATTATTGGCAGCGCAAGTCTCCCCTGCGGGCGCAGTATGGAGCGCACGCAAGCAGTTTTCCACCCCCAATTCAGCGCATTAGAGTTCTTTTCAGGGGTCAGCAAGGGGCGATACACGGTTGATACGAGAGGTTTTGCCGTCAATCGCGGCCGAACTTCGCCATCAACAACGCAAGCATGACCAGAATTTCGAGCCGGCCGAGAATCATGCCAAGGGCCAGAACCGCCTTGGCCGGCACCGACAGCAGCGCCCATTGCAGCGGCAGATCTCCGGCCACCTGCACCAGCGGCCCGGTGGTGGTCAGGGCGGCGATGGTAAAGACAAGTCCGGTTTCAAAGCTCATGCCGCTCAGCATCAGCGCGGCGATCAGCAGCGCAACCGTGATGGCGAAGACCATCACGAAAAGCCAGGCCGCGCGCCCGCCGCGTGTGGTCAGAAAGCGCAGCCGCTCGCCACCGCCGGCAACCATCGAGGGAAAGACCATGCGCTCCAGTTCGACCTTGCCCAGCCGCGCCAGCGCATAGACCCGCAGCAGCTTCACCCCGCCCGCCGTTGTTGCCACCCCCCCGCCGATGATCGTCAAGCCCATCAACACCAGCCCTGGTGGTGTCAGACCGGACCAGGCGCGGCTGGCGATCCAGCCTTCGCTGACAAACCCCGTGGTGGTCAGGAAGGACAATGCGGTGAAGGTGGCACCCCAGGCGGCGCGGCCCATTGCCGGCAGGTTTTCGCCCTCGGCAACCTCGAAGGCACCCAGCCAGTGTCGCAGCACCACGATCAGCACAACCAGCGCGACAATCAGCGCCGCCACGCGCATCTCCGGCCCCGGCGACAGCCGCTGGCGCGCGCCACGCGACGGGCCGGGCATCAGGCCACGACTCAGTGCCAGAACAAGAAACGCAAAAATTGCCAGTTCAGCGGCAAATCCCACGCGGCCCAGCGATTCCTGCGCCAGAATCCCCGAGGTCGAAAGCGTGGCCATGGCCTGCATCAGCGCGGAGAACCCCGGCACGCCCAGCATCACCAGCACCAGCCACAAAAGCGCGGTCAGCCCCAGGTAGAACGGCAAGATGATCAGTGTATGCGCGCGCATGCGCTGGCCGGTGCTGAGCCCGGTATCCCTGTGCAGCGCGGTGGCTTCCGCATGCGGGCGGATCAGTTCGAACCCGCCCAGCCCCAGCGGTGCCAGAAGCGCCGTTGCCGAAACCAGCACCAGAAGCCCGCCGAACCAGCCGGCCATACCACGCCACAGATGCACCGCCTCGGGCAAGCGGCGCGGCGCATCCAGCAGCGAGGCGCCGGTGGTGGTGAAACTGGCAACCATCTCGAACCAGGCGTCCAGAAATCCCATCTCCAGCGTCTCGGCGAGCGGCACGGCCATGGCCGCTGGCAGGAACAGATAGATCGCCGCCAGAAGCGGAAAGAGGCCCTGCGCGGCGCTCGCGGTGATCGGACGGCTGGTTGCCAGTGCCAGAAAGCCTGCCAGCAGCGCAAAGATCAGCCCCGAATGCAAGAACGCCCTGCCGGTGGCGGCCTGCCCATCCAGAAACGCATGCGCCGAAGGCACCAGCATGGCCAGGCCCGTCGCCCCCAGCAGAACCACCAGAAGCGGCACATGCCTGAAGCGCGCCCACATCAGAAATACTCCACCGCCACCTGCAACAGCCGCTCCAGTTCCGGCACATCGTTTCTGAGCACGAACACCACCAGCACGTCGCCGGCCTCCAGAAGGGTGCGGCTGGTGGGCTTTTCCAATGTCGCGCCCTTCATCACCGCACCGACCAGCGCCCCTTCGGGAAAATCCACCTCGCCGATGGTCTTGCCGGCCAGCGGCGAGGTGGACAGCACCTGCGCCTCGATCACCTCGGCCTCACCATCGCCGATGGTGTAGATCGAGCGCACGCGCCCATGACGCACATGGCGCAGGATCGAACTGACGGTGGTGGCGCGCGGGTTGATATGCGCATCGATCCCCAGATGCTCCATCAGCGGCGCCAGACTGGGATCATTGACCAGCGCGATCGCCAGCTTGCATCCCATCGCCTTGCCGCGCACCGAGGCCAGCAGGTTGGTCTTGTCGTCATCGGTCACCGCCAGCACGACATCGGCCTTGTCGATCCCGGCCTCGGAAAGGATCTCGCTTTCCATGCCGTCGCCGTGCAGGACGATGGTGCGCTCCAGCGCATCTGCGGCGATTTCGGCGCGCTGGCGGTCGCGTTCGATCACCTTCACCCGCACCCGCTCGCGCTGACGCTCCAGCGCGCTGGCCACCGACAGGCCCACATTGCCCGCACCGATCACCACCACCCGCTCCTGCCGCGTCTGCGGCTTGCCGAAGATCTCCAGCGTGCGGTGCAACTCGTCGCTTTCCGAGACCACATAGATCTGATCGCCGGCATAAAGCTGGTCGGCGGGCTCCGGAGCGAAAAGCCGCGACCCGCGCCGCACACCCACAACAATGGCGCGCAGGGTCGAGAAAAGCTCGGTCAACTGGCGCAGCGAGGTATTGAGCACCGGGCAATCCTCATCCAGTGCGATGCCTGCCAGCCGCACGCGACCTTCCATGAAGTCCTGCACATCGAAAGTGGCCGGCGCGGCGATGCGCCGCAGCGCCGCCATCGAGACCTCGCGCTCGGGGTTGATGACCACGTCGATGGGCATGTGATCGCGTTGGAACAGGTCTGAATATCGTGGCTCCAGGTAAGTCTGGGCGCGCAGCCGGGCGATCTTGCGGGTGATGTTGAACACCGAATGCGCCACCTGGCAGGTGACCATGTTCACCTCGTCCGAATAGGTGGCGGCGATGATCATGTCCGCGTCGCGCGCGCCGGCGGCCTCCAGCACGTCAGGATGCGAGGCAAAGCCGATCACGCCCTGCACCTCCAGCGTATCGGTGGCACGGCGCACCAGGGCGGGGTTGTTGTCCACCACCGAGACGTCATTGGCCTCGCCGGCGAGTTGCCGGGCAATCTGCCAGCCAACCTGGCCCGCGCCGCAGATGATGATCTTCATGGCTGCTCCCTATGCTGTTCAGGCATCGTCGCGGCCAGCGCGCGCGCCCGAAAGCTCTGCCGTGTTGACGCCCAGCGATTTCAGCTTGCGATGCAGCGCCGAACGCTCCATGCCGACAAAGGATGCCGTGCGCGAGATATTGCCGCCGAAACGATTGATCTGGGTCAGCAGATATTCACGCTCGAACAATTCGCGCGCCTCGCGCAGCGGCAGCGTTGCCAGCCCGCCCGACAGGACCACCCGCCCCTCGCCCTCGGCCTGACCGTTTTCGCTTTGCAATTCGCGCGCTTCGATCGGCCCGGAGCCATCGCCCAGGATCAGCGCGCGCTCGATGACATTGCGCAACTGGCGGATGTTGCCCGGCCAGCTCATCGCCTGCAACTGGGCCTCCGCCTCGTCAGAGAGGGCGCGGCGCGCCAACCCCTGGGTGCGATGGAACATGTCGATGAAATGCAGCGCCAGCGCCGGGATATCCTCGCGCCGTTCCTCAAGCGTGGGCACATGGATCGGCACCACATTGAGCCGGTCGTAAAGCTCCTGGCGGAACACGCCAAGCGAAATGGCGGCGCGCAGGTCGCGCGTCGTCGAGGAAATCACCCTCAGATCGACGCGCACCTTCTCGCTGCCACCGACGCGCATGAAGGTCTGATCGACCAGCACGCGCAGGATCTTCGATTGCGTGCCCGGCGGCATATCGGCAACCTCGTCAAGATAGAGCACCCCGCCATGCGCCTGCTCAAGCAAACCCTGGATGGCGCCATGCGCGGGGCTTTCCTGCCCAAACAGCACAGCCTCCATCTTGTCCGGCTCGATCGCCGCGCAGGACACCGTGACAAAAGGCGCATTGGCGCGGTTCGATTGCGCATGAATGAAGCGCGCCGCAACCTCCTTGCCGCAGCCCGATGGCCCGCTCAGCATGACCCGCCCGTTCGAGCGCGTGACCTTGGTCAGCTGGCCCTTGAGCATCTTCATCGCATGGCTGGAGCCGATCATCTCGACGGGGCCGCCATCGCGCCGGCGCAGGGTGGTGTTTTCACGCCGCAGGCGCGCGGTTTCCATCGCGCGACCGATCACCACCAGCAACTGGTCGATGTTGAAAGGCTTCTCGATGAAGTCATAGGCGCCCTTCTTGATCGCCGCCACGGCGATCTCGATATTGCCATGCCCCGAGATGATCACCACCGGGATTTCCGGATGCTCGCGCTTGACCGCCATCAGAATGCCGATGCCGTCCATCTGGCTGTCCTTGAGCCACAGATCCAGCACCATCAGCGCCGGCGGCGCCGATTCGACCGCAGTCATGGCCTCGTCGGAATTGGCGGCAAGGCGCGTCGAATACCCCTCGTCGCGCAGGATCTCGGACACCAGTTCGCGGATGTCGCGCTCGTCGTCAACAATCAGAATATCACTCATTTCATGCTCTCCTGCTCGCCGCCACGCATTCCGCGAGCCCCGTTCAGCCGCGGCAGCCGGATCTGCGCCATGGCTCCGCAATGCCCGGCACCGGGAAAATACGGCGCATCGAGCAGCGCCAGCATGCCGCCGTGCTCCTCGATGATCTTCTTGACGATCGGCAGTCCCAGGCCGGTGCCCTCCTCGCGCGTCGTCACATAGGGCTCGAAAAGCCGTGAACGGTCCTCGGGCAGGCCGATTCCGTTATCGGCAATGGTCAGGCTGACGCGCTGATCGTCGCTCCACAACCGCAGCTCGATCCGGGGCTTGAAACCGGCAGGCGACTCTCCGCTTTTTTGTAATGTTTCAATGGCTTCACCGGCGTTCTTGATAAGGTTTGTCAGTGCCTGGGTGATCATGGTGGCATCAATGTCAAGCACCAGTGGCGTCGGCGGCAGATCGGTGAACAGCTCCACATGCGCCAGCCCCGCCTCCTGCAGGGTCACCGCGTCGCGCACCAGTTGCACCAGATCATGGGGGCGGCGGTCGGGCTCGGGCATGCGGGCGAAGCGCGAGAATTCATCGACGATACGGCGCAGGTCATTGGTCTGGCGCACGATGACATCGGTCAGTTGCTCCAGCGCGGCGGCGTCCTCCTCGGGCAGCTGCCGGCGGAACTTGCGCTTGATGCGGTCGGCGGAAAGCTGGATCGGCGTCAGCGGGTTCTTGATCTCATGCGCGATGCGCCGCGCCACATCGCCCCAGGCGGCCATACGCTGCGCCGAGACCAGCTCGGTCACGTCATCAAAGGCCACGACATAGCCCTCCAGGGCGCCCTCGGCATTGCGCCGCTCGGCCATGCGCACCAGCAGGCTTTCCATCCGTCCCGCCCGGCTCAGGCGCACCTCATCCTGCACGCGGCCGGCCATCTGCGCGCCGTCAGCTCGCAGGCGCGTCAACAGCGGGCCGAATTCCGGCACGACGGCATCCAGCGGCATCTGCGCTGCCGCCTGCGGGGTGATTGCGGTCAGCGTCTGGGCCGCGCGGTTGACGAAATCGACCTTGCCCTCGGCATCCAGCCCGATCACCCCCGCCGTCACCGAGCCGAGCACCGAGTCAAACAGCCGTCTGCGGGCTTCGATCTGCTCGGTATTGGCCAGAAGGGCGGCGCGCTGGGCCTTGAGCTGCCGGGTCATCTGGTTGAACACCCGCCCCATGGTGGCGATCTCGTCCTCGCCCTGCTCCTCGGGCACCTGCACATCCAGATCACCCTCGCCGACCATCGCCGCCGCCCCCGCCAGCCGCCCGATGGGGCGCGAAAGCCGTTCGGCGAACCACATGCCAAGCCAGATCGCCGCCAGGATCAGGATGATGGCAAAGGCCAGATAGATCAGCCCGAAATTGAACAGGATGCGCCCGCGCTCGCGTTCAAGCTGGTTGTAAAGCTGGATCGTCGCCTGGGTCTCATCCAGCAGGCTCAGGATCTGCCCGTCAACCGTGCGGGCGATATAAAGCACCCGGTCAAACTGCTGCGTCAGCGGCACCAGGGCGCGAAACTCGCTGTTCGGCCAGTCACGGATCAGCACCAGTTCGCCCGCCACGGCGCGGCGCAGATCTTCAGGATCAGGTTGAATGAAATCAAACAGGTAAGAGCGTTCTCCGCGCAGGATCAACTGCCCTGAGCCATCAATGATGAAGGCCACGCGCAGCCCGCGCTGGACCGATGCCTGCGCCTGCGAGAGGATCTGGCGCAACTCGCCATCCGGCAGGAAGGGGCTGGCCTCAAGCCAGCCGTCAAGGAAGCGCGCGACATTGCGGCCATCCTCGACGAGGTTTTGCTCCTGCTCGGCCTGGTAGGCTTCGGCGGCGGCCAGCGAATTGCCCACCACATTGCGCACCCGGTCCGAAAACCAGCCCTCAAGCCCGATATTGATGGTGATGACCGAAAACACCGCCACCGAGATGGCCGGCACCAGCGCGATGATGGCAAAGAGCGCCGAAAGCCGCAGATGCAGGCGCGAGCCCGCCGAGCGCGACCGCCGCGCGGCGATCATCCGCGCCACACGGGCCATCACCAGCGCGGCGACCACCAGAATATAGACCAGATCGGCGAGCAGCACGAGCCGCAGCGAGGGCAGATTGGGGCTGACGGTGAAAGGGCCCAGAACCGCCACCGAGGCCAGCACCAGCAGCGGCGCCATGGCAACCAGTATCAGCGTGCCGATTGCCTGAAGCCTGCGGCGCAACGCGCTGCGACGCTGCGGATAGCCGCTGCGTGTGGCCAGCCTGTCCGGCTGCGCGCCGCTGACCTCTGACATCATGGATGAGCCGACCGTCTGACCACGCGACGAGTTCTCCTGCAAAGCGACCGAGGAACCCGGAACTGCGGCAAATGCGCCACGCCCCTGTGGCTTGTTTACATCAACTTTCGCCGCCGTGTCACGCGAATATCCAGTTCATTGATCTTCTTGCGCAAGGTATTGCGGTTGATGCCCAGAAGCTCGGCGCAGCGCGCCTGATTGCCGCCGGTATATTCCAGCGCAATCTCGATCAGCGGCGCCTCCATCTCGTGGAGGATGCGCGAATAGACACCCGGCGGCGGCAGATCCTCGCCGTGCAGCTCGAAATAACGCCGCACATGGCGCGCAACGGCCTCACCGAGGGTTTCGCCATGTGGCCCCTCGCCATGCGGATGGGCGGCCGGGTGGCTGCTGAGCGCGGCTTCGATCTCGGCGCGGCCAATCTCGGGCTCATGGCCGGTGATCACCAGCCGCCGGATGGTGTTTTCAAGCTGGCGCACATTGCCCGGCCAGGCGTAATGGCGCAGCAGTTCCAGCGCCGGCGCCGCAAGCCGCCGCACGGTGCCGGTTTCACGCGCCGCGCGGGCCAGAAAATGCTCGGCCAGCAGCGGAATATCCTCGATACGCTCGCGCAGCGGCGGCACATTGAGCGTCACCCCGCCCAACCGGTAATACAGATCCTGCCGGAAGGCGCCCGCTTCCAGCGCCCGGACCAGCCCGCCATCGCCGATGCCGATGATGCGTGGGCCATCCTCGGGCAAGGTATCGAGCAGGCGCACCAGACGCGCCTGCGAGGGCGCATCAAGATCGCCCAGCCCGTCGATCACCAGCGACCCGGCGCGCGCACGCGCCACCAGCGCGTTGAGCCCCTCCGGATCGCCGTGCCCCAGATCCTGCCCGGAGGCCACCACGAAAGGCTGCGCGCGGCGGTCGGAGAAATCGTGCAGCGCCCGCGCGATGAGCGATTTTCCGGTGCCCGATTCGCCCGAGATCAGCACCGGCAGTTCGGCATTCATCACCCGTGCCACCAGCCGATAGAGCGCCTGCATCGCCGGCGTGCGCCCCACCAGCGGCAGATCGGCCCCGCTGCCCGGCTCGATCACCTCGCGCACCGGGGTCTCCTGCGCCGGGGTGGCACGCCGCCGCCCGCGCCCGCTTTCCAGCGCCCGTGCCGAGCGCTTCAGCAGATCGGGCAGATCGAAGGGCTTGGGCAGGTAATCCCAGGCATCGGCCTCGGTGGCCTGAATCGCCGTCATGATGGTGTTCTGCGCCGAAATCACGATCACCGGCAATTCAGGCCGCAACGACCGGATGCGCGGCAGCATCTCGATCCCGTTGCCATCGGGCATGATCACATCCGAGATCACCAGATCGCCCTTGCCCTCCTCGACCCAGCGCATCAGCGTGGTCAGGCTCGATGTGGCATGAACGCGGCAACCGGCCCGGGTAAGCGCCTGGGTCAGCACGGTGCGGATGGTGCGGTCGTCATCGGCAACAAGGATGGTGCCATCCATCAGGAAAACTCCTTGGGTTTGGTTTTCGACGCCGCCGGGGCCATCGGCAGCGAGATGCGAAACACGGTCTGCCCGGCGCGCCGTTCAACCTCGATCCAGCCGTCATGGGCCGCGATGATCTTCGACACCAGCGCCAGGCCCAGCCCGGTGCCGTTCTCGCGGCCAGAAACGAAAGGCTCGAAGATGTTCTCGGCTATTTCGGGCGGCAGGCCGGGGCCATCGTCGATCACCTCCACATGCAGCGGCAGCGGCACCTGGCGCCCCTCGCGCCCGCGCAGATGCAGGCCGCGCTCGAAATAGCTGCGCACGCGGATCATGCCGCCCTCGGGCTGGGCCTCGGCAGCGTTCTTGAGCAGGTTCAGAAAGACCTGAAGCAACTGGTCGGCATCGGCCCAGGTGGAGGGCAGCGAAGGGTCATACTCATCATGGATCTGCATATGCGCGGCAAAGCCCAGCACCGCCGAGCGCCGCGCGCGCTCCAGCACGTCATGAATATTCACCTCATGACATTCCGGCTGGCGCTGGTCGCCGAATTGTTCAACCTGATCAAGTAGTTTCACGATACGCCGCGATTCAGCCACGATCAGGTCGGTCAACTCGCGATCGGCCTGGGCAAGGCCCATCGACAACAGCTGCGCCGCGCCGGTGATGCCGGCCAGGGGGTTCTTGATCTCATGCGCCAGCATCGCCGCCATGCCGATGGCCGATTTCGCCGCCGCCTTGATCGCCTGTGTGCGCCCCAGCCGCCCGGCGATCTCGCGCGGGGCGATGAGCATCAGCAGCGTCGCATCGGGGTCGTTCATCGGTGCCAGTTGCAGGTTGCATTGCACCGGCGGGCGATCACCGGTGCAGACATCGGCATCATTGATGAAGATCGGCGCTCGATTGAGGCGCGCGCGCGCGGTGGCTTCCTCCATCGGCGCGTCGATCGAAAGCCGGTCAAAGACCGGATCGCCCGCCAGTTGCGCCGAAGACGCCGCCATGAACAGCTCTGCCGCCGGGTTGCATTCAAGAATGCGCTCCTGCCCGCCTGAAACGCCGATCAGAAAGGCCGGCACCGGCAGCGCCGCCCAGACCGCGCCCGTCACCGGCCTTGGCGCGCGCACCGCTGCGGGCCGCCGGCTGCGCGGCTCGCTTGCGCCGGCGCTCATGCGGCGCGCTCCTGCGGATGCAGCGCGTCGGGCAGAAGCGCCAACACCCGTTCTGGCGCGCTTTCGCGCATGAGCCGGGCGCGCAGGTCGGCGCTTCCGCCGGCGGCATCAATATACCAGCCAAGATGTTTGCGCGCCACGCGCAGCCCCAGATCGGCGCCGTAGAAATCCAGCATCGCCTCATAGTGCCGCGCCACCAGATCGGCCAGCGCCGCGCCGCGCGGCACCTGCGGCGCCGGGCCGCCATGGAGCGCCGCGCCGATCTGCGCCGGCAACCAGGGCCGCCCCTGCGCGCCGCGACCGATCATTACCCCCTGCGCCCCCGATTGTGCGAGCGCCCGCCGCGCACTGGCGCAATCGGTGATGTCGCCGTTGACAATGACCGGGATGCTCACCGCCCCGCTTACCGCGTTGATCGCATGCCAGTCAGCCTGGCCGGTATAGAATTGCGCGCGCGTGCGGCCATGTACAGTGATCATGCGAATGCCCGCTGCCTCGGCGCGGCGCGCCAGTTCGGGGGCATTGCGGCAATCGTCATCCCAGCCCAGCCGGCATTTCAGCGTCACCGGCACCCGCACCGCGCGCACCACCGCCTCGATCAGCTCCAGCGCCAGATCCAGATCGCGCATCAGCGCCGAACCCGAAAGCCCGCCCACCACCTTCTTGGCTGGACACCCCATGTTGATGTCGATCAGCGGCGCGCCGCCAGCCTCGGCGATGCGGGCGGCCTCGGCCATGGCGCGCGCCTCACGCCCGGCCAGTTGCACCGCCGTCGGCACCTGCCCTGCCATCAGTCGTGCGCGCGCCCGCGTCGAGCGCCGGGCGGTGAGCATCTCGCCCGAGGCAATCATCTCGGATACCACCATCCCGGCGCCGAACTGCGCCACGATCTGACGAAACGGCAGATCGGTGATGCCCGACATCGGCGCCAGCAGCACCGGGGGATCGATCGCTACGGGAAATGAGGGTTGGGTCATCGCGGGGGGCCGTGGCTGGGCATGCCTTGCTCTAGCGCGTTCAGCGCACTTTGGCAAAGGCGGGGCCGGGTCGCTTTGCGCATATTTTCATCATTCGCCCATCAATTGGCGCAAAATCTTGGCTTACCGCCTAACTTTTCATCAAATGTCGAAGCGGGCACCCGGCAGCGACGACAACAACCATGCAAAAAATCCTTCACAGCGCCCAAACCGCGCCTTAAGCCTGCCGCATGAGCATGCAAAACCGCACTGCCGTCGTTCTTGTCGCCGCCGGGCGCGGCAGCCGCATGGGCGGCGACATTCCCAAGCAATGGCGCAGCCTTGCCGGGCAGCCGGTTCTGGCGCATGCGATCGCCGCCTTTCGTCGCGCCGGGCTGGAGCGCATCGTGCTGGTGCTGCACCCTGACGATGCGCATCATGCCACGGGTCTCGGCCTGCCCTGGGTGGCGGGCGGGGCGACGCGGGCGCAATCGGTGCGCGCGGCGCTCGAATACCTGGCCAAGGATCCGCCCGAAAACGTGCTTGTCCATGATGGCGCGCGCCCGCTGGCCCGTGAGGCGCTGATCGCACGGGTGCTGGATGCGCTCGATACCGGCGCGGCCGCCGCCCCGGCGCTGAGCGTGACCGATGCGCTGTGGCGCGGTGCCGGCGCGAGGGTGCAGGGCACCCATCCCCGCGACGGTCTCTATCGCGCGCAGACCCCGCAGGGCTTTCGCTTCGCGCCGATCCTTGCCGCGCATCGCGCACATGCCCGCAACGCCGCCGATGACCCCGCCGATGACCCCGCCGATGACGTGGCGGTCGCCATGGCGGCCGGGCTTGACGTGGCGATCGTCGAGGGCGATGAGGATAACCTCAAGCTCACCTATCCCGCCGATTTCACCCGCGCCGAGGCGCTGATCAGCCGGTGGACCCGGCAGGAGGCCCCCATGGATATCCGCACCGGAAACGGCTTTGACGTGCATCGCTTCGGCCCCGGCGATCATGTCTGGCTTTGTGGCGTGAAAGTGCCGCATGGCCGCAGCCTGCAAGGCCATTCGGATGCTGATGTCGGCATGCACGCGCTCACCGATGCCCTCTATGGCGCCATGGCCGAGGGCGATATCGGCCGTCACTTCCCGCCTTCCGATCCGCAATGGAAAGGTGCGGCCAGCCATATCTTTCTACGCCATGCCATTGATCTGGCACGCGAACGCGGCTTCCGGCTGGCCAATGCCGATGTCACGCTGATCTGCGAAACCCCAAAGATCGGCCCGCATGCCGTGGCGATGCAGCAGGCGCTGGCGGATATTCTGGGCATCGAGCCCGGACGGGTTTCGGTCAAGGCCACCACCTCGGAGCGGCTTGGATTCACCGGGCGCGAAGAGGGCATCGCCGCCATCGCCACTGCCACGCTGGTCACGCCATGACCCTGTCCAGGCTGATTGCCACATGGTTCGGTGCCGGCCTGTTGCGCCCCGCGCCGGGCACCTGGGGCACGCTCGCCGCGCTGCCCTGCGCCTGGGCGCTGCACGTGGGGGGCGGGTTTGCGCTGCTGGCGCTGGGCACCGTTGCAGTGTTCTTGCTGGGCTGGTGGGTCGCCGCGCTGGAAACCCGCGAAAGCCCCGACCCCGACCCTTCCGAGATTGTCATCGACGAGGTTGCCGGCATGTGGCTGGCGCTCTGGCCGGTGTCGCTGGGCGCGCAGATCATGGGCGCGGACATCCTGCGGCTTTGGCCAGGCTGGGTGGTGGCCTTCCTGGCCTTTCGCGCCTTCGACATCCTCAAACCCGGCCCGGCGGGCTGGGCGGACCGGCTGCACACGCCCCTCGGCCTGATGCTCGATGACATCTTCGCCGGTCTCATGGCCGCCATCGTGGTGGTGGGGGCGGCGGCGCTGGCGCATGGGGTGTTGATGTGAAGCGGCTGGCGCGCCAGATCCTGGTGCGCGGACGCAGGCGCGGCACCGTGATTGCCACCGCCGAAAGCTGCACCGGCGGCATGCTGGCGGCGGCGCTGACCGATCTGCCGGGCGCATCGGATGTCTTCGCGGGGGGGTACGTGACCTATTCCAATGCCATGAAACGCAATGCGCTGGGTGTGCAGGCGACGACACTGGACACCCATGGCGCCGTCTCCGAGCCGGTGGCGCGCGAAATGGCGGTCGGCGCGCGGGCGCGGACGGGTGCGGATCTGGCCATCGCCGTCACCGGCATCGCCGGACCGGGCGGATCGGAGTTCAAGCCCGAGGGGCGGGTCTGTTTCGCGCTGGCAAGCGCCGGCACCGTGCAGGCCGAGACGGTGGAGTTTGGCGCGCTCGGCCGCGAGCGCGTGCGCCGCGCGGCGCGCGATCATGCACTGCGCATGGTGCTGCACGCGCTAGGCTGAGGTCACGCGCGCCGCCACCGCGCGCATCGCCACACCCAGTTCATGCACCAGCGTCGCAGCCATTGAGCGGTATGACCATATTTCAAGGGCTTGAGAGTCATTCTTGATGATCATGGCCGGCAAATGGTTGAGTTGGATACGCGCGCTTGACGCCACCGGGAACGCCTCGTCGCGCAGATCGATCGTCGCCAGCCGCGCCAGGACATCAACCACCCGTGCGCCCGAAAGGTGCAGAACAACCCATCCATCGGACTGATCGCAGACCGCTGCAGGCAGCCCCGGCGGCTGTGCGGCACCAATCAGAAACGCCGTTTCGCGCCCCGCCCAGACCAGCCGCGCGCCATCACGCCCGTTCAGCACCTGGCCGGGATCAGGGAAGCGCAACCCCAATGGCTCGAGCGCCGCATCAAGGGCGTCGCGCGCACCAGGGAACGGCATGATCTGCCAGACCGGTCCGAGCGCGGCGGCTTCCAGCCGGCAGTTGCCCCGCGTTATCGGCAGGCCAAGGCCGGCGCTCGGAAGAGTGATGTCCAGCTCAGCCACGCATCTTGCCTCCCTGCGGATCATGAAACACCGGGTCAACCACCCGGCACAACACCTTGCGCCCGCGCAGCCCATCATCAAGGCGCACCTCGTCGCCATGCCGCGCACGTCCGTCCTTCAAGAACGCCAGCGCCAACCAGCTTTGCAGGGTCGGCGAATAGCCAACCGAGGTGACATAGCCTTGATCCTTCTCGCGCAAGGCGGGGTCATCGGGGTTGTAGAGATGCGCCCCGGCGCTGAGTTCCGCTTTCGGATCAAGCGGCATCAGCCCCACCAGTTGCTCGCGCGCGGGGCCGCGCAGGCCCGGACGCTGGCTTGCCGCCTTGCCGATGCAATCCTTGGCCAGGCTGATCATGCGCTCCATGCCGATGTCGAAGGCGCTTACACGGCCATGGATCTCCGCATGGGTGATGAAGCCCTTTTCAATGCGCAGCACATTGAGCGCCTCCATCCCGTAGGCACCACCGCCGAGCGCCTCGGCCGCGGCCAGAAGGCGGCCGAACAGCGCCGTTCCGTAGCGGGCCGGCACGGCGATCTCATAGCCTGTCTCGCCGGAAAACGAGATACGAAAAAGCCGCCCGTCCACCCCCAGAACCCGCTTCGAGCCGCAGGCCATGAACGGAAAATCCTCATTATTGACAGGGTCTTTCAGCAGGTTGTTGAGAAGATCGCGAGCCTTCGGCCCGGCCACGGAAAATTGCGCCCACTGCTCGGTGACCGAGGCGAAGCGGACCGCCCAGCCATTGCAGAACGCCTGCTGCACGAAATCCAGATGCCGCATGACCTGACCCGCCGCCGCGGTCGTCGTGGTGACAAGAAAATGCTCAGGCCCCAGCCGCGCGCAAGTGCCGTCATCCATGACCTGCCCATCCTCGCGCAGCATCAGTCCGTAGCGCACCCGGCCGGGTTTCAGGCTGGACATCGCATTGGTATACACGAAGTCCAGAAACCTTTCGGCATCAGGGCCCTGCACATCGATCTTGCCAAGAGTGGAGACATCGCAGATCCCCACCGCGTTTCGCACCATGCGCACCTCGCGGTCGCAGGCATCGCGCCAAGTCGCCTCGCCGGCACGCGGAAAATAGCTGGGTCGATACCAGAGCCCGGCCTCGATCATCGGCGCGCCCATAGCCCGACTCCGGGCATCGGATGTGGTGAAGCGCTGCGGGGCAAAGCCCATGCCGCGCCCCCCGGCCCCCAGCGCGGCGATGGACACCGGCACGAACGGCGGACGGAAGGTTGTGGTGCCCGTGGCGGCGATGGGCTGCTCGTTGGCCCCCGCCAGCACCGCCAGCGCCGCCACATTCGATGATTTCCCCTGATCGGGCGCCATGCCCTGGGTAGTGTAGCGCTTCATATGCTCGACCGAGCGGAAACCCTCCTGCGCGGCCAGCTTCACGTCCTTCGTGGTCACGTCATTGGCCAGATCCAGCCAGGCACGCCCGCCGGCATCGACCGCCCAGAGGGGTTCTATGGCATAGGGCGCATCTTCCGCCTGGGGTGGCACCAGGCTGGGCGGCTTCAGCCCCAGATCCTCCAGCGCCGCCACTGCCTGCGCCAGACCATCGGCAAGGCAAGCGGCAGTCGAAAAGCGCCCATGCGCCGCACCGGCCACTGAAAGCCCCGGAACCGCACCAGGCCGAGGCAGAAAAGCGGCAATGTTTTCATGCCATTCAGGGCGCTGGTTAAGATGGCATGTCAAGTGCAGCGTGGGGTTCCACCCCCCAGAGAGCGCCAGGGTGCGCGCCTCGATCTCGCTGACGCCGCCGGCATGGCGCACCGCCACCGAGCGCAACCCCAGCCGCCCACGCGTGCCCACGACCTGCGCCTGCGCATAGACGGGGAAGTCCTCGATCACCGGGACCGGGCGCGGATCGACATAGCCCGCCACCACCACCCCGGCGGCGCTCAGGGCGCGGGCGCTTTGCAAGGCGCTGTCATTGTTTCCAAACACCACCACCCGGCCAGGGTTGACCGCCCAGCGGTTGACATGGGCCAGCACCGCCGAGGCCAGCATCACGCCGGGGCGGTCGTTATCGGGATGGGCAATGGGCCGCTCCAGCGCCCCGGCACACAGGATCGCGCGCCGCGCGACGATACGCCAGAAACACTCGCGCGGCAGATCGCCGGGCCGGGCCAGATGTAACCCCACACGCTCCAGCGCGCCGTAGGTGCCGTCGTCATAGGCACCGGTGACGGTGGTGCGCGGCATCAGGCGCACATTGGGCAGCGCGCGCAGCTCATCGAGCACGGTGCCAAGCCATTCCAGCGCCGGCTGATCACCGATCTGCGGCTGATCGCCCAGAAGCCGCCCGCCAAACCGGCTGTCCTCATCGGCGAGGATCACGTCGGCCCCGGCCCGCCCCGCCGCCAGCGCCGCCATCACCCCCGCGGGGCCGCCACCGATGATCAAGAGCTCGCAATGCGCCCAGGCTTTTTCATAACACCCCTCGTCATGGCGCATCGACAACGCACCCAGCCCGGCGGCGCGGCGGATCACGGGCTCATAGAGCCGTTCCCAGAAGGCGCGCGGCCACATGAAGGTCTTGTAATAGAACCCCGCGCTCAGAAACGGCGACAGCAGGTCGTTGACGGCCAGAAGATCGAAGCGAAGCGATGGCCAGCGGTTCTGGCTTTGCGCCGCAAGCCCGCCATAGAGCTCCTGCACCGTGGCGCGCACATTGGGGGTTTTCTGCGCGGCTTCAAGTACTTCGACCAAGGCGTTGGGTTCTTCCGAGCCGGCGCCAAGCACCCCGCGCGGGCGGTGATACTTGAACGAACGCCCCATCAGGCGCACGCCATTGGCCATGAGCGCCGAGGCCAGGGTATCGCCCTGAAACCCCTGATAGCTGCGCCCGTCGAAGCGGAACTCCAGCGGGCGGCTGCGCTCGATCAGCCCGCGTCCGGGGATGCGGTGGGACTGCGTCATGCGACACCGCCAACCGGCTCGGCGCCAGAGATGACATGCGTGAGCGTGTTGCGCCGCACCACGATCCAGCTTCCGCAGGGGTCGTGATACCAGAGATCGCGGGTCAGCCCCGCAGGATTGTCGCGGTTGTGCAGATAGTCGTCCCAGGCTGCGGGCGGAGCCTCGGCAGGAGGGCGGTGCAGGTAATCCTCGGCGCCATAATAGGTGAACTCGCGCCGGTCGCGCAGGCCACAGCAAGGACAGGGAATTCGCATCAGACCCTCAATGCAGATTGTGCTGACTGCCGGTGCCCTCTTCATCCAGAAGGTGCCCGGTGGCAAAGCGATCAAGCCGGAAACGTGCGGCGACGGGATGCGGCTGGCCGGTGGCGATCAGATGCGCCAGACACCAGCCCGATGCGGGCACCGCCTTGAAGCCCCCGTAGTTCCAGCCGCAATTGACAAACAACCCATCGACATGCGTGCGATCGATGATCGGCGAGCCGTCAGGCGACATATCCATGATGCCGCCCCAGCTTCGCAACACCTTCGCGCGACCGATCATCGGCATCAGCGTCATGCCGGCCTCCATCACATGCTCGACCATCGGCAGATTGCCGCGCGCCGCATAGGAGGCGTAGAAATCCAGATCACCGCCAAAGACCAGCCCGCCCTTGTCGGACTGGCTGATGTAGAAATGCCCCATGCCGAAGCTGACCACATGGTCGATACAGGGTTTCAGCCCCTCGGTGACAAAGGCTTGCAGCACATGGCTTTCGATGGGCAGGCGCATGCCGGCCATGGCGGCCACCTGGCTTGAACGCCCGGCCACCACCATCGCCACCTGTTTGGCGCGGATCGCCCCGCGGGTGGTCTGAACGCCGGTGACACGCCCGTTTTCGATGTCGATGCCGGTAACCTCGCAATTCTCGATCAGATCGACGCCGCACGCATCGGCGCCGCGCGCGTAGCCCCAGGCCACCGCATCGTGGCGCGCGGTGCCGCCGCGCGGGTGGTAGAGCCCGCCATAGATGGGAAAGCGCGTCTGCTCGAAATCCAGCCAGGGCAGCATCTTGCGGACGCCGTCGCGGCCCAGCAACACGGCATCGTCGCCCTGCGCCAACATCGCATTGCCGCGCCGTGCGAAGGCATCGCGCTGAGCGTCGGAATGAAACAGATTGATGAGCCCACGCTGGCTGTGCATCACATTGTAATTGAGCTCGCGCTCCAGCCCTTCCCAGAGCCTGAGGGAGTGGCTGTAGAATTCGGAATTGCCGGGCAGGAAATAATTGGCGCGCACGATGGTTGTATTGCGCCCGATATTGCCCGAGCCCAGATACCCCTTCTCCAGCACCGCGATGTTGGTGATGCCGTGGTTCTTGGCCAGATAATAGGCGGTCGAAAGCCCGTGCCCGCCGCCGCCGATGATGAGCACATCATACTGCGGCGCAGGCTGGGGCTTGCGCCAGGCGGGCCGCCAGCCGCGATTGCCGCGCAAGCCCTGCCACAGCACCTGAAACCCGGAATAGCGCACCCCTGCCCCCTTGAAAAGCCTGCCCCATCAAAGCCTTTGCCGGCGACGCTGACAAGCCCCTGCCGCGTTTGACCTACTCGGCCGCGGTGCGAAACACCGGCTCCATGCGCGCCAGCACATCCTCGGCAAGATGGCACTTGATCTGATGCCCCGCTTCCAGCCGGCGCAGGGGTGGAACCTCGCGCTCACAAAGCCCGTCGGGCACCTGCGCCTTCCACTGGCACCGGGTCTGAAACGGGCAGCCCGGCGGCGGGCTCATCGCCGAGGGAATATCCCCCTCCAGCACGATGCGCTTCTTCTTGATCCGGGTATCGGCGATCGGCACCGCGGAGAGCAGCGCCTCGGTATAGGGATGATAGGGCGGCGCAAAAACCTGATCGGTGGTGCCCAGTTCGACCACATGACCCAGATACATCACCATCACCCGATCACTCAGATAGCGCACGATCGACAGGTCATGACTGATGAACAACAGCGTCGTGCGATTCTTGCGCTGAATGTCCATCAGCAGTTCCGTCACCGCCGCCTGCACCGAGACATCGAGCGCCGAGACCGGCTCGTCGGCGACAACCACCTTGGCGTCGCCGGCGAAGGCCCGCGCGATGCCAACGCGCTGCTTCTGCCCGCCCGAAAGCTGGCGCGGCATCCGCGTAGCGAATTCGCGCGGCAATTTCACCAGATCAAGAAGCTCCAGCATCCGCTGATGGCGCTCGGCATCATTTTTTCCGACGCCGAATATTTCCAGCGCGCGCACGATCTGCCGGCCCACGGTCATGGACGGGTTGAGCGTGTCGAACGGGTTCTGGAACACCATCTGCAACGATGAGACAGTATCGGTGTTGCGCTGCTGGATCGGCGTTGACTGGACGTTTTCATCAAACAGCATGATCTTGCCTGAGGTGGCGGTTTCCAGCCCCATCAGCACCTTGGCAAAGGTCGATTTGCCGCAGCCGGATTCGCCCACGATGGCCAGCGTCTCGCCTTCATGGGCCTCGAAGCTGAGCGTCTCGTTGGCCTTGACGACCTTGGTATCGCCACCCGAAAAGAGCGACGACGCGGCGACTTCATAGTATTTGCGCACGTCTTCCATGCGCAGCACCACCTCGCCGATCTCGCGGGCCTCGCCTTGCTTGCTCAGCGGCGCGGCGGCGTCCCAGTCGATCTCGTCAAGGCGCAGGCAACGTGAATCATGGCGCTCGTCGCCCTCTACCGGCTGCATGACGATCTCGGCGGCATCGCAGCGCCCGGCCTGAAAATAGTCGCAGCGGGGGCCGAAATTGCAACCCGGCGGGCGTTCGTGCGGCAGCGGAAAGTTGCCCGGAATGGCGCGCAGGGGCCGGGTGGTCTTGTCGGCGCCGGGCAGCGGAATGGAGCGAAAGAGCGCCTGCGTATAGGGGTGGCGCATGCGCTCGAAAACATCCTCTATATCGCCGGTTTCGACGGCCTCGCCGGAATACATCACCGTGATGCGGTCGCAGACCTCCATCACCAGCCCCAGATTGTGGCTGATGAACAGCATCGAGGTGCCGTATTTCTCGCCCAGTTCCCTGACCAGATCAACGATCCCGGCCTCGACGGTGACATCGAGCGCGGTGGTCGGCTCATCAAGGATCAGAAGTGCCGGTTTCGACATCAGCGCCATGGCGATGACGATGCGCTGCTGCTGGCCACCCGAAAGCTGGTGCGGATAGGCGTCGAGGATGCGGTCGGGATCGGGCAGGCGCACATCGGCGACAAGCTGGCGCGCCAGGGCACGGGCCTCGGCCCTGGCCATACCGCGATGGATCATCGGCACTTCCATGAGCTGCTGGCCGACCTTCATGGCCGGGTTCAGGCTGGCCATCGGCTCCTGATAGATCATGGCGATCTCCGAGCCGCGCAGCTTGCGCAGCTCATCGGGGCCCATCGTGGTAAGATCGCGCCCCTTGAAGCGGATCGTGCCGCCGGTGATGTGCCCGTTGACGCCAAGATCACGCATCACCGCCAGCGCCACGGTGGACTTGCCGCAACCGGATTCGCCCACCAGCCCCATGGCCTCGCCGGGCAACACGGTGCAGGAGAAATCCATCACCGCCGGGATTTGGCGCAGGCGGGTGAAGAACGAGATCGAAAGGTTTTCGATCTCCAGGATGGGTTTCGACGGATCCCAGTCGTTCATGTCCCGGTCTTTCATGGCGGTCTCCTGTTGCACAGGGCGGGAGCGGCGTAGCGCCCCCGCGCCTGCGTATTCGCCGCGCGCTGGCGCGGCGCGCGACGGTTCAGGCGGTTCAGTCCTTCAGGCTTTCCTCGCGCAGGCCATCGGCCAGCAGGTTGAGGCCCAGCACCAGCGACATGAGCGACAGCGCGGGCACCAGGGCGGGATGGGGATAGACGGTCAGCAGCCGGCGACCGGCATTGATGGTGGAGCCCCAATCGGGACTTTCGGGGCTGACGCCGAGGCCAAAGAAGCCCAGCGTGCCGAGCAGGATGGTGGTATAGCCGATACGCAGGCAGAAATCGACGATCAGCGGCCCGCGGGCATTGGGCAGGATTTCCCACAGCATGATATACCATGGCCCTTCGCCACGGGTCTGTGCCGCCGAGACATAATCGCGGGTCTTGATGTCCATGGTGATGCCGCGCACGATACGAAACACCGTCGGCGCATTGACGAAAACCACCGCCACAAAGACATTGAGCAGGTTTGGCGACATGCCCCAGAAGCCGGTAGGGTCGGCGTTGAACGCAAGCCCCGAATAGGCCCAGAGCCCCAAGGCCAGCACCAGCCCGACATAGAGGTTGCGCTTGGCCGGCTGGGTGAAGAAACGCGCATTCACAAGCACCATCACAAAGAGCACCGGCACCAGAAACAGCACCCCGGCCATCACCGTGGGGATCAGCGTGTTCTGGATCTCCGGCGCGACCAGCAGGAAGAACAGCAGGATCACCGGGAAGGCCAGCACCAGATTGGCCAGGAAGGTCAGCCCGGTATCGAGCCGCCCGCCCAGATAGCCGGCCGGCAGCCCCAGGCTGATGCCGATCATGAACGAGATCATCGCCGCGAAGGGCGCGATCCGCAGCACCTCGCGCGCGCCCAGCACCGCCCGCGAGAAGACATCGCGCGCCAGCGCATCACCGCCGAGCAGATAGTATTCGTAAAGCCCGCCCGGATTGGGCAGCGGCGTGCCGGGCACCACGTTGCGCATGCGGCTGACCTGAGCGAGCGGATCATGCGTGACGATGAAATCGGCAAAGATCGCCGTGAAGACCCAGAACATGACGATGCCAAAGCCGATCATGCCCACCGTGGAATCGAACAGTTTGCCGTATAGCCCAAGCCGCCGCTTGTAGCGGATGGAGAGGAAGTAGGTCAGCAGCAGCGCTCCCCAGACGGGCAGAAGCTGCTGGGCGACGCGGGCGAAGATCTCAAGCCAGCCAATCGGTTCCATGAACTGCCCCTTCAGGAAATGCGGATACGCGGGTTGAGATAGACATAGCCGATATCGGATATGAGCTGCGTCACCAGCACCACCACCACCGCCACCACCGAGGCGGCCAGCAGCAGTTCGATGTCGTTGTTGACCGCCGCCTCGAAGAGCGTCCAGCCAAAGCCGGGGTAGCTGAACAGCACCTCGACGATCACCACCCCGTTCAAGAGCCAGGGGATCTGCAGCATGATCACCGTGAAAGGCGCGATCAGGGCGTTTCTGAGGGCGTGCTTCATCACGATGGCGGAAAAGCTTACGCCCTTGAGCCGCGCGGTGCGGATATATTGCTGGGTCATCACCTCGGTCATCGAGGCGCGGGTGATGCGCGCCACATAGCCCATGCCGTAAAGCGCGATGGTCATTACCGGCAGGGTGAAGTTCCAGAAGGTGATCCCTTCAAGGGCCGAACGCGCATTGCCCTGAAACAGCACCGGCCCGTCGATCATGCCCCAGTTCACCAGAAGCGGCGACAGCCCCACCGTGGAGGAGGCCAGCAGCGCGATGAACAGCACCCCCGAGACATATTCAGGCGTTGCCGTCGAGGCGATGGCAAAGGTCGAAAGCGAGCGGTCGGTGCGCGAGCCTTCGCGCATCCCCGCCAGAACCCCCACCACCAGCGCCATCGGCACCATGATGATCAGCACCCAGAGCATCAGCCAGCCGGTGGCCCCCAGCCGCGCGCCGATGACATTGGCCACGCTCTCGCGAAAGCGCGTCGATTGCCCCCAGTAGCCCTGAATGATGCCGCAGCGTTTGCCGGCGGCGCTTTCGCCCAGGCGGTCCACGCAGCGCCCGCGCAACGCGCCGCTGGCATCCTCGCGCACCCAGCCGGGAACCGCGCCGAGCCATTCGCCATAGCGCACCAGCATCGGCGAGCCGTAGCCGTTGCGTTCCAGCCAGCTTGCAACCTCGGCATCGGACATCCGTGAGCCGGCCTGCGTCTTGGCCAGTGTTTCAAGTTTCGCGGGCAGGTTGGTGAGGTAGAACACCACGAAGGTCAGGCACAGCGCGGTGACAATCATCACACCGATGCGTCGCACAAGAAAAAGCAGCATGGCGAGTCCTGTGGCTTGGCCGGACGGTTGCCAGCAGGGCAACCGCCGCCGGGGCGAAGGATGGGATCAGTGAAGAATGGCGGCGGGTGGGTCCCGCCGCCACATCATGATCAGCTTTTCCAGTAGTGCTGGTAGCGCACCTCGAAGGTGGGGTGCATCTCGGCGCCGTGGATATTGGGGCGCGCATGGCGGAAGAGCGAGCGCCAGTAAGGCTGGATCAGCACGCCCTGCTCCTGCATGATCTCCTGCAACCGGCGCATCACCTGGCGGCGCTCATCGGCATCGGCAATGCCGTTGGCCTGATCGAGCAGGCTGTCGAACTCGGCATTGGCAAAGGCGGTCTCGTTCCAGGCCACGCCGGAGCGATAGGCGAGGTTGAGAACCTGCACGCCGAGCGGGCGCATGTTCCATTCGGTCGATGAGAACGGATATTTCAGCCAGTCGTTCCAGAAGGTTGCGCCCGGCAGGATGGTGCGCTTGATATTGATGCCGGCATCGCGGATCTGCGCGGCGATGCTGTCGCATGTGGCCGCCTGCCAGGCATCGTCGATCGAGATCAGCTCGAACTCGTAGTCACCAAGCCCCTCGGCCTCGATCCCCGCCCGCGCGCCCGCCGGATCAACGCTCAGCGGCGGCAATTCGGCATATTCGGGATGGATCGGGCAGACGTGGTGGTTCTCGGCCACCTCGCCAAGGTCGTTGTAGCCCAGTTCCAGCACCACCTCATTGTCCACCGCCAGTTGCAATGCGCGGCGCACATTGACATTGGTGTAGGGCTCCTGTTCCTGGTTGAACCGCACCGCCAGCGTCGAGGCGGTCACGGCCTCGGTGCGCACCAGGCCGATGGCATCGAAGATGTCGACGAAATCGCCGGTGGTCTGGTAGGTGGCCTCGATCTCGCCGCCCTCGGCAGCTGCCACCCAGGACGAGGGATCGGTACCCAGATCGACAAATTCGATACGATCCAGCCAGCCGCCGTTGCCCTCGTTCCACCAGGTGTGATCGGGGTTGCGCTCGATCACCGCACCGATGCCGGTTTCGTGGCTGACGGGACGATAGGGCCCGGTGCCGATGGGGTTGGCAACCGGATCATCGCCGGTGAAGGAGGGATGCACCACCGCCGCCGGGTAATCGGCCATGCTGACGATGATGGCGATGTCGGGCGCGGAAAGATGCAGCCGCAGCGTGTGGCTGTCCACCACCTCGACGGCCCCGTCGCGCAGCTTGCCATCCTCGGAAATGGCACTCATGCGGCTGGCCATGGAATTGCCCTCGACCGAGGCATCGCACCAGCGCTCGATGTTATGCGCGACATGCTCGGCGGTGAAATCGTCACCATTGTTCCATTTCACGCCCTGACGCACACGCAGCGTGTATTGCGTGGCATCCTCATTGGCCTCCCAGCTTTCCAGCAGCACCGGGTTCAGCGTGCCGTCGCGCTCGTAATGGACCAGATACTCCAGCCAGCCGCGGCAGACATTGGCCAGTTCCGACCAATCCCAGGTGCGCGGGTCGCGCTGGGCCTTGATGTCCATCTGCATGCGCAGCGAGCCGCCACGTGCGGGGGTGTCGGCGCGAGCGGCAGGCGCCAGCATTCCCAGAAGCCCGTAGGCCGAGGGCGCGGCCAGGCCAAGTGCCGTGGCGCGGGTCAGAAACTCGCGCCGAGCGAGCTTGCCCTCGGTGCATTCGCGCGCGTACATCCGTGCAACCGGATGAATCGTGGTCGTGTCGTGAACCGTGTCTTTCATGGTCATTCTCCCTGGATTGTTCCGGTCATTGTCTGTCGGCGGGGTGTAACCGGCCACCCAGCCCTTTCTGACATGATTGCGCCGGAGCCGGACGCAGACCGCGTTCTCATAAGCGACATACCCTTATCCAAACGCGACATCCCTTGAATTGCAACCAGTTTTTCGGCACCGATCGCTGGTCTTGCTCTCTGACGACGGGGTTGAGGCGGGCCCCCGCGCCGGCGCTCAATCGCGCGGGGCCCCTCCTTCGAATGCGTTGCCGTTGACATAATCGCAGGGCGCTTCCTGCATCTGCAGATGCAGCGCGGACCCGTCATAGGGATGCGCGCGCGCCAGCGCCTCGTCGAATTCAATGCCCAGACCCGGTGCCTGCGGAGCGGCGATGAAGCCCTCCTCGACGCGCAGCGAATGACGGATCAGCGGCAGATGAAACTCGCCGCCGGTCTGGATGCTTTCGACCATCAGCAGGTTCGGAATATTCGCCGCAAGCTGGATATTCGCCGCCCATTCCACCGGCCCGGCATAGAGATGCGGCGCGATCTGGGCGCCGAATGCCTCGGCGATGGCGGCAATCTTCTTGGTTTCCAGAATCCCGCCCGAACGCCCCAAGGCCGGCTGCAGGATCGCAACACCACCGGTGCGCAGAAGCGTGGAGAATTCGGCCTTGGTGGTCAGCCGCTCGCCAGTCGCCAGCGGAATGCGCACCGCCTGCGCCACCTGCGCGAAATCGAGCAGATTGTCCGGCGGGATCGGCTCTTCATACCAGAGCGGCAGGTAAGGCTCGATCGCCTGACCCAGCCGAATCGCCCCCGAGGGAGTGAACTGGCCATGCGTGCCGAAAAGAATGTCGGCACGGTTGCCCACCGCCTCGCGGATGGCCCGGCACATGCGCACCGACAGGTCGATATCCCACATCGCCGGCTGATGCCCGCCGCGCAGCGTGTAGGGCCCCGCGGGATCGAGCTTGACCGCGGTGAAGCCCTGCTCCACGGCGGCCAGCGCGGCCTCGGCGTTCATTTCCGGCGAGGTCCAGAACTCGGCCTTCACATGATGGGGCAGCGGATAGAGATAGGTATAGGCGCGGATGCGCGCGTTCATGCAGCCGCCCAGAAGCGCATAGACCGGCCGGCCATGCGCCTTGCCCAGAATATCCCAGCAGGCGGTTTCCAGCCCCGAGAAGGCCCCCATCACCGTCAGGTCCGGGCGCTGTGTGAACCCCGAGGAATAGGCCCGCCGGAACATCAGCTCGATGTTTTCGGGGTTTTCGCCGGCCATGTGGCGCTCGAACACATCCTCGATCACCGCACGCATCGCGCGGGGCCCCACCGAGGCCGCATAGACCTCGCCGTAGCCCGTGATCCCGTTGTCGGTGGTCAGCTTGACGAAGATCCAGTAGCGCCCGCCCCAGCCCGGCGGCGGGGTGCCCACGACAAAGATCTCCAGGTCCTTCAGCTTCATGCGATATTCCTTCCGGCCTTCATATGCGTCGTTGCAGGTCGCCCTGTCGCTTCACGTTGGCGCAATCTGGCATCAATGTGAATGGCTGCCCGGCCAGAAAGGGCCCAGGAGTCCCCTGCCCCTCTCATCCCCGCATCCGCTCGCCGGCGGGATCGAAGGGCGGCTCCAGCGCGATGCGTGCCGCGCGCCTCTCGCCCATGATCTCGATCTCGAAGAACCCCGCCTCGCCGCGCTCGGCCAGCGCGGCGGGCAGATAGCCCTGCGCCATGGACTGGCGGACATGATGCGCATACCCCCCCGAGGTGACCCAGCCCACCACACGCCACGCACCGTCGCGCGCGGGCTCGGGGCGCGGCAGCGGCTGGCCGGCGGCATCAAAGCGCGGCGCACCATGGCCATGCGGCGGCTCGATCGTGCCGAAATCCTGATCGCCCACGCGCGCCCAGATCGGCTCGTCGCCCAGAACATCGGCCGTGCGCGCCTCGATGAGCAGCGAGACGCGGCGCAGCCGTGGCCCTGCGTCGCGTTCCGCCACCGCCGCTGCGCGACCGATGAAATCAGGCTTTTGCAGCTTGATGAAGCGATCCATCGCCCCCTCGAACGGACCATAGATCGGGCGCAGTTCGGCAAACCAGGTAGGAAAGTTCTTTTCCAGCCGCATCGACAGAAGCGCGCGCATGCCGAAATCGACGATGCCATGCGCCGCGCCGGCCTCCTTGATCGCCAGATAGACACGGCGCTGCTGGGCGGGCTTCATCCAGATCTCATAGCCCAGATCGCCGGTATAGGTGATACGGTTGATCATGCAGGGCACACCGGCGACATCCATCTCGCGGAAATCCATGAAGCGGAAGACCGCGTTGGAGACATCGGCATCGACCAGCGCCGCCAGCACGTCGCGCGCCCTTGGCCCGGCCAGCGACAGCCCCACCAGATTGCCATGGAAGCGGTGCACCCACACCGAGCCGTCCGCGGGCAGATGGCGCTCGAACCAACGCATGTGATATTTCGATGCCGCCAGCGAGCCCCAGATCAGAAACCGCCCCTCGGCGGCCTTGGCGATGGTGAAATCGCCAATCAGCTTGCCGCGCTCGTTCAGCATGGGTGTCAGCACCAGCCGGCCCTGGCGCGGCATGGTGTTGGTCATCAGCCGGTCCAGCCAGTCCTCGGCGCCGGGCCCGGTAATTTCATATTTCGCGAAGTTGGAAATCTCGGTCACGCCGACCCGCTCGCGGGTGGCCCGGACCTCGGCGCCGACATGCTCGAAATCGTTGGAACGATGGAAGGACAGCACATCGTGCGCTTCCGCCGCCGAGGGGGCGAACCACAGGGGCGTCTCCAACCCCCAGCTGTCGCCCATCACGGCATGGTTGTCACGCACCATGAGGTCATAGAGCGGGGTGGTTTCGGCCGGGCGCGCGGCGGGCAGTTCCTCGTTGGGAAAGCGGATGGAGAAGCGGCGCGAATAGGTCTCGCGGACCTTGGCATTGGTGTAGCGCAGGCTTGCCCATTCGCCGTAGCGCGCGACATCCATGGCAAAGATGTCATGGCCCGGATCGCCCTCGACCATCCAGTTGGCCAGCGCCAGCCCCACGCCCCCGCCCTGGCTGAAACCGGCCATCACCGCACAGGCGCACCAGAAATTCGTCAGCCCCTGCACCGGCCCCACCAGCGGGTTGCCATCCGGCGCGAAGGTGAAGGGGCCGTTGATGACCGTCTTGATGCCCGCGCGCTCATAGGGCGGGAAATGGCGAAAGCCCACTTCCAGCGAGGGCGCGATGCGGTCCAGGTCAGGGGCCAGAAGCTCATGGCCGAAATCCCAGGGCGTGGTGACCGGCGACCAGGGTTTGGCGGCTTTCTCATAGGTGCCCAGCAGGATGCCGCGCCCCTCCTGGCGGGTGTAGATCTCGCCCTTGAAGTCGATCACATGGATCAGCTCGCGCCCGGTGCGCTCGTTGAATTCGATCACCTCGGGCATATCCTCGGTGAGCAGATACATGTGCTCCATGGCCAGCACCGGCAGTTCCACGCCCACCATGCGCCCCACCTCGCGCGCCCAGAGGCCACCGGCATTGACCACATGCTCGGCGCGGATGGTGCCGTTTTCGGTGATCACGTTCCAGGTGCCATCGGGGTCTTGCGTCAGCGCCGTCACCGGATTGCGCAATTCGATCTCGGCACCCAGCATGCGCGCAGCCTTGGCATAGGCATGCGTCGTGCCCGAAGGGTCCAGATGCCCCTCCACCGGGTCCCAGAGCGCGCCGACGAAATGGCGCTCGTCCATCAGCGGGAACATCGCCTTGGCCTCGGAGGGGGTGATCAACTCGGTCTCCATGCCCAGGCAGCGGCCGCGAGCATGGGCCATGCGCAGAAAATCCATCCGCTCGGGGCTGTCGGCCATCATCACCCCGCCCACCAGATGCAGGCCGCAGGACAGGCCGGTCAGTTCCTCCAGTTCCTTGTAAAGCGAGATCGTATAGGCCTGCAGCCTGGCAACATTCGGATCGCCGTTGAGCGTGTGAAAGCCCCCCGCCGCATGCCAGGTCGAACCCGAGGTCAGCTCAGAACGCTCGATCAGCAGCACATCCTTCCAACCGGCACGTGCCAGATGGTAAAGCACCGAGCACCCCACCACCCCGCCGCCGATGACCACCGCCCGATAGTTTCTGCTCATGCGTTCCTCCCTGCGGGCGCGCGGCCCCTCGTTTCGGCTTTGTCACCGCTTCAATGTGGCGGATGACACCCCATCGCGGTCAATCTGTCCTGTAGCTTGCGCACCAGGGCTGCATCGGTGGTGCGCGCGGTGACATAGGGCAGGCCCGGCCGCGCAGCCGTCCAGCCGATCACCACCAGCCCCTCGGCCGCGGGTTCGTGGGCCAGTGCCATGGCCCAGCTGCGGCAGTCGATCGCGGCCAGATCGGCACGCCCTTCGGCCACCGCCCGCACCGAGGCGCGGTGCCCGCCGGTTTCAACCACACCGGCGGCAAGATGCGCCGGATCACCGCCCAGATCGGCCGCCAGCGCAAGCCAGCCGGACATCGAATCGCGCCCGTTCACCGCCAGCACACGCCTGCTCAGAATGTCTGCCGGCAAGGCCGCCGCATGGCCGCCCGGCGGCGCCACCGCCTGCCCCTCGCGGGCAATCAGCGCCGAGCGGTAGAACGGCCCCTGCCCGCCCGGAACATCGGAATAGTCCGGCTGCGCCAGAACCCGCAGATGGGCCTCCAGCCCCAGCGAGAGCGGCCCCCAGCAGCATTGCGAAAGGCGCAACGCCGGATCGCGCCAGTGGCGGTTCAACGCGGCGTGATCGACGGGGCGGCAGAGCGTGGCAGGCAGCAGGCCCGCGAGACCTTCGCGGATGCGCGCCCACAGCGCATCGGTGGTGTGGCGCTGCTCGGGCCAGTCATACATCGGCAAGCTGGCCCGCGACATCGCCCCGCCCACTCAAGCTGCGCGCCGCCGGCCAGGGCCGCGGGCACCTTTGGCGCCGGGCGCCGCGCGATGCACGGAGCGCGACGGCCGGGGCGATTGCGGCGGCTCGGGTATTTCGGGTATTTCGGGCGACAGGCGCAGCGCCGGGTGCACCACAGGCTCCTTGGCGCGCAGCGCATGGGCGCGGAAAAGCTGCCAGTAGCTGTGGTAGACATAACCGCCATTGAGCGCCTGCCAGTGATCGCGCTTTTCACTATAGAGGCGCGGCAGCGCGTACCAGGGCGCATTCGGCAGCTTGTGATGAACGATATGCAGATTGTTGTTCAGAAACAGCCAGGCCAGCGGCGAGCGTTCCACGATGATGGTGCGTCCTTCGGGGGTTTCGTGCCAGCGGTGTTCGGCATAGGTGCGGATCGAAATGAGCGAAAGCGCCGGCCAGACCACCGCCAGAATGTAAAGCCACAGCGGAATGCCCATGCTCCACAGCGCCGCCAGCAGGGGCACGAGCCCCAGCGCGTGCACCCCCCAGGCCAGCCGCACACCGCGCGCGCCAGCCCGCAGCAGCCGCGCCTCGCCGGTCAGAAAGCCCGCAGCCCCCAGCACCGGGCCCAGCACGATACGCCCCAGCATGGTGTTGTTGGCCCGCAGGATCGCGCGCAGCCAGTGCGGCATCGCGGCATGACGCCAGCGGGCCTTGTAATAGCTTTCGGGGTCGTCGAAGGGATCGGTCAGGCGTTCGTCATGGTGATGCGCCAGATGCGTCGCGCGGTAACGCCGATAGGGATAGATCATCGACAGCGCTATCGCCACCAGCGCCTCGTTGATCCGCCGGTGCCGGGTGGGATGACCGTGCAGGCATTCATGCACCAGCGAGGAATGCAGCGCCGCCGCCAGCATCATCAGCACCAGTGCCGGTGCCGGGGCGATCGGCCAGAGCCACCAGCCCGCCCACGCCCAGATGCCATAGCATCCGGCGATCAGCGCCAGTGTCGGCCATTCAAGTCGCATCGGGACCCGCGTGAAAACATGTTGCATAGCCTGATCTCTACCTGAATGCGGCCACAGGACAATGCGCGAATACAAGGCATATTTGTGCTGGATTGACGTCTTTGATAAAATACCGTTACAAAAGTCAACATATCGCCGAATGGTTCCCGATGAGCAAACGCCACGCTGCCGCCCTCTTTCGTGACCGTCTGTCCCAGCTGCAGGGGCAGTCGGGCATGACGCAATCGGCTTTTGCCGCGGCCATCGGCATCGACCGCTCGGCGCTCTCGCAACTGATGAGTGGCGCCGCACCCCGCCTTCCGCGTGCCGAGACGCTGCTGGCGCTGGCGCAGCGCTTTCAGGTTTCGGTGGATTGGTGTCTGGGCCTGACCGAGGACCGCGGGATGATCACCCAGGCGCTCAATGCGGTGGAAACCGAACAGGCGCTTGATGCCGAAAGCCGCACCGCGATGGAGCGTTGGCACCACGAGGCAGCGGGCCAGAAGGTGCGCTACGTGCCCGCGCAACTGCCCGATCTGATGCGCACGCCCGCGGTGATCGCCTTTCAGGCGGCCAGTTCCGAACAGGAGCGCCGCCGCCTTCAGGTGCAGACCTCGCGGCGGCTGAAACTGTCGCGCCAGCCGGAATCGGATATCGAGATGTGCATGCCGTTTCAGACGCTCGATGTCTTTGCCGCCGGCATGGGGGTCTGGCGTGGTCTGCCGGCGCGCGACCGGCAGGTGCAGCTCGATCACATCGCCGCCACAGTCGATGAGCTTTATCCGGCCTTTCGCATGTATCTGTTCGACGGGCGCAAGCGCTTCGCCCCGCCAATGACGATGTTTGGCTATTCGCGCGCCGCGGTCTATGCCGGCGAGGTCTATCTGCTGATCCGCTCCCGGCAGTTGATCCGCGATCTGGCGCAGGCTTTCGACGACCACATCCGCCATGCGGAATACCATGCCCATGAGGCCGCGGCTTATGTGCGCGCCTTGCAGGTGCGGCCTGACTGACGCCTGCCAAGGGGCCGCGGGCGGTGCAAGCTCTACATCGCGTTGTCCAGTGTGCGCTTGCCTGCACCCCCCGTTGATCCTTAGCCTTGGCGCTCACCGGAGCGCAGCCTCGATGAGGCGCATCCTCGACGGAGGGCAGCATGGCCACGACCGAAACCGCACCCCGCCGCCGCTCGGGCGGACGCGGCGGCAACACCCGCCGGCCCGCCGGCATGCAACTGGACCAGATGCCCTGGAGGGTGCCGCGCAACCCCGACCGCCCCACCGAACCGATCGACGCCGAAGGCGTGCAGGCGATCCATGCCGGCGCGATGCGCATTCTCAGCGAGTTCGGGGTGGAGTTCCTCAACGACGAGGCGCTGACGCTCTTTGCGCAGGCCGGCTGCCGGGTGCATGAACGCAACGTGCGCATGGACGCCGATTTCGTCATGGAGATGGTGCGCCGCGCGCCTGCCGCCTTTACCATCACGCCGCGCAATCCCGCGCGGCAGATCACCATCGGCGACGGACACATGGTGTTTGTCAATGTCTCCAGCCCGCCCAATTCCTGGGATCTGGCGCGCGGCAAGCGGCCCGGCGACTTTGCCACCTTCCGCGAGTTCATGATGCTGACGCAGGCGTTCAACTGCATCCACATTGCCGGCGGATACCCGGTGGAGCCGGTGGATATTCACCCGGCAGTGCGGCATCTGGATTGCCTGTTCGAAAAGCTCACGCTGACCGACAAGGTCTGCCACGCCTACAGTCTGGGGCGTGAACGGGTCGAGGATGTGATGGAGATGGTGCGCATCGCCGGCGGGCTGAGCCATGCCGAGTTCGACGCCACGCCGCGCATGTACACCAACATCAACTCGGTCTCGCCGCTCAAGCACGATTTTCCAATGATCGACGGCGCGCTGCGGCTGGCGCGGCGCGGCCAGCCGGTGGTGGTAACCCCCTTCACGCTGGCGGGCGCGATGGCCCCGGTGACCATGGCAGGCGCGGTCACGCTGTCGATCGCCGAGGCGCTGGCGGCGATCGCGCTTCTGCAATACGTGGCGCCGGGCTGCCCCGTGGCGATCGGCACCTTCACCTCGAATGTGGACATGCGCACCGGCGCGCCGGCCTTTGGCACGCCCGAATACATGCGCGCGACGCAGATGACCGGGCAGTTGGCGCGGTTCTACGGATTGCCGCTGCGTTCGTCGGGCGTGTGCACCGCCAATGTCCCCGATGGTCAGGCGATGTGGGAAACCTCGAACTCGCTCTGGTCAGCGGTGCAATCGGGCACCAATATCGTCTATCACGCGGCGGGCTGGCTGGAGGGCGGGCTGATCGCCTCGCCGGAAAAATTCATCATGGATTGCGAAGTGCTGCAAATGATCCAGCGCTATTTCGAGCCCGCCACCTTCGCCACCACAGCCGATGACATTGCCCTTGAGGCGGTGGCAGAGGTTGGCCCCGGCGGGCATTATTTCGGCTGCGCCCATACCCGCGAGCGCTATGCCAGCGCCTTTTATGCGCCGATGGTCTCGGATTGGCGCAACTTCGAAGCCTGGGAGGCCGATGGCGCCGAGGCCACGCCCGAGCGCGCGCATCGGCTCTACCGTCGGATCGTCGATGGTTTCGAGCCGCCGGCGATGGACGATGCCCGGCGCGAGGAACTCGCCGCCTTTGTCGAGCGCCGCAAACGCGAGGGTGGCGCGCCAACCGATTTCTGACGCTGCTTTCTGACGCTGCTGGGGGGGGGCGCTGCCCCCCCTGGCCGTGCCGGCCATTCACCCCCGGGATATTTGCCGCACAAAGACGGGTCCGGGTTGGCCCTTTCCCTCGCTGCGACTAGCCGCTAGTCTCGGCCGAACTCAACGGGAGAGCCTTCATGCGAGACTTTCAGCGCCCCGGCCGCTCGGCGGTCTATGCCACCAACGGGCTTTGCGCCACCTCGCATCCGCTGGCAGCGCAGGTGGCGGTTTCAATCCTGCAAGAGGGCGGCAATGCCATCGATGCGGCCATTGGCGCGGGTGTTCTGCTGGGCTTTTGCGAGCCGCAGATGACGGGCCTTGCCGGCGATTGTTTCGTGCTGATCAAGCCCGCCGGCGAAGAGCGGATCGTGGCACTCAACGGCTCGGGGCGGGCGCCGGCGGGGCTGAGCGCAGACGAGATGCGGGGCCGTGGCCTTGATGCCGTGCCGACCTACGGGATCGAGGCCGTGACCATGCCTGGCGCGGTCGATGCCTTCTGCCGGCTCTCCGAGGACTGGGGGAAGCTGGGGTTGGACCGGGTTCTGGCACCGGCTATCCACTATGCCGAGGAAGGCGTGCCGGTGGGGCCGCGCACCGCGCGCGACTGGGCGGAGGCGGAGCATCTGCAGGGCGATGCCAGGCGGCATTTTCTTGCAGACGGGCGTGCGCCAGCGCTGGGCACGATCTTCCGCGCCCCCGGTCAGGCCGAAGTGCTGCGCCGCATCGCCCGCGAGGGACGCGCCGGCTTCTACGAGGGCGAGGTCGCGCAGGACATCATCGACAGTCTGCGTGCGCTCGGCGGCTGTCATACGCTTGACGATCTTGCCGCCACGGCCTGCGAATACACCGAGCCGGTCAGTGGCAGCTATCGCGGCGTCGAACTGATCGAGCACCCCCCCAACGGTCAGGGTGCAACGGCAAACCTGTTGCTGAACATCCTGGAGCATTTCGATCTTTCCGGGCTGGATCCGCTGGGCGTGGAACGCGCCCATCTGGAGGCCGAGGCAACCCGTCTGGCCTATGATGCCCGCGACCGCTTCATCGCCGATCCCGATCACACGACGCGCCTTGCGCATATGCTCGCGCCCGAAACCGCAGCGCGGCTGGCAGCGTTGATCGACCCCACGCGCGCCATGGCGCAGGTGCGCCCGCTGAGCGAGGCCGTGCACCGCGATACCGTCTATCTTACCGTCGTCGATCGTGATCGCATGGCGGTATCCTTCATCTATTCGATCTATCACAGCTTCGGCTCGGGGCTGGCCTCCAACCGCTTCGGCCTTGCCTTCCAGAACCGCGGCGCGGGCTTCACCCTCGAATCAGGCCATCCCAACGAGGCCGCTGGCGGCAAACGCCCGATGCACACGATCATTCCGGCCATGCTGCGCCAATCCGGCCGCCTGACGATGCCCTTCGGCGTGATGGGCGGCGCCTATCAGCCCACGGGCCATGCGCGGGTGATCTCCAACCTGGTGGATTTCGGCATGGATCTGCAAACCGCACTGGATGCGCCGCGCGCATTCGCCGGCCATTTCTCAGGGCGTCAGGGGCTGGCGCTGGAAACCGGGTATGACAGCGCGACCTTCAACGCACTCGCCGGCATGGGGCACGATACCCGCTGGAGCGCGGAGCCGCTGGGCGGCGCGCAGGCCATCCGCATCGAACCTTCGGGCCTGCTGATCGGCGCCTCCGACCCGCGCAAGGACGGCTGCGCGCTCGGGTACTGAGCCGCGCGCCCCGGTCTTCGTGCAGCCCGTCTTTGTGCCCGAAATATCCTGGGGGTGAATGGCCACAGGCCAGAGGGGGCAAAGCCCCCTCATCTCATCAGTCATCGGGGGCAAGGCTCCTCCCCTTATCCCGCCAGTTCGCGCAGCACCTGCCCGGCAAGCCGCACATCGGCCTCGGTCGCGGCAAAGCTGCCGGCCTGAAAGCGGATCACGATCCGCCCGGCGGTGCGCGTCTGCGTCACATAGATCCGCCCGTCACCATTGAGGCGCTCGAGATAGGCCAGTTGCGCGGCATCGTCGCGCCCCGCCAGCTGGAAGGTGAAAAGCGACAGCACCGGCTCGGTGACGATATCAAAGCGTGCGTCGGCGCGCAGATCCTCGCACAGGGCCTGCGACCAGGCGATATGATTGCGGATCACCGCGCGCAGCCCACCCAGCCCGTAGTGGCGCAGCACGAACCACAGTTTCAGCGCCCGGAAGCGCCGCCCCAGCGGCACCGACCATTCGGAATAGTTGATGAAACCATCTGCGCCCGGGGTCTTCAGGTATTCTGGCTGAATGGCCAGGGTCTTCACCAACGGGCCGGGATCGCGCAGAAAATGCGCGCAGCAATCGAACTGCACACCAAGCCATTTGTGCGGGTTGAGCACCACGGAATCGGCAGCCTCGACACCTTGCCAGAGGTCGCGCAGCTCCGGGCAGATCATTGCAGCCCCCGCCCAGGCAGCATCGACATGGCTGTAGAGCCCCTCGGCGCGCGCCACATCGAGCACCGCCTCCAGATCGTCGCAGGCACCGGTGCCGGTGCCACCAATGCAGGCGATCACGCCTGCGGGCAGAAACCCCGCGGCGCGGTCGGCGGCGATCGCGGTGCGCAGCGCCTGCGCATCCATGCCGCGCCGTGGCCCTCGGGTGGGGATGCGCACAAGGTTCTCGGCGCCGACCCCGGCGATCCAGATCGCCCGGTCAACCGAGCTGTGCACCTCATCGGATGTATAGATGCGCAACCGTCGCTGCCCGCTCAACCCTTGTGCATTGCCTGCCCATTCGAGCGCGCGCTCGCGCATCACCAGGACCGCCGCCAGCGTCGCCGACGAGGCGCTGTCCTGGATGACCCCCTGAAAGCCGCCGGGCAGGCCCAGCCCCTGGCGCAACCAGTCCAGCACTTGTGTCTCCAGCTCGGTTGCCGCCGGCGAGGTCTGCCAGAGCATGCATTGTGGCGCCAGGATCGAGGCCACGAACTCCCCCAGCACCGAGGGCGGCGTGGCATTGGCGGGAAAATAGGCAAAGAAGCGCGGATGCTGCCAATGGGTGATGCCGGGCATGATCACGGTATCGAGATCGGCCAGGATGCGGCCCATATCCTCGCCGGTTTCGGGTGCGCTGGGCGGCAGCGCGGCGCGGGTCTGACCGGGGATCAGCCTTGCGCGCACCGGCCGCTCGGCGAGGGTGCGGTGATAGTCCGCGCCCCATTGCGCGATCTGCGCCGCCCATTGTGGAAATTCGTCCCAGTTGATTGGCGCAGCCGGCTGGCCCGCAGGTTGATCCTGCATGGCGGTCTCCTCCTCGGAATGATGCCGCGCGAAACAACCAGCTTTTCGCCGCCCCGGCAAGCGCCTTGGCAGGCCGGGCGCAGCGGTCTGCCGGCATCCTTCACATTGCTGCGATCGGCCATGCCCCGACAGGAAGCAGATTGACATTCTCCGCGCTCCGGCGCCCTGTCGGGCAGATCCTTTCCCGGGCCTGCCATGCGCCTGATGCCGCACCTTTCCCTGACCCGCCCTGCCGCCATCATTGCCATGGTGCTGATGCTGGTGCTCAGCCTCGCTGCGCTGCCCGGACAGGGCGGCGCGCCGACGGGTGCGCTGCTGAGCGCCGAGCCGCTGGCCGAGGCCACGCCACGCAAGCCCGCACCGCCATCACCCCAGCCCGATCCGCCGGTCGATCCGCAGGCAGCCGCTGTCGGCGGTGAGGGCCATGCCCTCCCCCGCCCATCAGTCGCCGGTTGCGGGCGCGCGCTTTTGCGCATCATCCCGGCCGCGCTGCATTCCGGCCTCGCCCATCGGCCCCGCGCCCCTCCTGCGCCGCACGCCTGAACCCGCCTCATTTTCCGGTTTCATCGTGCAGGAACAGACCATGCACCAATATCTCAACCTCTGGTTGATGCTTGGGGGCGTCTTCGTCTTCCTCGTCTATGCCATCACCACCATGATCCTCGGGCCCTACTGAGCGATCGCCCCATCCCGATCAGCCCTGTGGCTCCGGCCCGGCTGATCGGGGGCAACCTGCTGGCGGTTTGCTGGCGCATCGCGCACGCGCCGGGCACCGCGTCGGGCATAACGTCGGGCAAGCGAGATTCCCGGCGCTCTCGGCGCGCCGCAGCCGAATCCGCCGCCGGCCCTTGCCCGGCCGCGCGCGCGTGCCTAGCTTGGCCTTCCGGAGGCCCAAAATGCACCATTACGCCCTGCTCGATCTCGCACCGATACCCGAAGGCGGCAGCGCCGCCGATGCGCTTGCCAACAGCCGCGATCTGGCCCAACTGGCCGAGGCTGCGGGCTATCATCGCTACTGGCTGGCCGAACATCACAACATGCCCGGCATCGCCAGTGCAGCAACCGCACTGGTGATCGCCCATATTGCCGCCGCCACCCGCACGATCCGGGTGGGCGCGGGCGGGATCATGCTGCCCAATCATGCGCCATTGGTCATTGCCGAGCAGTTCGGCACGCTCGCCACGCTCTACCCCGGACGCATCGAACTGGGGCTGGGCCGCGCGCCGGGCACCGACATGGCCACCGCCCGCGCCCTGCGCCGCCATATGGCACCGGAAGACAGCTTTCCCCAGGATGTCGCCGAACTGCTGGGCTATCTGGGCGAGGCCCCTGCCGAGGCGCGCGTGCGTGCGGTCCCCGGCGAAGGCACGCAGGTGCCGGTCTGGATCCTTGGCTCCAGCCTCTTTGGCGCCCAGCTTGCCGCCTATATGGGCCTGCCCTATGCCTTTGCCTCGCATTTCGCGCCGCAGATGCTGGCCGAGGCGATCGACACCTATCGCAGCAGCTTTCGACCCTCGCAACGGCTGGCAAAACCGCATGTGACACTCGCTGCCGGGGTCTGTGCCGCGGATACCGATGAGCAGGCGCATTTCCTGCGTTCCTCGCAGATCCTGGCCTTTGCCCGGCTGCGCAGCGGGCGCGCCGGCAAACTGCCCCGCCCACGCCATGATATCGCCGACGAGGTGCCCGCGCCGCTGCTGGCGCAGGTCGAACAGGCGCTGTCGGTTTCGGCCACGGGCAGCGCGGCCACCATCGAGGCGCGGCTGTCCGCGCTGATCCGCCGCTACCGCCCCGATACACTGATGATCACCGGCATGATCCACGATCATGCGGCGCGGCGGCGCTCGGTGGAAATTGCCGGCGAGGTGCTCGGCGGGCTTGTTACCCCCGCACGGGCGGCCTGAGCCAGCCCCGGCACATGCCGCGCATGCCGCCGGGGCACCTGAGGCAGGCCTTCAGACCGCCTGACGGGCGAGATCGGCGCGGCGCTGCGAAAGCTCCTCGGCGACCAGGAAGGCCAGCTCCAGCGACTGGCTGGCATTGAGGCGCGGATCGCAGGCGGTGTGGTAGCGATCGGACAGATCCTCATCGGTCACGGCCCGCAGCCCCCCGGTGCATTCGGTGACATCCTTGCCGGTCATCTCGAAATGCACGCCGCCGGGGATCGTGCCCTCGGCCTTATGCACGGCAAAGAAGTCGCGCACCTCCTGAAGCACGCGCTCGAAGGGGCGGGTCTTGTAGCCGGTCGCGGATTTGATGGTGTTGCCGTGCATCGGATCGCAGACCCACAGCACATTCGCCCCCTCCTCGCGCACCGCCTTGATCAGCCGGGGCAGATGCTCGCCCGTCTTGCCCGCGCCGAAGCGCGCGATCAGCGTCAGGCGGCCGGCTTCGTTTTGCGGATTGAGCCGCGCCATCAGCACCTTCAGATCCTCGGCCGAAAGCGAGGGGCCGCATTTCAACCCCACCGGATTCTGCACCCCGCGCGCGAATTCGACATGCGCGCCATCGGGCTGGCGGGTGCGGTCACCAATCCAGATCATGTGCCCCGAGCCGGCCACCGGCAGCCCGGTGGTGCTGTCGATGCGGCAGAGCGCTTCCTCGTATTCCAGCAGCAGCGCCTCATGCGAGGTGTAGAAATCCACCGTGGCGATCTCGCTGGCGGTCTCGGCATTGATGCCCGCCGCCACCATGAAATCGAGCGCGTCGGAGATGCGGTCCGACATCGCGCGGTAACGCTCGGCATTCTCGCCCGAGGTGAAGCCCAGCGTCCAGTTGTGCACGCGGTGAATATCGGCGAAGCCACCCTTGGAAAAGGCGCGCAGCAGATTGAGGCTGGCGGCGGCCTGGGTATAGGCCTGCAACATGCGCGCCGGATCGGGCACGCGCGAAGCGGCGGTGAAATCGAACCCGTTGATGATATCGCCACGATAACTGGGCAGCTCCTGCCCGTCGATCATCTCGGTCGGTGCCGAGCGCGGCTTGGCGAACTGCCCGGCCATGCGGCCAACCTTGATCACCGGCACCTTGGCGCCGAAGGTCAGCACGATGGCCATTTGCAGCAGCACCTTGAACGTGTCGCGGATGATGTCGGCGTTGAACTCGGCAAAGCTCTCGGCGCAATCGCCGCCCTGCAGCAGAAAGGCGCGCCCGGCGGCGGCCTCGCCCAGGCGCCGCTTGAGCGCGCGCGCCTCGCCGGCAAAGACCAGCGGCGGATAATTGGCGAGCTGCGCCTCGACGGCCCGCAACGCATCCTGCGCCGGATAATCCGGCATCTGGACCCGCGGCCTGGCACGCCAACTCGATTTGCTCCAGCCTTCGCTCATGTCACCCTCCAGTTCCTCGCCATGTCCGTTTCCCACCGCAACACTGCATTGGCCAGGGCATGGCGTTAGCGCCACCAGCGCCCTGTGGCAAGCGCCGCGCCGGTTCTGGCGCTGCTTACACGAGCGTCGCGGCGCTTGCAAACCCGCCAAGCGCCCGAAGCCCCCGTTTTGGGCGGGTTTCGGATAACGGGAACCCGCGCACCGCTTGCCTCGGATCGGCCTTCCTGATTTGCTTGCCGCACCGGCGCCGAACCGCTAAGGCGCAAAACAGCCGAAGCCGCTTTTCCGACAGGATGCAACCGCGCGATGACAGCCAGCCCTCCCCCTGCAAAACCCAACCGCGCGCCCGGCAGTTCGCTGGCCTCGAAGGCGGCGCCGGGTTCGGCGCGCAACGCCCCGCCGCCGGCGCGCCAGCGGCATTTCTTCTTTCTGCTGCTGGACCAGTTCACCTTGCTGTCCTTTGCCGCTGCCATCGAGCCGCTGCGTATTGCCAACCGCATGAGCGGCCAGGAACTTTACCGCTGGACGCTGCTGTCCGAGACCGGCGCGCCGGTGCACTGCTCGAACGGCGCCCTGATCAGCGTCGACGCAGCGCTGCCAGAGATCGCGCGCGACGATATGGTGATGGTTTGTGGCGGTATCAACGTGCGCGCGACCGCCACCCAGGGTGTCCTCAACTGGCTGCGGCGGGTCTCGCGCAAGGGTTCGGTGATCGGCGGACTGTGCACCGGCGCGCATGTGCTGGCGCAGGCCGGGCTGCTGGACGGACGGCGCGCCACCATCCACTGGGAAAACCGCGACGGCTTTCTTGAGGAATTTACCGAGGTCGATCTGACCAAATCGGTTTTCGTGATCGACGGCAACCGCCTGACGGCGGCGGGCGGCACCTCGTCGATCGACCTGATCCTGACGATGGTCGCCGATGACCATGGCAAGGATCTGGCCAATGCGGTTGCCGATCAGCTGATCTATTCGACCATCCGAACCGACCGCGACATCCAGCGGCTGTCGATCCCCACCCGCATCGGCGTGCGCCACCCGCGGCTGAGCCTGGTGATCGAGCGCATGGAGCAAAGCATCGAGGAGCCGATCTCGCCGGCCGAACTGGCCGAAGCGGTGGGCATGTCCACGCGCCAGCTGGAGCGACTGTTTCGCCGCTACCTCAACCGCAGCCCGAAGCGCTACTATATGGAGATGCGGCTGGCCAAGGCGCGCAACCTTCTGATGCAGACCGATCTGAGCGTGATCAACGTGGCGCTGGCCTGCGGTTTCTCCTCGCCATCGCATTTCTCCAAATGCTACCGGGCGCAATACGGCACCACCCCCTACCGCGAACGCGGGGCGCATGGGTTGGATGACGAGGCCGGCGCCGAGCCCGGCGCGCTTTCCGAGCTTGACGATCTGCCGGAGTAACGCGGCGGGCACCCGGACCATCGCAACAACTGCTCCGATACCGAAGATCCTTGCCTAAAGCCCCTGTTCAAACGAAAAATCGGGCGGTAAGGTCATGCCAGAACGAAAAACTAAAGGGAGTGATCCATGAAAAAACTGCTTCTCGCCAGCGCCGTGTCGGCCCTTGCTGCCGGCGGCGCCTTTGCCGATGAAATCAAGATCGGCGTGCTGTTGGGCTTTACCGGCCCGATCGAATCGCTGACCGGCCACATGGCCGATGGCGCCGAACTGGCAATTCGCGAGGTGAGCGAAAGCGGCGCGCTGCTGGGCGGGATGACCGTGACCCCGGTACGGGCCGACAGCGCCTGCGTCGATTCGGCCGTCGCCACGGCCTCGGCCGAACGCCTGATCACCTCGGACGGTGTGGTCGGCATCATGGGCGCCGACTGCTCGGGCGTGACGCGCGCCGTGCTGGAAAACGTCGCCATGGCCAATGGCGTGCCGATGGTCTCGCCCTCGGCCACCTCGCCGGGCTTCTCGACCTTCGATTCGGGCGGCATCTTCTACCGCACCGCACCTTCCGACGCCCGCCAGGGCGCAGTGCTGGCCGGTATCGTGCTGGAGCGTGGCATCACCACCATCGCGCTGACCCATACCAACAATGACTACGGCGCGGGCTTCGCCAATGCCTTCGCCGAGCACTACACCGCCGGCGGCGGCACCATCACCATCACCATCCCGCACGAGGAAGCCAAGGGCGATTATTCGGCCGAAGTGGGCTCGCTGGCCTCGGCCGGTGGCGACGCGCTGGTGGTTCTGGGCTATGTCGATGGCGGTGGCTCGGTGATTCGTACCGCTTACGAACTGGGTGCGTTCGAGCAGTTCTTCATCGGTGACGGCATGTATGGCGACGAGTTGATCGCCTCGGTCGGCGAAGCGCTCGAAGGCACGATCGGCACCATTCCCTCGGCAGTCGGCGAAGCCGCAGAGATCTGGGCGCAGGTCGGCGCGGCCGGCGGGATCAACTGGTCCAGCTCGTTCGTGGCCGAAAGCTACGACGCGGCTGCGCTGCTGCTTCTGGCGGCCCAGGCCGGCGGCGAAGCCACCCCGGCGGCGATCGCGGCCAATATCCTGAACGTGGCCAATGCGCCCGGCGAGCCGATCAATGCCGGTGAGCTGGCCCGCGGGCTGGAGATTCTGGCCAATGGCGGCGAGATCGACTACATCGGCGCCACCAATGTCGAACTGATCGGCTATGGCGAGGCTGCCGGCAGCTACCGCGAGTATGTCGTCGAAAATGGCGAGTATGTGACGGTTCAGTTCCACTGATACCTTGAAACTTTGGGCAACCAAAGCTATCGGCCCGGGGGATAAGCGTCCCCCGGGCTTTTTGCAAAGCCCACCCGATCAACGAGGGGGCGCAACAACAGGGGAAACAGATGATCCGCGTCGAGAATCTGCACAAGCATTTCGGCGGCTTTCATGCCGTTGACGGTGCTTCGCTGGAAATTGCCGAAGGCTCCATCACCGGACTGATCGGCCCCAATGGCGCCGGCAAGACCACGCTTTTCAACGTCATTGCCGGGGTGCTGCCACCCACCTCCGGGACGGTCACGATGGCCGGCGAGGACATCACCGGCCTGCCGCCGCATGCACTGTTTCACAAGGGACTGCTGCGCACCTTCCAGATCGCGCATGAGTTTCATTCGATGAGCGTGCGCGAGAACCTGATGATGGTGCCGCCGCGCCAGTCCGGCGAGGATCTGTGGAGCGCCTGGTTCCATCGTGGCCGCGTCGCTCAGGAAGATGCACAGATCCGGCGCAAGGCCGACGAGGTGCTGGCGTTCCTGACCATCGACCATATCGCCGACGAAAAGGCCGGCAATATTTCAGGCGGGCAGAAGAAGCTGCTGGAACTGGGCCGCACGATGATGACCGACGCCCGCATCGTCTTTCTGGACGAGGTTGGCGCGGGCGTGAACCGCACCCTTCTGAACACCATCGCCGATGCCATCGTGCGGCTGAACAAGGAGCGCGGCTATACCTTCGTGGTGATCGAGCACGACATGGATTTCATCGGCCGCATCTGCGACCCGGTGATCTGCATGGCCGAGGGCAAGGTGCTGGCCCAGGGCACGCTCGACGAGATCAAGGCCAACGAGGCGGTGATCGAGGCGTATCTGGGCACCGGGCTGAAGAACAAGGTCAAGGCGGAGGCCCAGGCATGAACCGGCGCAGCGGACCGTCAAGCCAATCCGGCACAAGCCTTTGCCGCGCGGGTCCGGGGCAAGGCAAACAAGCAAAAGCGTTGAAAGGGTATCGCCATGGCTGACCCCTTCCTGATCGGCGAGGCCATGACCGGGGGTTATGGCGGCGCCGATATCCTGCATGCCTGCACCATCGCCGTCGAAAAGGGCGAGATTGCGGTGATCGTGGGGCCCAACGGAGCGGGCAAATCGACCGCGATGAAGGCGGTCTTCGGCATGCTGAAACTGCGCGAAGGGCAGGTGCGTCTTGAGGGGCAGGACATCAGCGCGCTGTCGCCGCAGGCGCGCGTGGCACGCGGCATGGGCTTCGTGCCGCAGACCAACAACATCTTTCCCTCGATGAGCGTGGAAGAAAACCTGGAAATGGGCGCCTTCATCCGCGACGACGATTTCCGGGCAACGATGGAGCAGGTCTTCACATTGTTTCCGATCCTGCGCGACAAGCGCCGCCAGCCGGCGGGCGAGCTTTCCGGCGGGCAGCGCCAGCAGGTGGCGGTGGGGCGCGCACTGATGACCAAACCCTCGGTGCTGATGCTCGACGAACCCACCGCCGGCGTCAGCCCGATCGTGATGGACGAGCTGTTCGACCGCATCATCGAGGTGGCACGCACCGGCATCTCGATCCTGATGGTCGAACAGAATGCCCGCCAGGCGCTGGAGATCGCCGACAAGGGCTATGTGCTGGTGCAGGGCCGCAACCGTTTCACCGACACCGGGCAGGCGCTGCTGGCCGATCCGGAAGTGCGCAAATCCTTCCTGGGGGGCTGAGGCATGGATCCTGTCAACGCAATCGTCCTTCTGGCGAATTTCGTCATCGTCCCGGCGCTGGCCTATGGCAGCCAACTGGCGCTTGGCGCGCTGGGGATCACGCTGATCTACGGCATCCTGCGCTTTTCGCATTTCGCGCATGGCGACATCATGGCCTTTGGCACCGCCATCGTGATCCTGACCACCTGGGGCTTGCAGTCCATGGGGGTCAGCTTCGGTTTTCTGCCCACCGCGCTGCTGGCCCTGCCGGTGGGGATTGCCGCCACCATCCTCTATCTGCTGGCCGCCGACCGCACGGTTTACCGATTCTATCGCAAGGTGCGCGCCAAGCCGATGATCTTCGTGATGGCCTCGCTGGGGGTGATGTTTGTCACCAACGGCATCACCCGGCTGATCATCGGCCCCGGCGAGCGGCGCTTCGACGACGGCACGCGATTCATCTTCTCGGTGCGCGATTTCCGCGAATGGACCGGGCTGGCCGAGGGGCTGGCGCTGCGCTCCTCGCAAGCGCTGACGATCGTGGTGGCGCTGATCGCCATGGTGGTGCTGTTCTGGTTTCTCAACCGCACCCGCTCCGGCAAGTCGATGCGCGCCTATTCCGACAACGAGGATCTGGCGTTGCTGTCGGGAATCAACCCCGAACGCGTTGTGATCATTACCTGGGCGATTGCCGGCACGCTGATGGTACTCGCCGGCACGCTCTACGGCCTCGACAAGAGCTTCCGGCCCTTCACCTACTTCCAGCTGCTGCTGCCCTTCTTTGCCGCCGCCATTCTGGGAGGACTGGGCAATCCGCTCGGCGCCATCGTCGGCGGCTATGTGGTGGCGTTCTCGGAAATGGGCATCACCTATGCCTGGCGGCGCTTCTTCCAGCACATGATGCCCGAAAGCTGGGCTCCTGAAGGGCTGATGCAGATGCTGCCGGTCGACTACAAATTCGCCGTGACCTTCGCCATTCTGGTGGTGGTGCTGATCTTCCGACCCACGGGTATCTTCAGGGGGAAAGCGCTATGAGCATCAATTACCGCAATCTGGCGCTGTTCGGCGCCATGGCGCTGGCGCTGATCCTGACGGGCCAATACCAGAGCTGGACGCTGGCGCTGACGATCCTCAACATGTGCCTGATCTCGGCGATCATGGCGCTGGGGGTGAACATGCAATGGGGCTATGCCGGCCTCTTCAACGTCGGTGTGATGGGCTTTACCGCCATCGGCGGGCTGGCGGCGGTGCTGATCGCCATGCCCCCCGTCGCCGAGGCATGGGCCGCCGGCGGTATGGGCGCCATGCTGGGGCTGATGCTGGGCGCGGCGACGATCTTTGCCGCGATCGTGGTCTGGAAACGCCTGCCGCCCGGCCGGATGCGGGTGGTGGCGCTGATCGCCACGCTGATCGTGGGCTATACGCTGACGCGGATGGTCTTTGCCCCGGCCACCAGCGCCATCATGCGCGTCAATCCCGCGACCGAGGGCTATCTGGGCGGGCTGGGCCTGCCGGTGCTGCTGGCCTGGCCGGTGGGCGCGCTCTTTGCCGCCGGCCTCGCCTGGGTGGTGGGCAAGATCAGCCTGGGCCTGCGCTCGGATTATCTGGCCATCGCCACGCTGGGCATCTCCGAGATCGTCATCGCGGTGCTCAAGTTCGAGGGCTGGCTGTCGCGCGGGGTCAACAACGTCTCGGGCATCCCCCGCCCGGTGACGCGCCCGGTCGAGCTGCAGGGCCGCGAATGGGTGCAGTCGCTGGCAGAGACGCTGGGCTTCACCACCGCCGAAATGGCCTCGATCGTGGAAAAGCTGGGCTATGCGTCGCTGTTCATCGCCGTGCTGGCGGTGCTGATCTGGCTGTCGGAAAAGGCGCTCAACTCGCCCTGGGGACGCATGATGCGCGCCATCCGCGACAACGAGACCGCCGCGCGCGCCATGGGCAAGGATGTCACGCGCCGCCATCTGATGGTCTTCGTGCTGGGCTCGGCGGTCTGCGGGCTGGCCGGGGCGATGATGGTCACGCTCGACGGCCAACTCACGCCGGGCAGCTACGAGCCGCTGCGCTATACCTTCCTGATCTGGGTGATGGTGATCGTCGGCGGCTCGGGGAACAACTGGGGCGCGGTGCTGGGCGGCTTCATCATCTGGTTCCTCTGGGTGCAGGCCGAACCGGCAGGCCGCTGGTTCATGGATATGCTCACCTCGGGGCTGGCCTCGGACAATTTCATCCGCCAGCATCTGATGGCGCAGGCCGCGCATACAAGGTTGATCATGATGGGACTGGCGCTGCTGCTGATGCTGCGTTTCGCCCCTCGCGGCCTGATCCCCGAGCGCTGAGATGGCGCTGGCGCTGGCGCTGCTGGCCGCCGGCAGCGCCAGCCGCATGCGCGGCGGCGACAAGCTGCTGGAAACCGTCCATGGCGCGCCGCTGCTGCGTCATCTGGCCTTGCAGGCGCTCGCCGCACGGCTTGGCCCGGTCGCGGTCACCTTGCGCCGCCGCGATCCGGCGCGACGGGCGGCACTCAAGGGTCTGGCGCTCACCCGCCTGCCGGTTGCGAATGCCGCCGAGGGCATGGCCGCCTCGCTGCGCCAAGCCGCGCTCTGGGCGCAGCAATCCGGCGCGGAGGGGCTGATCCTGTGCCCGACCGACATGCCTGAACTCACCAGCGGTGACTTCAAAGCCCTCGCCGCCGCCTTCCACCCCGATGGCCCGCCATTGCGCGCCAGCACCGATGACGGGCGCGTCGGCCACCCCGTGCTGTTCCCCGCACGGCTTCTGCCGGCTTTTTCCACGCTCGCTGGCGACATCGGCGCACGCAACCTGCTGTGCAGCAATCCCCCGGACCTTGTGCCCCTGCCCGGCACACATGCACTCACCGATCTGGACACGCCCGAGGCCTGGGCCGCCTGGCGCGCCAAAGGCTGAACCCCCTGGCCCCGGCAATCCCCCTTGGACCGTCTTTATGCCATGTCTTTGTGCCGAAAATATCCTGGGGGTGAAGGGCCGCAGGCCCGAGGGGGCAAAGCCCCCTCAAACCAAAGCAACCGGGGGAAGGCTCCCTGCTTCGGCTCGCAAGGGGCCGGTGCTCAGACCACCTGACCCGCCGCCCAGCCCGAACTCCAGGCCCATTGAAAATTGTAGCCGCCCAGCCAGCCCGTCACATCAACCACTTCGCCGATGAAATACAGCCCCTTCTGGCTACGCGCCTGCATCGTGCGCGCATCAAGCGCGGCGGTATCGACGCCACCCAGCGTCACCTCGGCGGTCCGCCAGCCCTCGGTTCCGGCGGGCACCAGCCGCCAGTCATGCACCGCTTCATGCAGCCGCGCCAACGCCGCCTTGCCCTGATCGGCGATGCGCCCGTCCAGCCCGGCGCGCGCCACAACGGCGCGGGCCAGCTTCTCGGGCAGGTCCAGCCCATTGGCCACCAGCCGCCCACCCTGCCCCCGCCGCGCCGCCCACAACTCGCCGGGCAGATCACGCCCCGCGGCCAGATCAACCCTGATCGCCGCGCCCTCGCGCCAGTAGCTGGAAATTTGCAGAATGGACGGGCCGGAAAGCCCCCGATGGGTAAAGAGCAACCCCTCATCGAAGCGAACCCCCTCGCCCTCGACGCCGACGCGCGCATTGACCGAAATGCCCGCCAGCGGGCGCAGCGCATCAAGCTGGGCATCGGTGAAGGTCAGCGGCACCAGTCCGGGCCGCGGCTCCACGACCGGCAGCCCGAAAGCCTCGGCAACACCATAGCCAAAGCCCGTGGCCCCCATCCTGGGAATGGATTTCCCGCCCGTCGCCACCACCACCGCCGCAGCCCTGAACGCACCGGCATCGGTTTCAACGACAAAGCCGGGCCGCACCGCCTGCACGCCGATCCCCAGCCGCAACTCGCCGCCGGCCTCGGCCAGATCGCGCAGCAGCATGTCCACAACCTGGCGCGAGGATCCATCACAGAAAAGCTGTCCCAGCGTCTTCTCATGCCAGGCGATCCCCGCCCGATCCATCCGGGCGATGAAATCATGTTGCGTGTAGCGCCGCAGCGCCGACAGCACAAAACGCGGATTTCCGGACAGAAAACGCTCGGGCACGATATGCCGATTGGTGAAGTTGCACCGCCCACCACCCGAAATGCGGATCTTCTCACCCGCCGCGCGCGCATGATCGAGCACCAGCACCCGCCGCCCGCGCCGCGCCGCCTCGATCGCGCAGAATAGCCCCGCGGCCCCCGCCCCCAGCACGATCACATCCCGCTCGGCGGGTTCGTCCCTTGCCGTCATATGCCTCGCGCCCACCCGTCGTCGCAGAAAACCCCAAGCCCGAAACCCGGCCCCGAAGGCGCGTTTTACCCTTCCTTCCGGCGCGGCACCAGCACCCGCTGCGGACGGTGTCGGCGGCCCGCCCCACCCCCGGCATGAAGCAAAATTTTTCCCATTTGCCTCTTGCGAGGTTCCCTGTGCTTGGATAAACAGCGCCTCAGTTGGGGCGTGGCCAAGTGGTAAGGCATCGGTTTTTGGTACCGTGTACCGTAGGTTCGAATCCTACCGCCCCAGCCATCTCGTTGCTCTCGCAGATCTGATCGCTTGCAGGCGCCGCAATGCGCGCCCTTGCGGCATTCGACGCACACAACACGGCGTCCCACCGGATGAAAGCGGATACGGGGCTTGACCTTCCAGTAGCTGGAAGGACCATATGACCAGGCAGCGACATGACATACCCTGCCCAGGAGCCGCCCATGCCCAGTCCGAACAGCCTTACCCTGCGTGTCGGCGGCATGAATTGCGCGGCCTGTTCAGGCCGGGTCGAGCGCGCCGCGCAAGCAGTGCCGGGGGTGGAGAGCGCCGAGGCCAATCTGGCGATGGGATTGCTGCGGGTGACCGGCAGCATTGATCCGGCAGCGCTGGCGGCACGGCTTTCAGATGCCGGCTATCCGGTGGCCGAGACAGTCAGCCAACTGGCCATCGAGGGCATGAGCTGTGCCTCGTGCATCGCTCGGGTGGAGCGGTTGCTGATGGCGCAGCCGGGTGTGCTGGAAGCGAGCGCCAATCTTGCCACGATGGGCGCGCAGGTTCGCCACCTGGCGGTGCCGGGGCTGGCGGGCGATCTGACGCGCGCGCTTGGCACGGCCGGCTATCAGGCGCGGGTGCGCGGTGAGGGTGAAGCGCAGGCCGATGGCGCCGACAAGGCGCGCGAGGCGGCGACACAGCTGCGGCGGCTGGTGCTGGCGGCGGCGCTGACGCTGCCGGTGGTCGTGCTGGAAATGGGCGGGCATCTGGTGCCCGCCTTCCATCACTGGCTGCATGCGCTGATCGGCATGGGCGGGCTCTGGGCACTGCAATTCGTGCTGACCACGCTGGTCCTGTTCGGACCGGGGCTGTTGTTCTTCCGCCTTGGCATTCCGGCACTTCTGCGCGGCGCGCCAGACATGAACAGTCTTGTGGCGCTGGGCACCGGGGCGGCCTGGGGCTTTTCCACGGTTTCAACCTTTGCACCAGGCTGGCTGCCCGAAGGCGGCGCGGCGGTCTATTTCGAGGCCGCCGGGGTGATCGTGACGCTGATCCTGCTGGGGCGCTGGCTGGAGGCGCGCGCGCGCGGACGCACCGGCGCGGCGATCGCCCGGCTGGTCGGGCTGGGGGCCAAGACCGCGCGCGTGGAGCGCGACGGCCGCGTCGAGGCACTGCCCATCGCCGAGGTTCGGCCCGGCGATCTGGTGCATCTGCGCCCCGGAGAGAAGGTCGCGGTGGATGGCGCGGTGGTCTCGGGGACATCAAGCATCGATGAATCGATGCTCACCGGCGAGCCGCTGCCGGTGACGAAGACGCCGGACGAGCCGGTGACCGGTGGCACGGTCAATACCACCGGCGCGCTGGTCTATCGCGCCGAGCGGGTGGGCGCGGATACGGTGCTGGCGCAGATCATCCGGCTGGTCGAGGAGGCGCAGGGCGGCAAACTGCCGATTCAGGCGCTGGTAGACCGGGTGACGCTTTACTTCGTGCCTGCGGTGATGGCGGTGGCCCTGCTGACGCTGGCTGGCTGGCTTGTGCTTGGCCCCGAGCCCCGGCTGGCGCATGCGCTGGTGGCGGCGGTGGCGGTGCTGATCATCGCCTGCCCCTGTGCCATGGGGCTGGCCACGCCCACATCAATCATGGTGGGCACCGGACGCGCCGCCGAGATGGGGGTGCTGTTTCGCCGCGGTGACGCGCTACAGGCGCTGCAAGGCGTGGGCATCGTCGCCTTCGACAAGACCGGCACCCTGACCGAGGGGCGCCCGGCACTGGTGGCGCTGGAGCCTGCCGAGGGGTTCGAGAGCGATGCGGTTTTGCGCCTGGTCGCCGCCGCCGAGGCACAGGCCGAACACCCCCTTGCCGCAGCGCTGCTGGAGGCCGCCAGCGCACGCGGCCTGGACCTGCCACGCCCCGAGGCTTTCGACACGATCACCGGCTTTGGCCTGCGCGCCACCATCGAGGGGAAAGCGGTGCTGGTGGGGGCGGCGCGGCTCCTTGCTGCCGAGGGGATCGCCCTTGGAGCGCTGGAGCATGCCGCAGGCGAACGCGCCGCGCGCGGCCAGACCACGCTCTTTGCCGCCATCGACGGGCGCGCGGCGGCGATGATCGCCGTGGCGGATCCGGTCAAACCCTCCACCCCGGCGGCAATTGCGGCGCTGCATGCGATGGGGCTTGAGGTGGCCATGATCACCGGTGACGGGCGCGCCACCGCCGAGGCGCTGGCCAGTGATCTGGGCATCGACCGGATCGCCGCCGAAGTGCTGCCCGCGGGCAAGGTGGCGGCCATCGAGGCGCTGCGCGAGGGCGGCAAGCGGGTGGCCTTTGTCGGCGATGGGATCAACGACGCCCCGGCACTGGCGGCGGCCGATACCGGCATTGCCATCGGCACCGGCACCGATGTCGCCATTGAAAGCGCCGATGTGGTGCTGATGTCGGGCGATCTGCGCGGCGTGGTCGAGGCGCTTTCGATCAGCCGGCACACGCTGCGCAACATCCGCCAGAACCTGTTCTGGGCCTTTGCCTACAACACCGCCCTGATACCCGTGGCGGCAGGGGCGCTCTATCCGGCTTTCGGGCTGATGCTGAGCCCGGTTCTGGCCGCCGGGGCGATGACCCTGTCGAGCCTCTTCGTGCTGGGCAATGCGCTCCGGCTGCGCGGCCTTCGCCCCGCGCTGCCTCGGACCACGCCAGGCGGCGCGGCCCCGAACGGCGCGCAATGACAGACCGGGAGGATTGCAGATGAACATCGGACAAGCCGCAGCCGCATCGGGCCTGGCGTCAAAGACCATCCGCTACTACGAGGAAATCGGCCTGATCCGCCCACCGCGCGACACCAACGGCTATCGCGCCTTTCGCCCGCGCGATGTCCACAAGCTGGCGTTTCTGGGCCGGGCGCGGGCGCTGGGGTTCTCCATCGAGGAATGCCGCCTGCTGCTGGACCTCTATGAAGATGAACAGCGCGCCAGCGAGGATGTGAAGCGCCTCGCGCTGGGGCATCTGGAGCGCATGGACGCGCGCATCCGCGAGTTGCAGGCGCTGCGCGGCACGCTCGCCGATCTGGTGCGAAGCTGCGCCGGCGATCACCGGCCTGACTGCCCGATCCTGAATGATCTGGCAACGGGTGCCACTGGCCGCAACACCGAATAGCCCGCCGTCTGGCGGCTGCACCCGCGACAGGGAACTGTGCGCCAATGCACAGCGCAGGTGCAGCCCGCGCCCTTTACCGCCGCAACCCGGCTGCCTAGCTAGGGGCAAGCAACGCTCACCCCTTTCACCCCCCGGAGGCTTTCATGTCCGATCTTTCCCTTGGCCTCGATACATTCGGCGATGTCACGCTTGGCCACGATGGCAGACCCAAACCCATGGATCAGGTGCTGCGCGACGTCGTCGAGGAGGCCGTGCTGGCCGACGAGATGGGCATCGACTTCATTGGCCTGGGCGAACATCACCGCGACGATTTTGCCATCTCCGCCCCCGAGGTGGTGCTGGCCACAATCGCCGGGCGCACGCAGCGCATCCGGCTGGGCACGGCCGTTACCGTGCTGTCCACCGATGATCCGGTGCGCGTTTTCCAGCGCTTTTCGACGCTCAACGCGGTTTCCAACGGCCGCGCCGAAGCCATCCTGGGGCGCGGCTCCTTCACCGAAAGCTACGGACTTTTTGGCCATGACCTGCAAGACTACGACCTTCTGTTCGAGGAACGGCTGGAGATCTTCAGCCGGCTCACGCGCGAGGACCGGATCACCTGGAAAGGCCGGACCCGCGCGGCGCTCGATGATGTCACTGTGTATCCACGGCTGGGCGCGCAGGGGCTGACCACCTGGGTCGGTGTGGGCGGAAGCCCGGAATCGGTGGTGCGCGTGGTGCGCCATGACCTGCAACTGATGCTGGCCATCATCGGCGGTGACCCGCTGCGCTTCAAACCCTATGTCGAGCTCTATCACCGCGCGGTGGCGCAGATGGGCCGTACCGCGCGTCCCATCGGCATCCATTCGCCCGGCTTCGTGGCCGCCACCGACGAGGCCGCGCGCGAAGCCGTCTGGCCGCATTATCAGGCCATGTTTGGGCGCATCGGGCGCGAACGCGGCTGGCCGCCGGTCACCAGGGAGCGCTTCCTGGGCGAGGTGGCGCATGGCGCGCTCTTTGTCGGCGCGCCGGAAACCGTGGCGCGCAAGATCGTGCGCGCGGTGCGCGGGCTGGAGGTGCAGCGCTTCGATCTGAAATACTCCAACGGCCCGATGCCGCATGAAGAACTGCTCGAAGGCATCCGGCTTTACGGCGAGGAGGTCATTCCCATGGTGCGCGACATGCTCAACCGCAACGCAGCGGCGTAAGCCTCAGGCCCAGTCGGGCTTGCGCTTCTCGATGAAGGCGCTGATCCCCTCATCGGTATCGCGCAGGAGCATGTTTTCCACCATCACGTTGCCGGTCAGCGCATAGGCTTCGTCCAGCGGCAGGGTGATCTGGTCATAAAAGGCGCGCTTGCCGATGCGCACCGCCGCCGTCAGCTTGGCGGCGACGGTGCGTGCAAGTTCCATGGTTTCGACCTCCAGCGCCTGGGGCGCGGCCAGGCGGTTGACCAGCCCCAGCGCCTGCGCGCGCGCGGCGGTGATGAACCCCCCGGTGGCAAGCATCTCGAAGGCGGCCTTGCGCGGCAGGTTGCGCGTGAGCGCGACCATCGGGGTTGAACAGAAAAGCCCGATATTCACCCCGTTGACACCAAAGCGCGTATCCTCGGCGGCCACCGCCATGTCGCAACTGGCAACCAGTTGGCAACCGGCAGCGGTGGCGATGCCGTGCACCTGCGCGATCACCGGCTGCGGCAGTGCGGGGATCATCTGCATCACCTCGGCGCAGCGGGCGAAGAGATTGGCGAAATAGGCCGCCCCGCCATCGGCAGCGGCGCGCCCGGCCTGCATTTCCTTGAGGTCATGCCCGGCACAAAATGCCTTCCCTGCCCCCCTGAGCACGACCACCCGCACCTGTGAATCCGCCCCCGCCCGCGCCAGTGCTCCCTTCAGCGCGGCCAGCATCCCATCCGAAAGCGCATTGAGATTGCCGGGGCTGTTCAGGGTCAGAACCGCCACACGTTCCGCTACGTCATATTCGACCAGACCTTCACCCATCTTGCCCTCCGCGCTGTTTGGCGAAACTCTAGCCGGGCAGCGCAGGGGAGGAAAGCATGACCGTGACGATGAATGCCGAAGCGCTCAATACTTTCATGATGACCGAGTTTCCGCAGGTGGCGGCGGATTTCCGCGTCGAGCATGTGGCACCGATGCTGGCAGAGGTGCGCCTGCTGGCGGATGAGAAACATCTGCGCCCGGGGGGCACGGTATCGGGGCCAGCGATGTTCGCGCTGGCCGATCTGGCCATGTATGTGGTGACGCTGGCGATGATCGGCCCGAAGGCGCTGAGCGTGACCACCAACTGCTCGATCGATTTCATGCGCAAGCCCGAAGCCGGGCGCGACCTGATCGGCAAGGCGCGGCTGCTGAAACTGGGGCGGATACTGGCGGTGGGCGATGTGCTGATCCATTCCGAGGGGATGGATGCGCCAGTGGCGCGCGCCAGCCTGACCTATTCGATCCCGCCGCGCTGAGGCTCAGGCATTCTTGCGCGGTTTTACCCGGACCTCGATCTGGTTGCCGTTGCTGCGCGCCTCGAACTCGCCGGCCTTGCGCACCAGATCGCTGAGCTTGGCGCAGCCATAGGTGCGGCTGTCAAATTCAGGATGGCTGGCCTGAATGGCTTGTCCAAGCCGGCCAAGGGTGAACCATTCCTGATCCTTGTCAATTGCCTGCATCGCGTTCTTGATGAACGGCACGGCTTTTGACGGTGATTCACGCTTGTCTGCCACCGGCGCATCCGGTGCGGGGTCAGAAACAAGATTTTCAATGAAAATAAAGCGCTTGCAGGCTTTTCTGAAGGCTTCTGGGGTTTTCTGCTCGCCGATGCCATAGACATCCAGCCCCTGCTCGCGAATCCGGCTGGCGAGACGCGTGAAATCGCTGTCGGACGATACCAGAACAAAGCCGTCGAACCGGCCCGAATGCAGCAGGTCCATCGCATCGATCACCAGGGCAATGTCGGAGGAGTTCTTGCCCACGGTATTGGCCGGCTGGTGATGCGGTACCAGTGCCAGAGCCGGCAGCTTGCCCTGCCAACTGCCCATCTGCGCGCGCGAGAAATCGCCATAGATGCGCCGCACCGAGGCTTCGCCGAGCGAGGCGATCTCCTCGAAGATGGCATCCGCCCATCTGGGCGAGGAATTGTCGGCATCGATCAGGACGGCGAGAAGGGGAATACCGGCGCGGGCCATGGGGATCCTTTTGATATGGTTTGCGGGTTGGGGGACTCTGCCCCCCTCTTCGGCTGCGCCGAATTCACGCCCCGGGATATTTGCGGCACAAAGACGGCACGCGCCATCAGGCCATGAGTGACGAACGGATGCAAGCGCTCAACCGGCGCCCGCCTGCCGGGCGAGGTCACGGACAATGGCGAAGGCCCCGCGCAGTTTCTCTTTCTCGTCCGACCAGTCGCGGCGGATGACAAGCTTGTTGTCGCGGATCCTGGCCAGCGCGTTCTCGTTGTGCAGAAATTCCACCAGGCCCCTGGGGTTGGGGTATTTATCCTGATGGAACTGCACCGTCGCCCCCTTTGGCCCGGCGTCGAGCCGGGCGATATGGGCGCGCTTGCACAGCGCCTTGATGCGCACCACGACCAGCAGCGTGTTGACCTCGCGCGGCAGCGGGCCGAAGCGGTCGATCAACTCGGCGGCGAACCCTTCGAATTCGACCTTCTTCTCAAGCGTCGAAAGCCGCCGGTAGAGGCCAAGCCGCACATCGAGATCGGAGACATAATCCTCGGGGATCAGGACCGGCACGCCAAGATTGATCTGCGGCGCCCATTGCCCGCCATCGCCGAGTTCAGCCAGATCACCGGCGCGCAGCCTTGCAATCGTCTCTTCGAGCATCTGCTGATAGAGTTCATAGCCAACCTCGCGGATATGGCCCGATTGCTCCTCGCCCAGGATATTGCCCGCACCGCGCAGATCCATGTCCTGGCTGGCGATGGTGAAGCCTGCGCCGAGGCTGTCGATCGAGCCCAGAAGCTTCAGCCGCCGCTGCGCCTGCGGCGTGAGCGGATTGCGCGGACGGGTGGTCAGATAGCAATAGGCGCGGATCTTCGAGCGTCCCACCCGACCGCGGATCTGGTAGAGCTGCGCCAGGCCGAACATATCGGCGCGGTGCACGATCATCGTATTGGCGCGCGGGATGTCGAGGCCGGATTCGACGATCGAGGTGGCCAGAAGCACGTCATGCTTGCCATCATAGAATGCGTTCATGCGCTCATCGAGTTCGCCTGCCGCCATCTGGCCATGCGCCACCAGCACCGAGACCTCGGGCACATGTTCGCGCAAGAACTCCTCGATCTCGGGCAGATCGGCGATGCGCGGCACCACGAAGAATGACTGCCCGCCGCGGTAGCGTTCGCGCAGCAGCGCCTCGCGCAGCGTCACGGTGTCGAACTCGCTGACATAGGTGCGGATCGCCAGACGGTCGATCGGCGGGGTGGAAATCAGCGACAGATCGCGCACGCCGCTGAGCGAGAGTTGCAAAGTGCGCGGAATCGGCGTTGCGGTGAGCGTGAGCACATGGATATCCGAGCGCATCTCTTTCAGGCGCTCCTTGTGTTGAACGCCGAAATGTTGTTCCTCATCGATGACAAGCAGGCCGAGATTGCGAAATTTCACGGATTTCGCCAGCAGCGCATGCGTGCCGACGACAATATCCACCGTGCCATCATTGATCCCGGCACGGGTGGCGCTGGCCTCCTTGGCGGGCACGAAGCGCGAAAGCTGCCTAACAACCAGAGGAAAGCCGCGAAAGCGATTGGAAAAGCTGTGAAAATGCTGGCGAACCAGAAGCGTCGTGGGGGCGATCACCGCCACCTGAAGCCCTGACATCGCGGCGATGAAAGCGGCGCGCATCGCCACTTCGGTCTTGCCGAATCCGACATCGCCCACCACCAGGCGATCCATCGGGCGACCGCGGTCGAAATCCTCGATGACATCCTCGATGGCGCGCAGTTGGTCGTCGGTTTCAGCATAGGGAAAGCGCGCGGCGAAGGCGTCCCACATGCCCTCGGGCGGGTTGAGCACCGGGGCCTTGCGCAGCTCGCGTTCGGCGGCAATGCGGATCAGCTTGTCGGCGATCTCGCGGATACGCTGCTTCAGCTTGGCTTTCTTTGCCTGCCAGGCGCCGCCGCCGAGCTTGTCCAGCAACCCCTCTTCATGGCCAAAACGGCTGAGCAGCTCGATGTTTTCGACCGGCAGGTAAAGCCGGTCACCGCCGGCATATTCCAGCGCCAGGCATTCATGCGGCGCGCCCATGGCGGTGATGGTTTCAAGCCCCGTGTAGCGCCCGACGCCATGATCGACATGCACCACCAGATCGCCGGTGCTCAGGCTTTGCGCCTCGGAGAGGAAGTTCTCGGCGCGCCGCTTGCGCTGCGGGGCGCGCACCAGCCGCTCGCCCAGCACATCCTGCTCTGAAATCACCGCCAGTTCGACGCTGGTGAAGCCCTGATCGAGCGGCCAGACCGTCAGATGCACCTGCCCCGGACCAGTCAGTCCCCGCGCATCCTCCAGCGGGGCGGCATCGGTCAGGCCGTGATCCGCCAGAAGCCCGGCCAGACGATCGCGCGCGCCTTCCGACCATGAGGCCAGAACCACCGCGCGGGACTTTCGCTCGCTTGCAACATGATCACACAGAGCCTTGAATATATTCACGTCTTCTTGCTGGCGCTCCAGCGAGAAGCCGCGCCCAATGCGCCCGCCGGCATCCAGAACCCCCGGCCCCGGCGGTTGCGGTTGGGCCGAAAGCTGGATCACCCGCATCGGCACCAGCGCCTGTGCCCATGCCGCCTCGTCGAGATAGAGCAGCCCGGGCGGCGCGGGTTTGTAGACAGTATCGACGCGGCCCCGCGCGCTCATCGCCTCGCGGCGGTTATCATATTGATCGGCGATGGTTTCCCAGCGCGCGGCACGGGCCGGCTCGATCTGGTCATCAAGCATGACGTTGGCCTGGGGGAGGTAGTCGAACAGGGTTTCCAGCCGCGCGTGGAAATAGCCCAGCCAATGTTCCATCCCCTGGTGCTTGCGCCCGGCGCTCACCGCCTCGTAGAGGGGATCGTCGGTGCCGGCGGCGCCAAATTCGATACGGTAGTTCTGGCGAAAGCGCGCGATGGCGGCCTCATCGAGGATCACCTCGGAGGCCGGGGCCAGTTCCAGCCGCTCCAGTGTGCCAACGGTGCGCTGGCTGACCGGGTCGAAGCGGCGCAACCCGTCGAGCACATCGCCAAAGAGATCAAGGCGCACGGGTTCGGCGCGGCCGGGGGGGTAGATATCGATGATACCGCCGCGCAGCGCGAAATCGCCCGGCTCGGTGACGGTGGGCACCGGCGTATAGCCCATGCGCGCCAGATACTGGCGCAGCGCCTCTTCGTTGATACGCTGGCCCACAACGGCCACGAAGGATGCCTGCGCCACGGTGGCGCGCGCCGGCAACCGCTGCATGGCGGCGTTGAGGGTGCTCAGCACAACCATGGCGCCGGTCTCGCCCTCGTTCGCCGCGCCGCCCCCGGCCAGCAGCGCCAGCGTGGCCATGCGCCGGGCGGTCAGGTCGGGGTTGGGGGAGACACGGTCATAGGGCAGGCAATCCCAGGCCGGCAGGGTGAGGACAGGCAGATCGGGGGCAAAGAAGGCCAGCGCCCGGTGCATGGCCTCCAGCCGCTTGTCATCGCGCGCAAGATGGATCACCGGCGCGTTGCGGCGCAGCACCTCGCGGCGCAGCAATTCAGCGTCAAACCCCTCGGGCGCGCCGCCCATGAGCAGGCGTTGTGCGGTCATGGCTCGGGCCTCCGTCAGCGGCTGATCACGCTGATCGACAGATTGTGGAACATGCCCCAGAAAGCGGTGATCATCACTGCCAGAAGGCCGATCAGTTGCACCTTCAGCCGATGCCAGGTCAGAAGCCGGGTGAGTGCCTCATCGCTGGCGGGCTGGGTTTCAAGGCGGGACGCAAGCCGGAAACCCAGCGCAAAGACCAGTGTTGCCGGCACCCCCAACAGGGTCAAAGCCTGTGCAAATTCAAGGTTATAGCGAAACCCCAGCAGTGACATTGCGCTCAGCACCGCCGCCCAGAACGCGGTGATCCAGACCCCGCTGGCGCGCAGGATATTCATGCGCCGGCGCACCTGTATGGCCACCAGCGCTTCAAGATCGGCCATCGCCTGCCCGCCTTGCCGGCGCGCGCGGATCACCATGTCAAAGGGCACCCCCAGCACATGATGCGAGAGGCTCGACCACATCAGCGCCAGCACGATCCAGAACCACAGGTTCGAGAACGAGCGCAGGTCGATCAGCGTGAAGACACTGTCATACCAGTTCAATCAACCTGCCCCCGGGCTTCCATTCGCTGTTCCGCCTCTAGTTAGCGCCTTGGCGCGCGCGGGCCAAGGGCGGAAAAGCGCATCCACCACATGCCATATTCACCCCGCGCCGGAACCTGCCGGTGCACGGGGCCAGAGGACGGGGCCAGAGGACCGGGCCAGAGCACGGGATCAGAGCGCGGGGCTTGAGCTTGCCGCCGCCGCGTGGCACCAAGATCTCCCGCCTTCAAGGATGACCGATGCCGCGCCAGTCCCCGCCTCACACCCCCGCCCCCTACCCCGCCGCGCGTCTGCGACGTCTGCGGCGCACCGCCGCCCTGCGCGATCTGGTGGCCGAGCATCGCCTCGGCGCCGAGGACCTGATCTGGCCGGTCTTCGTGCGCGAGGGCAATGGCATCGAGGAGCCCATCCCCTCGATGCCGGGTGTGGCGCGGCTGTCGATCGACCGGCTGCTGCGCGCCGCCGAGGACGCCCTGAACCTGGGGTTGCGCACGATCTGTCTGTTTCCCTATACCGATCAGTCCCTGCGCACCGAGGATTGCACCGAAGCCTGGAGCCCTGAAAACCTGACCAACCGCGCGATCCGCGCGCTCAAGGCGGAACTGCCGGAACTGTCGGTGATGACCGATATCGCGCTCGATCCCTACAATGCCAACGGCCATGACGGCTTCGTGGTGGAGGGCGAGATCGTCAATGATCAGACCGTCGAGGCGTTGGTGAAGATGGCGCTCGCACAGGCCGATGCCGGCGCCGATATCCTGGGCCCCTCGGACATGATGGATGGCCGCATCGGCGCGATGCGCCGCGCGCTTGAGGCCGTGGGGCACCGGGATGTGGCCATCCTGTCCTATGCGGCAAAATTCGCCAGTGCGTTCTATGGCCCGTTTCGCGATGCCGTCGGGGCCTCGGGCCGGCTGGTGGGCGACAAGAAGACCTATCAGATCAACCCCGCCAACCGCGACGAAGCGTTGCGCTGCGTGGCGCGCGATCTGGACGAGGGCGCGGATATGGTGATGGTCAAGCCCGGCCTGCCCTATCTGGATATCTGCCGCGCGGTGAAGGACGGCTTTGGCGTGCCGACCTTCGCCTATCAGGTCAGCGGTGAATACGCGATGATCAGGGCTGCGGCGCTCAACGGCTGGATCAATGGCGAGGCGGCGATGCTGGAAAGCCTGCTGGCCTTCCGCCGCGCGGGCTGCGACGGCGTGCTGAGCTACTTCGCCCCCGAGGCGGCACGCCTGCTGCGCGACTAGGCGGTCTGCCGCGCGTTGGGGTGCCGGGCGGGGCCTGACGGTGATGACAAGCCGGCCAAAGCCTTGTAAACTGGTGCCGTTGCATCGCAAGATGTTCCATGATTGACACTTCGGGCCGCAGGTCCGGGGAGTGACCGGGTCAGGCGGGCGCAGACCCCCGGCCCCAGCAAGAAAGAGGCAGAGCATGAGCACACTCTCGCGTAGAGCGCTTTTGGCGGGTGGGGCGGCGGCTATGGCGCTGGCGTCGGGCTGCGGCAATCCGGTTGGCAATTTCAACGCCGGCCGGCTGGAGGCAAGGGTCGATGCCACGCGCGATTTCCTGCGTAACAATTACCCCGAAACCCAGGAACTGTTCCGTAACGCGCACGGCGTTCTCTACATGCCGCTGGTCAGCGAAGCCGGCTTTTTCGTCGGTGGCGGTTATGGCCAGGGGGCGCTGCGCATCAACGACGTCACGGTGGATTACTATTCCGCCACGCGGGCCAGTTTCGGTTTGCAGGTCGGGGCCCAGCAGTTTGCCCATGTGCTGTTTTTCATGACCGCACAGTCGCTGGCCGATTTCCGCGCCTCCGAGGGCTGGGCCGCCAGCGCCGATCTGCGCTACGCCGTGCCCGAGGGGGGCGGCTCGGCCGGGGTGCAGACCACCACGGTTTTCTCGCCGGTGATCGCGGTGGTCTTCGGCCAGTCCGGGCTGATCGCCGGCGCCTCGCTGGCCGGGGTGCGCTACCAGCGCATCATTCCCTGAGCACCCGAACGGCGCCTGCGTTTTCATCGGCGCAGGTCGCAAACGCTCTTGCCCGGAGCGCCGAGGGCCGCTATGTCTGCCGCGCACGGAGAGGTGGCCGAGTGGTCGAAGGCGCACGCCTGGAAAGTGTGTAGGCGGGGAACCGTCTCGCGGGTTCGAATCCCGCTCTCTCCGCCATTATACTTCCGGTATCATGTTGATTTTTCGTTGCTTTCCCGGCGCCCTTTGGGGCCGGGGTAGCATGCGGGGTATCATTTGGCACTTACCCCTGTTTGCGGCAGTTGCCGGTGGGTGTAGCTCGCCAACCATTCTTGCAGAGTTTGACAGCGACAGTTGCAGCAGAGCCAAGTGGCCGAGCTTGCGACAGCATTACTGCCTAGCCTGTTTAGGGTTGAGGCTCGTCTGCCAGTGCGAGCAGGGCAGAGTAGACCTTCTGAATCTCGCTTTCTAGGACAGCACGACTAAGCGGTCCTTCGCTTGGCATCTTGACCCTGCGAGGTGCCCTTGGCGCTGGAGATGACCTGCCGTCGATGCGGATTCGATCCTGCTCGGAACTAAGATCGACGATCTCTATGGCCGCACCGTCAAAGTCGCCAAATGCGTAGGCGACTAGGCGGCAAGTAAGCCTTGGATTGGTAAACCCGGAAAACAGGCGGGTTCATGCCCAGCTTAGCCCCCTACTCCCCAACCGCCGCCCGCACCTGCCCCACCGCCGACTCGATCGCCGCACCATCCCCCGCCTCCTCGATCACCTTGATGGCGCCCAGGCGCAGCGCTTCGAGCTGGGCGGCGATGCCTTCCCAAAGCGCGCCGAGGTTGAGCCAGATCTGCGCCAGCTCGGCCGCGCTGGGGGCGGTGATGCCGATCTCGGCCGCGATGAGCGGGAAGGCATCGAGGGTCTCGGGCGCGGGATCGAGGGCGAGGAAGGCCGCGGCCTCGGCACGCTTGGCCAGATAGAGCATCTCCTGCCCCGGAATCGGGGTGATATATTGCGCGCGCACCGCGCCGATCAGGCGGTTGACCTCGGCGATGGCCGCGCTGCGCTGCCGGGCCAGCGCCTCGGCCCGGGCGGCGGCGATGGCAGCTTCATTCCTGCGGATCTGCATCGGGCTCCTCGACGCTGTAATGGAAAGGCTCGGGCGCGACGAAAGGCTCGGGCGCGACCAGCTCGACCCGGTAGCCGCCGGCATCGGGCGTCTCGATGCTGAGCGCACCACCCTCGCTGGTGACCCGGCCCAGCAGCACCCCGGTCTCGGCATCGAACACCTCGGCCACCGTGCCCGCGGGGCAATCGGGGATCGTGAAGCCCGCCCCGGTCAGAACCGGATCGGGCAGGTCCGGCCGGGGCAGCCATTGCCCGCCCTCCACCATCAGCAGCGGCGCGAATTCCGGCGTCAGCCCGGGCGGCAGCACCACATAGCCCGGCGGGGGCTGGCGCGAGATGCCGGCCATTTCGATGCAGCCGTTGGGCTTGAGAACGGCATAGGCAATCATCGGGTAATCTTCCGCGCGCTCAGCACGATGCGCCGGTAATTGTTGCCGGCGACACCGCCATTCCACTGAACCTTCTGGATCACCCGGTACTGGACATTCTCGTAGTCGCCGCTGATCGCTTCGCCTTCATTGTAATGGTGCCAGTTCGTGGTCCAGTTGTTGTTGTGATAGGCGACCGAGTTCCAGCTCTGCCAAACCCCTCCGAGAAGCACCCGGCGATCCACCTGTATCTCGGCATTGATCCAGTCCATGCCCGAGGCCAGCCGGCGCATCTGTGCCGCGAAGTGCATCTGCCACAGATCAGTTGGGCTCACCGCCGAAGCCGCCTCGAGACCAAGATGCACTGCGTCAAGTTGCTCGGACAGCGCCTCTCCGCACGCCAGTTCGACCGTCAGGTCGCAGAGTTCCACATCCGCGTGGCTGTCCTGAAC